>NZ_JAVBXS010000012.1 GCF_030824435.1 Rheinheimera sp.
ATCTGACATTCAGTTACCCCGGCCATGACAAACAAGTGCTGAAAGACATTAATTTTAGTGTTAAAGCCGGTCAGACCGTGGCTTTGGTAGGGCGCTCCGGCAGCGGTAAAACCACCATTTCCAGCTTGTTACCCCGCTTTTATGAAGTGGAGCAAGGCCAAATTTTGCTGGATGGTATCAACACTAAAGACTGCACTTTAGACTCACTTCGCCGCCAGATTGCTGTAGTTTCCCAGCATGTTGTGCTTTTTAACGACACTATCGCCAATAATATTGCCTACGGTTTTCAAGGTGAGTTAACTAAAGAGCGTTTATTGGACGTCGCGGAAAAAGCCCATGTGATGGAATTCGCCGGCCAGATGCCCAAAGGTCTGGATACCGAAATTGGCGAAAACGGCGTGACGCTTTCCGGTGGTCAACGTCAGCGTATTGCCATAGCCCGTGCTTTATTGCGCCAGTCGCCTGTGTTGGTGCTGGATGAAGCCACGTCGGCTTTGGATACTGAGTCCGAGCGTAAAATTCAGGCGGCTTTGGATGAACTTCTGAAAAACCGCACCAATCTGGTTATCGCACACCGTTTATCGACCATTGAAAATGCCGACGTGATTTTAGTGATGGATCAGGGCGCAATTGTCGAGCGGGGCAATCACCACGAATTGCTGGCACAAAACGGTTATTACGCCAGCTTATACAAAATGCAGTTTGGAGACAGTGCATGACCAGCCTGGAGCGCAGCTGGTATCAGCCTTTTGGCTGGAGCTGGTTGTTATTGCCACTGAGTCTGGTATTTGCATTGCTTAGCGCCAGCAGGCGACTGCTGTTTAAAACCGGTGTGCTGAAATCACACCGTGTCGCAGCGCCTGTGCTGGTGATAGGTAATATTTCGGTGGGCGGTACCGGCAAAACGCCTGTCACTTTATGGTTATGTGATTACCTGCGCCAGCAAGGCTGGAAACCCGGTATTGTCAGCCGTGGTTATGGCGTAAAACTGCAAGCGCCGGTATTGGTTGATGTGCAAAAAGACAGCCCCGCAACTGTCGGCGACGAACCTTATTTATTGGCAAGCCGGAGTTCATGCCCTGTGGTGGTCTGTCCAAACCGGGTGGCGGCAGCACAATTTTTGTTGGCTCACAGCGACTGCAACATTATTGTGTCCGATGATGGCCTGCAACATTATGCATTGGCACGTGATATTGAAATTATTCTGCTGGATGGCAGCCGTGGTTTGGGCAATGGTTTATTGTTACCAGCCGGTCCATTACGGGAAGGTGTCTGGCGGTTAACACAGGCAGATTTAGTGATGTCCAACAGTGTAAAAAGTCCTTTGACTCCTTTTACCTTTGAACTGCAGCCACAAAGCGCCCGCGCTTTATTAAATGAGCAGCAGCATTTAGCTGCCGGCACTGCCGTGACTCTCGTCAGTGGCATTGGCAATCCACGCCGTTTTACCCGCAGTGCAGCGCAAATGGGGTATCACAGCACTGCTTCGCACTTTTTTGCTGATCATTATGCTTTTCAGGCGGAAGATTTTGCCGATGTTGCCGGGCCTTTGCTCATGACCGAAAAAGATGCGGTGAAATGCCGGTCTTTTGCAAAATCTGACTGGTTTTATTTACCCGTTTCCGCCCGTTTACCTCAGGCCGCTCAGGATGTTTTAGCGGCCAAACTGACACAGTTGTGGAGTCGTTATGGCCTTTAATATTGCACTATTAGACATTATCGCCTGCCCTTTATGTAAAGGCAGACTGAAACTTGATAAAACAAATCAACAGCTTATTTGTACTTTTGACAGGCTGGCTTATCCGGTGAAACAGGATATTCCGGTGTTATTAAGTTCAGAAAGCCGCGAGCTGAGCGCTGCTGAGGTTGAACCATGGCTTTTGTAGTGGTGATACCGGCGCGTTTTGCCAGCAGCAGGTTGCCTGGCAAACCTTTGGCCGATATCAACGGCAAGCCGATGATCCAGTGGGTGTGGCAACAAGCGACACAAAGTGGTGCCGCAGAGGTGGTGATTGCCACTGATGATGAGCGCGTAGCTAAAGTGGCAGCGGATTTTGGCGCCAAAGTGGTGATGACCAAAACCAGTCATCAATCCGGCACTGAACGTCTGGCCGAAGTGGTGGATATTCTAAAACTTGCCAAAGACACTGTGGTGGTGAATGTGCAGGGTGATGAGCCTTTTATTCCACCGGCCATTATCCGTCAGGTGGCAGAAAATTTGTCGGGGCAGCATAAAGCACGGATGGCGACTTTGTCGGTGCCGGTATCGGCCATTGCCGAAGTGCAAAACCCCAATGTGGTGAAAGTGGTCACAGATAAAAACGGTTATGCACTTTATTTCAGCCGCAGTGTGATGCCCTTTGACCGCGATGGCGCTTATGCGGACAAAACAGCGCAAATATACCGCCGTCATATTGGTATTTATGCTTATCGTGCTGGTTTTATTCAGGATTATGTCAGCTGGCCAGTGTCAGAACTCGAGAAGATTGAATGCCTGGAGCAGCTTAGAGTGTTATGGCAAGGTGAAGCTATTCATGTGGCTGAAGCAGCACAAGTGCCGCCTGTGGGTGTGGACACGCCGGCAGATTTAGCCCACGCCAATCTCTATGCCAAAGGGCTGGTTGCTTGAGCGGGCAAGAAGATGCTGTTGCAGCGGTTTCAGCAGAAGCAACATTTCAGCTGGTATTTGAACATGCTGATTTTGTGGTGCTGAATAAAGCAGCCGGAGTTAGTTTTCATTCAGAAGAAGGCGCTGGTTTAGTCGTACAGGCTGCTGCGCTGTTAGGTTATGCACTGTATCCGGTGCACCGGCTGGATAAAGTCACTTCAGGGCTGATTATTTTTGCCAGAAGTTCAGACACCGCAGCAGAATTGTCGGCGTTATTCTCAGCACAAAAAATTCAGAAATATTATCTGGCACTGAGCACAGGTAAAAATACTAAAAAACAAGGTTGGGTCAAAGGTGATATGGCGCCCGCCCGGCGTGGTGCTTATAAACTCTTGAGCAGCCATGATAATCCGGCGGTGAGTTATTTTGTCTCAACAGGCTTTGTTTCGGCAGGTTTTGCCACTGAACAAGAGACTTTGCCAGCAAGGTTAAGGTTGTATTTGATTAAGCCTTTTACCGGCAAAACCCATCAGATCCGGGTGGCGTTAAAGTCGGTTTCTGCCCCAATTTTAGGTGACGAGCTGTATCAGGCGGACCCTTCAGACAGGGTTTATCTGCATGCGTATGCGCTTTGTTTTTATTATAAAAATCAGGACTGGCGTTTTGTTTGTGCACCGGATTCCGGCCAATATTTTTTAACTTCAGCTGTGCAACAACAGTTAAAAAGCAACTGGGCAGCGCCCTGGTTGCTGGATTGGCCGCTTTATCAAAAACCAAATTGGCAGCACAAGCCGGCTTAAGTTTTTTAACCACAAGGTTTTAACTACGAGGTTTTTAACCATAAGGTTTTTAACAACAAGGTGGCGCAGCACAGCAGCTGCGCTTTTATGGTAAAAAGTGATTTGTTACGCGCCGCTTATGCGCAATTTTCAGGTGTAAAACACAACAAATGTCAGATTATTTATTACGTTTTGCCGGTATTGGCCGTTTGTATGGCACTGCTGCGCTGGAAGCTTTTGCCAAGGCGCATGTGTGTGTGGTGGGTATAGGCGGTGTGGGTAGCTGGGCCGCAGAGGCGCTGGCGCGCTCTGGTATTGGTGAAATCACCTTGATTGATTTGGATGATATTTGTATCAGCAATGTCAATCGTCAGCTGCATGCACTTTCTGACACTATTGGTCAGGATAAAGTAGCGGTGATGGCAGAGCGGATTTTACAAATTAATCCTGCTTGTGTGGTGCATCAGGTGACGGACTTTATTGCCGCCGACAATATGTTTGAACTCATGCAGCCTGATTTTAGTTATGTGATTGATGCCATTGATGCCATCAAAGCCAAAACTGCGCTGATAGCCCATTGTAAACGTAATAAAATTCCGTTGGTCACCATAGGTGGCGCCGGTGGTCAGACCGATCCCACTCAAATTCAGCTGGCTGATTTAACCCAGACCATCAATGACCCTTTGCTCGCCAAGGTGCGCAATAACCTGCGCCGAGACTATAACTACAGCCGCAATATCAAACGTCGTTTTGGCATAGATGCGGTTTATTCTACGGAACAACTAAGTTATCCGGCAGCGGATGGCACTGTTTGTCTGGCTAAACCTGAAGTGACTGATGAACAACCAACAGCAATGCGGCTGGATTGTAGTGGTGGTTTTGGTGCTGTGACAGTGGTGACCGCCAGTTTTGCTTTTGTGGCTGTGTCCAGGGTGCTTCGAAAGTTGGCCGATAAAGCCAATGTGGCGGCAAAAGAAGCGGCTTTGGCGGCCAAAGCCGAATCCGTAATATCAAACAGCTAAACCAAAAAACCAATCTAAAAACAATGATTTGGCACAGCCTGAAGCTGTGCCGCTGATTTGCTGTTTTGGTTTAGTTTGCGGCTTTGATTTGACTGGCCATTTTATCAAGTACAGCCTGTAAACCATTTTGTCTGGATGGGCTGATATTCTGATAAAGTCCAAGCGGCTTCAGCAAGGAAGTGAAATCCAGCTGCGCTAACTCGTTGTTAGGCAAGCCGTTTAGCTGGCAAATAGCCAGAGCCACCAAACCTTTCACCACCCGCGCTTCACTGTCAAAAGCCCAATAGTGTGTTTGTGTGATGCCATCAAATTGATGCAACAACCAGGCTTTGCTGTCGCAACCGGCAATTAATAACTCGTCACGCTGAAGATCGCTGCTAAAAGCCGGCAGTTGTTTACCCAGATTCATCAAAATACGGTATTTGTTTTGCCAGTCGCTGCTTGCTGCAATGGCTGGCAGTTCGTGCGTTGCAATGGCAAGGTAGGGCGCTTTACTTTGCAAAATAAGCTCATGGGCAGTCATTGCAATAACTCCACTGTTTGTTCTAGTGCTTGCAGCGTGCGATTTATGTCCTGGCTGTTGTTATAGGCAGCCAATGATAAACGTACAGCGCCTGGTAATTGCAGTGCCTGAAACAGCGGCATAGCGCAGTGGGTACCAGCGCGCACCGCAATTTTTTGTTCGTTTAAAATTGCGGCCACATCTGTTGGATGTTCACCTTTAATATTTAAAGCCAGAATACCGGCGTTATTTTGCTGTGGTGACAACAGTTCCAGGCCTTTGATGGCGAGACAACCCTGGTAGAGCTTGGTGAAAAGTTGTTGTTTGTGTGCGGCAAGCGCTGCGCTATCAAAGTTGTTTAACCAGCACATCGCAGCTGCAAGACCAATAGCACCGGCAATATTGGGTGTGCCTGCCTCTAACCGATAGGGCAACTGGTTCAGTGTAGTGCCGCTAAAGCTGACGCTTTTAATCATTTCACCGCCAAAACACAAAGGTTTTAGTAAGTCGAGCAGCTCATAACGGCCATACAACACCCCAATGCCGGTGGGGCCATAGAGTTTATGACCGGAAAACACGTAAAAATCAGCGCCAAGCGTCTGGACATCGGGCCTTGCCAGTACAACACCCTGAGCACCGTCTATCACAGCGATAGCGCCGGCAACTTTGGCAAGGCTGATTATTTTTTCAAGCGGTTGAATGGTGCCAAGCACATTGGATACTTCCGCCACTGCAACTACTTTTGGTTTTAATTCAAGCAGTTGTTGATAAGCTTGTAAATCGAGCTCGTGTTCGGCCGTCAGTGGCACTACATCAATGAATACTCCATGCTGCTGACAATAAAATTGCCAGGGCACTATATTGGCGTGATGTTCAAGCGCGGTGAGTAAAATACGGTCGCCTGGTTTTAACACTGTGCCCATCAAGCCGGACGCCAGCATATTCAGTGCCTGAGTGGCACCGCTGGTCCAGATAATTTCTTCCCGTCGTTTGGCATTTAGCGCTTTTGCAATCTGGTCGCGGGCTTGTTCAAACAAAGTGGTTGCCTGCTGGCTTAACTGATGGGCGCCTCTATGCACATTGCTGTTATCTTTTTGATAAAAAGCCAGTTCTGCCGCAATAACCGCCAGGGGTTTATGCATGGTTGCGGCGCTGTCCAGATAAACCCAATCCGGATGTTGCTGAAAAAATGCAAACTCGTTGCGAAAAGCCTTGACGTCAAAACTCAAAGATCACCTGGCAGGTACAAAAAATAAAGGCGGATTTTGCCCTTTTTTACCAAAGGCAGCAAGTTTAGCACTCTGTTGAAGAGTTGCTGTTTTGGCTCTATATCACCAAAAAATACAACAGCTGAAAAATAGCGGGCAAAAAAAAGCGCCCTTGGGCGCTTTTTTACATACACAGATTAACGTTTTTTGATATCAACAAAATCACGGGCGGTATAACCAGTATACAGCTGACGTGGACGGCCAATTTTGTGGCCTTTGTCTGACAACATTTCGTCCCAATGAGAGATCCAGCCGACAGTACGTGACATTGCAAAAATCACGGTAAACATGCTGGTTGGAATACCAATGGCTTTTAGGATAATGCCTGAGTAAAAATCGACGTTTGGATACAGTTTCTTCTCAATGAAGTATGGGTCTGACAGCGCAATACGCTCCAGCTCCATCGCAACGTCCAGCAGTGGATCTTTAATATTCAGTTCTTTTAACACTTCATGGCAGGTTTCACGCATGACTTTGGCGCGTGGGTCAAAGTTTTTATAAACACGGTGACCAAAACCCATCAGACGGAAAGAGTCGTTTTTATCTTTAGCACGGGCAACAAATTCAGGGATGCGCTCAACTGAACCAATTTCCTGCAGCATCACCAAACAAGCTTCGTTGGCACCGCCGTGGGCAGGGCCCCATAAAGATGCAATACCTGCGGCGATACAGGCATAAGGGTTAGCACCTGAAGAACCGGCTAAACGTACTGTGGAAGTTGACGCATTTTGCTCGTGGTCCGCATGCAGCATAAAAATGCGGTCCATGGCTTTTGCCACTATAGGGCTCACTTTGTAATCTTCAGCAGGTACCGAAAACATCATATGCAGGAAGTTTTCGGCATAGCTTAATTCGTTACGTGGGTACACAAATGGCTGACCAATCGTATATTTGTACGCCATGGCAGCAATAGTTGGTAGCTTGGCAATTAACCGGTGGGCAGAACGTTTACGCTGCTCAGGGTCATTTACGTTTAAATCTGAGTGGTAAAAAGACGACATAGCGCCAACCACACCACATAACATTGCCATAGGGTGTGCATCTACGCGGAAACCCTGGAAGAATGACGCCAGCTTTTCATGCACCATAGTATGACGGGTAATGACATGGGTGAAGTTGTCATACTGAGCTTTGGTAGGCAATTCGCCTTCCAATAACAAATAACAGGTTTCCAGATAATCCGATTTTACAGCCAACTGCTCAATCGGGTAACCACGGTGTAATAACACGCCGTTGTCGCCGTCGATATAAGTGATTTTTGATTCACAAGAGCCTGTTGACATAAAGCCAGGATCGAAGGTGAAGTAACCGTGCTGACCCAAGGCGCGTACATCGATTACATCTGTGCCTGCCGTGCCCGAGTAAATTGGCAGTTCGATAGGCGCCAGGCCTTCGATATGCACGACAGCTTTTTTATCTGCCATTGGATTTCTCCTGTGTTGTTATTGGTTTAACCGGTAGGAATTCTTATTCTACCCGCAACTGGACCCTAAAAGTCAATTTTAATGCTTAACTGCATAATAAGTATTCGACTCTAGTCGAATTGCCAATCCTGCCAGAAGCTTTACCCTGTCAAGCGTGGATTTTCTTCAACAAAATTAAACATAAATTGTAATCCACACTTGTGAAATATATACTGTTGCGGGTTCTAAATCAGTTCACTGACCGATAGATAAAAAATTGGGCTGAACCACTCCGCGCTGTAGCCTGTATATCCATTGGGTGTTGACTGTTTATGCAGCAACGTATAATGACAACAAAGCTCAGAATAGGGCGTCGATAGGCAAGAAACTGTGAAAAAGCAAAGACCTGTAAATCTTGATCTCACCACTATATCCATGCCGGTAACGGCAACTGCTTCTATCCTGCATCGTGTAACCGGCGTGGCAATGTTTTTTGCGCTGATTTTCGTGATTTGGGCTTGGGCAGTATCCCTGTCTTCTGCCGAAGGTTTTGCACTGGTAAAAGAAGTCATGACTTCTTTTGTCGCCAAGTTCATCGCCTGGGGTACCATCACTGTGCTGATTTATCACCTGGTCGGCGGCGTACGCCACCTGATCATGGATATGGGCCATTGGGAAGAGTTAGAGTCGGGCAAACTCAGCGCTAAATTAGCTATAGCGTTGTGGCTTGTACTGGCCGTATTAGCTGGAGTCTGGTTATGGTTCTGAATCAAGCATCATTAAAGCGTGATGGCGTACAAGATTACGTTTCATTACGCGCAACAGCCGTCATTTTAACGCTGTATACCTTTTTTATCCTCGGTTATTTCCTGTGCACCCCGGAAATTACTTTTGAAGGCTGGAAAGCCTTATTTTCTAATATTCTGGTGAAAGCCTTCACCTTACTGGCATTGGTTTGTATTGCTGTTCACACCAAAATTGGTTTGTGGCAGGTACTGACCGACTATGTAAAATCATCGACATTACGCGCTGTGCTGCAATTTGTGTTGTACACCATCGCTTTTGGTTATGTCGCTGTTGGCCTGTTTGTTCTGTGGGGTGCTTAATTGAATATTCCAGTACGCGAATTTGATGCCGTGGTAATAGGCGCAGGTGGTGCAGGTATGCGCGCCGCTCTGCAAATTACTGAATCAGGTTTAACCTGTGCTTTGTTATCCAAAGTATTCCCAACCCGTTCTCACACTGTATCTGCGCAAGGTGGTATCACTGTTGCGTTAGGTAACTCTCACCCGGACAACTGGGAATGGCACATGTTTGATACCGTCAAAGGTTCCGATTATATCGGTGACCAGGACGCTATTGAATATATGTGTAAAACTGGCCCTGAAGCCATTACTGAACTGGAAAACATGGGCTTACCTTTCTCTCGTTTTGAGAACGGCCGTGTTTATCAGCGTCCTTTTGGTGGTCAGTCGAAAAACTTTGGTGGCGAACAGGCCGCCCGTACCGCAGCTGCAGCAGACCGTACCGGTCATGCTTTATTGCACCTGCTGTACCAACAAAACGTAAAAAACAAAACTCAGGTATTTTCTGAGTGGTATGCACTGGACTTGGTGAAAAACCAGGACGGCGCCGTGGTAGGTTGTACTGCCATTGAAATCGAAACCGGTGAAATTGTTTATTTTAAATCCCGTGCAGTAGTTCTGGCTACTGGTGGTGCAGGCCGTATCTTCGCCTCTACCACAAACGCGCACATCAACACCGGTGACGGTGTGGGTATGGCACTGCGTGCCGGTGTGCCGCTGCAGGATATGGAAATGTGGCAATTCCACCCGACAGGTATTGCAGGTGCCGGTACCCTGGTAACTGAAGGTTGTCGTGGCGAAGGTGGTTATTTATTAAATAAAGACGGCGAGCGTTTTATGGAGCGTTATGCACCAAACGCCAAAGACTTAGCGGGTCGTGACGTTGTAGCTCGTTCTATGATGACTGAAATCCGTGAAGGCCGTGGTTGTGATGGTCCATGGGGTCCACACATCAAACTGAAACTGGACCACTTAGGTGCTGAAGTTTTAGAAAGCCGTTTACCAGGTGTCTGTGAACTGTCGAAAACATTCGCTCACGTTGACCCGGTAAAAGAGCCAATTCCGGTAATCCCAACTTGTCACTATATGATGGGCGGTATTCCAACCAACGTTCATGGCCAGGTGATTCATCCAAAAGCTGACGGTTCTGAAGTTGTAGTGCCTGGTTTATTCGCTTGTGGTGAAATCGCTTGTGTGTCTGTACATGGTGCCAACCGCTTAGGTGGTAACTCCTTGTTAGACTTAGTTGTATTCGGTCGCGCCACTGGTTTACACCTGGGTGAAGCCCTCTCTGCAACATCTGAATACCGTGCTGCTTCTGACTCGGATCTGCAAGCTGCTTTAGCCCGTACTCAACGTTGGGAAGACAGCAAGCCAGGTCAGGGTGAAGATCCAGTGCAAATCAAAAAAGACTTACAGCAATGTATGCAACTGAACTTCTCGGTATTCCGTGAAGGTGCTGCGATGGCTGAAGGTTTAGAGCAGTTAAAAGTTATTCGTGAACGCCTGAAATATGCCCGTCTGGA
Organism: Rheinheimera sp.; assembly: GCF_030824435.1. Classification (GTDB taxonomy): domain Bacteria; phylum Pseudomonadota; class Gammaproteobacteria; order Enterobacterales; family Alteromonadaceae; genus Pararheinheimera. The sequence goes on from NZ_JAVBXS010000012.1 coordinate 10,194, forward strand.
TGACAAGAGCTCAGACTTTAATACCATGCGTATTGAATGTTTAGAACTGGACAACCTGATGGAAACCGCATTTTCTACTGCAGTTGCAGCCAACTACAGAACAGAAAGCCGTGGTGCCCACGCTCGTTTTGACTTCCCGGACCGTGACGACGAAAACTGGTTATGCCACAGCGTCTACACGCCAGATACTGAATCAATGTTTAAGCGTAAAGTGAATATGGAACCTAAGTTCCGTGACGCTTTCCCGCCTAAAGCACGTACGTACTAAGAGGGATGCAGAATGAAGAAGTTAGTATTCTCTGTCTATCGCTACAACCCTGACGTCGACAAAGCGCCACGGATGCAGGACTATGTTCTGGATAATCCGGAAGGCCGCGACATGATGGTGCTTGACGCGCTATTGAAATTAAAAGAACAAGACCCAACCTTATCATTCCGTCGCAGCTGCCGTGAAGGTGTGTGTGGTTCAGACGGTCTGAATATGAACGGCAAAAATGGTTTGGCCTGCATTACACCTTTATCTGCTTTAGGTAAAGGTAAAGGCGGCAAATTGGTGATCCGTCCGCTGCCGGGCTTACCGGTAGTGCGTGACTTAGTGGTTGATATGTCTCAGTTTTATACTCAATACGAGAAAGTAAAACCGTACTTAATCAATAACGACTTACCGCCGGCAGGTGAATATCTGCAATCGCCGGAAGAACGAGCTAAGTTAGACGGTTTATACGAATGTATTCTGTGTGCCTGTTGTTCTACGTCTTGCCCATCGTTCTGGTGGAACCCTGACAAGTTCATTGGCCCTGCTGGTTTGTTACATGCTTACCGCTTCCTGGCGGATAGCCGTGACACCGCCACAGAACAACGGTTAAACGATTTGGACGACGCTTTCAGCGTATTCCGCTGCCACGGTATCATGAACTGTGTCAACGTATGTCCAAAAGGTTTGAACCCGACCAAAGCCATTGGTCAAATCAAATCAATGTTATTAAACCGGGCGCTGTAAAGCGCCCCTTTCGTAACAACAGTTTTTGACAATTTGTGGCGGACAGCTTGTGAAGTGCCCGCCAACCAGGAAAAAATAGCCATCAAACCTGTTCCATGGCTATTTTTTTGCTACTTTTTTCCAGGTGCTTCGAGATAAGGGAAAGTAAATGCACGAAGGTGTAATGAAGGCGTGGTTGGAGTCTTCTCATCTTGGCGGTGGCAACATGGCCTATGTTGATGAACTCTATGAATCCTACTTAGCTGAACCTACCAGTGTTGGTGATGAATGGCGCGAATTTTTCGCAAAATTACCAAAAATTGATGGTGTCGAACTGGAATCGCGGCATTCCGATATCCGTCAGCAGTTTGCTGAACTTGCCAAAAATAAACACCGCGAAGTGGTGGTGGCAAATGGCGGTGGTGACAGCCGTCAGGTGAAAGTTCTGCAACTTATCAATGCTTTCCGTTTCCGTGGCCACCAACATGCCAAACTGGATCCACTGGAACTTTGGAAACGTCCACGTGTCCGTGATCTGGAGTTGTCATTTCATGATTTAAGCCAGGATGATTTTAACACTGAGTTTAATGTCGGCTCTTTTGTTGCCGGCACTGAAACCATGAAACTCGGTGAACTGGTAAAAGCGCTGGAGACTACTTATTGTGGTTCTATCGGTGCTGAATATATGCACATAGTGTCTACGGATGAAAAACGTTGGATCCAACAACGTTTAGAATCAGTGCGTTCCACACCAAATTATGACAAAGCCACTAAAGCACAGATTCTCAAAGGTCTGGTTGCCGCTGATGGTTTGGAACGTTATTTATCAGCCAAATTCCCGGGAGCCAAACGTTTTGGTCTGGAAGGCGGCGATGCCATGGTGCCAATGCTCAAAGCCATGATCCACCGTGCCGGTGAACAAGGCGCCAAAGACTGCATTATTGGTATGGCACACCGCGGTCGTCTGAATACGTTAATTAACGTGCTGGGTAAAAACCCAAGCAAATTGTTTGACGAATTCGCCGGTAAATATGAAGTGGTTGGTGCCGGTGATGTGAAATACCATATGGGTTTTTCATCAGATTTCGCCACCAAAGGCGGCGATGTACATTTAGCGCTGGCCTTTAACCCGTCACATTTAGAAATTGTAAACCCTGTGGTGATGGGCTCAGTGCGTGCCCGTTTAGACCGTCGTGGTTGTACCGATGGTTCTTTGGCTTTGCCTATTACTATTCACGGTGACTCTGCTTTTGCCGGTCAGGGTGTGGTAGCTGAAACCTTTAACATCTCTCAGACCCGCGCCTTTAAGGTGGGTGGTTCTATTCGTCTGGTGATTAACAACCAGGTGGGTTTCACCACTTCAAATCCTGAAGATACCCGTTCTACCGAATATTGTACTGACATCGCTAAAATGGTGCAGGCGCCAATTTTCCACGTTAACGGTGACGACCCTGAAGCTGTAGTTTTTGTCGCTCAGCTGGCTGTAGATTACCGCAATACCTTTAAACGTGACGTGGTGATTGACCTGGTTTGTTACCGTCGTAACGGTCACAACGAAGCCGACGAGCCAAATGCAACTCAGCCTTTGATGTACCAGAAAATCAAAAAACATCCAACGCCGCGTGAGCTTTATGCAGATAAGCTAATCAAAGCTGGTCAGTTCACCAGCGCTGAAGTGCAGGCAATGGTCGATGACTATCGCAACGCGCTGGATAAAGGCGACTGTGTGGTTGAAGAATGGAAACCAATGACCGAAGTTGCTGTTGATTGGACACCATTTTTAGGTCATGACTGGACTACAGCTTACGATGCCAGTCTGTCAGTGGCAGACTTGGTCGCTTTGGGTCAACAAGCCATTAAAGTTCCGGCAGAACACAGCTTGCAACGTCAGGTCGGTAAGGTTTACGAAGACCGCGCTTTAATGCTCAAAGGCGAGAAGAAGATCGACTGGGGTTTTGCTGAAATTCTGGCATACGCTGCGACAGTAGGTTCAGGCACCCGTATCCGTATTGTCGGTCAGGACTCAGGCCGTGGTACTTTCTTCCACCGCCATGCAGTACTGCATAATCAAAACGACGCCAGCACTTATACGCCGCTTGAGCATTTAAGTCCTGAGCAGGGCCCATTCCAGGTTTATGATTCTGCTTTATCTGAAGAAGCAGTACTGGCTTTTGAATACGGTTATGCCACAGCTGAACCGCGCGCTTTAGTGATTTGGGAAGGCCAGTTTGGCGACTTCGCCAACGGCGCTCAGGTAGTGATTGACCAGTTCTTAAGTTCAGGCGAACAAAAGTGGGGCCGTCTCTGTGGTCTGACATTGTTATTGCCTCATGGTTATGAAGGTCAGGGTCCGGAGCACTCTTCAGCCCGTTTAGAGCGTTTCCTGCAACTTTGTGCTGATCACAATATGCAGGTAGTGGTTCCGACCACACCGGCTCAGGTGTTTAACATGATCCGTCGTCAGATGGTGCGCCCAATGCGCCGTCCGCTGATTGTCATGTCACCAAAGTCCTTGCTGCGTCATCCGCTGGCAACATCAACTTTGGAAGAGTTGGCATCAGGCCAATTCCACAACGTGATTGGCGAAATTGACGACATCAAAGCCAAAGACGTAAAACGTGTGGTGTTCTGTAGCGGTAAAGTGTATTTCGACCTGCTGGAAGAGCGCCGTAAACGTGGCCTGAACAACATTGCTATTGTGCGTGTTGAGCAGTTATACCCATTCCCGCAAGACGAAATGGCCAAAGTGCTGGCGCAATATCAGCACGTGACCGATTTTGTCTGGTGTCAGGAAGAGCCGCAAAACCAGGGTGCCTGGTATTGCAGTCAGCATAACTTCTGGGCCGCTATTCCAAATGGCGCCCGGTTAACTTATGCCGGCCGTGATGCTTCATCGTCACCAGCTGTGGGTTACCTGTCGGTACACAACAAACAGCAACAAGCGCTGATTAATGCCGCGCTGACGCTGGCTTAAGGTTCGTAACCTGATAAACATCGCTGCAACCTTGGGTTGCAGCAAATTTTCTGGTCAGTGTGGGTTTTCCTATGCTGGCTTTGGCTTTGTAAGACTGAACACAAACGCAGACCAATCTGTAAAAAGGTGACAAAGTGGAAATTAAAGTCCCAGTACTACCCGAATCCGTTGCTGATGCAACTATTGCTACCTGGCATGTAAAAACAGGTGAAGCCGTCAGCCGCGACCAGGTTCTGGTTGATATCGAAACTGACAAAGTTGTTTTAGAAGTTGTGGCACAAGCTGACGGCGTGATGGGCGAAATCGTCCACGCTGAAGGCGCAACAGTGCTGGCAGAGCAGGTGATTGGTCATCTGAATGCAGGTGCAACAGCAGCTGCTGCGGCTCCGGCAGCAGCACCAGTTGCCGCAGCGGCACCAGCTGCTGATGCTGACGAAGTGTTAACACCTTCAGTACGTCGCATGATTGCTGAAAAAGGCTTAGATGCCAGCAAAATCCAGGGTTCTGGTAAAAACGGCCGTGTGACGAAAGAAGACGTGGAAAAATTCCTGTCTGGCGCAACAGCGGCTCCGGCTGCTAAAGCTGCGCCTGCTGTTGCTGCACCAGTTGCTGTAGCGGGTGACCGTTCACAAAAACGTGTGCCTATGACGCGCCTGCGCAAAACCATTGCCAACCGTCTGCTGGAAGCCAAAAATTCAACGGCCATGTTAACCACTTTTAACGAAGTGAACATGAAGCCAATTATGGAACTGCGTAAGCAGTATCAGGACGTGTTTGAGAAAAAACACGGCATCCGTTTAGGTTTTATGTCGTTCTACGTGAAAGCTGTGACTGAAGCGCTGAAACGTTACCCTGAAGTGAACGCTGCTATTGATGGCGACGATATTGTGTATCACAACTTCTTTGACGTCAGCATTGCAGTATCTACGCCACGTGGTCTGGTTACTCCGGTTCTGCGCGACTGCGACAAAATGAATCTGGCTGAAATTGAAAAAGCCATCAAAGATTTAGCTATTAAAGGCCGCGACGGTAAACTGTCGATGGACGACCTGATGGGTGGCAATTTCACTATCACTAACGGTGGTGTTTTTGGTTCTCTGATGTCAACGCCAATCATCAACCCACCACAATCCGCTATTCTGGGTATGCATAAAATCCAGGACCGCGTGATGGTAGTAGATGGCAAGATGGAAATCCTGCCAATGATGTACTTAGCGTTGTCATACGATCACCGTATCATCGATGGTAAAGAATCTGTGGGCTTCCTGGTCACAGTAAAAGAATTATTAGAAGATCCAACCCGTATTCTGTTGGATATCTAATATAAGCGAGCGGAAAGGCTGCTATTAGCAGCCTTTTAAATCATCTGGATATAGCCATAAGGCCATTATCCAATGGGTCTGGCCGCACCGAAAGGGCGGCTACAATCAATAGAAAAACGGAAAGAAGCCATGAATTTGCACGAATATCAGGCAAAACAGCTTTTTCGCGAATACGGTTTACCTGTATCTGAAGGCTATGCGGAAGAAACTCCACAGGCAGCAGCAGAAGCAGCAGATCGTATTGGTGGAAACAAGTGGGTAGTGAAAGCTCAGGTTCACGCTGGTGGTCGCGGTAAAGCGGGCGGTGTGAAATTAGTTTCTTCTAAAGAAGAAATCCGTAACTTTGCTCAAAATTGGTTGGGTAAAAATCTGGTTACGTACCAAACTGACGAAAAAGGTCAGCCTGTCAGCAAGATCCTGGTAGAAACCTGTACAGATATCGAAAAAGAACTGTACCTGGGTGCCGTGGTAGACCGTTCAAGCCGTCGCATTGTATTTATGGCGTCGACTGAAGGTGGTGTAGACATCGAGAAAGTCGCTGAAGAAACACCAGAAAAAATTATTAAGATGGCGGTTGATCCGCTGGTTGGCGCTCAGCCATTCCAGGCGCGTGAAATCGGCTTCAAGCTGGGCTTAAACGCCACACAAATCAAACAGTTCACCAACATCTATTTGGGCCTCGCCAAGATGTTTGTTGATCTGGACATCGCGCTGATTGAAGTAAACCCGTTGGTAATTACTTCAGCCGGTAACCTGCATTGCTTAGACGCTAAACTGGTTGCTGACAGCAATGCGCTGTACCGTCAGCCAAAACTGCGTGCTTTCCATGACCCATCACAAGAAGACGAGCGTGAAGCCCGTGCTGCTCAGTGGGAACTGAACTATGTTGCTTTAGAAGGTAACATCGGTTGTATGGTGAACGGTGCCGGTTTAGCTATGGGTACTATGGACATCGTGAAATTAAGCGGTGGCCAACCAGCAAACTTCCTGGACGTTGGCGGCGGCGCAACTAAAGAGCGCGTGACCGAAGCATTCAAAATCATCCTGTCTGACTCAGCTGTAAAAGCAGTATTCGTCAACATCTTCGGTGGTATCGTTCGTTGCGACATGATCGCTGAAGGTATCATTGGTGCTGTTGAAGAAGTGGGTGTAAGCGTACCAGTCGTGGTGCGTTTAGAAGGTAACAACGCTGAATTAGGTGCACAGAAGTTGCAAAACTCTGGCCTGAACATCATTGCTGCTAACTCATTATCTGAAGCTGCAAAAGCTGTTGTGAAAGCCGCGGAGGGCAAATAATGTCTATTATCATCAACAAAGACACTAAGGTCATCTGTCAGGGTTTCACCGGTAGCCAGGGTACTTTCCATTCAACTCAGGCGCTGGAATACGGCACCAAAATGGTTGGTGGTGTAAGCCCGGGTAAAGGCGGCACGACGCACATTGGTTTACCAGTGTTCAACACAGTAAAAGAAGCAGTTGAAGCCACTGGCGCAACTGCCACTGTGATTTATGTTCCGGCACCTTTCTGTAAAGATGCAATCATCGAAGCCGCTGATGCTGGTTTAGAGCTGATTGTATGTATCACTGAAGGTATCCCGACTATCGATATGCTGTTTGCCAAAGAATACGTTGACCGTAAAGGCGTACGTATGATTGGTCCAAACTGCCCAGGCGTTATCACGCCAGGCGAATGTAAAATCGGTATCATGCCAGGCCATATCCATAAGCCAGGTAAAGTAGGTATCGTTTCACGTTCAGGCACTCTGACTTATGAAGCTGTAAAACAAACTACTGACGAAGGTTTCGGCCAGTCTACTTGTGTAGGCATCGGTGGTGACCCAATCCCAGGTTCTAACTTCATCGACATCCTGAAATTATTCCAGGAAGATCCACAGACTGAAGCCATCATCATGATCGGTGAAATCGGTGGTACTGCTGAAGAAGAAGCTGCTGCTTATATCAAAGCTCACGTGACCAAACCTGTCGTGTCTTACATTGCCGGTGTAACTGCACCAGCTGGTAAGCGCATGGGCCACGCTGGCGCCATCATCTCTGGTGGTAAAGGTACAGCTGATGACAAATTCCGTGCTCTGGAAGACGCTGGTGTGAAAACCGTACGTTCTCTGGCAGACATCGGTAAAGCACTGCGTGAACTGACTGGCTGGTAATAGCTTTTTAGTTTTGAGTGTTTAAAAAACCCGCCTGATGGCGGGTTTTTTTATGGATATCGGAACTTTGTATTTAAGGTTTGTCCTGAAGATCTGTCGGGCTTGGGCTTTGTATCGCCTCTTGAGCTATAAAGAACCGCAAATAGGCGTTTTTTATGATTTAGCTGCGAGTTCAAATTAGGATTTCAGGCTTTTATTGCTGCTGGTTTTCTTGCGCTGGAGAATGGTTAATTTTGCGGGATAATTGACCCTTCGGCACTTTCATCCCCTATATATGCTAATTTACCTGTTGTAGCCCACGAACCTGAGTAGTTTTTGTATTTATATTCTTGGTAAGTACCACTGGATTCGAAAAATACATAAAATGCAGTGTACTGTGGAATGTCAGCATCGACTGCCATGTCCCAAATGATCAATTCGAGATAGCCATCTCTGGAGTTTTCAGCCGCAGTGCTCGTCTGGATAATCGCTATTTATTGATCTTTTTCATCTTTTGGCGCAGCGGAAGCCATATAGTGAGCAGAAAAAACATTCCGTTGTAGCTTGGTGTAATCTAAATAGGCGTCCATTAAACGATAAACATCCTTCGCTGGTACTCCTAAATAAGCGGCCAATGCATTTTTACGTTCATTCATCATTTCTGAAAGCTGACGTTTTTCAGTGTCACTTAATTCATTTGCAGCACGCCGAGCACCAATAGTACTGAGATATCTTGGATCTTCATTGAGTGGGCTACCAATCGATGCGTCACCGCTGACCAGTCTTTCCAGCTGGTGCGCAAAATGCAGATATGATTTGGTATTGGTAAAACCAAAATAACGGGCATGTTCTTTGATGCTTTGAGCGATATCAAACTTCGCGACGGGTTTTGATTCTTGCTCGTTATTGTTTGCAATGACGTTATTTACAAAAAGCAGCAGCACCAAAGCCATGCCAGATAAAAATATAGTTTTCACAGAACGTTCCTTTAAGTGTTCGATATCTGTACTGACAAGTCATCATATTGGAAACTAACATCTCGTAATATGCACTGTCAATGGATGTGTTTTGGGTAAGGTTTTCCTATAAAAGGCCTGGTGCTTGCACGGTTTCTGCGAACGAAAAATAAGGTGTAGCCATTGTACAGAAGAGCTGTAATGTGCTTTTTATCAGGTGGTTGCCGATAGTGAACAGCCGCAACTTTCTGCGATTTCATCATGATTTATACCGTCGCTTAAATACTGCAAGCTGGTTAAGTCTTGATGCTGCCTGCCGAAGTTCTGCAGTATGCTGTTACATCTTTAAATTGCTCCCTCTCATTTATTTGGCCTATTTAAAACACGACATTTCCGGCTTAAGGTTGTTTTAAGTTTCAGCAGCCAGAATCACCAACATAATCCGAAGTTGGAGATGATGATGGTGGCACTGCAGTTACAATTTGACAATTCCTCCCTTGGGCAGCCGCAGGCAGTCACACCGGATACAACGACCACAAGCGCAACAACAGATGCCGGCAGTCAGGCAAAGTTGTTATTGCTGAATGCTGCAGATCCGGCTCGCGCTTCATTACAAGATTTTATTGCCCGTGGTTTTGCCGGGGCTTATGGTGCCGAAGTCCGGAATTTTATGCCTGATTTACTGGCAGTGTCAGCTCGGGGAGAGTGGCAGGCGGTCTTAGGTATTCGCAGCGGTCAGAACCAGTCTTTGTTTGTTGAGCAATACCTCGATGCCGATATCTGCTCCATCTTGCAGTCGGTTGGCATTAATACCCAAAGAGACGAGGTGGTGGAAATTGGCAATCTGTTTTCTGCCAACCGCCAATACACTTTATTGCTGTTTGTGGTGCTGGCTTATGCTTTACACCAACTGGGTTATCGCCAGCTGGTGTGTTGTGCAACAGAGCAGGTACAGGCGTTATTGCAGCGCCATGGGCTTGAGCTTACCTACTTAGCCGATGGCGATGCCAGCCGTTTAGGCGAAGCCGCCAACAGCTGGGGCAGTTATTACCAGAGCCATCCAAAAGTCTGTGCCCTCGATTTAACACAGGCGATGGCGTTGATTGCTCAATCACCACGTTTATTGGCGTTACCGCGCCAGTTCTGGCCTGCCTTGCATGCCACTGTCAGTGGACTGAGCCTTGAGCAGGCCGGAGCGCCGGTACCATCGCCTGAGACTGTGCAATTACACAAAGTTCCTGCTTTGATAACAGCAGCCAAAGCCCGGCAGTTTGCCGAAAGTGGAGTTTGTGTATGAAACTGAATTTCCCGGCAACGGCAAAACTCACAGACGTGCAAAGTGGTGAAAGTCTGGATCTCAGTCAACTGATGCTCAGAGTGCAACAATGGCAATTGCAGTTGAACACACTGCAGGCAAAAAAAGTGGTGTTGTTAAGCCCTGGCAATGTTGAATGGGTGCTGCTGGATTTAGCTTGTATTGCCAATGAAACCGTATTGGTACCTTTGCCGACCTATCTGAGTGAAAGCCAGATTTCTCACGTATTACAATCAGTTGAGCCTGATGTCATCGTCAGCAGCACCGAACTGAAACAAGCCGGTTATTTGCTGTGCACTCGGTATGGCGGCTTGTGGATCTACCAGTATCAAGTACAAGCTGAGCTTTTTACCGGCGAAATGAAAGCGAAGCCGGTGTTGCCACAAGGTTGTCAGAAAATTACCTTTACTTCAGGTTCAACCGGCACACCTAAAGGTGTTTGTTTGTCGGCCGCAACCCAGTTTCAGGTGGCGCAAAGTCTGGTGGAGCGTATTGGCATTAAGCAACCAAGGCACTTGTGTTTATTGCCACTCAGTACTTTGCTGGAAAATATTGCCGGTATTTATGCGCCTTTGCTGGCCGGTGGCGAAGTGTTGCTCACCGAAGAACACAACAGAGGTTTTACCGGCAGCAGTCTTACCCAACCACAAAAATTGCTGGCGCTGATCAGCAGCACAGAGCCTCAGACCCTGATTTTGGTGCCAGAGCTGTTGCAGCTGCTGGTGCTGGCTTGTCAACAAGGCTGGCAAGCACCAAAAACTTTATTATTTATTGCGGTTGGTGGTGCCCGGGTTGCACCTGAACTATTAACAGCAGCGGCCAAAGTTGGCTTGCCGGTTTATCAGGGTTATGGCTTAAGTGAATGTGGTTCTGTGGTGGCTTTGTCAACACATAACGCTGTCACTGCAACTTCGCAGGAATTGCTTGCTGTTGGCAAAGCACTGCCGCACCTACAGCTAAAAATTGTCGGGGGTGAACTTTGGGTGAAAACCCCATTTTTGGGGTATTTATCAGACAACAACACTACAGTGTCGGCAGAAAGCGCAACTAAGACTGAGCCGGAGTCTGGCTGGGTGGCGACAGGTGATTTGGCCAGTCTGTCAGCGGACGGTGATTTGCAGATCAAAGGTCGCAAAAAGAACCTGTTGATTTCCAGTTTTGGCCGCAATATTCACCCGGAATGGGTGGAAGCCGAGTTGTTAAAAAATGGCTTGTTGCAGCAGGCCGTGTTGTTTGGTGATGCCAAACCCTATTGTACGGCTTTGTTATATAGCGCTCAGCCACAACTATGCCGCGAAGCGCTGCAAAGCTGGTTAAACAGCGTCAATGCATCTTTACCCGATTATGCCAGGGTACACAAATATCATCTGCTGTCAGCTCCTTTGTCTGAGTCCGACGGCACTTTAACCGCCAACCAAAGACCAAAACGTGTGCCGATAGCTGAACGTTATCAGGCCGAAATAGCTGCCATGTACCAGCCGGAGCACACTGAATTGTCAGTACCTACTGCGGGTACTGGTTGTGCAGCAACTTCTTGTATTTGATGTCAGGAGTTTTTATGAGTTTTCACCAGCAATTGATTGATGCCACTCAGGCCGAACGTGATTATTTATTGTCTGCGCCTATTATTCATCGCTGTTTTCACGGTGAAATCAGTCTGGATGATTATGTCGCTTTTTTGCAGCAGGCTTATCACCATGTAAAACATACCACGCCGCTATTGATGTCAGTGGGCGCTTTATTGCCGGAATCCAAAGAGTGGCTGCGCAATGCCGTGGCTGAATATATCGAAGAAGAGCTTGGCCATCAGGAGTGGATCCTCAATGACATCGCGCATTGTGGTTACAACAAGGAAGCGGCGCGGACAAGTACACCGGCTTTTGCCACTGAAATGATGGTGGCTTACGCCTATGACGCTGTGCGTCGCATCAGTCCTTTGTGTTTTTTTGGTATGGTGCTGGTGCTGGAAGGCACCTCCACAGCACTGGCCGACCATGCTGCCGGTACCATCGCCAATAAACTGCAATTGCCGAAAAAAGCCTTTAGTTACCTGACGTCACATGGTGCTTTGGATCAGGAGCACATTAAGTTTTTCAAAAGCCTGATGGACAAAATTGTTGATGAGCAAGAACAACAACTGATCATTCATGCGGCAAAACGTTTTTACCGGCTGTATGGCGACATTTTTTTCAGCCTTGATGCCAATCATGGTTTAAGCAAAACGGCGATCACAATGCCCGGGGAGCTTGTCTGATGAACATCAAAGGTAAAACCATTTTATTAACAGGGGCAACAGGTGGTATAGGCCAGGCTATAGCGATGGAGCTTGCCAAAGCCGGAGCTGAATTGATTCTGGTTAGCCGTGACAGCGAAGCGTTATTGCGATTACGTCAGCAATTGCCGGGGCAACACAGAGTTTTCAGCGCCGACATTACCGATGAAAAAGCTTTACGCCGGTTACAGGTTTTTTGCCAGCAACAAGGTGCATTGCATGGTCTTATCAATAATGCCGGTATCAGCCAGTTTGACATGGTGGCACAGCAGGATTACGCCGCACAAATCAAGGTGAATCTGCTGGCCCCTATGCAATTGTGTCAGCAGCTGTTGCCGCAGCTGCAACAACAGGCTGATGCCTTTATTGTGAATGTGGGTTCAGCTTTTGGCAGCATAGGTTATCCGGGATTCTCCGGTTATTGCGCCAGCAAATTTGGCCTGCGTGGTTTTACTGAGGCGCTAAAACGCGAGCTTGGCGCCGGTAAACTTCAGGTGCTTTATTTTGCCCCCCGCGCCACCCATACCGGCATTAACAGTGCTGCTGTGGTGGCAATGAATCAGCAGCTGGGTAATCAGATGGATAGCCCGGAGCAAGTGGCAGCAGCGCTGTTATCTCAATTAAAAGCATCACAAAGCCGGCGCTTTTTGGGCTGGCCGGAACAACTTTTTGTCCGGTTAAATGCGCTTTTTCCGGCGCTGGTGGACAAGGCATTACAGAAAAAACTGGCGGTTATTGAAAAATACGCCGCAACAAAATCCTGAACAGCTTAAGCAACGAGGTAGTTATGAGTACCAAGCAATTGATAAACAACATAAACCTGGTGAAAAATGTTGTAAAAACCATACAACTGGCAATAACAATGACATTGTTGCTGTTGACAAGCACGGCGCTTAGGGCCGATGTACTGACAGATATTGTGCCTTTACAAACACGCTGGGCAGAAATTAATTATCAGCTGGACGAAGATGACCGCGAAAAGGCGTATCAACAGCTGGTTACAGTGGCCGATCAGGTGGTGGCCAACAATGCCGGTAGCGCTGAAGCCTATATCTGGCGTGGCATTATTAAATCCAGCCTGGCTGGCGCCAAAGGCGGCCTTGGTGCTTTGGGGGTGGCTGAAGAATCCAAAGCTGATTTTGAAAAAGCGCTGACGCTTGATGCCAATGCCTTGCAAGGTTCGGCTTATACCAGTCTGGGCGTGCTTTATGCCAAAGTACCAGGTTGGCCTATAGGTTTTGGCAGTAATAAAAAAGCGGCGGAACTTTTAACAAAAGCCTTAACACTTAATCCGCAAGGTATTGATCCAAATTACTTTTATGCGGAATTATTAGCAGATAAGCGCGACTATTCCCAGGCAATGCGCTATCTTGAACAAGCAAAACAGGCACCAAAAAGACCAGGTCGCGAAAGTGCCGATGTTGGCCGGCAGCAGGAGATTGCTATGTTGATGGCCAAAGTGGCGAAGAAAATTAAACACTAAACAGCTTAAGGGTGACTTCACTGATGCGGATTTTGCTGGTTGAAGACGACATGGATTTAGCACAGGGCCTGCAACTGGCGCTGCGTGAACAGGGTTTTACGGTCAATCATGTAAGCCTGGGTCAGCAGGCGCTGGCTTCAATCCGCAGCCAGGATTGTGACGCCGTAGTGCTGGATTTAGGTTTACCCGATATTGATGGGCTGGATGTGCTGAAAATCACCCGGCAAAAATTTAACAAATTGCCGGTGTTGGTGCTGACGGCCCGTGATGGTGTGGATGACCGCATTCGCGGTCTGGATTTAGGTGCAGATGATTATCTGGTGAAACCTTTTGCCATGTCCGAATTGTTTGCCCGTTTAAGGGTAATAGAAAGGCGTTTAGGCACAGCCAGTTCGCATCTGATCAGGCTGCAGAACGTGCAGCTTGATGCGACAGCCCATCAGGTGACTGTGGATGCGATGCCGCTTACTTTGTCCAGACGCGAATATATGTTGTTAAAGGTCTTGATGGAGTCGGCGGGGCGTATTAAAACCCGCGAGCAACTGGAAGCCAGTTTGTATGCCTGGGGTGAAGAAGTGGCGAGTAATGCACTGGAGGTGCATATTTCCAACCTTAGAAAAAAACTGCCAAAAGATTTTATTAAAACAGTGCGTGGTGTAGGTTACAGCGTGAGTCCGGCATGAGTTCAATCCGTCGTTATCTGGTCACAGTGCTGATTGCAATGTTGACGCTGACCAGTTTTATGGCGGCGCTGCAAAGTTATCGTGAAAGTATCAGCCGGGCTGATCAGCTGTTTGATGACGATTTAAAAGTGCTGGCCGCCAGTTTGTTACAGCCTTTTGCGGCTATCACGCCTGACGACAACGTCAGTAGTGTGGTGCAGATCTGGCGTGACAAAGAGCTGGTATATAGCTCCTCTAATGCACCAAAGCAGCGTATTGAAGCACCTCTTGGTTACAGCGAACAAAATTTCTCTGGTCAGCGTTGGCGCACCTTTGTGCAAATCAGTACTGCTCAGCTGCAAAGCAGTGCTGCCGGCCAAAACAACCCAAAAAACTCCCCCGACTCAAAACCAACAACGGCAGCTGTCAACCAGACAACAGTTCAGCCAGAGCTTCGGGTTTTGGTGGCGCAACCTTTAAAACAACGGCAACAGTTGGCTGACGAAGTGGTATTGGCGTCTATTTATCCTGTGGTGCTGAGTTTGCCACTACAGGCTTTATTAATTTGGCTGGCGGTTAGTAAAGGTTTGTCACCGCTGTTAAGGTTTGCTGAACAATTGTCCGGCAAAAAAGCCGATGATTTAACCCCGGTTAGCCTCAGCGAAGTACCGGTTGAGCTGTCGCAGGTGCTTGGCACCACTAATCAGCTATTGGCAAAACTGGCTGATGCTTTTGCCAGGGAAAAACGTTTTGCTTCTGATGTGGCACATGAACTGCGCACGCCGTTAAGTGTATTGCAGGTGAATCTGCACAATGCGATAGCACAGTGGCGGCAGGCCGGAGTCGCTGATCCAGCCGGTTTAATGCCGGCTTTGCAGGACGGTGTGCAAAGAATGAGTCAGCTGATTGAACAAATTATGTTGCTCAACAGAACCAACCCGGAACATTTTAAAGCCAAGCTGCAAAATTTTGATTTGGCCGCTTTAAGCCGTGATGTGATAGCTGAACTTTATCCGGAAATTTTACGTAAAAACCAGCAGGTTGAATTGACAGGTGCAGAGCAGATGAGTGTCAGTGCCGATACTTTTGCCATGCGTTTGCTGCTGTTAAACTTGCTGGGTAATGCCATTAAATACACCCCAGCCGGCGGGCAGATAAAGTTGGCATTGGCACAACAAACCAAACAAATCAGGCTGACAGTAGAAGACTCTGGTCCTGGCATAGATCCAAAAGAATACCAGCGGGTGTTTGACCGCTTTTACCGGGTGGGGGGTGACAGGCATCAGTCTGGTGAACCAGGTTCTGGTCTTGGGCTTGCCATTGTCAAAGAAATAGTGGCTCTGCATGGCGGCAGCCTGCAACTTGGGCCATCAGGTTTTACATCAGGACTCAAAATAACAGTGGAACTACCGCAGTGAAGCAGGGGTACAAAACCAACATTATTTACCGTTGTTTGTTATGGCCAGCCATGCTGGCTTTGCCTGCTTATGCCGATGTGCTGGTCGTCAAGCTGCAGTTAAAAGACCACTTATTCAGCCCTGCCACTTTGTACCTGCCCGCTGGCGAAAAAATCAAACTGGAGATCCACAATCAGGATCCGACCCCTGAAGAATTTGAAAGTTTTAGTCTGAACCGGGAAAAAGTCATTTTGGGCCAAAGCAAAGGGGTGGTTTTTATTGGTCCGTTGCCAGCTGGCGAACATCCGTTTTTAGGTGAATATCACCCGGACAGCGCCCGTGGTGTCATAGTGGTACTGCCCAAAGCCAAGTGGCAACAACAGCAGTCAGCACAGGAGGTCAAGGGTGCTGATTAATACAGTGGTGATGTTTTTACAGGAATTATTGCCAGCATTGTTGCTGCTGAGCACACTTTTGGTGTGGCAGCGACGGCAGGTGTTGTTGTTATTACAAACCATGCTGCCGGCATCCTTTGTTGGTTTGTTATTGATTAGCAGCCAGTTCAGAGAGATTTCGGCTATTGCTGATGGTGTGGGTCTTGAGCTGTTGTACATCAGCTGTTATTTGCTGACTTTTTTGCTGTTAGTGCTGAGTGTTGCCCGGCAAAACAATGCAGTGGCAGCGGCCAGACTGGCGGGTCTTGCTATTGCCAGCCTGCTTTGGGTCAACGGCAGTAATCTGGTGTTGTTTTTATTTGTGTATGAACGCAATTTGTTTGCATCACCTGCTTTGGTATTGGGCGCGACCCTTGGCCTTGGGATTGGACTGAGTGTGGCTGTGCTCTGGTATCAGCTGCAACGTGAATTGCTCAGACACTGGCGTGGTTTTTTTCAGTGCAGCCTGGCTTTGCTGGCGGCGCGGCAAATCAGTATGGCGGTGATGTTATTGGTGCAAACCGACTGGTTACCCAGCGGTCCACAACTCTGGAATAGCCAGGGGTTATTGTCAGAACAATCAGAATATGGCCATTTTTTTAATGCATTAGTAGGTTATGAAGCCACACCCACACTGGTCCAGCTGGCCGGTTTTGCTGCTGGTTTCTTGCTGTTATTGTGGCAAAGCCGCACGCTGGAGGTACAAAAATGAAACCGGGACTTCTACTGCTGCTGTTTTTTGCGGTACCGGCGTTAGCGGACGGCCGGGTGGTGGACAAGGTGTACCACCCTTATGTGCAGCCGCTGGAGCGGGAATTTGAATACCGCTTTGCGTATCAAAAACAATCAGAACATCCTGACAATAACGCCATGGCGCAAAAGCTTGGTTATGGCTTTTCTATTGCAGAGCGCATGGCGCTGGAGTTTTACCTGATTGCCGACAGGGTCAGCCCGGAAGATTACAAACTCAGTGGTTATGAGCTGGAACTGCGCTGGATGTTAACGGAGCAGGGTGAATACAGCGCCGACTGGGGTTTGTTATTTGAACTTGAACGGCAAAATAATCTGGATAATTATGAATTTAGCACTGGTTTATTGCTGGAGAAAGAATTTGGACCGACCAGTTTGACGCTGAACGGCTTGCTGGTGTACGAATGGGGTCAGACACTGGAGTCTGAACTCGAAACTGAATTTCGGTTGCAGTATCGGTATCGCTGGTTGCCACAGGTGCAGCCGGCGATTGAATTTTATGCCGGTGAAAATTATAAAGGTGCAGGCCCTTCAATGATGGGGGTGCATAAATTTAGTGGTTTAGAACAATTAAAATGGGAATTTGCGGTGATCTTTGCTATTGATGCTGCAACTGTAAATAACACTTTGCGTTTTGCACTTGAATATGAGTTCTGAGATTGAAGTGGTGAGATAAACCGCCTTAAGAAATTGTTAAGGATTAACACGCAAACTCTGAAAATAAAAATAATACAGGGGTTGGTATTTTGTCTGAAATTTTGTCCGGGCGTGCAACTGCTGCGCCATCATTTTGGTTGCGCTTAAGTAGCCCTTATCTGTTATATCTGCGGTTTTTGTTGTTGGCGCTGACATTTTTGTCGTTGAGCCGCCTGCTGCTTTTTATCTGGCAATGGCCCAGGGTTGAACAAAGTGGTGCGCCAGCCTGGCTATTGTTGCAGGGGCTTAGAGCCGATCTGATTCTGCTGGGGCTGATGTTGCTGCTACCGTTGTTATTGGCACCTGTGTTAGCCATCCGGCAACTGCACCTTGTCTGGCAAAAGTTCAGTTTTTTCTGGTTGATGCTGATGCTGATGTTGCTGGTTTTTATTGAGCTGTCGACCCCGGCGTTTTTACTGCAATACGATGTCAGGCCAAACCGGCTTTATCTGGAATATCTGAAATACCCCAAAGAAGTGTTTGCCACCCTCTGGTATGGTTTCCGGCTGCCACTCCTGGCAGGTATCAGCGGCACGGCGTTATTGCTTTGGGGGGCTTATCGGTATTTGCGATTGGGCGCTGCGAAGTCCCATTGTTATTGCAATAAAACCTTGTGGTTATCCTGGCCGCTGCTGCTGCTGTTGGTGTTTGTCGCTATCCGGTCAACGACCCAGCACAGACCCGCCAATCCGGCCATTTTTGCCATTACCCCGGATGCCATGGTGAATTCTCTGGTGATTAGCTCGCCATATTCAGTGCTTTATGCCGCTTACAGCATGCGCCATGAAGCCAGCTCCAGCGAGATTTACGGCAAATTGCCGGTTGAGCAAATGTTGCAGTCGGCACTGGATTGGCCCTGGCTGAAAGGTCTGCAATTCCATGATAAAAATTTGCCGACTTTGCACCAGCAACAGGCAACAGCGGTGCGGACCAAACCGCTGAATATAGTGATAGTGCTGCAGGAAAGTATGGGCGCCACTTTTGTGCAGTCGCTGGGCGGCGAAGGGGTCACACCTGAACTTGAAAAGCTGAAACAACAAGGCATTTGGTTTAACAATATGTACGCTACCGGCACCCGCTCGGTACGGGGCATTGAAGCTGTGGTGGCAGGTTTTGCGCCAACACCGGCTCAAAGCACAGTGAAGCTTTCAAACAGCCAAAACAACTTCAGCACTATTGCCTCCATCTTAAAAAAACAGGGTTATCACACCCAGTTTATTTATGGTGGAGAAGCGCATTTTGACAATATGCGTAGTTATTTTACCGGCAATGGTTTTAGCGATATTGTTGATTTTACAAGAATTGATAAACCACAATTTGTTGGCAGTTGGGGCGCCAGTGATGAAGATTTATTTCGCACAGCACACGCACAATTGCAGCAGTTACACCAGCAAGGCAAAGCTTTTTTTAGTTTAATTTTCACCTCCAGCAACCATGAGCCTTTTGAGTTTCCTGACGGCCGTATCAGTTTGCATCAAGAGCCTAAAGCGCAGGTGAATAACGCGGTGAAATACGCAGACTGGGCCATGGGGCAGTTTTTCAGGCAGGCGATGCAAGCTGATTATTGGCAAGACACTTTGTTTTTAGTGGTGGCCGATCACGACAACAGGGTGTATGGCAGTAACCTGGTGCCGGTGGAAAAATTCCAAATTCCGGCACTGATTTTAGGCGCCGATATAAAGCCGCAACAAATTAACACGCTAGCCAGCCAAATTGATTTGGCGCCAACGATATTGTCGATGGCCGGTATTTCCGCTTGCCATCCGCTGACAGGGCGTGATTTTAGTCGTGATAGCACAAGCCCTGGCCGCGCTTTATTGCAGTTTGATCAATATTTTGCCCTGATGCAGCAGGATGACCGGCAGAACGCTCTGCAGCAAAACGAACAGCATGAGCTGGTGATTTTAAAACCGAACCAACAAGCGGTAAAAGGCCATTACAACAAAACCAGCAAACAACTTAGTTTGAGCACAGAGGCGGTATCTGACGCCGAAAAAACCAAAGCGTTGGCTGAAGTGCAGTTGCCTTCTTATTTATACCGTGAACAAAAGTTTCAGGATAAAACGGCTTGTGTGGCATCGGCCTGAGTTGCTGTTGTGATGAGCTTTTACCCGCGGACAATTTGCCAACCGACCTGTTTTGCTGGCGCTAGTCTCAACTTTTTTGTGCTTCAGAACAAACTTCAGTTAAATGAGGCTGAAGAACCCGGTGCGCTGGGATAACTAAAACCACAACAAATACCCGGAATATGATGAAAACAAAACTCTTTTTACTAGGCGCTTGCTGTGTGCTGGCGCTTGCTGCGCCGGCTCAGGCCACTGAGCGCAAAATAGAAGCCGACACTGTGGTGGTAACCCAACATAAAACCACAGTGAATGACCAGTCGTTTCCATACAGCGCCACCACTGGCACTCAGCCGGTGTGGGATGATGAAGGTAACCCTGTTGCTGCTGTGTTTTACACTTATTACCAACGCACTGATATTAAAGATAAAAGCAAAAGGCCTTTATTAATTTCTTTTAACGGTGGCCCTGGCTCTGCTTCGGTCTGGATGCAAATTGCTTACACCGGCCCTAAAGCGCTGAATGTTGATAGTGAAGGTTATCCGCTACAACCTTATGGCACTAAACAAAACCCATATTCGGTGCTGGATACCGCTGACATTGTGTTTGTGAATCCGGTGAACACCGCTTATTCGCGCGTTTTGCCTGGCAAAGACGGCAAAATGATGAGTAAAGACGAGCAGGCCAAAATGTTTTTTGGTGTCAACGCCGACGTCAAATACCTGGCTGAGTGGATCAACACTTTTGTCAGCCGTAACGAACGTTGGCAGTCGCCTAAGTATCTGATTGGTGAAAGCTACGGTACCACAAGGGTGTCTGGTTTAGCTCTTGCGCTGCAAAATATGCAGTGGATGTATTTAAACGGTGTGGTGCTGGTGTCGCCAACCGAAATTGGTATTAAAAGGGAAGGCCCGGTGGATGTGGCGAACCGTTTACCGTATTTTGCCGCCACCGCCTGGTATCACAAAAAACTCAGCCCTGAGCTGCAGCAACAAGACTTAATGGATATATTGCCAAAAGTCGAAGACTTCACCATTAACCAATATTTGCCAGCCCTTGCCAAAGGCGCTTTTATCAGCCCGGAAGAAAAAGATCAGGTAGCCCGTCAGGTGGCGCAATATGCCGGTTTATCTCTGCAAGCCGTGCTGCAGAACAATCTGGATATTCCAAACGATTTTTTCTGGAAAGAGCTGCTGCGTGACCGCGGCCAAACCGTGGGCCGGTTAGATTCCCGTTATATCGGCATTGACCGCAAAGACGCAGGGGTAGAACCCGATTTTAACGCCGAGCTGACGTCCTGGCTGCACTCTTTTACGCCAGCTATTAACCATTACCTGCGTACTGAGCTGAATTACAAAACTGATGTGAAATACAATATGTTTGGTCCGGTGCGGCCCTGGGACAACAGCGACGACAATACCGGCGAAAATTTAAGGCAGGCGATGGCGCAAAACCCCTACCTGAATGTGATGATCCAGTCCGGTTATTATGACGGTGCCACCAACTATTTTGACGCCAAATACAGCATGTGGCAGCTGGATCCAAGCGGCAAAATGAAAAACCGCCTGAGTTTTAAAGGCTATCGCAGCGGCCATATGATGTATTTACGCTACGAAGATTTAAAACAGTCGAACCAGGATTTACGTGATTTTATTCAGGCGACGTTACCTGCGGCAGATAAAGCAGCTAAGTATTAAATTCAGCTTATAAAATAGGTTCTGAGGGCTGTCATCAAGGCAGCCCTTTTTTATTGGTTGCCGGTAAGAAGTCTTGATGATGCAAAGGCCCGATATTGTGAAGGGACGCCGCTGTGCCCATTACAGCTTTTGTGTGGTCGCCTGAAAACAAAGATCACAAAAACAAAGATCACAAAAACAACGATCACAAAAACAGCGAAAGCCAAACTCGCTACTGGTCAGCGCTTAGGTTGCTGTTATAATGCGGCCAACTGATTTTTTTCTTCCTTTATTTTTGTCGACACACAAGGATCTGATTTATATGGCGGACATCGAAACACGCCCAACCAATTTTATCCGGCAGATTATTGATGCCGATTTAGCTTCCGGCAAACACAACACAGTGCAAACCCGTTTCCCGCCTGAGCCAAATGGTTATCTGCACATTGGTCATGCCAAATCTATTTGTTTAAATTTTGGTATTGCCCAGGATTATCAGGGCCAGTGTAATCTGCGTTTTGACGACACCAACCCGGAAAAAGAAAACATCGATTTTGTAAATTCCATTCAGAATGATGTGAACTGGCTGGGTTTTCAGTGGGATGGCGCAGTGCGTTATTCTTCTGATTATTTTGACGCTTTGTACGGTTATGCTGTTGAACTGATTAACAAAGGTCTGGCTTATGTGTGTTTTTTAAATGCCGAAGAAATGCGTCAGTACCGTGGCAGCTTAACTGAGCCTGGCAAACACAGCCCGTACCGCGACACCACACCTGCTGAAAACCTGGCGCTGTTTGAAAAAATGCGTGCTGGTGGTTTTAAAGAAGGTGAATGTTCACTGCGCGCCAAAATTGATATGACATCACCTTTTATCTGTATGCGCGACCCGGTGATTTACCGCGTGAAGTTTGCCCATCACCACCAAACCGGTGACAAGTGGTGCATTTACCCAATGTACGACTTCACGCACTGTATTTCGGATGCGCTCGAAGGCATTACCCATTCGCTCTGTACGCTGGAATTCCAGGACAACCGCCGTTTATACGACTGGATTTTGGATAACATCACTATTGCCTGCCACCCGCAGCAAATTGAGTTTTCCCGTCTGAACCTGGAATATCAGGTGATGAGTAAACGTAAGTTGCACACCCTGGTGGAAGGGGGTCATGTGTCTGGTTGGGACGACCCGCGGATGCCAACCATTGCCGGTTTACGCCGCCGTGGTTATACACCAGCGTCTTTGCGTGAATTTGCCAAACGTATTGGTATCACCAAACAAGACAATATGATTGAAGCAAGTGCGCTGGATGCTTGTATCCGTGAAGATTTAGACGCCCATGCGCCACGTGCTATGGCGGTGATTGACCCGCTGAAAATCACTTTAAGCAACTATCCGGCTGATAAAGTCGAGTGGCTGGACGTACACAATCACCCGAAAGAAGAAGCCATGGGTAGCCGTCAGGTGCCTTTTGGTAAAGTGATTTATATCGACCGCGCCGATTTTAGAGAAGAAGCCAATAAAAAATACAAACGTATGGTGACTGGTGGTGAAGTACGTTTACGTGGTGCTTATGTGGTGCGGGCTGACGAAGTCATTAAAGATGAAGCCGGTAATATTGTTGAGCTGATTTGTAGTTACGACCCGGACACTTTAGGTGTCAATCCTGCCGATGGCCGTAAAGTGCGCGGTGTAATTCACTGGGTGGAAGCCAGTCAGGCCAGGCCGGCAGAGTTTCGTGTGTACGATAAGCTCTTTACCGTGCCAAATCCGGCAGCGGAAGAGGACTTTATTCAGGTGATTAACCCGCAGTCATTAACTATCAAACATGGTTTTGTCGAGCCAAGTCTGGTTGATGCCAAGCCTGAGCAGGCTTATCAGTTTGAGCGTGAAGGTTATTATTGCGCCGACAATAAAGATTTCAGCAAAAACAAGCTGGTGTTTAACCGCACTGTGGCACTGCGGGATACCTTCTTCGAAGATTAAATCCTGTTACCTGATGTGATTCCGTAAAAAACCAGCATTGTGCTGGTTTTTTTATGCTTTTTTATACGGAGCTGCTGTTGGCGGCGAGGCTGCAGCAAAGTGCAAAAGGGCCAGTTATGGCGGCAAGGCGTGGATTGTTGAATAAAACCTGCAATACCCCGGCAAATCTTGCCAATCACTGCTGGCGGGCATTACCATGGACTGACAAAGCCGAACTATAAGAGAGCCTCAGTGGACGTATTTTTTGCCGTATTGTTTTTTGCTTTTTCCAGCACCATCACGCCTGGGCCAAACAACATTATGATGATGAGTTCAGGTGTGAATTATGGTGTTAAAGCCAGTTTGCCGCATTTATTCGGCATCTGTGTTGGCTTTCCGCTGATGGTGCTGATGATAGGGCTGGGTTTTGGTGTGGTGCTAAGCAATCAGCCCTGGTTACACCTGACGATTAAAGTGCTGGGGGTGTTGTATCTGTGTTGGCTGGCCTGGAAAATTGCCAGTAGCAGACCCACTTCGCTTGAAGGCAGCAACAGCAAACCTTTTAGTTTCCTGCAGGCGGCCGCTTTTCAGTGGGTCAATGGTAAAGCCTGGGTGATGGCATCGGGCGCAGTGGCCGCTTTTACCACTATGCAGGGCCAGTTTTATCAGGATGTGATGCAAATCACTTTGGCATTTTTATTAATGAGCCTGCCTTGTGTCGGCAGCTGGTTATTATTTGGCGCTTTACTCAGGCGCTGGCTGAACCAACCTACAGCACAACGTATCTTTAATATGGCGATGGCGTTATTGTTGTTGCTTTCGGTTTGGCCTGTAGTGCAGGAAATTATGCAACAGCAGATGCCATTCTGATGGTTATCTTGCAGCCATTAAAGTGGTTGAAAATTAAACGGTTAAGAATTAAATGGCCAAGAACTAAATGGAGAGCAACATGAATACACAATTGACCCTAAGCCGCACTCTGATAGCGGCTCCAGTATGGGCACTGACCTTGTTACTTGCCATCACAAGCCCAGCCTCAAACGCCGAAGCAACACAAGTAGCTGCAGCACAGGCACAACAGGCCGAAACTGCTATCTGGATTGACGTGCGTACTGCCGAAGAATATAACGCCGGTCATCTGCAAGGTGCGGTACATATTCCCCATGAACAAATAGCCGATAAAATTGCGGCTGTGACCGCAGATAAAAATGCGGTGATTTATCTGTATTGCCGCAGTGGCCGCCGCTCTGGTTTGGCGCTGGAAAGTCTGCAGGCGCTGGGATACAGCAAAGTGGTGAATGCCGGCGGTTATGAAGCGCTCAAAGCTAAAAAAACAACAGGGCAATAACATATGAATAAGCCGCTTTGGTGCGGCTTTTGCTGTTTTCTGTTAACCCTTATTAAATATTTGCCGATGCCGGAGGATCTTCAGCCCGATGCGCGAGCAGCAGTTGGAAAAGCTTAAGCTGGAGCATGATGCCGCCAGACTCTTTATGCGGTTGTATGAACAACAATATCAAAGACCTATGCGGCATATATGGCATAACGAACCGGCTAAACCAGACGTTTCCTGTTATCTGGCCGATGAGCGGTTGGATTTGGAAATTGCCCACTTATATGGCAGTGAAGTGGAAGCCATGCAGATTTTAGGCAGACCTTTGTCATTGCAAACCCACCAGGAATTACTGGCGTTACAACAAGTACCGGCTGAAGACCGGTTATTGGAAGCGCTGAACCGGCTGATTGAACAAAAAGGCCATAAAAGTTACGACAGTAAAAGGGTGTGGCTGGTGATCCGCAATGCCAACCCACACTGGCGCAGTCAGGATTTACAACAACACAGACCCCGTTTGTTATTGCCAAGCCAACATCCTTTTGAACAAATCTGGTTAGTCGGCGACTTATTTGGTTTGTCGGGTATAGTGCCGTTATTCCCGCTGGAGTTATGGCGTCAGGCCAGGAGTCCGGGGTGATTGGGTATTACCGGCGTTATTTGCATCTTTTATTTTTACTTGCACAACAGCAAAACCCGCGCGACGGCGTTGTTTGGGGCTGTTGTTGCCTTATTTTTGCAAGTTTACCGCTGTTGTTATGGCTGAATGTCGCCAATGTGTGGTTATTGCTGCCTGCAGTGCTGGGTTTATGGCTGTTGTTGTATTTATGGGTTGGGGCTGCTTTTGGCAGTGCTGCGCCAGCGCCTCGTTTGCAACCCCTGCGTGATAAACTGCGGCTTATGTTTTACCGGCTGAAATTGCACAGTCTGGCTTTGATGACACTGGCTTTATTGCTGCTGAGTTGTTATGCCAGTGCCAAGCTGGTGTCGGTGTTGCTCAGGCGTTTGATATAAAAGGTTTTTGAATGACAAGCATGCTTCGTCGTTGTGATATTTTTTGCAGTGTTATCGATAATTTTGGTGATATTGGTATTTGTTGGCGCCTTGCCAGACAGCTGGTGGCCGAACATCAATTGGATGTGACTTTGTGGGTGGATGACCTGAAAAGTTTTGCCCGTATTTGCCCTGAAGTTCAGCCTGCAGTTTTAACGCAGCGTATCGCCGGGGTATGGGTACGGTTTTGGAGTCAGCCCTTGCCACAGTTAAGTCCGCAGGAGTACCCAAAGCTTGTGATTGAAGCTTTGGCTTGCACTATTCCCCGTACTTATCTGGAACTTTTGGCACAGCATCAACCAGAGGCACTTTGGCTGAATCTGGAGTATTTATCGGCCGAAGACTGGGTGCATGGTTGTCATGGTTTAGCATCACCACAACAAGGTTTGTCATTAAATAAATATTTTTTCTTCCCGGGTTTTACCGAACAAACCGGTGCTTTGTTACGGGAGCGGGACCTGGTGCAGCGGCTGGATGCTTTTGCCGGCAGCACTGCAGCACAACAGCAGTTCTGGACTGAACTGGGACTATCGCATGTGATTGACTTTGATACCAAAGTGTCGCTGTTTGCTTATGGCCAGGCGTCAATAGAGTCATGGCTAGCGCAGCTTTGCACAGCACAAACAAGCACGGCACTGTTGGTGCCTGAAGGAGTGCTGGCCAATCAGTTAAAAACACTTTGGCCAGAGCTTGCAACCCATACTTCTGCGCAGCGCGGAGCGCTTCGGATTGATATTTTGCCTTTTATGCCACAGCCGCAATACGACTATTTGCTGGCGGCTTGTGACATTAATTTTGTTCGTGGTGAAGATTCTGTGATTCGGGCGCACTGGGCTGCCAAAGCTTTTATCTGGCAAATTTACCGCCAGCAAGAGCAGGCCCATCAGGTGAAACTGGAGGCATTTTTATCGCTGTATCTGGCAGCAGCACCAGAGCCGTTAAAAGCACTATTATTGGCGTTACACAGGCGCTGGGATAATGAGTTACCTCTTGCGGAGCTTTGGCCTTTATTGCTTGAAAACAAAGATAAAATTGCACTTTATAACCAACAATGGCGTTCTTTTTTAATGACACATGAAGATCTTGCCAGCAACCTCGTGCGTTTTGCTGAAAATAAATGTAAAATGCCCCGCAATTTTTCCTAACAAGAAGATATTTCAATTATGATGAAGACTGCTCAAGAAGTACGCGCTGGCCAGGTGATCATGGTCAACAACGAGCCAATGGTTGTTCAGAAAGCTGAATTCAACAAATCTGGCCGTAACGCTGCCGTTGTAAAAATGAAAATGAAAGGCCTGCTGTCTGGTGGTGGTCTGGAAACTGTTTACCGCGCTGACGACAAATTTGAACAAGTTATGTTAGACACTAAAGAAGTAACTTATTCATATTATGCCGACCCAATGTACGTATTCATGGACGCTGAATACAACCAATACGAAATCGAAGCTGAAAACATGACTGACGCACTGAAATATTTAGTGCCGGATATGCAATGTTCAGTGGTTTTCTACGGTGAGCGCGCCATTTCTGTAGATTTACCTCCGTTCGTTGTACGTGAAGTGGTTTATTCTGAACCAGCTGCCCGTGGCGACACTTCAGGTAAAGTCATGAAACCAGCTAAACTGGACACAGGTTTTGAACTGATGGTGCCAGCTTTTGTTGAAACTGGTGACAAAATCGAAATCGACACCCGTACTGACGAATACCGTGGCCGTGCTAAATAATTTTTAGCCGTACGCTTGTCATAAAAAAGCCAGTCACCGACTGGCTTTTTTTATATACCGTAAGTACGGTACAGCGGAAATGCAGCAGCCATTGTCGGTGGTGGCAGGGCAAAACGGGTGTTGCTGATGCCAACAGTAAGTAGTTCAGTTAACCCCGGCTTAGTGCCTGTAGTTCACCTAAAGTCATTTGCTGATCGCGGCTTTTTTTCAGCTGACTGAGCAATAACAGAGCGCAGCTAAAGGCGTCTTCCAGTGCGTGGTGATGTTGGCTCTGAGGTAAATGGTGACGGTTTAAGCAGGAGGGTAAACGTAAATCCCGTTGGTGGATCACTTTGCCTTGATTTAATAAACGTTGCCATTCCAGTTGCATAGTGTCGATAAACTTAAATTTTGGTGAACGACCGTATAAACGCTGACAGGCCATGGTTAAAAACTTCTGTTCAATACTGGCATGATGGGCAACAAAAACAGCACCGGCATATTGTTGTAGCAGCTCGGTTATAGCCTCGGCCAACTCTTGTGCCTCTGATAAATCTTTATCATGTAAACCATGAAAGACCGCACTTTGCCCAACGCTGACCGGTGTTTTGATCAGGACGTGCCTGGCTTGTGCCAGATTAATTTCCTGATGTTCAATCAACAACCAGCCGATGCTGACAATATGATCGTTTTTGGCATCAAGGCCAGTGGTTTCAATATCAAGCACCAGAAAACGACACTGCGACACGGGCGTGTCAGGCGAAGGCCAGGCTACAAGTTCAAACTGCTGCACCACGGCATGAACCGGCTCTTTTTTCAGTTTCAGCCAGTCAAACATTTAAAGCTCCCGGCTAAAACGATAACGCATCGCAGCCTGGGCTTCATGGATGACGGCAAAACAGTCTTTCAGCTGATGACGTTGTAAAGCAGACAACACCGCCGGATCCAGCAAATTGGTGACATCATGGCCTTGCTGCAGCTCTTGCAAATGTTTGTCCCAGCGCAGTTGCGCCAGTACATCAAAAGCGTCCAGCAAATTCTGGCTATCGCGGCTATCCATCATATGAGCGGCCGCTAAAGCCTGTAGTCGCTGGCGGGTATTCACTTCGCTGATCCCAGCTGCCAGTGTGTACACCCTGACTAAATCAGTGATCAGGCTAATACCGCGTTTTTTTAAATCCAGCCCTTTTTTATGTTTACCGTCCTGCTCCAGAATAAAATTCTTAAAAAAGCCAAGCGGGGCAGTGCGCTCCTGAGCTGTTTTTGATAAATGCAATAAAAACAAATCGTTATTGGCCGTTTTGGCCAGAATATCTTGTTGTAACGCGTTAAATAAACCGCGGCTGCCTTCTATCACTCTCAAATCAAAATAAATGCTGGCGTTCAGCAGTGCTTGTGGTGTTGGGGTGTTGATCCAACGGGCAAAACGGCTCGACCAGCCTTTGAGGCTAAGCCGCAATTCAGGATTGCTGGCCATAATATTGCCAGGACAAAGCTTGATACCACAACGCGCCAGGCCCTGACAGACAAATTCAGCCAGCTGTGAAAAATAATCTTCAATCTCACCTTTGGGTTCTTTTTCCAGTAACAATGCATTGTCCTGATCGGCGTTCAGGCTTTGATCCATCCGGGCCTGCGAGCCAAAAGCCAACCAGGAAAATACACAAGGGGGTTCACCAAGCTGAAGAATGGCCAGTTTGATCAGCCTTTGTGTTAAGGCATCCGTGATGGTGGTCATGATATGGCCAGCTTCGTTTGCCGGCACCTGTTGTTTGCCAAGCGTTTGCACCAGCTCGTGAATGTGCAGACTACATTGTTCCAGGCCGTCAACTGTTTGCTGGCGATGAATTTCGCCAATCAGATATACCGGATGATCCTGCTGCGCGCGGATAATGTCGGTGGCGGTGATCATGCTGAAACTCACGCCATGTTCTGTCACCGGCAGATGGTGAATGTTAAAACGGCTCATCAGCTGTACGGCCTCAAATAAATAAGCGTTTTTGTCGATAGTGTGCGGCTGACGGGTCATGATCTGGCTGACAAGGGAGGTGGCCGGTAAATTTTCTGCCAACACACGGCTGCGTAAATCTCTATCGGTAATAATGCCAACCAGTTTTTCTGCATCTTCAACCAGCAAAGATGATACCCGTTTTTCAGTCATCAGCTGCGCCGCTTGTTGTACTGTTTGCTCAGGCGAAATAGCAATTTTATGGGCATGCACCACATCAAGCAGTTTTAAAGTAAAACGCGAGTTTTGTTGTTGCTCTTTGTACTGATGCAAACGGCGGCTAAACAAACGCTGGAAAAATAAATCGACATTTTTAAACTGGTGGCGCAGATGATGAAACATGTCGCCGGCAAGCCAATACACCAGGCCGTCCTCGTCACATTGCAGCAGATCGTCATCATTTAAATCGGTCAGCAGCAGCTGGTATCCGTAAAAGTCACCTTCCTGCAATTTGGCCAGCAATTGTTGTTGGTCGCTGTAGAGTGCAAAAACCCCGGTGCGTACTATCAGCAGGCGGCGGCCGTTGGTCGGCACCTTGTCCTGCGCCTGGTAATAATACACCGAGATATGTTTTGACAGCTGCGCCAGCTCAGCTTGCGACAAATGATTAAATGGGGTGGTTTTGGCAAGAAATTTAATAACTTCGCTGATTTCCATCGCGGCTCCTTTGCCATGCCAGTGTTGTGGTGACCAGACACCAACAACACTGTCACTCTAGCAATAGCGCCCTTGTGGCGAAAGTCTACTTTAGTCGGTATTGGCAGCAGAGGCTGTAGTACAAACCGACAGCAGCGTTTTTTCATCATTGTTGATGGGGATAAAATCTGCACCGCTTGCTTCACCGGGGGCCGGCAGCACTAATTGTTCGGTAAAATTGGCACGTTTTTGCGCCTGGCAATCGATCACCAGTTTTACATTGATAGCGGCCTGACGTCGTTCAAACAAATACAGATTGGCCAGCACCAAATTGGCATTATTGCTATTGGCGGCGGAGTTTTTGACATCAACCGCCATAAAGCGGCTGATTTGCGGTTTAAGATAAGTCCATGGTTTCCAGTTGATTTGTTCTTCCACAGCTTTGACTACCACCACATCTTTGGGCAATAAACTCAGCTGATGGCTGTACCAGTTGTATTCACCGTGGATCTGAAAAGCAAGCATGCCAAGGCCTGCAAACACCGGCACCACAGCGCGGGGCAGTTTTTGACCAGAAATTTTACGTAACATCAAGGCAATACCGGCGGCACCTAAACCGGCAAAAACAGTTGCAACAAGTTCCCACAACATAATGTATTTCCTGAAATAAAACGGGCCTTAGGGTTAACAACCGCTAAAGCCCGTGAGTGAAAAGTGGCTTAAGGTCAGAGCCTTATGCTACTTAATGATCAACCGCAGTGCCAGCACCCCGTGGGAAGCGCACACTTTCAACCAGATCCTGAATATGCACAGGTGGTTTTTCTGTCACAGCCGATACCACAAATGCGACGGTAAAGTTAATCAGTGCACCGACAGCACCAAAGGACAGTGGGGAGATGCCAAAGAACCAATTGGCAGGAATATTTTCAAATGAAGCTGTGCCCGGAATAAAGAACCAACCCTGATACAAGAAGATGTAAGTACAGGTTGAGATTAAACCAGCCAGCATGCCGCAAATAGCGCCTTTGCTATTAATACGCTTGGAGAATATGCCCATCATCAGCGCCGGGAAGATTGAAGCTGCCGCAATACCAAAAGCAAGTGCCACTGTTTGCGCGGCAAAACCAGGCGGATTCATACCGAGGTAAGTGGCCACCACAATGGCAACTCCCATCGAAATGCGCGCAGCACGCAGTTCACCTTTTTCACTGATATTTGGGTTAATAGAGCCTTTAATCAGGTCATGGCTGACGGCTGAAGAGATAGCCAGCAATAAACCAGCGGCAGTGGATAAAGCAGCAGCCAAACCACCAGCGGCAATCAGACCCACAACCCAGCCTGGCAAGTTGGCAATTTCAGGGTTAGCCAATACCAGAATGTCGTTGTTCACCGTCAGTTCGTTGCCTTTCCAGCCACGTTCTGCTGCTTTTTCAGCAAATTGTGGGGTGTGGTTATACAGCTGCACACGACCATCGCCATTTAAATCTTCAAACTTAATTAAACCGGTTTTTTCCCAGTTTTTAATCCAATCCGGACGCTCTGCATATTGAATGGCATCAGCAGTTGGGCCTGCAGGGTAAATGGTTGTCATCAGGTTTAACCGTGCCATAGATGCAACAGCAGGTGCTGTCAGATACAAAATAGCGATAAAGACTAATGCCCAGCCAGCAGACCAGCGTGCATCCGCTACTTTTGGCACTGTGAAAAACCGGATAATCACGTGTGGTAAACCGGCAGTACCAATCATCAGCGACAGGGTGAATAACACCATATTCAGTTTGTTATCAACATCAGCTGTGTAATCAACAAAACCAAGCTCACGGACCACTTCGTCCAGTTTTTGCAGCAGCGGCACACCAGACTGGGTATGTTCAGAGAACAGACCAATTGGTGGTAATAAAGTGTCAGTCAGTTGCAAAGAGATAAACACTGCAGGAATGGTATAAGCGACAATTAACACCACATATTGCGCCACCTGAGTGTAAGTAATACCTTTCATGCCACCAAGCACAGCGTACATAAAGACCACAACTGCGGCGATGATTAACCCCATATCGCTGCTGACTTCTAAAAAGCGCGAGAAGGCCACACCGGCACCTGTCATCTGACCAATCACGTAAGTAACAGAAGCGATGATTAAACAGGCCACTGCCACTAAGCGGGCGCCAGAGCTGTAAAAACGGTCACCGATAAAATCAGGCACAGTGAACTTACCAAATTTGCGTAAGTAGGGTGCCAGTAACATGGCAAGCAGCACATAACCGCCGGTCCAGCCCATCAGGTAAGTTGAGTTGGCGTAACCGCCGACTGAAATTAAACCTGCCATTGAAATAAAAGATGCCGCTGACATCCAGTCAGCGGCTGTTGCCATACCGTTCATCACGGGGTGAACACCACCACCGGCCACATAAAACTCTTTGGTAGAGCCTGCTCTGGCCCAAATTGCTATCGCGATATAAAGCGCAAAGGAGCCGACCACAAAGATCATATTAATTGCAAACTGACTCATCAGAGTTACTCCTCGTCCACGCCATATTCTTTATCGAGCTTGTTCATTCTCCAGGCATAGAAGAAGATCAGCACGATGTAAGTCAGAATTGAGCCTTGTTGTGCAAACCAAAAGCCCAAGTCAGTGCCGCCGACTTCAATACCTGCCAGCATAGGTCTTAATAAAATGCCAAAGCCATAAGACACGACGGTCCAGATGACGAGGCTGATGATGATCAGGCGCAAGTTGGCTTGCCAATAGGCCTGAGCGTTGTGTTTGTCGTCCGCCATAGTTGTTTCCTCTAGTTATTTTTTTAAAGCCAACTTAATCTAGCAGTTGGCTTGTCAAGCGATAGCCCGACTTTAGTCGAAGAGACTCAGCCCTGGCTTGACTTCATTGATGCGCCTGCGAAGATAGGTCTGGTGCTGAAAATAATCTGTACAGAGGAGAACGGCGTGGCAGCGTGGATTGTAGCGGTATTGGCACTGCTGTACGTCGGTGGTTTATTTGGCATCGCCAACTGGGCGGAGCGCCATGCATCAGATCAACTACTACGAAAGTATGGGGGGCTGATTTACAGTCTGGCACTGGCGGTCTATTGCACCTCCTGGACTTATTATGGTGCTGTTGGCTCTGCCATTAGTTCCGGTTGGGACTATGTGCCTATTTATCTGGGGCCTTTGCTGATATTTGTGTTTGGTCAGCCTGTGCTTCGAAAACTGCTGCTGGTGGCGAAAAAACACAACGTCACCTCTATTACCGATTTTATCAGTGCCCGTTATGGCAAACGCCACACCATAGCAACCATGACCGCCTTGTTATGTCTGGTGGTCGTGGTGCCATATATTGCATTGCAACTCAAAGCAGTGGCTGTGTCTTACCAGGTGCTTTTGGGGCGCAGTGAAGAATCAATGCAGATCTGGTGGCAGGATTCTGCTTTATTAAGTGCTTTGGCCATGACCTTGTTTGCCATTTTATTTGGTACACGCAAAGTGTATCTGACCGAACAAAACCGCGGTGTGATGGTGGCCATTGCTTTTGAATCAGTGATTAAACTGGCGGCATTATTAACGCTGGCACTGGCGGTCAGCTGGTTTGTGCTCGACCGCCCCTGGCAGATAGTGGCAGATTTTACTTCTTACACCCTGAATCATAGTCAGAATGAACAAGGTGGTGTGTTAGCTTTTATCACCAAAACAGTGCTGGCGATGGCGGCCATTTTTTTGTTACCCAGACAGTTTCATGTCACCTTTGTTGAAAACACCAATACTGACCATCTGAAACAAGCCAGGCGCTGGTTTGGTAGTTATCTGCTGCTGGTTACAGTGGTGGTATTACCTATTGCGCTGGCGGGG
The DNA here is from genome assembly GCF_030824435.1 of Rheinheimera sp. Classification (GTDB taxonomy): domain Bacteria; phylum Pseudomonadota; class Gammaproteobacteria; order Enterobacterales; family Alteromonadaceae; genus Pararheinheimera. The sequence continues at coordinate 43,859 of NZ_JAVBXS010000012.1, forward strand.
TTACAGTTGTTTCCCGACAAACTGGCACAAGCAGATAGTTTTGTGTTGTTGCTGCCAGCCAGTCAGGGCTGGGAAAGTATCAGCGCGCTGGTATTTATCGGTGGTTTCTCCGCCGCGACCTCAATGATTATTATCGCCACTCTGGCACTGAGTAATATGCTTAGTAACGATGTGGTGATGCCCACTTTGTTGCACGGCCGCACTGTTGAACAGTTGGAACAAGATTACAGCCCGCTGATTTTACGGGTACGGCGGTTAATGATTGTTGCCGTGATGGCACTCTCTTATGGCTATTACAGTTTATTTGCCCGTAATTATGAGCTGGCCGAAACCGGTTTATTAGCATTTGCGCTGGTGATCCAGCTGGCCCCGGCCGTGCTTGGTGGTTTGTACTGGCGCCGAGGTCATGCACTTGGCGTTTATGCCGGTGTGAGTGTTGGTTTTGCCTTGTGGTTTTATTGTCTGATGCTGCCGCAGCTGGTCAGTGTCGGCGTGCTCGGGCAAGAATGGATGTTAGCCGGCGCTTTTGGTCAAAGCTGGCTGAAACCTACGGCACTTTTTGGGCTGGAGCTTGACCAGCTCAGTCATGGTGTATTTTGGTCTTTGGGGCTTAATTTACTGTTTTATATTGGTATTTCGCTGCTGCATAAAGCCGATTTACACGACAGATTACAGGCCGTTGCTTTTGTAAAACCTAATTTGCCACTCGATGATGACAAATCGTTGCGCCGCACCCGCGTGCATGGTCATGATTTAAAAACTCTGCTCGAACGTTTTGTTGGTGCAGGCCGTGCCCGTGAGTCGCTGGCTGAATTCAGCCGCCGTCAGCCTCAGCCGTTGCAGCTGGATGAAACGCCAATGCCTGCGCTGGTGCGCCATGTGGAGCGCGAGCTGGCTGGTGTGATTGGTTCTTCCAGTGCTGCTGCTATGGTCAATGCCGTATTGGATGGCCGTCAGCTGGCGTTTGAAGATGTGGTGACGCTTTTTGATGACACCCGTCAGGCTATTCAGTTTTCCCGTAAAATTTTGTTTTCCACCCTTGAACATTTAAGTCAGGGTGTCAGCGTGGTGGACCGTGATTTACAGCTGGTAGCCTGGAATAAACAATATCTGGAAATGTTTCAGTACCCCGAAGGTATGGTCCGGGTGGGCCGCGCCATTGCCGACATAGTGCGGTTTAATGCCGAGCGGGGGCTTTGTGGCGAGGGTAGCGCTGAAGAACATGTACAAAAGCGCTTGCAACATATGCAACGTGGCACAGCCCATGTTTTTCAAAGGGTTCGCCCTGATGGCTCCGTGATTGAAATGCGCGGTAACCCTATCCCTGGTGGCGGTTTTGTCACCAGCTTTACCGATATTACTGAACATGTGCGCGCAGTGCAGCAACTGGCCGAAGCCAAACAACACCTGGAACAGCGGGTGCTGGAGCGCACAGCACAAATAAGCAGTATCAACGAAGAGCTCAGAGATGAAATAGAGCTGCGCCGCACCACTGAGCAGCAATTATTGCTGGCTAAAGCCGAAGCCGAAGCGGCGAATGCTTCTAAAACCCGTTTTTTGGCGCTGGCCAGTCACGATATTCTGCAGCCGCTCAATGCAGCAAGGTTATTTACCGCGGCTTTGCAAGGACAAGCGGAGCCCGCACGGCAACAGGAAACTATCCGGCAGCTCGACAGTTCGCTTAAAGCCACCGAAGAGCTTATTTCCACTTTGCTGGAAATTGCCAAACTGGACGACGGCAAGATGGAGCCGGATATTCAGCCATTAAAGCTTGCGCCTATGCTGGCGCAACTGGGTGACGAGTTTTTATTATTGGCAAGCCAGAAAAACCTGAAACTAAAAGTTCGGCAAGCGCCTTATCTGGTGCAAAGCAACTCTACTTATTTACGTCGTATTTTGCAGAATATGTTGTCAAATGCCATTAAATATACCCAGTCGGGCAGAGTGCTACTTGGCTGCCGGCGCCGAGGCTCCCAACTTTTAATTGAAGTCTGGGACACTGGACCTGGTATTAACAGCACTGATTTAAAACATATTTTTGACGACTTCTTCCGCGTTGATGCGACAGCCCGTGGTGAGCAAGGTGTGGGCCTTGGTCTGGGGGTGGTGCAGCGCATGGCGAAGAGTCTGGGGCATCAGGTCAGTGTTGAATCCATCACGGGCAAAGGCACAGTGTTTCGGCTGACAGTGCCTCTGCTTGGTGTTAGTGCTGACCATGTAGCTGAAAAGCCTGCTGTTATTTCGGGCGAGCAGGCCGGACCTTTTGCTGATTTTTCGGTATTTTGTGTTGATGACGATGCTACAAATCTGGCGGCTCTGACCACTTTGTTGCAACAGTGGCAAGTGGCACAGGTGCAAAGTTCACAAAGTGCAGAAGAGCTGTTGCTGGCGGCAGCAGAAGCACCTGCGCCGGATTTAGTGATCATTGATTATCAGCTTGGCAGCACTGGCAATGGCTTGAGTTTATATCAGGATTTACAACAATTCTGGCCATCGGTGCCGGCATTATTAGTTTCAGCGGCGCCGGAACCGGATTTACCGGCCAGAGCGCGTGAGCTTGGCATGATTTTTCTGGCCAAACCGATAAAAGCAGCCGCGCTGCGTGCTTGTTTAAATTCAGTCCGGCTCAGTAAAGGCCGGTAACAGCGCTTGAGCGACAATAAATTGGTTTCAGCGGAAATACCGGCAGACGTGGTAGGATAAATAAATGTGCAAACAAGGAGATAGCAGCTCATGCGGGCTCAATTGGAACGACGTTTTTTTCTTTTATTATTGGTGGCTGTGACCGTCGCTTTTGGTCTGGTACTGGAACCATTCTGGGGCGCCATTTTTTGGGCTTGTGCCCTTACTGTTATTTTTTATCCGCTGCAAACTTTTTTAACCCATAAGCTCGGTGATAAACCCAATCGTATTGCGTTGTTAACCTTGCTGATTTGTATGGTGATGGTGGTGCTGCCGCTGCTGGCTATAGGCGCTTCTTTTGCCCAGGAAGGGGTGGCTTTTTACCAGCGTATTCAGGATGGTGAATTAAACCCGGCAGCTACTCTGGACAAAATCCGCAGTGCTTTTCCAAGGGTGTCTGAAACTCTGCAAGAGTTTGGTGTGAATACCGACAATTTGCGCCAGCAGTTATCTGATGCCGCAGTGGAAGGCAGTCGCTTGCTTGCCAAAGAAACTTTGGCGATAGGGCAGAATGCGGCGGGTTTGTTTTTAAATATTGGTTTAATGCTTTATCTGGCGTTTTTTCTGCTGCGTGATGGCGCCAAACTGGTAGAGCTGTTGGTGAAGGCGCTGCCGTTGGGTGATGAACGTGAACGTATGTTGTTTGCCAAATTTGCCGAAGTTACCCGCGCCACTGTCAAAGGCAATATGGTGGTTGCCGTGGTGCAGGGCACTTTAGGTGGTTTGATTTTGTGGATTTTAGATGTACCTGCGCCTGTGCTCTGGGGTGTGGTGATGACCTTTTTAAGTTTGTTACCGGCGATAGGCGCTGCTTTGGTGTGGTTTCCGGTTGCTTTATATCTGTATTCCAGTGGGCAGTGGTGGCAGGCAACAGTGCTGATTGCTTATGGCGCTATTGTCATTGGTCTTGCCGACAATATCCTGCGCCCTTTGTTGGTAGGTCGTGATACCAAACTGCCGGACTATATAGTGTTGTTTTCCACTTTGGGTGGAATCACTTTGCTTGGTATTAATGGTTTTGTGCTCGGGCCTTTAGTGGCAGCGCTTTTTATGGCGTTCTGGCAAATTTTTATGAGCGAATTTAACCACGCTAAACCTGTTGATGATGAAGGTCATCGCCAGCCACCGTTGTTTTTAGCTGAAGGTCAGAGGGTGCATGCAGCTGGTGTTGAGGCTGCACAAATACAAACAACAGCAGTGCAAGCTACAGAAGCACAAACAGCAACACAGGCAACAGCACAGTCAGTCACTGTGACGGCAAGCACGGACACTGAAGCTTCAGTTCCGGCCGAAACTGCTGCCAAAAATCCGGCGCAATAGGTGATAGCTGTGATGCGGATCAGCAATAACAAATGAAGATGCAGTATCTGAATGCGCCGCAAGACAGCTTACCGGCGCTGCTTTCCCGCTTAAAAATACCGGCTTATCCGGCAGTGATAGGCATCAGCGGCGCGCAGGGCAGTGGTAAATCCACTTTAGCTGCACTGTTGGTTGCTCATTTTTGCGGGCTTGGCATTCGCGCTGCCGCTGTGTCGCTGGACGATTATTATGTATCCGGCGCCCAAAGAGCTTGGCTGGCGAGCACAATACATCCGCTGTTGCGCCAACGGGGTGTGCCAGGTACCCATGATATTCAGGCGGCTATTAAAGACGCAGAGGCCGTGTTGGCAGGCAAGCCTGTTGCATTGCCGTGTTTTGATAAAGCGCGGGATGAACCCGTGGCAAAGCGGCCTTTGCAACAGCTTGATTTACTAGTTGTGGAAGGCTGGTGCCTCGGCCTGAAACCGCAAAATGAAACTGAGCTGGCACAGCCTGTTAACGATGTTGAAAAAGAGCTTGACCCGCATTGCCAGTTACGGCTTTTTGTTAATCAGCAGCTTGGCGCTTTTTATCAGGATTTTTGGCAATTATTAACTCCCATGATTTGGCTGCAGGCGCCGGATTGGCCACAAATTTGCCGCTGGCGGGCGCAGCAGGAAGAAGAACTGAGAGCCAAAACAGGTAAAGGGATGAACGACACTGAGCTGCAGCTTTTTATGGCAAGTTTTGAACGTCTGACCTGCGCAAGTTTTACCCAGCTTGCCAGCGCTGCAGATTTGCAACTGCGGCTAAACGACAATCATCAGGTGATAGCTGTAACACAGAGGTCGGCATAAAAATTTTTATTAGGTTTGCCGGCTAAAATGTCCGGCACATAGCATTTGGGTGTTTTTCAGCAGTACAGCAGCACCGCAAAAAAAGGCAATATTAAGCGTCCTGCTGCTGCGCCATAGCACGGTCTACCGGCGCTTCAAGTTGTAATCTTTGTGCCTGAATCACCACCTGGGTTCTGTTACTCACCCCCAGTTTCCGGAAAATGGCAGTCAGATGCGCTTTGACCGTTGCTTCTGAAATATGTAAATCATAAGCAATTTGTTTGTTTAACCAACCTTCGGTCAGGTAATACAACACCTTATATTGTTGATTGGTGAGCTGCGCTACTTTGGCGGCTAAATCCAAATCGTTCAGGTTATTTGGATCCGGTTTAAACAATTGCTGCATGTTTTGCGGCAACCAGATATCGCCATTCATTACTGCATTTAATGCTTTGCCAATCTCCACCGGATGAGCAGACTTCGGCACATAAGCTGAAGCGCCAAAAGTCATGACACGCCGAATGACGTCCGGATCGTCGCTGGCAGAAATCACCACTATCGGCAAAGCCGGGTAGTTTTTTCTCAGCTGAATTAAACCCAGAAAACCGCAGTTGCCAGGCATATGCAAATCCAACAGTAATAAGTCGGTGTCCGGATGTTGCTCCAGTGCCTGACAGGTGGCCTCAAAACAATCGGTTTCAATGGTGGCTTTGGTTACAAAGGTATTGCTGATGGCGTTGATCAGGGCGTTACGAAACAGCGGATGATCATCCGCAACTATCAGTTTGGCCATACTGGACTCCGGTGCGACAAGGCGGCGCAGAATAAAAGCACGCCGTGTTTATGACCCCAGCATAATCAAGACATTGCTGACTGTCTATGCTTTCAACCGGAGCATAAACCATTGACTGATTTATGCTCCTTTGTGCTGTTATTTATTCAGACGGTTTTCAATCAGATGCTCGACCACTGACGGATCGGCCAGCGTAGAAATATCACCTAATTGATCGTATTCATTGGCGGCAATTTTGCGCAAAATACGGCGCATAATTTTGCCGGAGCGGGTTTTGGGTAAACCAGGTGCCCACTGGATCAGATCCGGACTGGCGATAGGGGAAATTTCGCGTCGCACCCATTCTTTCACTGCTTTGGTTAAATCATCACTCGGCTCTACACCTACTCTTGGTGCAATAAACACATAAATGCCCTGGCCTTTTAAGTCGTGTGGGTAACCAACAACAGCAGCTTCAGCAATGGCTTCGTGTGCTACTAAACAACTTTCAATTTCGGCAGTACCTAAGCGGTGGCCTGATACGTTTAATACGTCATCAACCCGGCCTGTCAGCCAGTAATAACCGTCTTCATCCCGTTTGGCACCGTCGCCGGTAAAATACATACCTTTATAAGTAGAGAAGTAGGTTTGTTCAAAACGGTCGTGGTCACCATATAAAGTGCGCATTTGACCGGGCCAGCTATCGAGCAGCACTAAGTTGCCCTCAGCAACGCCATGTTGCAGCTTGCCTTCGTTATCCACAATGGCAGGTTTGACACTAAAAAACGGCCGGGTAGCAGAACCTGGTTTTAAGGCTGTAGCACCAGGCAATGGCGTAATTAAAATACCGCCGGTTTCGGTTTGCCACCAGGTGTCGACAATAGGGCAGTTGCCTTTACCCATCTGCTGGTGATACCAGTGCCAGGCTTCGGGGTTAATAGGTTCACCGACACTGCCTAAAATGTTCAGCGAAGCCAGACTGGTGCCTTCTACCGCTGCTGTACCATGCGCCATCAGGGCGCGAATAGCCGTTGGCGCTGTGTAGAGAATATTTACTTTAAATTTATCAACAATTTGCGCTATACGTTTGACGTTAGGGTAGGTTGGCACCCCTTCAAACATCACGCTGGTCGCGCCATTGGCTAACGGGCCGTACACTATATAAGTATGGCCAGTGACCCAGCCGACATCAGCTGCGCACCAATACACATCACCCGGATGATAATCAAACACATATTGATGGGTCATAGAGGCCCACACCATATAACCGCCTGTGGTGTGTAATACCCCTTTAGGTTTACCTGTTGAGCCTGAGGTATACAGAATAAACAGTGGATCTTCAGCGTTCATCGCTTCAGGTTCACAATGTTTTGGCTGACTGGCCAATAACTCGTGATACCAGATATCCCGGCCGGCGTGTTCGTCGGTGTTCTGACCAACATGTTTGACAACAATCACGTGTTTAACCGGATTGGCTTTACCCAGATGCGCCAGCGCCTGGTCTGTATTGTCTTTGAGTGCAGTGACGCGGGAGCCACGCAACGCCTGATCGGCAGTGATCACCAGTTTAGAGTCACAATCAACAATACGGCTACCCAGAGCATCCGGTGAAAATCCGGCAAAAACCACTGAGTGCACAGCACCAATACGGGCGCAGGCTAATAAGGCAATAGCAGCTTGTGGGATCATTGGCAGATAAATAGTGACTCTGTCGCCTTTACCAACACCTAAACTTTTCATGCCATTGGCAAGCTGACAAACTTCGTCATACAGCTGCTGATAAGTCACAGCTTTATCTACACCTGGTTCATCACCTTCCCAATAATAAGCAACCTGATTGGCTTTTTCCGGCAGGTGACGGTCTAAACAGTTGTAGCTGGCGTTGAGCGTGCCGTCGCTAAACCAGTTTACATGCACGTTACCCAATTCAAAGCTGGTGTCTTTCACTTTGCTAAAAGGCTTAAACCAATCAATACGTTTACCGTGTTCAGCCCAAAATTGTTCCGGTGCATCAATAGATTGCTGGTACATCGCCAGATAAGTGTCATTGTTCAGATAAGTTCTGGCTTTGGCAGCCTCAGTCACCGGATAAAGTTGTTGATGCGACATGATTTGTCTTCCCCGTTGGCGCCAGGCGCCTGATGTTTTTAATAAAGCTGTTCTACCTTATCAGCTTGGCAACGAAAATTAGACATTAGTCTAGCTGCAAACTGTTGATTATTTAGTGTTCGACTAAAGGCTAATTGAGGACTTTGTATTCCTGCACCACAGTTAAGCGGCGATAAAACACCATAACTACAGCTAACAAAGATAATTGACAAGGCAGCGGAGCATCAAGATGCAACAACCTATGACAAACAATGTTCACAATAAATTAGTACCGGCGGCGGCAATGATGCTGGCGCTGTTTTGCAGCCAGAGTGCATATGCAGGTTTTAAAATGGGTGACAACACCGAAATTGGTATTGGTGGTTACCTGAAACTGGACGCTATGGTGACAGACACTTCGGACGGTAGCATTGCCACAGGTATAGGCCGTGACTTTTACGTGCCAAGCCTTATTCCGGTAGGAGGCGATTCAGAATCTGCCAAGTGGGACATGCATGCCCGCCAGTCGCGCTTTTTCCTGACCAGCGACACTATGCTGGAAAACGGCAAAAAAATCAGCGGCCGTTTTGAGTTTGACATGATGGCAACCACCATTGGCGATCAGCGCGTCAGTAACGGTTATGCACCAGAAATCCGCCATGCTTTTATTGCTTATGATGGTTGGTTGTTTGGTCAAACCTGGTCGACTTTTATGGATGTGAATGCGCTGCCGGATAGTCTGGACTTTGTTGGCACTACAGATGGCACTATTTTCGTGCGCCAGGCGCAAATCCGTTACACCACAGGTGGTTTCCAGTTTGCGATTGAAAACCCTGAAACGACGGTCACGCCACTCAATGGCGGCACCCGTTTGGTCACCGATGACAATTCAACACCAGATTTAGTGGCACGTTATAACCATACGGCGGATTGGGGGGGGCTGACGGTAGCGGCATTGTCGCGCCAGCTTTCTTATGAAAACGGTGCGATTGATGATCAGGTGCAGGGGTATGGTTTATCGTTCAGCGGTAAACTGAATATCTCTAAAACCGATGATATCCGTTTTGCTGTGAACTACGGTGACGCGCTGGGTCGTTATATGAGTTTAAACACCGGTAATGATGCAGTGCTGCGTGGAAACAACAAACTTGAAGCTATTAAAAGTGTTGGTTACACCCTTGCTTATAAACATGCCTGGAATGAAAAGCTGCGTTCAAGCATCTTCTATTCAGCACAAAAAATTGATAACCCTGTGCAGTACACTGGTATGGCTCAAACTGAAAGCACTCACAGCTATAGTGCCAACCTGATTTATCAGTTGGCCAGTAAAGTGTCAGTGGGGGTTGAGTTCCGCCATGCCAACAGAGTATTAGAGTCAGATTTAGAAGGCGATTTAAACCGCCTGCAGTTTTCTGCCAAATACGACTTCTAAACTTTTTGTTGCTATAGGCATAGAAGAGCTGACAAAAGGAGTACTTGTATTGCTTGTGTCAGCTTTGTTGTTTCTTTATATATGTAGTGCTGTTTTAAGCCTGTAACAGGTATAAACCGAAACCATGGTTACCTCTATAAAGGAAGATTTTTGCATTCTTCTGCTGCTACTCCGGCATTATTCACCAATATTTGTTGGTTAAATCCTCAGTTTGTTTATTTAGTGCGCGGTTGAATTCAAAATGTCATATTTCTTCAAATTCCCGCTTGCGCCATTTCAAAAACGCCCTATAATGCGCGCCATGCCGACGGGGTGGTGCGAAAGCAGCAAGCCGGGTGAGTTTGAAATAAGTTGAAAATGTCGATAAAAAGACGC
>NZ_JAVBXS010000070.1 GCF_030824435.1 Rheinheimera sp.
GCTGGTTGATTTTTGTCTGGCCCAACAACATCTGGTGGTCGAACTTGAACAACTTTGCCAGAACCTGCCGCTTCGGGTTTGTCATAACGACACTAAAATCAATAACATGCTGTATTCAGAGCAGCAGCAGCGTGGCATCGCCGCTATAGATCTCGACACTTGCATGCCGGGTTTTTGGTTATTTGATTTTGGCGATATGGTGCGTACCTGTTGCTCGCCTGAGCCGGAAGATTCGTTAAATACAGAAGCTGTCAAAATCCGTCCTGAGATTTTTAAAGCTTTGGCCGAAGGGTATTTAACAGGTTTGGCTGGCGTTATCACCCAGGCTGAACAACACAGTTTATTACTGGGCGCCAAAATAATGTGTTTGATGATTGGCATTCGCTTTTTGGCGGATCACCTGAATGGTGATGTTTATTTTGCGGTAAAACGCGACAATCACAATTTGCAAAGGGCGCACAATCAAATCCGCTTGTATCAGGATTTGTTAAAGCAACAAGATGAACTGGCGGCTTATTTAAGTTAACTATTTCAGTTAACCATTTTAAGCTAACTATTTAATCCAACTATTTAAGCTAGCTATTTAAGCCAACCATTTAAGTTAAAAACGGCGTTTTGCCACACTGCGCCGGGCTAATGGATAAAAGGCAGGTTTCGCCCTGTTCATACTGCAAAACAAAAAGGTAATCGCATGACAACTTTAGGTATTTTTGGCGCCAATGGCCGGATGGGGCGTGCTTTGGTGACAGTGGCCGCCGAGCAAAAACTGAATCTGACCCAGGCAACAGTACGTCAGGGCTCAACCTTGGTTGGGGTAGATGCCGGTGAACTGGCAGGTTGTGGCAAGTTGGGCTTGGCACTTAGCGAAACCTGTTTAAATTCAGTGCAACAAGCCGATGTCTGGGTCGATTTTACGATGCCCGAAGCCATGCTGGCGCAGCTGGAATTGGCAGTGCAGGTGAAAAAAGCCATGGTGATTGGGGTCACAGGGTTGTCTGATGAACAATACGCCAAAGTAAAAGCCGCAAGTGAGCATATTCCGGTGGTGTGGGCGCCCAATATGAGTGTGGGCGTGAACCTGTTGCTGCATCTGGTGCAAACCGCCGCCAAAGTGATGGGACAAACTGCTGACATCGAAATTATTGAAGCGCATCATCGCTTTAAAAAAGATGCACCCAGCGGCACTGCGCTCGCTATTGGCAACAGCATTGCCAAAGCCATAGGCCGCGATTTAAGCCAGTGTGCTGTGTATGGCCGTGAAGGTATTACCGGCGAGCGCGACCAACAAACCATTGGTTTTGCCACAGTACGGGGTGGCGACATCATTGGTGACCATACCGCACTCTTTGCTGACCTGGGTGAAAGGTTGGAAATCAGCCATAAAGCGTCCAGTCGCAGCACTTTTGCCCAGGGCGCTTTGCGTGCAGCGCTTTGGTTGCAAAATAAACAGCCCGGACTTTATTCTATGCAGCAAGTGCTGGGTTTGGCCGACTTATCTTAGGTTTTTGGGTCATTCTTCGCAAAATTGCTGCAAAACCGTTATTTTTATAATTTTTCAAAAAAGGATTAGACCAAATCCAGCAAATAGCCTAAAATACTGCGGTTTGCCTGAAGGGTCTGTTGGTCGCTGTTTATTGGTGAATAAATTCATCAGTAAGAAGAATGCAACAGCCAAAGCGCAATAAAGAGTACACAATTTTGGGTCAGAACGGGTTGTAAAACATTGTCAGTTTTCGCCCGTTTTTTGCTGTTTGGAGGTTACCTTGACTAAGTCCGCCCTGCTCGTACTGGAAGACGGCACCGTATTTCGCGGTACAGCCATTGGCGCTGAAGGTTTTTCTGTTGGTGAAGTAGTGTTTAACACTTCGATGACAGGATATCAGGAAATTTTGACCGATCCTTCGTATGCTGAGCAAATGGTCACGCTGACCTATCCCCACATTGGTAATACCGGCACCAATGATGAAGATGAAGAATCCGGTAAAGTTTGGGCCAAGGGCCTGATTATTCGTGACCTTCCTCTTCTTGCCAGCAATTTCCGCAATCAACGTTCTCTTAGTCAATATCTTCAAGACCACAACATTCTCGGCATCGCCGACATCGACACCCGTAAGTTAACCCGCATCCTGCGTGAAAAAGGCGCTCAAAACGGCTGTTTAATGGCAGGCGACATCGACGAAGCCAAAGCATTAGAGCTGGCGCGCAGTTTCCCGGGCCTGTCGGGTATGGACTTAGCCAAAGAAGTCACAGTCACTGAAGCTTACCAGTGGACTGAAGGAAGCTGGAAATTAGGCCAGGGTCACCAAAAAGCGCCTGAGTCTAAGTTTCACGTGGTTGCTTACGATTTTGGTGTGAAACGCAATATTTTACGTATGTTGGTCGACCGCGGTTGCAAATTAACTGTAGTTCCGGCCAAAACAACAGCGGCTGAAGTGCTGGCGATGAACCCGGATGGCATCTTTTTATCCAACGGCCCTGGCGACCCGGCCCCTTGTGATTACGCTATCAAAGCGATTGAAGAATTCCTGAAAACCGACATTCCGGTCTTTGGTATTTGTTTAGGCCATCAGTTATTAGCGCTCGCCAGCGGAGCCAAAACCTTAAAAATGAAATTTGGCCACCACGGTGGTAACCACCCGGTGCAGAATCTGGACAGCAAAAAGGTGCTTATTACAGCGCAAAACCACGGTTTTGCGGTAGATGAAGCTACGATGCCAGCCAACTTGCGTGCCACTCATAAATCTTTGTTTGACGGTTCATTACAGGGCATTCACCGCACTGACAAACCGGCGTTCAGCTTCCAGGGTCACCCAGAAGCCAGCCCGGGGCCGCATGAAGCCTCTGAATTGTTTGACCATTTTATTGATTTAATGACCCAAGCCAAAGCCAAATAAGCCAGGAAAAGAGACGAGACATGCCAAAACGTACCGACCTTAAAAGTATTCTGATCCTCGGCGCTGGTCCTATTGTGATAGGCCAGGCCTGCGAATTTGACTATTCAGGCGCTCAGGCCTGTAAAGCGCTGCGTGAAGAGGGTTACCGGGTTATTCTGGTGAACTCTAACCCAGCCACCATCATGACAGATCCTGAGATGGCGGATGCCACCTACATCGAGCCTATCCACTGGCAGGTTGTTGAAAAGATTATTGAAAAAGAACGTCCATGTGCAGTGTTGCCAACCATGGGCGGTCAGACAGCATTAAACTGTGCGCTGGATTTAGAACGTCATGGTGTGCTGGCTAAATACAATGTGGAAATGATTGGCGCCACCGCCGATGCCATTGATAAAGCCGAAGACCGTGGCCGTTTTGACAAAGCCATGCGTTCTATTGGTTTAGCTTGCCCACGTGCCGGTTTTGCCCACTCGATGGAAGAAGCCTATCAGGTGCTGGAAACCATTGGTTTCCCTTGTATTATCCGTCCTTCATTCACTATGGGCGGCTCAGGCGGTGGTATTGCTTATAACCGCGAAGAGTTTGAAGAAATTTGTACCCGTGGCCTGGATTTATCACCCACCAAAGAGTTGCTGATTGATGAATCTTTAATTGGCTGGAAAGAATATGAAATGGAAGTGGTGCGGGATAAAAACGACAACTGCATCATTGTCTGCTCTATCGAAAACTTTGACCCAATGGGCGTGCACACTGGTGACTCTATCACTGTGGCGCCGGCACAAACCCTGACCGACAAAGAATACCAAATCATGCGTAATGCCTCTTTGGCGGTGCTGCGTGAAATTGGCGTGGAAACCGGTGGTTCTAACGTGCAGTTTGGTATTAACCCTGTTGACGGCCGTATGGTCATTATTGAAATGAACCCACGGGTGTCACGTTCATCAGCCTTAGCGTCTAAAGCAACAGGTTTCCCTATTGCCAAAGTGGCTGCCAAGCTGGCGATTGGTTACACACTGGACGAACTGGCCAATGACATTACCGGTGGTCGCACCCCGGCGTCTTTTGAGCCAAGCATCGACTATGTGGTCACTAAAGTGCCACGTTTTAACTTCGAAAAATTTGTTGGTGCCAATGACCGTTTAACCACCCAGATGAAATCTGTTGGTGAAGTGATGGCGATTGGCCGTAACCAGCAGGAATCATTGCAAAAAGCGTTACGTGGTCTGGAAATTGGTGTTTGTGGTTTAGACCCTATCATCGACATTCATGCCCCTGAAGCCAAAGAGAAAATCACCCGTGAGCTGCGTGAACCTGGTTCACATCGTATTTGGTACATTGGTGATGCTTTCCGTTTTGGCATGAGCATGGATGAGATTTTTAAACTGACCAACATAGACCCATGGTTCCTGGTGCAGATTGAAGATTTGATTAAAGAAGAAGCTGCGGTAAAAGCCGGTGGTTTTGCCGGTTTGGATCAAGCCCGTTTAACAGTGTTAAAACGTAAAGGTTTTGCCGACAAACGTATTGCCGACATCTTAGGTGTGGCAGAAGCTGAAGTGCGCAAAAAACGCCATGGTTTTGGTTTACACCCTGTCTATAAACGTGTGGATACCTGCGCTGCCGAATTTGCATCAGACACCGCTTATATGTACAGCACTTATGACGAAGAGTGTGAAGCAGCGCCAACCACTCGCGATAAAATTATGATTATCGGCGGTGGCCCAAACCGGATTGGTCAGGGTATTGAATTTGACTACTGCTGTGTACACGCCGCTTTAGCGCTGCGTGAAGATGGTTATGAAACCATTATGGTGAACTGTAACCCTGAGACAGTATCAACCGACTACGACACTTCAGACCGCTTGTATTTTGAACCTATTACGCTGGAAGACGTGCTGGAAATAGTGCGTAAAGAACAGCCAAAAGGCGTGATAGTGCAATATGGTGGTCAAACACCGCTAAAATTAGCCCGCGCTTTAGAAGCGAACGGCGTGCCAATTATTGGTACATCACCTGACGCCATTGACCGTGCTGAAGACCGTGAACGTTTCCAGCAGGCGGTTGAGCGTTTAGGCTTAAAACAGCCGAAAAACGCCACTGTCACAAGCTTGGAAGAAGCCATTAACAAAGCGCCGGATATCGGCTACCCCATGGTGGTTCGCCCATCTTATGTACTGGGTGGCCGCGCTATGGAGATTGTCTATGACGACCAGGATTTACGTCGTTATATGACTGAAGCTGTCAGTGTGTCAAATGACTCACCGGTGTTGTTAGACCGTTTCCTTGATGATGCAATTGAAGTGGATATCGACGCCATTTGTGATGGCACCGAAGTCATTATCGGTGGCATTATGGAGCACATTGAACAAGCCGGTGTGCACTCAGGCGACTCAGCCTGTTCATTACCGCCACACAGCCTGAGCAAAGAAATTCAGGATGTAATGCGCGAACAGGTGAAAAAGCTGGCGCTGGAATTGGGTGTGGTTGGTTTAATGAATACCCAGTTTGCAGTGAAAGACAACGAAGTGTACCTGATTGAAGTGAACCCACGTGCTGCCCGTACCGTGCCTTTTGTGTCTAAAGCAACTGGTGTTGCAGTGGCCAAAGTCGGTGCCCGTTGTATGGCTGGCCGTTCGCTGAAAGAGCAGGGTGTGACTAAAGAAATTATTCCACCTTATTTTTCAGTCAAAGAAGTGGTGATCCCATTTAACAAGTTCCCTGGTGTTGACCCGCTGTTAGGCCCCGAAATGCGCTCAACAGGTGAAGTGATGGGCGTGGGTGAAACCTTTGCCGAAGCTTTTGCCAAGAGTGAGTTAGGTGCAGGCACAGTGATCCCAACAGGTGGCCGCGCTTTACTTTCAGTGCGTGATAGCGATAAAGTGCGCGTGGTTGAGCTGGCACGAACCATGGTTGCTCTGGGTTTTGAACTGGATGCAACAGGGGGCACCCATGCAGCTCTGGCTGCGGCAGGTATTCCTTGCCGTGCAGTGAATAAAGTGTTTGAAGGCCGCCCGCACATTCTGGATCGGATCAAAAACGGTGAATACAGCTACATAGTCAATACCACCGAAGGTCGTCAGGCCATTGAGGATTCAAAAGTGTTACGCCGTGGCGCGCTGCAACATAAAGCAAATTACACCACCACACTGAATGCTGCTTTTGCGACTTGTAAAGCAAATGCAGCCAATGCTTTTGCCACCGTCAATTCAGTGCAGGAGTTACACAAGAGAGTAAACGGATGATTCAAATCCCGATGACAGTGGAAGGCGCGCAGGCTCTGCGCGACGAGCTGCATGAGTTAAAAAGTGTTAAACGTCCGGCTATTATTGAGGCTATAGCCGAAGCCCGTGAACACGGCGATCTGAAAGAGAACGCTGAATATCATGCGGCACGTGAAGCACAGGGTTTTTGTGAAGGTCGTATTCAGGACATTGAAGCCAAGTTGTCCAATGCTCAGATCATCGACATCACAAAGTTACCCAATAATGGCAAGGTTATTTTTGGTACCAGAGTCACTATTCTGAACCTGGAAACCGAAGAAGAAGTAACTTACCGCATAGTTGGTGACGACGAAGCGGATATCAAAAACAACCGGATTTCAGTGAATTCGCCAATAGCCCGTGGTTTAATTGGGAAAGAACTGGATGACGTGGTGAATATCAACACTCCTAATGGTGTGGTTGAGTTTGAAATCACCAACGTTGAATATTGCTGAACTGTCAGTGACTAGTCCTGAAATAAGTTGACCCTTATTTCATTAAAACGCCCGATGCACTTCATCGGGCGTTTTGTATTTTAGTGCAAGGTGAGGACGGCGGGTATTATAGATACGGACGGACT
>NZ_JAVBXS010000037.1 GCF_030824435.1 Rheinheimera sp.
TTCAATATGGGTTTGCATCACATAAAAAGGGCTGCAGGTTTGGTTAATCATGGCTTTGGCCAATAAAGCCAGTTTGCCATCATCACTGCAGGATGGCACCAGGACTAAAAATTCATCACCACCAAAGCGGCTTAAGACCGCCTCTTGGGGCATCACCGCCAACAACCGCTGCGCCAGCTGCTGCAATACCAAATCACCGGCCGAATGGCCGAGCGAATCGTTTACAGGTTTAAAGTTGTCCAGATCCAGAAACAACACCGCCAGACGCTGATGTTGGTCACGGCATTGTTTTAACAATTGCTGATAACTGAGTTCGGCCAAAATACGATTGGGTAAAGTTGTGAGTCTGTCATGATGTGCCAGTCGTTCAATTTCCAGCTGACTTTGCTTTACCCTTTCGTTTTCAAGTTGCAACGACTGTAATAAACGGCGCAGATCCTTGGTCAGCAAAAACACACTAAAGCCAGTGATTAATAAAATAACGGCCACGTAAACAAGGCTGTTCCAGCCGACGGTCTGGAGCTGGTTCACCAGTACACCTTGCATGCTAAGCAATGCCAACAGACCACAAAAGCCAAGGCAATACAGCAACAAAGACAAAAACAACCCATTGCTGCCAAGAATGGCGGCATACACCAACACACAGGGGTAACCAAAAATAGCGATATCGTGCAAGCCGCCATTGGTATAAGCGAGGCCAGATAACATTAACACCAGCGACCACAGCAGAATATAAGCCGCCAGCAGGGTTTTGTGATAACAAGCCACCACGCCGGCCACAGCCAGTGCCAGACAACCACCGAGCAGCCATAATTTGGTGCTGCCGGCAGCAACCGCCATGGCCAGCACCAGACCAACAAAAGACACCGCTATAATTTGCAGCAGGCGTTTTAAACGAAAACCGTTCAGTTGTTGCAACGGATCTGCAGCACCGACCGGCTCAGCCAATTTTTCCAGCATAAAAAACAACACCAACCCACTGCGTTTATCTAATGTTGTAAAGATAGTTCTGATTTTGCTGATAAAGCCTGATTTTGCAAAGAAAATCAGCCATCTGATTATTTTTCAATCAGGATGTGCAGCGCCAGCCCTGCCAAAAAGCTGTGGTGGCATCAGGTGATGTCGTTATAGCCTCTGGCTAAAGGCAATCACAACAGAATTTCACCTTGCTGCCGGCGCAATAAGCTGGCTTGTTCCTGCACCCGTTTAAGTTCAGTGTTGACCATCAGCTGCCAGGCCTGCCAACAGCAAAATACCAGCACCAGCATTAACAAAGCCACTGTGGTTGCCAGCACAGGCAGCTTGGCTAGGTGGTTAAAACGGCAAAATAACAACAGCTCCGCCGTCAATAACAACAAAACCCCGTTAAAAGCCCAGCCCCGGCAAATACGCTGCCTGCTTCTGCTGTATTCATACAACTGGGCAAAACGCTCCGACTGCGCCAGCACCAGAGTTTTATCCAGATGAAACTGCGCCTGTCCGCCCGGATACAGCTGTTGTTGTTTGTGCTCAACCCACCACAGATTAAACAACCTGTCGGCAAAACGGTCAGTCACTATGCCAAGCAGATAAATCAGCACCAGCGCAGGCAATGCAGCGGCCGGCTCTGCCAGTAGCTGTTGTAACAGCGAAGGGTCAACCCCCAACACAGCGAGCAATAACATGGCAAGAGCGCCAAAAGCGCCCAGCCCAACAACAATAAGTTCAACAAATAAATCTGTGGTCGACATAACGGCTCCGGTAAATAACCAACACCATCTTCCGGCCGGACTGATGGCAAAGCGCTGTGGGGCATCAGGGTACCAAAGGCGACAACAGCGCTGGCATAGGTGTAGCTGATATGCGCCATAACAGCCAGATCCGGCCTTTGCCATGACGTGCTTGCCTCAAGCAGCGTTGCAACCAGGCTGTAGCTCAACTTACAATCCGGTCTTTATGCTATTTAACAGGCAACAACCATGGATTATCAGGCCGCCACCAGCTTGTTATTACAAAAAGATGCTTTTCGGTTGCGTTGCCTGCAGGCTGCTTTGTCGCTGCAACTGACGGATTGGTATCTGGGCGCCGGATTTTTGCGTAATGCCATCTGGGATCACCTGCACCAGCATGCAACTGCAACCCCACTGAATGACATAGATTTAGTCTATTTTGACGCCACCGATCTCAGCATCAGTGCAGAACAACGTTATACAACAATGCTCAGCACCTTAATGCCAGATGTACAGTGGGAAGTAAAAAATCAGGCCAGAATGCATCTGTATCATCAGCATCAACCTTATCAAAATTGTGCCGAAGGCATTCAACAATGGGTAGAAGTGCCAACTTGTGTTGGTGTACGGTTAGAAGCTGACGGTAGCTTCAGTTATTACAGCACTTTTGGTTTACAACACAACTGGTCACTGGAGCTTAAGATCAATCCGCTCAATCCAAGACCGGCACTTTTTCAACAAAGAATACAACAAAAAGGCTGGCTGCAACTCTGGCCAAAATTGCGGCTTATCACAGCTGAATAAACGGCGTTTTACACCATCAGACTGGCGGTTAAGGTCAACCGGAGCGGATATGGGTCGGGCTTTTACTGGCAACAACAGTGCTCAGCGGCCAGATGATTGCCGCTGAACACTGACAATAAGCTCAATAACAGATGGCAGCTGCTGCGCCTTGTTATTTTGTTGATCGCGACAGATCCCGCGCTGCTTTAAACTCTTTGCCTTCATACCAGTTTGGCCACAGGGCAGAATTGGCAAGTTCGGTACCCACCTGATAATACAACCATAAATCCTGTTGTGAACCACGCAGGTCCCAGGCCGGACTAAATTCATCATTTACTTTATGGTAATAGTTGGCGGTGTAATCACGCCTTTTTGCCAGGCCCCATGCTTTGCCATGCAAAAAGCTGTCGACCCCCCCTCTGGCATACAACATAGGCACCCCAAAACGCGCCAGCTGGAAATGGTCTGAGCGGTAATAAAAACCATCTTCAGGGGTTGGCTCGGGCCCGATATACCGGCCCTGTGCTTTGGCGTATTTATCCAACAGAGGTTCAAGTTCAGAGGCGCCATAGCCAAACACCTGCACATCCCGCATCGGGCCATACACGTTCATCACATCCATGTTAATGCCCGCCACTGTTTGCGACAGCGGAAACAGCGGGTTGGCAGCGTACCAGCGCGAGCCCAACATGCCACGTTCTTCAGCTGTGACGGCAATAAACACCACTGAACGTTTTGGCGCGACGCCCTGGCTGAACTTTTCCGCCAGCGCCAGCAAACCGGCAATACCACCGGCATTGTCCTGAGCGCCGTTAAAAATTTTGTCTTCTTTGCGACTGAAATCGAGGCCAAAGTGGTCCCAATGCGCCATATAAAGCACGGCTTCATCCGGTTTTTCGCTGCCTTTGATATACCCAATCACATTGTGTGAATCGATTTCCCTGAGCTGATTTTTAATTTGAATCGACGCTTTGCCATCTAGCGGTATCGCCTGGAAATCAGCTTGAATAGCTTTGGCACGCAAACTTTGCAGACTGTGGCCACGGGCAGCAAAAATCTGCTCGGCACTTTCAGTGGTCAACCAACCTTCAACTGCAGCTTTGTGCATATTTTTGTTAGGAGCGCTTAACTCAAAACGGATCGGGCTGGTGCCTGCCACCACATTCCAGCCATAAGCAGCGGCATCGGTTTCGTGCACTATCAGCGCCATAGCAGCACCTTGTCTGGCCGCTTCTTCAAATTTGTACGTCCAGCGGCCGTAATAAGTCATGGCTTTGCCGGTAAAAAGTTTGGCATTGCCGGTGGCAAAACCCGGATCGTTCACCAGAATCACCACAGTTTTGCCTTTTACATCGACATTTTTGTAGTCGTTCCAGCCGTATTCAGGCGCCACTATGCCGTAACCAACAAACACCATGTCGCTGTTTTGCACCGATACTTCAGGCAACATCCGGGTCGACCAGGCCATCATCTGGCTTTTATAGCTCAGCGCTTTCGGAAGCTTGTCGCCACTGAGTTGCAAGCTGGATACAGCCACAGGGTCAATCTGCACCACAGGCACTGCCTGGCGGTAACTTTGTTTGGCAAAACTTTGCAAGCCAAGACGTTGAAAGTGTTGCTCTATATAAGCAACAGTGCGCTCTTCCCCCACAGTTGCCGGTGCTCTGCCCTGCAACTCATCGGACGCTACTTCGGCAAAATAACGGCCAAAGTTTGCATTAAATTCTGTTTGCTGCAGCTGCGCTGTCGCAGTTTCTGCCGCAGTTGCCGCGCCAGATCCAACCCCAGGCCAGCTGAATATCAGCAAGAACAGGCCTGAATAAAACATCATTTTTTTCTGCATTTTCTTCCCCCCTTTTTCGGTTCACGAAAAAAAACGGCGGTACCAACCGCCGTTTTTATCAAAGCTGCCGTTATTTGCCGGCTAAAGATGCATCCCGTGCTGCTTTAAACTCTTTGCCTTCATACCAGTTTGGCCAGGCGTTCGAGTCGGCGAGGTCGCGGCCAACACGGTAATACAGGAATAAATCCTGCTGCGCGCCGCTTAAATCCCAGCTGTCGTTATATTCATCTTCCACTTTGTGGTAACAACAAGTGTTGAAGTTCTTCGCTTGCTCTAAACCCCACTCTTTGCCGTTGGCAACACTATCCACGCCGCCTTTGGCGTACAACATAGGTACACCGGCTTTGGCCAGGTTAAAGTGGTCTGAGCGGTAATAAGAACCAGCTGCCGGATTTGGCTCAGGTGCAATATAACGGCCTTGCTCTTTGGTGTATTTTTCTAAAATCACTTCAAGCTCTGAGTTGCCATGGCCAACCACCACCATATCTTTCATCGGACCATTAACGTTCATCACGTCCATATTGATACCAGCGATGGTTTTATTCAGTGGGAACAATGGGTTTTTTGCATACCAGGCCGAACCTAATAAACCACGTTCTTCAGCGGTGACAGCAACAAAAGCTACACTACGTTTTGGTTTTGGCTGGGAGGCATAATATTCAGCCAGGGCCATTAAACCACCAGTGCCTGAAGCGTTGTCCACAGCACCGTTAAAGACTTTATTTTTCGGGTTAGAAAAGTCCACGCCCAGATGATCCCAGTGCGCCATATACAGCACCACTTCATCCGGTTTTTCTGTGCCTTCAATAAAACCAGCGACGTTGCCTGATGTTAATTCACGCACGTTACTTTTTACCGAAACAGAAGCTTTGATATTCAGCGGCACTGGCGCAAAATCTTTGCTCAGCGCTTTTTTACGCATAGATTCAATATCTTCGCCAATAGTGGCAAAAAGTGTATTGGCAGACTCTGTGGTGACCCAACCTTCAATGGCGGAGCGATCGGCATTTTTGTTGGGGTTAATTAAGTCAAACTTGGTGGCAGAACCGCCGGCAACCACATGCCAGCCATAAGAAGCAGCTTCGGTTTCATGAACTATCAGCGCCATAGCTGCGCCCTGACGGGCCGCTTCTTCAAACTTGTAAGTCCAACGACCGTAATAGGTCATGGCATTACCGGTAAAAAGCGCCGGATCTTTAGTGGCAAAACCAGGATCGTTGACAAACATCACCACTGTTTTGCCTTTTACGTCCAGGCCTTCATAGTCGTTCCAGTTGTATTCAGGCGCCACTATGCCGTAACCCACAAACACCATGTCGGATTCTTTCACTTCTGAAAGCTCAGTGACGCGGGTGGTCCAGGTAAACATCTGGTCGCGGTATTTAAAAGGCGCCGGCGCTTTGTCACCGCTAAAAGTCATGTCTGACACTTCTTTCGGGTCAATTTGCACCAGTTGCACCGGCTGCACAAAACTGTCGCCGACCAGCGGTTTTAAACCGATGTTTTTAAAATGGTCAGAGATATAAGCCAAAGTGAGTTCTTCACCTTTGGTGGCCGGCGCCCTGCCCTGAAATTCATCTGACGACAAAGTTTTAATATATTCACCCAGTTTTGGGTTCATTAAAGAGTCTGGCAGTGCGGTATTAGCGGCTGCTGTGGCGGCCGGTGCAGTGCTTTCGGCACTTGCTGTGGCAGCTGCTGGTGCTGCTTTGTTTTCTTCTGCAGGCGTTGGCGGCTTTGAGCAAGCAGCCAGGCCAAGGCAGGCAGAAAGCGCCAGCGATGTTCCTGATAACCAAAAATTCGCTTTCATAAAAGCTCCGGTGGATTGTTATTCACATCATTATTATTGGAATAGATTGTGCCATTCAAAGCACAGGCGGTTGGATGTTAACAAAGCACAGCAGCTACTGGCTAGTTCATCTAACGCAGCAACTGCTCTGTCGGACTGAATCACAGTGTCGGGCGGAAGCGTTTTATTTGTGGCCCCATGGCGCCGGTGGTGCTGTCACTGCTTTGGTTAAATCAAATTCCACCATAAATTCACGGCCTTCCCGTTTTAAACCATAACGGTAAATTTTGCCGGGCTGAATTTCCAGCAGCCAGGTGTTGCCGTTGGACACGGCCATCTTATTGGCAATAAACATGTTTTTGGAATATTGGTCGGCCGGGAATAGCTGGAGTTCTGCAGTGCCTGTTGTGGTGGTGTCACCACCATACATTGTGACTTTATCGGCACTGCCGTCTTTGTGGCGGTGATCGTGTTTTAATCTCAGGCCAGTGTCGGTTTTACTAATCACCCAGGTGCGGGATCTGTCTTCGCCAACATGGAACGGCACTTTAATTTCAGTGTCACTGCATTCACGCACATGCATCAGCAGTGGCTGGCTGCGCATTTTGTCGTCGCTGGCATTACCTTTCACAACTGTGCCCACAAAAGCTTTGCCACAAAGCGCGGTAAGATTCTGAAAAAACTGCTGTTGTGTTGCTGTTATGTTATTAGCAAAAGCGCTGTTGGCACTACACAACAACACAGCCCCCAATAAAGCTTTGTGAGTAAAAAAGCGGGAAAAAATCATAAAGTCTCCTGTTCAGTTGCGCCGACTATACAAAGTGCATTTTTAGTCTGCAAATAAAAGCGGTCAGCACGCCAAAACTACCGCCGGATCAAGCCTTTGTTGCCTATCGCCTTTGTTGGCAAGTCATTTGCTGCTCACCCATACTCAACAATACCCTAAGCTGAGAACTTGTTGTTATGTTGATCATGCCCGCGCCACAGCTGCTGCTGAGTGTTTTTGCCAAAGTAGAAACTTTTGGTCAGATTGCAGACACGCCTTTTGGCGTGGGTTATCAGCTGGATGGTTTACAGGTGGCGGTGAGTTTTTTTGGTCATCAGGTGTATTTTTGTTATCAGGGTGCTGTGCTGGTGCTTGAGAGTGACACCCGACTGAGTTTTGCTGAGCCTGAGCACTGGCAAAATAGCCCTCTGCTGGACAACATCAGCGCCATTGACCGGCGTTTTACCAGTTAAACGCAACCACTGGCCCTTCACCGCTCTGGTCGGCTGCATACGTTTGCAGGAACAACGCCGGCAACAGCCTTTATGCTAGCATGGAGCTCAAGTTAGCCGAATGAATCATATAAATGAACAAATTCAAACACTTATCATCAGCTATTGCCACTTTATTGCTGCTGGGCTGTCAGCCGGCAGCAGAACAAAAAGCCGAAACTCAAGTGAGTAAACCACTGCAGGTTCAGGACACCAAAAATCAAATTGCTGAAAAGCCGCAAGGTAAAGTTGTGATTTATCAGGCCTTTACCCGTCTGTTTGGCAACAGCAACAACAACAATCAGCCTTGGGGCACAAAAGCGCAAAATGGCGTGGGTAAATTTAACGATATCAATGACGCAGCACTGTTGTCGTTAAAAGCTATGGGCGTCAGCCATTTATGGTTAACCGGGGTGCCACACCATGCGTTGGTCGCTGACTACAGCGCTTATGGCATCAGCCATGACGACCCTGATGTGGTGAAAGGTCGTGCCGGCTCCCCTTATGCGGTGAAAGATTATTACAGCGTCAATCCGGATCTGGCGGTTGATCCGGCCAACCGTATGGATGAATTTAAAGCGCTGTTAAACCGCGCCCACCAGCAGGGTATTAAAGTGATCATCGATATAGTGCCCAACCATGTGGCGCGCCATTATCTGTCTTTAGGCAAACCTGACGGCGTGCATGATTTTGGCGCTGACGACAACACAACGCTGGAATATCACAAACACAACAACTTTTATTATGTACCTGGCCAGGCTTTTGTGGTGCCAGATACCAATATCAAGCCACTTGGCGGTGAAGCTCACCCGCTTGCTGATGGCAAATTTGCTGAAATGCCGGCCAAATGGACCGGCAATGGCGCACGTGCTGCCAAACCCGACCAAAACGACTGGTACGAAACAGTTAAAATTAACTATGGTGTCAAACCAGACGGCAGTTACGATTTTGACCGCTTGCCCGCTGAATACAACACAAAAAGTTATGCTGAACATGCCACTTTCTGGCAAGGCAAAGAGCTGCCAAATTCCTGGCTGAAATTTCGCGATATCACGCAGTTCTGGCTGGATTTGGGCGTCGATGGTTTTAGGTTTGATATGGCCGAAATGGTGCCGGTAGAATTCTGGAGTTATTTAAACAGCAACATCAAACTAAAAAAACCGGATGCTTTGTTGCTGGCCGAAGTGTATCAGCCCAAGCTTTACCGCGATTATGTCCAGCTTGGCAAAATGGATTATCTGTACGACAAAGTAGGGGTTTACGACAGCCTGAAACTGTTGATGCAAGGTAAAGGCACGGCATCTTCGGTGCTTGGTAAACAAGCCGAAGTGGCCGATATCGACCAGCATATGTTGAAGTTTTTAGAAAACCACGACGAGCAGCGTATTGCCAGCCCGGAGTTTGCCGGTTCTGCACAAAAAGGCAAACCCGCTATGGTGGTGTCCACCCTAATAGGCAAAGCCCCTACTCTGTTGTATTTTGGCCAGGAAGTGGGTGAAGCAGCTGCGCTTGACGCCGGTTTTGGCAAACCAAGTCGCACCAGTATTTTTGATTATGTGGGCGTGCCTGCCCATCAAGGCTGGCTGAATGGCGGCAAGTATGATGGCGGCGGCTTAACAGCAGCGCAAAAACAGCTGCGTGATTTTTACCAGAAACTGCTGAGCTTCAGCAGCCAAAGTAGCGCACTTCAGGCTGAATTTTATAACCTGCATCAGCCAAACCTGGCGGCCAGTGGCAAGAACCAGGCCAACAGCAAAAGCCAATATAGCGAACAACAACTGAGTTTTGCCCGCTGGAACACAGCGGAAAAGCTGGTTGTGGTTGCTAACTTTGCTGATACCGAGGCCAGTTTTACCCTGCAACTGCCGGCAGATCTGCTGCAACAATGGGGCTGGCAACAAGGTGAATACCAGTTCACCGATATACTGACAGGCCAGACTCAGTCACTACACATTCAAACTGACGCGAGATCGCTGCAGGGGGCGTTCACACTACAATTAGCACCACTGGCTTCAGTGGTGCTGCAGCATAAAACAACTGCGGCACAAGGGCGCTAACAACCACGCCAGCAGAAACGGAACAGCATCAAGTCACTTTTGGCAATGGCTTGATGCTGTTATTGTAAAACTCAGATAACACTTGAAATTAAACACTGGCCGGGGAATTTATTTTCATGCTGCTGGTCAGTTGCATTCAGACATCATCCTCACAATACAATCAAGCGGAGCAACAATGCTGAAATCAGGCCGGTTATTGGTGGTATGGCTGCTGGGTGCAGCCGGCTTTGTCTGCACGCTCAACCAGGCAGTGGCAAAAGCCGACATCACATTTGAAATTTCCACTCTGGCGCCTATGCCTATCGCAGTACAGGAAATTTACCCCACATTACATCAAGGCGAAATTTATGTGGCGGGCGGTTTAAGCGATAGCCTGCCGCTTGCACAGGGCCAGATGACGGATGCGCTGCAAATTTATAACCCGGCACAAAACCGTTGGCTGATGGGGCCCAAGCTGCCTGAGCCGCGCCATCATGCCATGCTGGTCAGCACCAAAGATGCGCTGTGGATTATCGGTGGTTTTGTCAAAAACCCAACAAGCCTGACAGCCAATACTGCGCTTAGCGACAATCAACAGCAAAATGCACAAGTCAAAGCCAGCGATTTCTGGCAACAAGGCAACTGGATGGCCAGTGCCGATGTGTTAAAGCTGCCAAATGGCAGCAAAAACTGGCAAAAAGTGGCAAGGTTGCCGGCACCTTTGGCCGAAACTGTCAGTTTTGTGTTGGGGGATCATATTCATCTGGTGTCGGGCCGAAGCCCACAAGGCAAAGACAACAGCGAATGGGGCCATCACCAGGACACTGCTGTGCATTAT
Source organism: Rheinheimera sp. (assembly GCF_030824435.1). Classification (GTDB taxonomy): domain Bacteria; phylum Pseudomonadota; class Gammaproteobacteria; order Enterobacterales; family Alteromonadaceae; genus Pararheinheimera. Next base: position 10,256 of record NZ_JAVBXS010000037.1, read on the forward strand.
GTGTTGAACGTCAAAACCCTGCAGACCCAGCAATTAGCACCAGTCGCAGCTGCCAGAAACAGCGCAGCCCTTGTTATGGTGCAGCAACAAGCTTATTGGGTTGGTGGCCGCCATCGCAACCTTGGCAATCTGGCCGGCAGCGCCCGTTTTGACCCAAACACACAAAGCTGGCAGAGCATCAATGATATGCCTCAAGCTCAGGCCGGTCTTGCCGCTGCCGCCATCGGCAACAACCTTTATGCTTTTGGTGGTGAAGGTGCCAACAATAAAAGCGGTGTTTTTGCCGGGATTTGGCGTTTTGACATCACTACAAAACAATGGCAGAGCGCCGGTGAAATGCAGCCAGCCCGGCATGGTCATGGTGCTGTGGCCGACAAAGATGCAATTTATATTTTAGGTGGTGCCACCACACAAGGCTTAAAACACAGCACGGCGTTAATGCAGCTATACCGCCCCACCCAGCCAACGACAAAAAGCAGCCAGCGTTAAACTGTGGTGGCTACTTATTGTGCCTTAGCTGACAGCGCCGGCTTTTGCATGGGCAGTCAGATAATTTACATATCTATTTTCTGTAACATGACAAAAAAGTTGCGGCTTATTTTCTGAAAAAGCCGGACTGTTAGCAGATTTTCACTGGAAAAAACTCAGATTTCAGGTATGGTGTGCAGGTTTTTTACCCCCTGAAGGCGCGGGGGCCCTGACCGACGTTTAATCAGCTTTGGCACCCGGACAGACTGCATAGCAATGCAGCCTGCCGTTTTTGCTTTTATAAAGCTGCTAGTCTGTTGTTGATGCTGTTATTTTTGCTCCTTTATTGAGGAATCACCACATGCGTTTTTATTTCCCTCTGGTCATTATTGACGAAGATTTCCGCTCGGAAAACACCAGCGGCTCCGGCATTCGCGAACTGGCGTCTGCTATTGAAAAGGCCGGTATGGATGTGGTGGGTTACACCAGTTATGGTGATTTAACCTCATTCGCCCAACAACAAAGCCGCGCAGCCGGTTTTATTTTGTCGATTGACGACGAAGAATTTGGCAGCGGCAGCAAAGAAGAAAGCCAGTCGGTGCTGGCGCAACTGCGCAGTTTTGTTGAACAAATCCGCCACCGCAACCCGGATATTCCTATTTATCTGTACGGCGAAACCCGCACCGCCCGCCATATTCCTAATGACATTTTGCGTGAGCTGCATGGTTTTATTCATATGCATGAAGACACGCCGGAATTTGTGGCACGCCATATTATCCGCGAAGCCAAAAGTTATTTAGACAGCCTGGCGCCACCGTTTTTCCGCGCCCTGACCCATTATGCGCAGGACGGCTCTTACAGCTGGCACTGCCCGGGTCACTCTGGTGGTGTTGCCTTTTTAAAATCACCGGTTGGCCGTATGTTCCACCAGTTTTTTGGTGAAAATATGCTGCGCGCCGATGTTTGTAATGCGGTAGATGAACTGGGCCAATTGCTGGATCACACAGGCCCTGTTGCGGCTTCTGAGCGTAACGCCGCCCGCATTTTTAACGCCGACCATTTGTTTTTTGTGACCAACGGCACTTCAACCTCCAACAAAATTGTCTGGAACAGCACAGTAGCGCCGGGCGACATTGTGGTGGTCGACCGTAACTGCCATAAATCTATTTTGCACGCCATTATGATGACAGGTGCGCTGCCGGTGTTTTTAATGCCAACGCGCAACCATTACGGCATTATCGGCCCTATTCCGCGCAGCGAATTTGAACCAGCTACCATTCGCCGCAAAATGGAAGCCAACCCTTTTATCCGTGAAGTATTAAAAACCAACCCGGACGTAAAACCAAGGGTGCTGACCATTACCCAAAGTACTTATGACGGTATCTTGTATAACGTCGAAGAAATTAAGTCCTTGCTCGATGGTGAAATTGAAACCCTGCATTTTGATGAAGCCTGGTTACCACACGCCGCTTTCCACGATTTTTATGGGGATTACCACGCCATTGGTGAAGGCCGGCCGCGTTGTGACACTTCGATGGTGTTTTCAACCCAGTCCACCCATAAACTTTTAGCCGGTATTTCGCAGGCGTCGCAAATTCTGGTGCAGGACGCCAATCAGAATAAACTCGACACCAATTTGTTTAACGAAGCTTATCTGATGCACACCTCGACCAGTCCGCAATACGCCATTATTGCCTCTTGTGATGTGGCAGCTGCCATGATGGAAGCGCCGGGCGGCACTGCGCTGGTGGAAGAATCGCTGGATGAAGCTTTGGAGTTTCGCCGTGCCATGCGCAAAGTGGACGACGAATATGGTGACGACTGGTGGTTTAAAGTCTGGGGCCCGGACGATTTAACAGCCGAAGGTTTAGATGGCCGTGAATCCTGGATGTTACATGCCGACGAAAACTGGCATGGTTTTGGTCCTATCGCTGAAGGTTTTAACCTGCTCGACCCTATTAAGGCCACCATTTTAACGCCTGGCCTGAATGTTGACGGCAACTTCTCCGACTCTGGCATTCCGGCAGCCATAGTGGCCAAATATCTGGCTGAACACGGTGTGGTGATTGAAAAAACCGGCCTGTATAGCTTCTTTATTATGTTTACCATCGGCATTACTAAAGGCCGCTGGAATACCATGGTGACAGCGCTGCAGCAGTTTAAAGACGACTACGACAAAAACGCCCCTTTATGGCGGGTTTTACCGGAGTTTATTCAGGCTTTCCCACAATATGAGCGTATTGGTTTAAAAGACTTGTGTGACCAAATTCACGACATTTACCGCGCCAATAACATTGCCAAACTGACCACTGAAATGTATTTGTCAGAAATGGTACCGGCAATGAAACCAGCCGATGCTTTTGCCCGCATGGCCCACAAAAAAATCGAACGGGTGCCGCTGGACGAACTGACCGGCCGTATTACAGCCGTCATGCTGACCCCTTACCCACCTGGAATTCCGCTGTTGGTGCCTGGCGAAGTTTTTAACGAAACTATTGTCAGCTACTTAAAATTTGCCCGTGAATTTAACGGCAAGTTCCCTGGTTTTGAAACTTATATTCACGGCCTGGCTTCAACCGAAATAGATGGCAAAAAAGTGTATTATGTCGACTGTGTGGCTTAAGCCAACAGTCAATAATCAATAGTGCTGTAGCTGTGTAGTGTTCTGACTGACAGCTTGTTGCTACGCCAAAGGCGCTGTTAAAACAGCGCCTTTTTTATCGGCGTTTTTCCACCACAAAACGTCTGCTGAACACAAGGGGCACTGTCGCTCACAGCAGCACCTGGTCCTTTTTACCAGACCAGGCTGACCCCAGATACCACAGCAGCATCCCAATATCACACAAATTAATCTTTGATTAACCAAATTAAAACCATAACAAAACAATAATAACATTATGATTTGTCTGGTTTTTTTACAAAAGCTGTTTTTGCAACAACACCAACAAGCCTAGTTACAGCTGTCACTGTTGGGTAACTTATTGTTTTGTATTTTATTAAATTCTAATGCTCAGACTGTGGCTTATTTTATGCACAAAGCTTTCGCTTCATGCACTCAGCAGGTAAGGATCGGGCGCCCGCCCATCCTTGTGGTCCGTTGGGTTCATTGTCTGCCGATAAAAACATAACAATAGAGGAATGCACTTTGAATCAGCGTCATATCAATACCTCATACAAACACAACCCCCTCACAAAACTCAGCACCCTGGCCTTACTGGTCGGCCTTGGCATGGGCCAGGCACAAGCCAGCAGTGTCAGCGTTGCAGAAGCCGAAGGTGGCAATCTGTGGTTTGTTGAACTGACAGCCCAGCCCGTTGCCTCAGGCAACAGCAAAAAAAATGTTCAGGCCGCCAAAACTGCCTTTCGTCAGGCAGCAAACGAAGCTGGTGTGAACTTTAAAGAACGTCGTGCTTTTGACACCCTGTTTAATGGTTTTTCAGTAGAAATCAGCCCGGGCGAGCGCGCTAAATTAATGCAAATTGATGGTGTTAAAGCAATTTATCCGGTGGAAGTCATTCAGGCACCTAAAGCGGAAACCATCAATACAGGTATTATCGGTGACATGGCAACCGCCTTGTCGATGACAGGTGCAAACATTGCACAAAACAGTCTGGGTCTGGACGGCAGCGGCATTAAAGTGGCTGTGATGGACACTGGTATTGATATTGACCACCCTGACTTTGGCGGCAGCGGCGCTAATGGCACCACCAGCTTCCCAACAGCACGGGTGCAATATGGTTACGACTTTGTTGGTGATGCTTTTAACGCCGACTCCAGCAGCCCAAGTTACAACCCGGTGACAACACCGGATAATAATCCGGACGACTGTGGTGGCCACGGTACCCACGTTGCCGGCATTGTGGGTGCCAACGGCACTGTGAAAGGTGTAGCGCCAGCTGTTACTTTTGGTGCTTACCGGGTGTTTGGTTGTAATGGCAGCACCACAGCAGATGTGATGATTGCCGCAATGGAACGTGCTTATGCCGACGGTATGCATGTGTTAAATATGAGTATTGGTTCGGCCTTCCAATGGCCACAATACCCAACAGCTCAGGCGGCAGACCGTCTGGTGGCCAAAGGCATGGTGGTGGTTGCTTCTATTGGTAACAGTGGTGCCAGCGGTTTGTATTCAGCAGGTGCTCCAGGCCTTGGTAAAGATGTGATTGGTGTGGCTTCATTTGATAACAGCCATGTGCTGCAGTCGGTGGCTACAGTCAATGGTCAGGATGTAGGTTATGCGCCTATGACCTTCTCACCCCCTATTCCAACTACAGGTGGTGGTGAAGTTGTTGCGGTAGGTGAAGCTTGTTCTGCGCTGGCAGCTGGTTCTTTAACCGGCAAAATTGCGCTGGCAGCCCGTGGCACCTGTGCTTTTGGCGTGAAAGCAACCAATGCTATTAATGCCGGTGCTGATGCAGTGTTAATTTCTAACAATGCACCAGGTCCATTTGGTGGCACTCTGGGTGCACCTATTCCAAATGGTAAGCCTGTGGTCAGTATTTCTCTGGCCGATGGCAATGCCATCCGTGCTATGGCGGCTCCAGTGTTAACCTGGACTGACCGCAGTGGCAGCTTCCCATCAGCCACTGGTGGCCTGATCTCCAGCTTCAGCTCTTATGGTTTGTCGCCTGATCTGGCGTTAAAACCGGATATTGGTGCTCCTGGTGGTAATATTTATTCAACTTACCCACTGGAAAGTGGCGCTTTTGCCACTTTAGGTGGTACTTCAATGTCGTCCCCTCATGTGGCGGGTTCAGTGGCCTTGTTACTGCAAGCAAAACCAGGCACAGCACCGGCTTCAGTGCGTGACATTCTGCAAAACAGTGCAGATCCGAAAAACTGGCAGGGCAGCCCAGGCTTAGGTTACCTCGACCAGGTGCACCGTCAGGGTGCTGGTATGCTGGATATTGCCGGCAGTATTTTGGCAACTACCCTGGTCACTCCGGCTAAAATTGCCACCGGTGAAGGCGAAGCAGGTGCATTTACCCAACGTCTGACTATTCAGAACTCGGGTGCTGAAGCAGTGACTTATAACATGAGTTCAGTCAATGCCTTATCAACAGGCGGTGTAGTGACGCCTTCGGCCAGCCTGAGTAATGCCACTGTCACTTTCAGCAGCCCAACGGTTGAAGTTCCGGCCGGCGGCAGCGCTACTGTGGATGTCACCATTAACCCGGCTACTGCTCCGGTTAATGGGCAGTATGGTGGTTATGTGGTGTTAACCCCAACCACTGAAGGTCAGGTCTATCGTGTGCCATTTGCCGGTTTTGTTGGTGATTATCAGGCGATCCCAACTGTCACCCCAACAGCCAGTGGTTTCCCATGGGCGGCAAAACTGAACGGCGGTTTCTTCAACAAGTGTGTAGACGACTGTAACTTCAGCATGCAGGGTGACGACATGCCATTCTTCCTGGTGCATTTTGAACATCAGGCGCAATACATGGAAATGAATATCCTGCATGCGGGCAATATGACTCCGGTACATCCGGTATTCCACAAAACCAACGTTGAAGAGTACCTGCCACGCAACAGCACTGCGACTGGTTTCTTCACTTTTGGCTGGGATGGTACCCGTATCCATAGCAATGGTGGCAAAGGTAAAACCAAAATGGTACCTAACGGCAGTTATGTACTGGAACTCAAAGTGTTAAAAGCTTTGGGCGACCCAAACAATGCTGCACACTGGAATACCTGGACTTCACCGGTGATCACTATTAACAGGCCTTAACAGTCAAACGCCGGCGGCTAACCCGAGGGTAAAAGCCGGCGTGACAGTCAACCTGAATAAAAAAGCCCGGTGTTAGCACCGGGCTTTTCCTTTTGGATACAGCGCTTACAGAACGACTGCTAAACCACGACTCTGACACCACCGCTCCTGCAACAAGCTCTGGCGCAGCAGCTTGCGGGAACACATCGGTTCAGACTGAGCTTTATTGTTGCAATCAACTAAGGTTAAACCTGCTCCGGCTCCCCTGCCAGCACTATCTGATTGCCCCCTTTGTGTTTGGCGCTGTACATGGCCACATCGGAGCGCAACAACAACTGACGGCTGTCCTGACCATGCTCAGGGTAAAGTGCAATACCAATACTGGGATAAACACAAAATTGTTGTCCGGCCAGCATAAAAGGCGGCAACAAGGCTTGCCGTACTTTTTCGGCAATTTTTAACACTGTGGATTTTTGATCAATCTGCTCGAGCAAAATCACAAACTCGTCACCACCAAAACGGGCCACAGTGTCGGTCTGACGCACAGCCCGCAAGATGCGCTGTGCCGTTTGTTGTAACAGCACATCTCCGGCCTGATGGCCCACCGAATCATTTACCAGTTTAAAACGATCAAGATCCAGATATAACAACGCCAGCGGCCTTTGTTCACGACTGGCTCTTTGTAACGCCAGTTGCAGTCTGTCATGCAACAAGGTGCGATTGGCAAGGCCGGTCAGACTGTCATGCAGCGCCAGCTGCTCCAGCCGCGCCAGCATGGTTCTGCGCTCTATGGCGGCTGAAATCTGCGCAGTGACAAAAGTTAATAAAGCGATATCTTCCGCACTGTAATCCTGGCCTGCGCCCGGATGCAGCAATAATACCCCTTGTAAACCGCTGCCGGATTGCAGCGGCAATGCCAGCCAGCCGGCCTCTTCACAGTCGGCAGGCCATTGTTGTACCTCCAGCTGCTGCGCCACTTGCACACAGAATTTTTTGATGTCTGGCGGGGCAACTTGTGCTGTAGCAGCACAAGTTAACAATTGTTGATAACGGCATTGCCACTGCGCAGTCTCGTCATCAGGCATTGCAATAATAAAATGCTGCACCGGCAACAAAGCAGCCACTATGGCGGCTATCTGCTGATATAACTGCGCCAGATCATCACTCTGATGGGCAGCTTCAGAAATTGCATAGACAGCATTTTGCCGCGCCTGTGCCTGTTTTACCTGACTGATATCACGCGCCACAGCCACCCGGACGCCGTCAGACTGTGACCAGCGCGCTGACCAGGACAAAAACACCGGCTTGCCTTCTTTATGCCGGTAGCGATTTTCAAAGTTGGTAATGGCATCACCGGCCATCACCCGTTCGGCCTGCTGCAGGGTTTTTTCCCTGTCGTCAGACCAGACATAATCAATCATGCGCCTACCAATAAGTTCACGGATGGGATAACCCAGAATAGACTCAGCACTGGCGCTGACATAGACAAAATGTCCTTGTTGATCAACAACACAGATCATATCAAGCAATAGATCGATGTAATTACCAAGCGACTGATAATGTTTAGCTTTCATGTTGGTGAGAACCCTTAACCAGCTGGTTGTAATGCTAAACGCCGGTGGCGGAACGCTAAGAGCCGCCTGAAACGATACAGGCCAATCATAGTTGATTGGCCGTTATTTTACTTTGTTATCTTTTTTTGTGAACAAAGACAGCAGATTGAAAATTCAGCCATCTAAACAGCTAAAAGTGCTGGGCAAAAACCACAAAATCCGTTTTACTGTAGAGCTCGTTTTAGCAACAACCTCAGCTCTGGAGTGATTAATGTTTAAAATAAATCAGTATTTTGATGGTAAAGTGGCATCTATTGCCTTCGCCGGTGAAGAACTGCCGGCAACAGTGGGCGTGATGGCGCCAGGCGAATACGAATTTGGCACCAGCCAGCATGAAACACTGACGATTATCAGCGGTGGGTTAAAAGTGAAATTACCAGGCCAGTCTGACTGGCAACAATTTCAGCGTGGTCAGTCCTTTGAGGTGGCCGCCCATCAGAAATTTCAATTAGACGTCACGCAGGACACGGCATATCTGTGCACTTACGCTTAGTTGACAGGCTGCATCCGGCCAAAGATGCAGCCTGGTTCCGGCGTTACAATAGCCTGCCCTGCCTAAGGAATATGTATGCGCGGAATGGGCACTGCGGCCAAAAGACCTGATGTTGGCCGGTCAAGTCAGGCACTGAATCTTCAACAAACTATTGCTTATATTCTGCCTTATTTACTGGCTTTTAAAGGCCGGGTCATTTTTGCTTTGCTGGCCTTAGTGGCCGCCAAAGCCGCCACTTTAGTGTTGCCTTATTTATTAAAACTGATAGTCGATAGCCTGGACCGCAGCCTGCAAACAGTAGTGGTGTTACCGCTTTTGTTGCTGCTGGCTTATGGCCTGATGCGTTTTGGCTCAGTGTTTTTTGGTGAAGTGCGGGATGCACTTTTTAGCCGCGTCACCGAACATGCCATGCGCCAGATTGGCTTAAAAGTATTTAACCATTTGCATCAGCAGGAGCTGAGTTTTCATCTGGACCGCAACACAGGTGGTATTAGCCGCGATATTGAACGTGGCACCAATGGCCTGAGTTTTTTAATGCGGTTTTTAATGTTTAACATAGTGCCGACTTTGCTGGAAATAGTGTTGGTTGCGGTTATTTTCTGGAGTTTGTTTTCGTTTTGGTATGCGCTTATTACCGCAGTTGCGGTGGCTTTTTATATCTGGTTTACCGTGCAGGTGACCGAATGGCGCAACCAGTTTATCCGTGATGCCAACCAGGCCGATTCTGCCACCAACGGCCGGGCGGTGGACAGTCTGCTGAATTTCGAGACGGTAAAATATTTTAATAACGAAGCTTATGAAGCAAAAATGTATGACGATTTTCTGGCGAAGTGGGAAACAGCCAAGCTGAAAAACCGTATGTCGTTATTGCTGCTGAACTCTGGTCAGGCGCTGATTATCGCTGCTGCTATTACGGTGATGATGCTGATGGCAGCACAAGGTGCACTTAAACAAGAGCTGACACTTGGCGACATTGCGATGGTGAACGCTTATATGTTGCAGCTGTTTATTCCTTTGAATTTTTTAGGTTTTGTTTACCGTGAAATTCGCCGTGCTCTGACCGATCTGGAAAATATGCTCGGGCTTTTAAACCGCAAATCACAAATTACTGAATCTGCTGATGCCAAAGAACTACAACTGCAACAAGGCCAGATTGAGTTTCGTCAGGTGCATTTTGCTTATCAACAGGAAAGGCCTATTTTGCAGGACTTTAACCTGACCATTTTGCCTGGCCAAAAAGTGGCGGTGGTGGGCAGTTCAGGTGCCGGTAAAAGTACCTTAGCGCGGCTGTTGTATCGTTTTTACGATATAAACCAGGGGCAAATATTGCTGGATGGTCAGGATATTCAACAGCTGACCCTCGATAGTCTACGTCGTGCCATTGCCATAGTGCCGCAGGACACTGTGCTGTTTAACAGCAGCATCCGCGACAATATTGCTTATGGCAACCCCGCTGCAAGCGATGTTGATATTGAACAAGCTATTGATATGGCGCATTTACGCAACTTTATTAACAGCCTGCCGCAAGGGGACGCCACCCTGGTTGGCGAACGGGGTTTAAAAGTATCTGGCGGCGAAAAACAACGTATTGCCATTGCCAGGGTACTGCTGAAACGCTCGCCAATTCTGGTGTTTGATGAAGCCACCTCAGCGCTCGATTCACAAAGTGAAGCCGCTATTTTGCAGGCCATGCGCGAAGTGGCCTCTGGCCACACCTCTTTGGTCATTGCCCATCGATTATCCACTGTAGTGGATGCCGATCAGATTGTGGTGCTGCAACAAGGCAAAGTGGTGGAACAAGGGCAACATCAGCAGTTGTTGGAAAAAGGCGGTTATTATGCTGAACTTTGGGCTTTGCAGCAGCGCCAACATCAACAGACTGAAACTGGATTTGTTTGAGCCACGCCCGCATCAGACCTTGAAGCTTTAGCTTTAAAGTTCAGCCGCAAGAGCTGCGGCTGAACACTTGTTATCTCTGCATGCAGTGCAGCAAAGGCAGCAACATGCTGCTGAACTGATTTTCCCAAATACGCCCTGCTAAAGCCGAATAAATCCGGCAAATTCCTGCACTCTATAAGCGTTGTTTTTTTAACATCAAATCAGTAGGCTGTGCACAGTTTATTTAACAGAGTGAGTACAACAATGATGACATGGTTGTTTTTAGCTGTTGGTTTGGTGCTGCTGGTGATTGGCGCCGACCTGCTGGTTAAAGGGGCCGCCCGCCTCGCTGCCAGTTTTGGCATTCCAACTTTAGTAATTGGCTTAACTGTGGTGGCTTTTGGTACCAGTGCGCCAGAACTTGCGGTCAGTGTGAAAGCAGCTTTTGCCGGTCAGGCCGAACTGGCAATCGCCAATGTGGTGGGCAGCAATATTTTTAACGTGTTGTTTATCCTGGGTGCTGCCGCCGTCATTATGCCGCTGATTATTTCACGTCAGCTGATCCGTCAGGATGTGCCCATTATGGTCGCTGTGTCTGTTGTTGCAGTTCTGATGGTGCAGGACGGGCAAATTAACCGATTTGAAGCCGCTATTCTGACTTTTGGTTTATTAAGCTACACCTGGTTTTTGTTTAAACAAGGCAAACAACAAGGCACAGACAGCGCCGGTGACGATGAAGTCGAAGAGATGCTAAAAGAGCCACACCCCACCTGGCAAAATCTGGCTTTTGTGATTGGTGGTTTGGCGCTACTGGTATTGGGTGCCCGCTGGTTGGTGCAAAGTGCAGTTGAACTGGCAACAGCCTGGGGTGTGAACGAAGCTGTGATAGGTTTAACCATAGTAGCGGCCGGTACTTCGTTGCCGGAAGTGGTTACTTCTATTGTGGCTACTATTCGTGGTGAACGTGATATTGCCGTGGGTAATGTGGTCGGCAGCAATATTTTTAATATCCTTTGTGTGCTTGGTATCTCTGGTCTGGTGTCACCTACGCCGCTGCTTGCCGGCGAGCAGATGTCACAAATTGATATTCCGGTGATGCTGGCCGTCGCGGCGCTTTGTATACCGCTGTTTTTTGTCGGTGCCATTTTGCACCGCATCGAAGGTGCCATGTTTCTGGTGTTATACGCGGCCTACACCTGGTTCCTGATTGCCATGGCGTTGCAAAAACCTTATCTGCAACAGCTACAGGAAGGCATTTTATATGGCCTGGTACCGCTGGTCATTGCTTATGTGCTGATAAGCCTGGCTTGGGATTTCAGGAAAAAACGTCAGTCAGCCTGAAAAGCAGTTTGCTAAAAACGCTTCTTCGGAAGCGTTTTTTTTGCCTGAACAAAGCAAAACACCACAAAAATTGCCGTGATTTGCTATCAGGCGCTGTTGCAAAACAGGCGCTGGGCGCTGTATAGAAATAACCTGAACCCTGGTTCAGGTGAAGTAAAACAACGACATAGCCAAAGCGGAATAAGGCCATGCTGATTATTTCGTGTTGGGGCTCTAAATTGCGCTTTTGTCAAAGCGCCCTTTCGATATAATATCCGTCTTTATGGCTAAATCTTTCAGGTGTACCAATGACGCAAGATGAAATGAAAAAAAATGCAGCCTGGGCTGCGCTGGAGTATGTTCCCCGTCACACAGTAGTGGGTGTTGGCACAGGCTCCACCGTCAATCATTTTATCGACGCTTTAGCCACCATCAAAAACGATATCAAAGGTGCGGTGTCCAGCTCCATTCAATCCACTGAAAAAATGCGTGCTTTGGGTATTCAGGTGCTGGATTTAAACGACATTGACACTTTTAGCGTGTATGTCGACGGCGCCGACGAAATTAACAGTCAACACCATATGATTAAAGGTGGTGGCGCAGCGCTCACCCGCGAAAAAATTGTTGCCGCTGTTGCCGAAAAATTTATCTGTATTGTCGATGCCAGCAAACAGGTGGATGTACTGGGTAAGTTTCCCTTACCGGTGGAAGTAATTCCAATGGCACGCAACTATGTGACAAGAGAGCTTGCCAAACTCGGCGGTCGCCCGGTCTGGCGTGACAAAGTAATCACAGACAACGGCAATATTATTCTGGATGTGTTTGATTTACACATTGTTGATCCTGTGGCACTTGAACAACAAATCAACCAAATTACCGGTGTGGTCACGAACGGCATTTTTGCCGTACGCCCGGCCGACCTGGTGCTGGTGGGCAAAGCTGAAGGCACACTGGTTTTATCCTGAACATCAGCAAACCCGATGCGCCGGGCTTGCCTGTTTAATTGCCGTGCTGCTGCGTTTTTTATATCCAAAACCGCAGGCAGCCCATGGTTCCGATATTGTGAACGAGTTTTTTGACACCAAGGCCAGTACCCAATTTTACCGGACGCTGATTTTCTAAAATTATTCAAAGCGCCTGTACTACGCCAAATTTTGCAACATTGAAGAGATAGGAAAAATGGAAAAATACTCACTGCCTAAAGACAAAATAAAAATCCTGTTATTGGAAGGTCTGCATCAAAGTGCAGTACAAACTTTCAAAAATCAGGGTTACAGCAATATTGAATATCTGAAGACGTCTTTATCTGAGGCTGAGCTGATTGAAAAAATCAAAGATGTGCATTTTATTGGCATTCGCTCACGTACCCAGCTGACAGAAAAAGTGCTGGAAGAAGCCGGTAAACTGGTGGCCATTGGTTGTTTTTGTATCGGCACCAATCAGGTGGATTTAGACGCTGCTTTGGCCCGTGCTATTCCGGTGTTTAACGCACCTTTCTCCAATACCCGCTCTGTTGCTGAGCTGGTGCTTGGACAAATTATTATGTTATTACGTGGTATTCCGCAACGTAACGCCGCTGCCCACCGGGGTGAATGGCAAAAAACCGCCACTCAGTCTTATGAAGCCCGTGGCAAAACCCTGGGTATTATTGGTTATGGCCATATTGGAACTCAGCTGTCTATCATGGCTGAGAACATTGGCATGCGAGTGCAATTCTATGATATTGAAGACAAATTAGTACTGGGTAATGCCACCCAGGTTGATTTATCTACTTTATTAAAAACCTCAGACGTCGTTACGTTACACGTGCCTGAAACCCCACAAACCCAAAATATGATTGGTGAAGCTGAACTGGATCTGATGAAAGCCGGTTCTATTTTGATCAACGCTTCCCGCGGCACAGTGGTGGATATTGATGCTTTAGCCCGTGCTTTGGCCGAGAAAAAACTGGCCGGCGCTGCTATTGATGTATTCCCGGTTGAACCTACCGGCAATGATGAAGAGTTTGAATCGCCGCTGCGTGCTTTTGACAATGTGATTTTAACGCCGCATATCGGTGGTTCTACTCAGGAAGCGCAGGAAAATATCGGTTATGAAGTGGCCGGTAAACTGGTGAAATACTCCGACAACGGCTCTACCCTGTCGGCCGTCAACTTCCCTGAAGTGTCGTTGCCGGAACACAAAGGCCGTTCACGTTTATTACATATCCACAAAAACCAGCCTGGTATGCTGACCAAAATCAACGAAGCTTTTGCCAAACATGGCATCAACATTTCGGGTCAATATCTGCAAACCAACAGCGAAATTGGTTATGTGGTGATAGACATCGACAGTCTGGACCACGAGCTGGCGCTGAATGAACTGAAAGCCATTCCAGGCACGTTAAAAGCGCGGGTTCTGCATTAAAGATGCTGTGGCACTAAGCCATTGCAAGTAACAAGGAAAAGGAGCTGATATCAGCTCCTTTTTTATGTCCGTGTTAAAACAAACTTATCAGAATGAATACACCAGAGTGGCCGAAGTTTCAGTATCGGTTTTCTGACGGAATTCACCCGGGCTTGAGTCGTATTTCATCACAAAACTTAACCGCATCGACAACTGACCACTGACCTGAGAGGTCAACACACTGCGGCTTTGCCAGCTGGAGTTTTTACCATCCAGCGACACCGACCATTCCAGCGCCTGGCGGAAACTGTTGGTTTCACTAAAAGCATAATCGACGTTGGTTGCGACAAACCAAATAATACCGGTGCTGCGCTGACCATCAGAAGTTTCCTGATGGGCAAAACCAGGGCCTGTTTCAAAGTCCCAATAACTTTCACCCCGTTCAAATAAACGTTTGGCATAACCGGCCGCCACTGACGCCTGTTCATGGAAAGCGCCAAAACGGTCATTTAAATAAGCGGCACGGCCGAAAATACTGTGTTCACTCTGGTAAAACTTGTAGTTGCTCTGACCTACCAGATTGATCCGCTGGCCCGTGGTGTAACGGGTTTTGGTATTGGTTTCTTCATCAAACTGGCTGTTGCGTTGCAGCAGCGTCTGGATCAGATATTTATTCCGGAAGTCTTTCATCTCGTGCATCAGTTCGGCATTGGCACGAATAGCCGTTGATTCAGTGTTACCACTGTTGAGTACCAGACCTAACTCCAGATCACCCGCCCAGGGTTTAAAATCATCCCCACCAGCGTTATCGAAGTTGTCGAGTTGTTTTAACTGCTGATAAGTCTGACCCGACTTTAACCGCTCTGGCGGTAACTGGCTCTGACCATAAGGCACTGCCACTATATTGTTGGCAAAAACACCTGCTGTTTCTGCTTGTACCGAAACGGTAAAAATGGCACAAACTCCCACCCAAAAAGTTGCTCCCCAGATGCGCAACGACATACCCATTTCCTTTTACTTCAACAAAAAGATGCGGATTTTAATCACCACACCTGAACCACAGCTTGCTGGACTTTAACAACCAGCAAAACAACATTGATAAAAAACAACGACTTTTGTGCCCAAACGCAGCTGTACCTTTGGTCCGGACACTCGTAAAGACCCTGTACATAAAAAAGCCAGTCGGCGACTGGCTTTTTTATCACCAAGCGGAAGTTAAGCGGCGTCGCCGCGCGCCTTGATAAAGGCCAGCGCCAGCTCAATACGCGCCAGGCTACGCTCTTTGCCAATCAGCGTCAGGGTCACATCCAACGAAGGTGAATTACCACCACCAGTGACTGCAACCCGCAGTGGCATACCCACTTTGCCCATGCCAAGGCCCAGGCTTTCGGCAGCGGTGTTAATAGCAGCATGCACAGTTTCGGCATTCCAGTCTGTCAGCGCAGCCAAATGTTGTGCAACGGCCTGCAATGGCTCCGCAGCTACTGGGCGTAAATGTTTTTTCGCGGCATTTTCTTCAAAGTCACTGAAGTCTTCATAAAAATAACGACTGACTTCCACCAGCTCTTTTAAGGTTTTCACCCGCTCACCCTGCACTGCAATCACTTGCTCCAGGCTTGGGCCCTTGCTGATATCCAGTTTTTGCTCAGCAATATGCCACTCAAGGTGCTTGGCTACTTCAGCAGCAGGCAAAGTGCGGATGTAATGCTGGTTTAACCATTGCAGTTTTTCGGTGTTAAAAGCCGAAGGAGCACGGTTACAGGCCGATAAGTCAAAAATTTCCACCAGCTCGTCCAGGCTGAAAATTTCCTGGTCACCATGAGACCAGCCCAAACGCACCAGATAATTTAATAAGGCTTGTGGCAAATAACCGTTGTCGCGGTATTGCATCACACCTACAGCACCATGGCGTTTAGACAGACGTTTACCATCATCACCCAGAATCATCGGTACATGGGCGTATTTTGGTAACTGTGCACCCAGCGCCGACAGAATATTCATCTGACGTGGGGTGTTATTCACATGGTCATCACCACGAATCACGTGGGTCACACCCATTTTCCAGTCGTCTACCACAACAGTCAGGTTGTAGGTTGGGGTACCGTCACTGCGGGCAATAATTAAATCGTCCAGCTCAGCGTTGGCAACTTCAATGCGGCCTTTAATCAGGTCGTCAATCACCACCACGCCATTCAGCGGATTTTTAAAACGGATGCAATAAGGTTTGTCAGTTGGATGATCAGTACGGTCACGCCACATACCGTTGTATTTTGGTTTTTCGCCGGCCGCCATTTGTGCTTCACGCATGGCGTCTACTTCTTCAACAGTGCAAAAACACTTATAAGCTTTGCCTTCAGCCAGCAGCTGAGCCACAACTTCTTTATATAAATCAAAACGTTTAGTCTGGTAAAACGGACCTTGATCCCAGTCCAGCCCCAGCCAGTTCATGCCGTCTAAAATGGCATCAACAGACTCTTGAGACGAACGTTCTAAGTCGGTGTCTTCAATACGCAGAATAAAAGTACCACCGGTTTTTCTGGCATATAACCAGCTGAATAACGCAGTACGGGCACCACCAACGTGCAGATAACCTGTTGGGCTTGGCGCAAAACGGGTAACAATCGACATAATTCATCCAGATTTGAGACAACAAATAATGACGCCATTGTAACAATCCGGGGCGGCTCTTGCACTGCTCTTCAGCCATAGAACCACACGATTTATCAATGAAATGGCAAAAATGACTACTTTTACAGCAGACGGCTGCAAAATGAAAAAATATCATTGACAGCTTTTGCTTGCCCCCTATAATGACCGCCGAACGTTGCAGCGGATTGTTAGCTCAGCTGGGAGAGCACCGCCCTTACAAGGCGGGGGTCACTGGTTCGAACCCAGTACAATCCACCATAACGTTTATATTGATTATCCAGCGGATTGTTAGCTCAGCTGGGAGAGCACCGCCCTTACAAGGCGGGGGTCACTGGTTCGAACCCAGTACAATCCACCAATCAATAACTGCAAGCCCCAGGATGGTTAGCTCAGCTGGGAGAGCATCGCCCTTACAAGGCGAGGGTCACTGGTTCGATCCCAGTACCATCCACCACATTTTCGAGATTTATCCAGCGGATTGTTAGCTCAGCTGGGAGAGCACCGCCCTTACAAGGCGGGGGTCACTGGTTCGAACCCAGTACAATCCACCAAATCTTCAAATCTTCAAATCTTCAAATCTTCAAATCTTCAAATCTTCAAATCTTCAAATCTTCAAATCTTCAAATCTTCAAATCTTCAAATCTTCAAATCTTCAAATCTTCAAATCTTCAAAAAATATCAGCATTGATAAGATTATTTCGCTTCGTTCGCACAATTTTATCCTTTCCCGCCCCTACACCAATAAAAACACAGCTTAGCCGCCAACTTCTCCGGCACAATCTTGTGTTGAAAACATCGGTGCTTCGCTGTGTTTGTAAAAGCCAACAACTACCTATCAACTGGCAGGCGTGAAGTTCAACTCAATATTTTGATAATAAAGCGTTGTTTTGCCTTCAAAACCTGAATCTGTGCCGACAAAAATCCAGACTGCGCCACTGGCATCCGTGGTTAAGGTTAGATTTTTACTGACACTGGAACTGACCAGTTTGCTCTGGTATTTGGAAGCATCACAAGGCAAACCCGGCACTGCAATATCCCCCAGCACCTTCGACTGAGCGCCGTCCTGACTCTGATTACCTTTGGCGACATTGAGCGTATACCCATTTTGTTTAGGTTCAATATCGGCATAACCAAAATGCAGATACACAGCTTCACCTGGCGCACCACCAATGCCAACACAACCGACACCACTGTGTGATAAAAAACTCACGGTTAAACTGGCCTGATAACGGCTGGACGGCGACAAGCCCGTGATACGGCGTTTGAGATACATAAATAAATCGTCGCTGCGATTATGACCGGACAACATAAAACCTGAACCGGTAAAACCAGTGGGCAAGGTTTTAATGCCTGAGTCCAGCTCATAAATGCCGGAATTTTCTTGTGGATAATCAGCAAAACCGGCCTGCCAACCTAAAGCACCTTGTGCAAACTGATACTGAAATTCCGATTTTTGCTCACCATTGTTTAATTCCACTTTGCAGCCGGTTAATAACAATAACGGCAAACACCAATAAGCCCGCTTGTCCATTTTTACATTCCCCTGTTGATGGTTTGTTTCAGCCTAATCAGGGGGCAGCCCAATAGCTGTAACCATCTGTCAGCAGAGTGTAAAAAAAACGGTCTGAATTTTCGCACTCAAGTGCCTGTTTCATCGCCAGTTCTGTCCTGCTATAGTAGCCATAACCTCTTTTCAGACTCGCTGGCTTATTGATGGATCAGAACCTCAGCAGAGAAATTAAAATCCTGATCATCGACGAACAGGCACTAGCACAGAACTATCTGCGTTTTGCGCTGGAGAAGCTCGGTTATACCCAGGTACAGTTTACCGACAAAGCACAAAGTGCCTTGCAGCTGTGTAAAGACCGGCAGTTTGACCTCATTATCTGTTCATTTAACCTGCAACAAGGCAAAGACGGTTATCAGCTGTATGAAGAATTAAAAGTACGGCGTATTCAAAAACTCAGTACCGGTTTTATTTTTATCAGCGCCGAAACAGATCCATCGCTGGTTTATAGTGTGCTTGAGCTGCAACCTGATGAATTTCTGGCAAAACCCTATACGATGCGCGATTTGCAAAGCCGTATTGAACGGGTGCTCAGGCGCAAACAGGAACTGATGCCCATTTACCTCTGGATGGAACAAAACCGCTTGGATCGCGCTTTGCAACAGCTGGATCAGATGTTGGCCGAAGGCCAGAACCCCAAGCTGGTGCCGGTATTGTTACGTTTTAAAGGCGATTTGTTATTACAACTGGCCGACTACGACAAAGCGCAGTTGTTTTTCCGCTCTGTACTGGCCGTGCAACCTTTTAACTGGGCACGCATGGGTTTGGTGAAAACCTTATTGGCCAAAGGAGATATCCAGCAAGCTACAGTGGAAATGCAACTACTGGAACAAAAAGGTGAAACCAAACTTTTTGCGCTGGAGCAACTGGCTGAACTGGAATTTCGCCGCGATGAATTTGAACAGGCGCAGCTCCATCTGGAACAAGCCACAGCTTTGGCGCCACGTAATTTATTCCGTCAGCAAAAGCTGCAACAACTGTCACGGCTGAACCACGACTACGAAAGGCAATATAAAGCCGCCCGTGACATGGTGAAATTCGCCCGTTATTCGATGTATGAACAGCCTGAACTTTATTTAAATCTGGCCCGTGCCTGTATTGATTTTGCCGTCAGTCTGGACGAGGACGGTGAGACCAATAAACTCAGCAAACAAGCCGCCGATTGCCTGAGTAGCCTGAAATCACAATTTCCGGACGCTGACACCAAAGAGCAACAACTGGTGGTGCAGGCCAGATTGTTGTATTTAAAAGATCAAAAAGACAAAGCACAGAAGCTACTGGCCGAACTTGATAACAACAATATGGTGATAGATAACCTGGAAGCGGCGCTGGATAAAGCCAAAGCTTTGCATGAAGTTGGGCTGACACAGGTGTCCAGACAATGGTTTGAACAAATCACCCGTTATTGCCAGCAACAACAAACCGATCCTTACCTGAAAAGTTATCTGCATCAGGAAAGCACCGAACGTGCTGAGCTCACTACCCCGCCACGCGAACTCAACAATATTGCTGTTATGCATTTTCAGCACGGCAACTGGCAATCCGCTTTGGCGGCTTTTGAACATGCCTTTCGCTTATTACCACGCAACAGCGGTATAGCGCTGAACTTATTACAAAGTATGCTGACGGCACCTGAACATTTGTTGCCTGCGCAAAAACGTCAACTGCTGACACAGGCTTGTTTACGCGCTATTGAAAAAGGTAAATTAAATCCGGAGCAAAGCCGGCGTTTTGAACAGCTGAAACTCAAACATCCGGCCGTATTCGCCCGTTAAGGTTATTTCTGTACTTTATCTTCCGGCCATTCTGCAAACACCAGCGGCAGCTTTTTGCTGCCAAGCAACCAGCCAAACGCCAGTAGCAATAACAAAGGTGCTAATAACAACCAGGGTGCGTTTATCGCAACAAACTGCGGTAAATGGCTAATAGTCCAATATAAATCTACAGCAACCACCGCCAGCAACAGCCATTTGCTGTAACGCCAGACAGCAAACCAGAACTTTTTGGCTCTGCCTCTTCTGAGTTTTTTGTCATAAGGCACCCTTTGGGTGAAAGCAGCAAACACCAGCAGCACCGGCAGACAGATCAGACAAGCACGGACAAAATCGGCACTTTGCGGATAAATCCAGGCCAGCATCGAACGTTGCTCGGCCGGCAAAGTTAAGGTTAACAACCAGCAAATATAAGGCCGTAACAATAGCAACAATAACAAATACAGCCGGTTGGGTACCCGGTGCAGGCCATCAGCGTCCAGCAGCGGCAGCTCGGCGTATTTTTTTGGTTGTTCTGTCATCAGCCGTCAGCACTCCCGCTTCCGGCCATCAAAACGCCGGCCACTGCAGCTGGCACCACAGTCGCTAACCGCAAGGCGTAGACAGCAAAGCGCAGGGGCTGCTGATTCTTGTGACTGCACAACCTCCTATTCATGTTAAAGCCCGTGCTCAGCAAAAAGCGCCAGCATCTGATCTTCGGTCCAGACCGCAACACCCAGCTCTTCAGCCTTGGCCAATTTAGAGCCGGCGTTATCCCCTGCGATCACCGCATGGGTTTTGGCCGACACTGAGCCTGCCACTTTAGCGCCCAGTTGTTGTAATTTATCTTTGGCTTCATCCCGCCCCATCGCCGTTAAAGTGCCGGTTAAAACCAGGGTTTGACCTGCCAGTGGTTGTGCAACTTCGGCTTTGGCTTCAATGTCAGGCCACCTGATACCCACCGCAATCAGCTCGCTGACCACTTGTTGTTGATGGGCGTCCTGGAAAAAATGTAATAACCGACCGGCCACTACAGCACCCACATCGGCAACAGCTAAAAGCTGCTCCAGACTAGCCTGCTGCAAGGCCGGTAAAGTGCGGAAATGGTTGGCTAAATTCAGTGCTGTGGCTTCACCCACATCCCGAATGCCCAGCGCATAAATAAAACGCGGCAAAGTGGTATTTTTGGCAGTGTTAATGGCGGCTAACAGCTTTAGCGCCGACTTCTCGCCCATGCGCTCCAGCCCAACCAAGGCTGGCATATCCAGTTTAAAAATATCGGCCGGGTTATGCACCAGGCCTTCATCAACCAGCTGCTCTATTAATTTATCGCCAAGACCATCCACATCCAGGGCTTTACGGGCGACAAAATGTTTCAGCGCTTCTTTACGCTGCGCCGGGCAATATAAACCGCCACTACAACGGCTGACCGCTTCCCCTTCGACCCGCTCAATGTCGGACTGACAGACCGGACATTGGCTAGGGAATACAATAGGCTGGCTTTGCTGCCGCTCTGCCATAACCACTGCAACTATTTGTGGGATCACGTCGCCGGCGCGGCGCACTATTACAGTGTCGCCAATCTGAATGCCTAACCTGTTGATTTCGTCCTGATTATGCAAAGTGGCGTTGGACACAGTGACACCACCAACACTGACAGGCTCCAGCCGTGCTACTGGTGTGATAGAGCCGGTACGACCCACCTGAAATTCCACATCCAATAAACGGGTGGTTTTTTCCTGTGCCGGAAATTTAAAAGCAATGGCCCAGCGTGGTGCGCGCGACACAAAACCAAGCGCCAGTTGCTGCGCCAGATTGTCTACTTTGAGCACTACCCCATCAATTTCATAAGGCAAGCTGCTGCGTTTTTCACCAATTTGCTGATGATAAGCAAGCGCTTTGTCGGCGCCCTGGCATAAACGAATTTCCGGGCACACCGGCAAACCCCAGTTTTTCAGCTGTTGCAAACGACCATAATGGCTTTGGTTATCCAGCAGATTGTCGGGATCTTCCACCACGCCAACGGCATAAGCATAAAAACTTAACGGACGGCTGGCGGTAATTTTGGGGTCGAGCTGGCGCAAACTGCCGGCAGCGGCATTACGTGGGTTGGCAAATATTTTATCACCGCGTTGTTTGGCCGCTTCGTTCATTTTTTCAAAACCAGCCAGTGGCATAAAAACTTCACCCCGCACTTCCAGTACTGCCGGATACTTCCCTTGCAGCGTCAGCGGAATACAACGGATGGTTTTGATATTGCTGGTAATATCTTCGCCGGTATAACCATCACCACGGGTGGCGGCTTGCACCAAAACCCCATTTTCATAACGGATACTAACGGCCAAACCATCGAGTTTGGGCTCGGCGCAAAATTTAAATTCTGTTTGTTGATCCAGCCGGTCGGCCATACGCTGATAAAAGGCCAGGAAATCTTCATTGGCAAAGGCGTTATCCAACGACAACATCGGCAACTGATGTTGTACCTGACCAAACTTATCCAAGGGTTTGGCACCAACCCGCTGTGTTGGCGAATCAACACTGACCAGCTCAGGAAACTGTTGCTCCAGCTGTTGCAATTGTTTGAACAGCGCGTCGTAATCGGCGTCAGGGATACTTGGGTTATCCAGCACATAATATTGATAATTATGCTGATTTATTTGCTGGCGCAGCTGGTCTATCTGCTGTTTAGCAGCATCTGATGAAAAAATTTGAGTCATAACATCCACAAGATCGGGCATCACACTTTTTTGATGGCATATAGCATGGGGTCTAGTTGGGCTGAGTGCAAGAGGCAAAAGATGTTGTGTGATCAGATGGCAAAAAACTGCACAAATAATTGCAGCCAGCAATCAACAAGGGGGGCTCTGCAGCCCCCGGTAACAGCAACTAATTTTGTTGCCAGCTTAAAGTGACACCACTAAAGCTCGTATAAGCACGAAGGCCAATATACCAGCTGCCCGCCTGCGGATTGCTGATACTGCAACTTTCGGTATTGCCGTTTTTATAAGGCCGGCACTGATAACTTGTGGTAGTCGGGTTACTGCCAAAACGCAGATATAAATCGGCATCACCGCTACCACCAGCACTATTCACGACCAGGGATGTGGCGCCTGCAGGCACTGTCACTGTTTTATAAATCCATTGACCTGAAGTTGCCGCAAGATTAGTCCATTGCCCGCTGTTGCCGGGTGGTGGTGTGGTACTGCCGGCATTGGCAAGCTCAAGTGCAAAAGACAAACCCAGTTTGGCAAATTTCAGCGCATGTAAAGCACTGCTGTCTGAATTAGCCAATGTGTCATTCACTGTATGAATGCGCGGGTTTGAGCTATTAAAACGCGCTTCAAACGGCATAGCGGCGGCAAAACCTGCGTTGTGCCATGAAGCATGGTCGGAGCAACCATAACCACAGACATCATTGGCCTGGCGTAGTGTTGGCTGATAAGTGCTGATTAGGCTGCGTAAATAGCTGTTTAACGACGCATTGGTATAGTCGGTGATCAATACTATATCTTCAGCGCTGCCTTTATAGTTGGTCATATCCAGCTGCAATGCCGCCACTATATTGTGTCCTGCGCTTGCCGCCGCATTGGCAATATCTTTACTGCCCCGAAGCCCCACTTCTTCAGCGGCATAACCATAAAATTTGATGGTGCGTTTAGGCCGCAGATTTTGGCTGGTGATCACCCGGATAATGTCGGTTAATGTGGCAATACCGGAAGCATCGTCGTCTGCACCAGGCGCTCTGGTGCTTTCAGTGGTGCCACTTTGGTTGATGGAATCCAGATGACCACCAAGCACCACTATTTCATTGGGCCTTTCACTGCCGGTGATGGTTAACAGCACCGATTGCTGGTTATAACCACTGTGGCTGACACGGCTGACACTGACCCAGCTTAAACCCGATGCCAGACTGCTCCACTGACTGGCTATCCAGTCGGCGGCATTTTTACCAACAGTGGTGTTGTAATACCTGTTGGTAAAAGCGGATAAATCGGCGATGGTCTGGGCAATGCTGGCGTTATTCAGTAGCGGCAAACTGGCGTTGACCAAAGTGGTTTGTGTAAGAGGTGGTGCGTTAAAAGTGGCCAGCGATACCGGATTGGCCACAGCGGCCATGGCTTCTTCCAGGCTGTTATGGGCAATAAAACCACCACAACGATGTAATTCACGGTGAATTTGACTGCTCAGCGCGGCAATATCTTCTTCCTGAATTTGTGCCAGTACCGGCAACAGAGTGCCGCTGCTTAACGGCAAAGCTGCTGATTGAGCCTGTCCGGATGTTTCGGTCAGTTCGCGCTGATGTAAGGTATAAGGTGCATTTTTCAGTTGTTTGGCCGTGGCCGGATCCAGGGTGATCCAGACCGGATCAGCAAGTACAGGTAAAACCAATATTGTCAAAGGTAAAAAAATTAAACTTTTCATAGCTGTTCCTGGTGTTTTTTATAAAAAATCACTATCGGTTGATAGCGCACCAAGCCTAGAAAAGACACTCAAAAGCACCGGATATTTAGATGACAATTTTGTGATATAGCCATGACAACACCAATTCCCGGCAACAAGACAAGCATCGCAGCAGAGCCTGAAACAAATAGCACCACAGCAGCTTTTTTTTGCATTCATCAGGCAATAAAAAACCGGCCTGAGCCGGTTTTCTGAGATTTATCGTTATAGTGACGGCAGTTTAGCCCCGCAACAGCTGCTGACGCTGGAACTCACGAATACGTTCAACATAATGCCGTACTGTTTGCACTGTAAGCATGCTGCGTTGGCCGTCCAGCACCTGACCACCAAATTCTTCTGCCAGCTTTTTCGCGGCATTGTGCATCAGGTTAAAATTCTGCAAGGCTTCACCAGGCCCTGGTAAGGTCATAAACAGGCTTAAACCACGGGTTTGCAGCTTGTCCATTTCTTCTAAATCAAAAGTGCCCGGGTTAAACATATTGGCCAGGCTAAATAACACTTCACCCGAACCTGCGCTGTCCTGATGGCGGTGAAAAATATTCATCTCACCGTATTTAAAACCTAAAGTCAGCAGGCTTGGCAATAACATAGCGCCGTTAATATCCTGCCCTTCCGGCATCAGCACATATAAAATAAGTACTTCATTGGCAACAGCTTCAGCCTGCGGCGCTTCATCTTCCGCCTGATACTGCTGATGATGTTGCTCGTCGTCAGCACCAGCGCTAAATGACATCGAAGGCTCTTCACGTTCGCTTTGGCTCAGCTCTGTTTCCTGACGGCGGATTTTTTTCACTGGCTCACGCAGTCTGTCGCTGCGGGGCGCTTTAATCACTTCAGGTTTAGGTTGTGGTTTTTCACCAGGCGCCAGTTTACGTTTTTTACCGACGCCAAACTCGTCAAAACCTTCAGCAACTTCATTGTTTTTGCTTTCGTCAAAAAAACGGCTTTTGGCTTCGTGATTGTTTTTGCGGTTACTCCATAAACCATGGATCACCAACGCCGCCATCCCTAACACACCTGCAACAATTAACGCATAACGAAATTCTTCAGCCATCATTTTTACCTTTTTGTTCTGTCAGGCTTGAGCCATTTTCACGGCATCTTCCACATCTACTGCCACTACACGTGATACACCGGGTTCCTGCATGGTCACCCCCATCAACTGTGCAGCCATTTCCATCGCAATTTTATTGTGACTGATATAAATAAATTGCACCGTTTCAGACATCTCCCGGACTAAATTACAAAAACGCCCTACATTAGCGTCGTCCAACGGAGCATCAACCTCGTCCAGCATACAAAAAGGTGCCGGATTGAGTCGGAAAATTGAGAACACCAATGATAAAGCGGTTAAGGCTTTTTCTCCACCTGATAATAAATGAATAGTACTGTTTTTTTTACCAGGTGGGCGCGCCATAATGCTCACACCTGTTTCCAATAAATCTTCATCTGTTAACTCAAGGTAAGCACTACCACCACCAAACACTTTAGGGAACAAAGTTTGTAAACCCGAATTCACCTGTTCAAAGGTGTCTTTAAATTTCTGCCTTGTTTCACGGTCAATTTTGCGAATGGCCGTTTCCAGCGTTTCCAGCGCACTGACTAAATCCTGATGTTGTGCATCCAGATATTGTTTACGTTCATCCTGTTGGGCAAATTCATCAATAGCAGCCAGGTTAATAGGACCCAACCGGTTTAATGCTTCACTGGTTTTGTCCAGCTGTTGTTGCCAGACCGATTCAGTAGCGTCCGCCGGTAAATTTTGTTGTAACTCGCGAAAATTCACTTTCTGCTCTGTTAACAGCTCCAGCATATTGTTAGCGCGCACCCTAAAACCTTCAGCGTCGAGTCTGGCGCTTTCAATTTGTTTTTGTTTTGCGGCCAGCACCTGTTGCAAACCATGTTGGCCCTGCTCCAGCTCACGGAGTTGTTGCTCAAGGCCTGCTTGTTGATTTTGCAGTTGTAATTTTTCTGCGGCGAGCCCATCGCGCTCGAGCAACCAGGCTTGTAATTGCTCCTGATCTTCACCGTCCGGCTCGTCCAGCAAATCAAGTTGCGCCGTTAACAATTGCAGTTTGTCGGCAAGTTGCTGCTGTTGTTGCTGGCTGCGCGCTAAATGAGTGCGGGCCGCTTCCAGTTGCCGCTCCAGACTGACCTGATTTAACGCAAGTTGTTGTTGTTGCTGGTTTAGCTGCTGTTGTTGTGCCCGTCTTTGTTGTAGTTGTTGTTGCGTCTTTTGCAGCTGCGCCTGCTCGTCCTGCTGCGCTTGTTCATGCTCAGCCAGTTCAGCCTGAACTGCCTCCTGCTGCTGTTGCCATAACGCCAGTTCGTCCATATATTGTTGCTGCTGTGTTTCAAGCGACAACAGTTCTTGTGTGATGTCACTCAGCTGTTGTTGCTGCTGCTGTTGTTGTTGCTGCGTCAGTATCACAGCTGTATGCAATTGCTGCTGCTCTGCCTGGAGTTGCCCTGCCCTGCCGTGTGCCGCCACAAGTTCCGTAGCGCACTGTTGCAACTGAGCTGCCAGTTGCTGTTGTGCTGCTGCTGTTGCTGCCCGTTGTGTCTGCAGGTTGTTTAACTCAGCTTTTATATCAGCGGCACGCTCGGCCAAAGCCTGTGGATTGTCCTGTTCATTTTTACCGGCCACCATCCGCCAGTTACTGCCATACCAGTGGCCATTGGCACAAATTACCGACTGATGGCGCTGTAACTGTGGCAACACTTTCA
This sequence comes from Rheinheimera sp., assembly GCF_030824435.1. Classification (GTDB taxonomy): domain Bacteria; phylum Pseudomonadota; class Gammaproteobacteria; order Enterobacterales; family Alteromonadaceae; genus Pararheinheimera. The sequence goes on from NZ_JAVBXS010000037.1 coordinate 37,275, forward strand.
GTGCTGCATTGTCATCAGCTGCCAGCAGAATATCGGCAAAATAAGCAGGCACATAGTCAGCTGCAACTTTGCTTGCCAGGTTCTCCAGCGGCGCAGCTAAAGCTGTGGTCTGGGTTGTAGCCAAAGTTGTCGTCAAAGCTGTGGCCGCCGGGAAAATATAAGGCCCGGATTTTTCTGCCTGATGCGCCGCCACAACTTCACTAAAATTCAGCGCCGACAAAGCAACAGCCACTGCCACTGACCAACCTTCAGCCACCTGTAACTTTGGCAACAAAGGCTGCTGTTGCAGCAGTTGTTGTTGCTGCAATTGCAGTTGTTGTTGGTTTTTTTGTAGTTGTTGCTGTTGTTGGTTTTCTGTTTGTTCTGCCAGTTGCAGCTCAACTTTTTGCTGTTGTAATTCAGCCTGCTGGCTACTTAACTGCTGTATTGTTTCATTTTGCAGTTCAAGCTGTTGTACGTTTTCGGCCAGTTGCGCTTTTAGTGCTGCTACTTTGGCGGTTAAATCTTCATTGGCAAGTGTTTGCTGCTGCGACCTTAACTTTTGCCGGCGCTCTGTAGTTTGTTGTAACAAAGATCTTTTATGCTGGCTTTGTAATTCAAACTGTTTGAGTTGTTGTTGCCACTGAAACTGCTGTTGCTGCGCAAGCAACTGCGCTTGTTGCCGGTTTTGCAGGCTTTGTTCCAGCACCAACAGTTGTGCCGTTGTTTCTTCCAGTTGCTGTAATGAAATCTCAGCTTCAGGCTGTTGCTCCAGCAACTGTTGTTGCAATGCTTCCAGCTGCGCCTGCTCTTCGCCGATCTGATCCAGGCCATGTTGTAAATTTAATGCCAGACTGCGTTTTTCATCTTGCAGACTTTGCCGGCGCTGGCGCTGATGCAACAGCTGCTGTTCAAGCGCGCTGATATTTACACCCAGCTGATAATATTGTTGTTGTTTGGCATCCAGCAGCTGGCGCACTTCATCAAGCTCAGCTTTAAGTTCTGTCAGCTTTAAAAAACCACCACTGCCCTGGGTTTCAAACTGGGCTAAATCCAGCTCAAGCGCGGCCAGTTGTTGTTCTGCCTGCTGCAACTGATTGTTATAAAACAGCCATTTTAAACAAGTAAGTTCGGCTTTATAACGTCGTTCAGTGGCTTTCAGTTCTTTGTAGCGCTCGGCCGTTGCGGCCTGACGACGCAATTTATCGAGGTTTTTACCCAGCTCTTCCCGTACGTCCGACAAACGGTCGAGGTTATCGCGGGTGTGTTTAATGCGGGTTTCGGTTTCGCGGCGTCTTTCTTTATATTTGGAAATACCGGCCGCTTCTTCAATAAAAACTCTGAGCTCTTGCGGGCGCGATTCAATCAGCTTAGAAATCATGCCTTGTTCAATAATGGCATAACTGCGTGGCCCAAGGCCTGTGCCTAAAAAGATGTCGGTAATGTCACGGCGGCGGCATTTAGTGCCGTTGAGGAAATAATGCGACTGGGCGTCACGGGTCACCAAGCGTTTCAGGGAAATTTCACTGCGATCAGCCAGACTGCCCTGCAACTTGCCCTGGGTATTTTCAAACACCAATTCAACTGAAGCTTGCGACACGGGTTTACGCTGGGTTGAGCCGTTAAAAATAACGTCAGTCATGGCGTCGCCACGCAGATTTTTGGCCGAACTTTCGCCCAGCACCCAGCGTACTGCATCTATCACATTGGATTTACCACAGCCGTTTGGCCCCACCACGCAGGTCATGGCCGCTGGAAATGGCACCTGAGTGGGGTCAACAAAAGACTTAAAACCGGCGAGTTTGATCTGTTTAAGACGCATGCTTTCGTTATTATCGGCCTTATTGCACTTACAGAATGTAACAAAATGACTTGGGGGTGTCACGGTAAAACTATTGCCGATCAGGGCTTTGCCTTCTAAGCTAGCGCCAATCTGGCATCAGCGTTGTTGCTTTGGGCAAAATGTGTATAGCGGTGATGTGATAAAAGCATGTGATAAAAGCACTGTGATAACGCCATCGGTTGTAGGGAGTTGATATGCATTATTTTTTTCAGGGTCTTGGTTTATTAAGCACCAAAGGTTTACGTCGTTTTGTGATTATCCCGCTGACTATTAATCTGGTGTTATTTGCAGTGGCGTTTTTTTTCCTGCTGCAACAGGTGCAGGGTTGGGTCGATTACCTGATGGGTTTTGTGCCTGAGTTTTTATCATTTTTATCTTATGTTATTTGGCCTTTGCTGGTGCTGAGCACAGTGCTGACGTTAGCCTTCAGCTTTACCATGATTGCTAATTTTATTGCCGCACCTTTTAATGCGCTGTTAAGTGAAAAAGTAGAACAACATCTGACAGGTCAGGTGTTGCCGGATCAGGGTTTTGCCGCTTTTCTCAAAGACGTACCGCGGATGCTGGCGCGGGAGTGGACTAAGTTTGTTTATTGTTTCCCAAGGGCTTTGGTATTTTTGCTGGCGTTTTTCTTTCTGCCGTTAATTGGTCAGCTGATGTGGTTTTTATTTACCGCCTGGATGATGGCGATTCAATATTGTGATTATGCCTACGACAATCACAAAGTGCCTTTTGACACTATGCGCCAGCAGCTACGCTCTGATTTGAGTGGCAGTTATGGTTTTGGTATGACTGTTGCCGTTGCCAGTATGGTGCCGTTTTTAAATTTACTGGTGATGCCGATTGCCGTTTGTGGTGCCACAGCACTTTGGGTAGACAGGTTTAAAACCAGTCATTATCCGCGTTAACTGTTATTGCGGTTTAAACAACGAGTTACAGCTTTTACTCAGTATAAAAAACGGCGTCTCTGGACGCCGTTTTTATGTTTTCTGTTCTTGCTGATACTTGATAAAACTTATGCTTTATAAACTTATGCTTTATGTAATAGCTGGCTTTTTTGCCGGCGTTTTTTCCAACGTTCCAGCTGTGAAATAGCAGGAGATTTTAAACTTTTGCCATAACCGTCAGATTTCACCACCACAGGGCGCGACACTATCAGGTTATTTGGATAGACCACCAGCTCACCATCTTTGGTGCGCAGCACAGTGCTGAATAAATTCACTTCCACTATGGTGCCTTCCACATAATTACTGCCATCAATCACCCGCACTGTGGCGCCTTGGGCAAAGCTGCTTTGGCCTAACAGAATAAAAAAAGCGGTGATATTACTGAGTAAACTCCAGGCGGCAAATAAAGCAACACCCACTACGGCAATCATTGAAGATGCCAGTACCAGCAGGCCTTTAATGTCGATGCCCCAGACAATGCTTAGCACCACAACCAGCAATAAAAACAATAAGATATGAAACACCACCATAGCGCGGCGGTTCATTTCTTCTTTGAGCATAGTGGCGGCAATAGTACGGTAAATAAAAGGCGCAATACGACGGCTTAATACCGCATAAAACAGCAGCACTATGCTACTGATAATGATCTGCGCTATCGCCGGGCTAAAAGCCAATAATTCTTTATATTCGGCTAACCAGTTCACCTGAAAATTTCCTTTTTAATTCAACAGACTAATCTAAATCGTTCAGCGGCCAGCTAACAATATGATCTTCAAAATCTTCCAGCCTGACGGCGGCTTCTGAAATGGTTTTATTGCGCACCGACATCTGTTTTTTATGCATCAGACTTTTTTTACCGTCATTAAGCAGCGGATGCCAGCCCGGCAAACCCCGGCCTTCCTGCAAACGGCGGTAACTGCAGCTGGTGGGCATAAAAAAGATATCTTTTAAGTTTTCTTTGGTTAACTTGACGCAGTCCGGCACCAGCACAGTGCGGTTGTCGTAACAGGTACATTCACATTTATTGCTGTTGAGATACTGGCAGGCAATATTGGTGAAATATACTGTTTCTTCCGGCATGATGTAGTCGGTTGGCCCTTCCAAGCTTTCGTCTTCTTCATGAATAAATTTGTTCAGACAACATTTGGCACAGCCATCACAAACGGCTTCCCACTCTGCTGTTGTCATTTCTTGCAACGTTTTGGTTTCCCAAAACTTATCTTGTAACGTCATTTGGATTCCTGCGTGGGTTCCTGTGTGCCCAAAGGCAACATATTAAGGCTGGATGCTGACACTGGTCTGAACGTCGAGCAATAGATCCGAACCCGATTGAAGCTTTAATTGTAACTTATCACCAGCGAGCAAAGGACCAACACCGGCCGGCGTGCCGGTCAGCACCACATCACCTGGTTGCAGACTAAACCACTGGCTCATTTCGCTGATCATGCGGTTGATGCCACGGATCATCAAACCGGCATCCCCTTGCTGACGGTTTTCACCGTTCACAGCAAGTGAAAATGTCAGCTGCTGTGGCGCCTTGATATTGGCTGCAGGGACAAAACCCGCCAGCGGACAAGCGCCATCAAATCCTTTGGCAATTTCCCATGGCCGGCCCAGTTGTTTCAGTTGCGCCTGTACATCACGCAAAGTTAAATCAAGCGCCAGACTATAACCCCAGATGGCGTCCATCACTTCATCTTCTGTTACTTTAGAAAGCGGCTTTTGAATGAGCACCGCAATTTCAGTTTCGTTATGCACAGCACCATGCTGGGTTGGAATGGCAAATTCAGGTGCTAAAGGCCGCAAAGCAGTAGCAGGTTTGATAAAAAACAACGCCTCAGGCGCAGTTTTGCTGTGCATTTCCTGAATATGATCCAGATAATTTTGCCCGATGCACACCACTTTTGCTGTTGGCAAATGAATAGGCTTGCCTTGCCAATCCTGATGTTGATACTGATGCTGATAGGTCATGCCAACCTCGTTGTTTGTCGTTTTCACTGTCTGCTTAACCGCGGCTGATTTCATCGGCCAGATAACCCACACTGCTGACAAAATAATAAGAGCGGTTCCAGTGCATCAGCGTCTGATAATTGTGATACGCCAGATATGCCCGGCCTTCTTTATCATCCGGCATCACCAAAGCCGCTTTTAAATTGGCAGCAGGCAAAGCAGAACCGTCAATATTGGTTAAACCCAGCTTGTGCCAATCGCGAAGCGTTCGTTCTGATTTGGCCCACCAACTCAGCCACTGCGCTCTGTCTTTACTGCCTTTTGGGATCACCAGACTAAAATCAAAATTGTCCGGTAGTTTCACCTGCCGGCCCCAGGTTACGCCTTGTTGCCAGCCTTCGGTTTTTAAATAATTGGCAATAGACGCAAAAGCATCGGACCTGTTGGTCCAGATATCTTTATGACCGTCACCGTCACCGTCCTGCGCATATTTCATAAAAGAGCTAGGCATAAACTGGGTGTGACCCATGGCGCCGGCCCAGGAGCCTTTCATATCTTTGAGGCTGATATGGCCTTCGGCCAGAATATCCAAAGCTAAAAAAAACTCATCTTTAAAAAAGGCTTCCCTTCTGCCTTCATAAGCCAGAGTGGCAAGGGCAGATGGCACTGAATAATTACCTGTGATACGGCCAAAGGCACTTTCCAACCCCCACAGCGCCACCACAAAACGCGCCGGCACACCGTACTTTTTTTCCACCTGCTGTAATTCAGTCTGATGGGTCTGGTACATTTTGCGCGCCATATCAATACGCTGTTTATTCACCCTTTTTGGCAGATAGGTATCTAAAGTTTCGACAAATTCCGGTTGGCCTTTATCAGCGACCACCACTTTGGCGTGAAATTTCAAGCTGGCAAACACTTGTTCCACCAGCTTTTTGTCGTAACCACGCGCCAGCGCTTCTTTTTTAAGCGCCTTGCTGTATTTGGCAAAACCTCTGGCGGTTTTGGCTTGCGCCTGGGCTGTTGTTTTTTTCGTTTCAGCTTTATTTTTTGTTACTTTTGGCTGTTTGATCACTGCGGTCTGGCTTTGGCTGCTTGCACCAACAGACGAAGTTGCAGTATCAGAAGCGTTAGAACTGCAAGCTGCGGCAGAAAGGGCCAATGAGGCTATCAACACAAATCGAAACAAAACAAATATCCTTAATCTTTAGCTAACCAGTCTTTATGCTCGGCCAATAAATCTTCTGGTGGTGGCGGTAACTGCAGATAATAACCCTGCTCTTTGAGCATGGTTTTTACTTTTTCCAGTTCTGCACCGGCCAAATGTGTACGCCTGGCCAAATCCAGTACTGTTACCAGTTGCGGTTTACCAAAAGTTTCCAGTAAAGGTTTTGGCACGCTACTGAAGTCGTCACGTTTATGCAGATACAAATAGGTTTGATCTTTACGCGGGCTTTTATAAATCACGGTCAACATGGCACAAAATCTACTCTGGGTAACTTGCCTAACACAGGCGCAGACTATACCATGAAGCGCTTATCTTGCGAACCGTTGCAGTTGCCTGCTTAACTTTGCTCAAAGGTTGGTTTTTGCGCTGCTAACGTCAGGAATAAGTATAAAAATAAACCTAATCATTCATTTGCACTCGCGGTTGTTATGTCGGATCACTCATTTGAGTTAAAAGGAAATTTGTTTCCTTTATCAGTTTTATATTGTCAGGATTTCAGCGTTGCGGCGCTGCGTAGCCAACTCCAGCAAAAACTGGCGCAGGCACCGGGCTTTTTTCTGCAGGCACCAGTGGTGATCAATGTAGAAAACGCCAAACAAACCCCTGATTTTATTGCCATTAAACAGCTGTTTGTTGAACTGCAACTGGTGTTGGTTGGTGTTTGTGGTGCCAGCAGCGAGCTGAAAAAAGCCGCCCATCAGGCCGGTCTTGCCGCCTTGCAGCTGAGTAAAAACAGCAAAGCAGAGCCTGCCAAAACAGTGGCAGCCACGCCAACACCTGCGCCCGCCCCAGCACCTGTGGTGCCGGTGGAAAACAAACTGATTGAGCAAAATATCCGCTCAGGCCAGCAAATTTATGTCAAGGGCGCTGATTTAATTATCAAAGGCACAGTGGGTGCCGGTGCTGAAGTGATTGCCGATGGCAACATCCATATTTACGGTTCTTTGCGCGGTAAAGCTATTGCAGGCGCCAGCGGGGACAGCAGTAAAAAGATCTATTGTTACAATATGCAAGCCGAGTTAATCTCGATTGCCGGTAACTATTGGTTAAGTGAAAGCCTGCAAGGCGAATTTTGGGGCAAGTCGGCTTGTATCAGCTTGCAGGACGGTCAATTAGTATTAGCAGAATTATTCTAAGGATTGTGTGCTATGGCAAAAATCATAGTTGTGACTTCAGGGAAAGGTGGCGTTGGTAAGACCACCTCCAGTGCCGCTATTGGTACTGGCCTGGCATTAAAAGGCCACAAAACTGTTATCGTCGATTTTGACATCGGCCTGCGTAACCTTGATCTCATCATGGGATGTGAGCGCCGTGTGGTCTATGACTTTGTCAACGTGATCAACAACGAAGCAAATTTAAAACAAGCACTGATCCGTGATAAACGTCTGGACAATCTGTATATTCTGCCGGCTTCACAAACCCGCGACAAAGACGCTTTAAATAAAGAAGGCGTGGAGCGTGTACTGAACGAGTTGTCGGAAGAGTTTGATTTTATTCTGTGTGACTCACCGGCAGGTATTGAATCCGGCGCCATGATGGCATTGTATTTTGCTGACGAAGCTGTGGTAGTGACCAACCCGGAAGTGTCCTCAGTACGTGACTCAGATCGTATTTTGGGTATGTTATCCAGCAAATCCCGTCGCGCTGAACAAGGGCTGCCGGGCATTAAAGAACACTTATTGTTGACCCGTTATAACCCTGAGCGGGTGGTTAAAGGCGAAATGCTCAGTGTGGAAGACGTTAACGAAATTCTGGCCATTAAACTTTTAGGCGTGATCCCAGAGTCTCAGGCCGTACTGAATGCGTCAAACTCTGGCCAGCCGGTTATTCTGGACACTGAAAGCGACGCAGGTCAGGCTTATTTAGACACTGTAGCCCGTTTGCTGGGTGAAGATGTGCCCTTCCGCTTTTTAAATGTGGAGAAAAAAGGCTTATTCCAACGGATTTTCGGAGGCTAACTGATGTCGTTACTCGACTATTTCCGCTCCGCGAAGAAAAACACCGCATCGACTGCCAAGGAGCGGTTGCAGATCATCGTTGCGCACGAAAGACGCCGTCGCACCAGCCCGGATTATTTACCGCAGCTGGAACGCGACATTCTGGAAGTTATCCGTAAATATGTGGATATTGCCGATGATCAGGTGTCTGTGACTTTGGAAAAAAGTTCGGATGAACTTTCTGTGCTGGAATTAAACGTCACTTTCCCGGAAGAAAAACGTTAAACCGGTATCAACCATAAAAAAGGCCGCTTAGCGGCCTTTTTTGTTTTTTAAATAAAGCTGTTAGTTAAAATCATCCAGCAGAATCAGCCCAAGCGGTGCTGTGCGTTCGGTACCGTCTCGTGCTACTGCGGTATAAATTTTATTACCAGCCAGCGTTAAAGGCACAGGACCAATAGCAGCCGTTTTGCTGCCGGCAGGTGTAACAGTCACCACATAACTACCAGGTAATAACGACACATAACCTGTTTCAGCTTTAAAAGGCACATTAGCAAAAGCCGGTGTTGCTGCGCTGATATCAGCAGTGGCTGTGACATAAATATCCACATTGCCCGCCAGAGTTGAGGCATGCACCAGTCTGACCTGCGCTTCGGTGGCAATACGTCTTGGTGTGTCTGCCAGCACCAGTGGTGTGATAGTGCCCTGCCCCAGCGATCCTGTTGCCAATACTGTGGCATAACTGCCGGCAGCCAGGTTCAGGTCGGCATTAATGACCACCACTGAATTGTCGGCAGCAGCTGCGACTTTGACGTTATAAGCGCCCGGTGTCAGATTGGCGTAGCCGGTAAAATTTGGGAAAGACAAGTCTGGAATGGCTTTGTTGTTGTTTAGCAATACATCAACAGCAGGTGCATCAGACACCGCATGCACCACTCTGACATCAGCAGTACTTGCCGCATCTTTAATATCAGCAAAGGTACCGTTGGCATTCACCGATAACAAAGAGACTGGTGAAGGCCCGGCAAATCTGTTGTTAATAGCCGCAACAGTTAAATCTGAGCCAGCGGCCAAAGCCAGAGTGCCTGAATCAAATACCACAGTTTCGGGTTTGCCTGGCTGCGTGACACGCACCTGATAACTCCCTGCAGTTAAAGTTAAAGGTGCGGTAAATTGACGGAAACTCAAAGTGGCAGCCACAGTGCCTGAACTTAAAGCCGCACCTGGCGCTGTCACGTGAATATCAACCATAGGCGCAGCAGCTGCAGCATGCACCACCTGCACTCTGATATTGCCCGAAGCAACAGCGGCAACAGGTGATGCAACCACTAAAGGCTCAACACTGGACGTTGCGGCTGTACCCACAGCAAAAACGGTGTAACTATTGGCCGATGATAAAGCTACGCCTTGCGCATTAATTACTCTTGCCTTACCGTTTTGCGGCAACAAAGCGTCTACCGCCAGATTATAGTTGCCTTCCGGCAACATCACCTGATTGGTGCTTTGACCATAACTAAGCCTTGCAACCTGCAGCAGGGCGCCGCCGTCAATACTGACAGCTGGTGCATCACTGACCGCATGGACCACTTTAATACTGCTTTGTTTCACTTCGATGGGTGGTGCCACATCGTCGTTGTTATCGCTGTTGCAGGCACTCAGTGTGGTGAGGGTAAAAACAGCAACAACCAGTTTTTTCATCCATTGCATTTTTGTTCTCCGCTGTTAAATGTCCGGACTTGTTACGCCTGGCATAAAACGCGGGATCAACAGCAACAGTTGGTAAAAATCGGAAAAAAACTTCGAAAAAAAACACTGATCCTGAGGGAAAAAGCCGCGGTATACGCGGCTTGATAAATTTGGATCAACACTGAAGATGCTGTTGGCTTATTGCGCCTGAATCAAGGCCTGCACATGGGCTGGTTGAGGTAAATAAGGCAACAACAGGCTACGACGCCAGCCCCGCAAAAACTCCGGCACAGGCAACAAGGAACGTTCTTCGTCTGTTACCCGCCAGCACCAGTTCAGATATTCATTGAGCTGACGTCTGACACTTAAAAAACCAGCCGGAATATCGGCGGCTTTCGCTGCTTGTTGTATTGCCTCTGTTAAATCCTGTGTCAGCTGTTTAAAACCCGGAAAAGTCGCCAGATGATAAAAAGTCTGTGGGCACTGTTGTGGTGTTAAATTTTTGCTTTCGTTGAGCAAGGTTAAAATCTGCTGCCCATAACGTCTGAGCTCACGCGGGTGCAAATCCGGCAGCTGTGCCAGACTTTCCAGTGTGGCAGGTCTGCGTCTGGCCAGCTCATATAACAACGCATCTTTCAGCACCAGGCCAAGCGCTATATCTTTTTGCTCAGCATAACTTTGCCGCCAGCTGCATAGGGTTTTAAGCACGGCCAATTCGCGTGGCTGGCATTGCCAGCTGTTTTTCAGCTCCAGATATTTAAACTGCAAAGGTAACTGGAACAAACGTCTGGCGATCATCTGTTCACCTTCGGCCAGCAACAGATCAAACAATTCTGGTCTTGGTAACTTATTGACTAATAAATCTTTGAGTGGCCACAAATACAGTACATCATTGGCGGCATAGTCCAGCTGGGTGGTGGCTAAAGGCCGCGCCAGCCAGTCGGTACGGGATTCACTTTTATCCAGCACGCGGCCTGTCAGCTGTTCCACCATTTTGCCATAACCTAAACTCGCGCCCATACCAGCCAGCTCTGCTGCCAGCTGAGTGTCCAATAATGGCCGGATCTCCAGCAGACCAATAGAGGCAAAAGCTTCTAAATCTTCATTGCAGGAATGCAGCATTTTCAGCACTGCAGGCGCACGTAGCAGCGCATCCAGTGGCTGCCAGTCAGTGATACAAAGTGGGTCAACCAGCACCACCTCCTGACCTGCATACAGCTGAATAAGGCCAAGTTTGGGTAACAGGGTATTGGTGCGGACAAACTCTGTATCCACCGCCAGACAATCAGACAACAGCGCCTTTGCACAAAATTCAGCCAGTTGCTGATTTTCAGTGATCATGCGGTACGACATGCAAAACTCCAGACAAAAATCGGACGAAAAAAAACCGGCACAACGCCGGCTTTTTGTTTGCAGTTCAATGGCGTGTTATTGGCCTTTGAGCTCACGGCGTAAAATTTTGCCCACATTAGTTTTGGGCAGTTCTGTGCGAAATTCTACCAGCTTCGGTACTTTATAGCCCGTTAAACGCTCTTTACAGTGCGCAATCAGCTCCTGATCGGTTAAAGACTGGTCTTTTTTCACCACAAAAATCTTCACCGCTTCACCCGTTGCTTCGTTGGGAATACCCACAGCAGCAACTTCCAGCACTTTTTCATTCATCGCGACCACTTCTTCAATCTCGTTTGGATACACATTAAAACCCGAGACTAAAATCATGTCTTTTTTGCGATCAACAATATAAAAGAAACCCTGCTCGTCCATCCGGGCAATATCGCCTGTGTATAACCAGCCGTCTTTTAGAACTTTGTCGGTTTCTTCCTGCCGGTTTAAATAACCCAGCATCACTTGCGGGCCCTGCACCAGCATTTCACCGGCTTCACCTGGCGCAACTTCATTGCCGTTGTCATCAATCAGTTTGATTAAGGTAGAAGGCGCAGGTAAACCAATGCTGCCGTTAAAACCATCTAAATCAAAGGGGCTGACTGTGACCAGAGGCGCACATTCGGTTAAACCATAACCTTCAACCAAACGGCTATGGGTCACTTTTTGCCAGCGCTCTGCCACAGGTTTTTGCACCGCCATACCACCGCCTAACGACAGTTTCAGCTTGCTAAAATCAAGATCGGCAAAACCAGGGCAGTTTAATAAACCGTTAAACAGCGTATTCACGCCGGTAATAGCGGTGAAAGGGTATTTGCTCAGCTCTTTGACAAAACCAGGCATATCACGTGGATTGGTAATTAACAGGTTGGTGCCACCATATTTCATAAAAGTCAGGCAGTTGGCTGTTAACGCAAAAATATGGTACAGCGGCAAAGCTGTCACAATAAACTCTTTACCCGGCGATAAAATAGGCCCGATACAACCTGCTACCTGCTCCAGATTCGCCACCATATTGCGGTGGGTCAGCATGGCACCTTTGGATACACCAGTGGTTCCACCTGTGTATTGTAAAAAGGCTAAATCAGCGCCTGTCACCACTGGTTTCCGGTAAGCCAAAGTGGCACCAACTTTCAGTGCCGTGTTAAAAGTTTTCACTTTTGGCAGCTGATAAGCAGGAATCATCTTTTTGACGTGTTTCACCACAAAATTAACGATGTTGCCTTTGAGTAAACCTAACATGTCACCCATTTTGGTCAGGATCACATGTTCAACTTTTACTTCTGACAAGACATCAGCCAGGGTATGGGCGAAGTTTTCCACTATCACTATAGCTTTGGCTTTGGAGTCATTCAGCTGATGCTGTAGCTCACGTGGGGTATAAAGCGGGTTGACATTCACCACAGTACAACCAGCACGCAACACTCCCAATAAAGCAACCGGGTATTGCAGCAGATTTGGCATCATAATGGCAACAGCGTCACCTTTTTTCAGGCCTAGCTCTTGTTGCAGGTAAGCAGCAAAGTGGGTACTTAAAGTGTCCAGTTCAGCATAAGTAATTGACTTACCCATATTAATGTAGGCAATACGTTCGCTGTAGCTGGCAATAGATTGTTCGAAGATGTCTAACAATGAACTGTAGTGATCGGCATCAATTTCGGCCGGCACTCCGGTGGGGTAACGCTTTAACCAGACTTTATCCACCATCCTCTCCTCGTCGTCAGTTCTAATTATTTTTATAGGTAGCTTCGCTGTGTTATGCAACTTAATCGCATAAGTTTGTAGAACAACAACGAACTCTGAGTTTTTACTCTAATCCTCAATCATCCCACAATTGTTGCTATTGCACAATTAGCCTGCAGCATTCTGTACTGAACCCTTGCAACAAACAACACTTAATAAGTTGATTTAAAAGAAATTAATGCACACTTATTGCGTCAGAAAACTGCGGATTTGCGCCGCAACCTCCATAGAATGTGTCATATGCAGGTGATGGCCACCACTGAGTTCCTGATATTGCAAATGTGGATAAACAGGCAAAAATGCCGGTTTAGCCTGAGCCATCATGGCAATGCCCTCTGTCGCCATAATGGCCAGAGTAGGCGGCTGAATATCGGCAATCAACTGACGGGCTTGCGCCTGAGAAAAACGATAAGCCGACACTTCGCGTAACCGCAGATCGGCCGACCAGGTAAAAAAACCTGCTTTATCATCATTGCCCGGCAACTGAACTGTGCCCCGCTCTGAGAGTAACAACGCCTCTGTGATTGAAAAATCACTTTGTTGTTGGCGCGCCTTTGCCGCAGCTTGCAGGCTTGGGTAATAAGGTTTACGTTTATCCAGCCGCTTTTGTCTTGATAACATCGCCTGACGCAGCTGTTGTGTGGTGTTGCCTTCAGGTGCTGTCACCAGCCCTAAACTATCGATTAACACCAGACTTTTGACATACTCCGGAAATGCAGCCGCAAAAGCGCCTGCAATCATACCGCCCATTGAATGGCCTATCAGATGCAAAGGCTGAGCACCAAGTACAGTGACAAGCTGCAACACATCATCCACCCAATCCAGAAAATGATAATGGGCATCCGGGCTGCGGTGTTGTGACCGGCCGTGGCCTGGTAAGTCAATTGCCAGCAGCTGCATATCTGGCAGAGCACGCGCCAGCGGCAAAAAACTGTTGGCGTTATCAAGCCAGCCATGTAAACAAAGGCAAATAGGTGCTTTGGTGTCACCAGAACGCCAGCCCTGAAGTTCGAGCTGGCGTAACTGAAAACTCAGCTGCTGTAGCGGCACGCTCTGCATTGGCGTTATTGCAGAGGTTTGGTAAATTTCAGCGTCATGCGATCACTTTCGCCTATCGCCAGATATTTATTTTTATCCAAAGCGCCCATCGCCAAAGTGGGAGGTAAGGCATAGACCCCTTTGGGATAATCTTTAGTGTCTTTTGTATTGGCGTTAATTTCAGAGCGATCAGCCAGCACAAAACCAGCTTGTTGTGCGACCGCAATCACATAATATTCATCCAGATAACCTTCACCGGCCCGACTGGAAATTTCCGATAAACGGCTGCTTCTGTGTTCAACAATACCCAAAGTGCCACCAGGTTTCAGTACATCAAACAAAGCACGGTATACATCCAGTAAATAACCTTCTTCATTCCAGATATGGGAGTTTCTGAAACTCAGCACCATGTCGTATTGATTCACCTGGCCCGGCTGCATCATTCCCGGCGGGTCAAATTCGGCACTTTTCACAGCACCAAAATGTTGTGGATTTTTTTGAATATCCTGTTCCAGTTTTTTTGCCAGTCTGGCCCAGAAAATTTTTCGTTCATCGTCCAGCGAACCGTCGTTCTGACGGAAATTGGCGATGGTTAACTGCCCTTTATCTTTCAGGTAAGGTGCCAGAATTTCGGTATACCAGCCGCGGGCAGGCCAGACTTCCAGCACAGACATGTCTGGTCTGATACCAAAAAACGTCAGGGTCTCCACCGGATGCCGGTACTGATCCCGGTGTTTATTGTCGGCAGAACGATAAGGTGCATCAACCACCTGTTGTAATGCTGACACCTGAACTGTGTCAGTATTTGCCGCCGAAACAGCAAATACAGCACAACAGGCCGCCAGGCTTAAATACTTAACGCTGCTGTGAACCTTGGTGCGAATTATCGACATGACCTGACCCTTGTGCTGGTTTTTCACCTGTTGGAATTGTTGTTCTGATCCGGATTGCCGGGCCATGGCCCCAATACGGATAAGGTGTGCGCCACATTGGCCAGGTGTCAATCACATCCACTCTGGTTTCCTGCTGCTTGGGCCATAAATACACTTTGGCCTCTTGAATCACCGGATAAATATACTGATATTGATCAACCATACCGGCTTCGGGCTGACTCAAAGCACCCAGCACTGTGACAGCTTTGCCTTGCTGGTACACCATAGGGTCAACAAAACCCTGCACATAAGCAACAAAACGACCGTCGGTTTTATC
>NZ_JAVBXS010000040.1 GCF_030824435.1 Rheinheimera sp.
ATGCACCGGCTCTGGTTGTATTGCCATTGCCTGCGCGCATTATTTACCGGAGTCTGAAGTGGATGCAGTGGATATCAGCGAAGATGCGCTGATGGTGGCAGATTTAAATATCAGTCAGCATGGTTTAGAGCACAGGGTATTTCCTATTCAATCCGACTGTTTCCAGAGCCTGCCCGGCCAGCAATATGATTTGATTGTCACCAATCCGCCTTATGTGGATGCCGACGATATGGCCGATTTACCGGCTGAATATCATCATGAACCCGAGCTTGGGCTGGCGTCCGGTGTGGATGGCCTGGAGCTGACCCGGCAAATTTTGCGTGAAGCCGCAGCGCATTTAACCGAAAACGGCGTGCTGATTTGTGAAGTGGGCAATTCAATGGTGGCGCTTGCTGAACAAATGCCGGATGTGCCTTTTCACTGGATCACTTTTAATAACGGCGGTGACGGTGTATTTGCCCTGACCAAAGCGCAGCTGGTTGCCCATCAACAGCAGTTTGAGGAATAAACATGGCCGGTAACAGCATTGGTGAATTGTTTCGTTTAACCACTTTTGGTGAAAGCCATGGTCCGGCCATTGGCGGTATTGTGGATGGTTGCCCTCCTGGTTTAAAACTGGACTTAGACGCTATTCAGCATGATTTGGACAGACGCAAACCCGGCACTTCAAGGTACACCACCCAAAGACGTGAAGATGATGTGGTGAAAATTTTGTCCGGTGTGTTTGAAGGGGTCACTACAGGTTGTTCTATTGGCTTGTTAATTGAAAACACCGATCAACGCTCGCAGGATTATTCCGCCATTAAAGATGTGTTCCGTCCGGGGCACGCTGATTACACCTACTGGCATAAACACGGTATCCGTGATTACCGGGGTGGTGGCCGCTCTTCTGCCCGCGAAACTGCGGTTCGGGTTGCAGCTGGTGCTATTGCCAAACAATATTTAAAACAACGTTTTGGTGTTGAAGTGCGCGCTTATTTAGCCCAGCTGGGGCCGGTTAAAGCAGAACAGCTGGATTGGGCGCAAGTAGAACAAAACGATTTTTTCTGCCCTGATGTAGATAAAATTGAAGCGCTGGATGCTTTTATGCGCGATTTAAAAAAATCCGGCGATTCAGTGGGGGCCCGTATTAATGTGGTGGCCAGCAATGTACCTGTGGGCTGGGGCGAGCCTGTGTTCGACCGCTTAGATGCCGATATTGCCCATGCCATGATGAGCATTAATGCGGTGAAAGCGGTAGAGATAGGTGATGGTTTTGCCGTGGTGGAGCAACAAGGCTCTACCCACCGAGATGCGTTAACGCCAACAGGTTTTACTGCCAATCATGCCGGTGGCATTTTAGGTGGTATTTCTTCAGGCCAGGATATCCGCGTCAGTATTGCGCTCAAACCAACGTCCAGCATCAGTATTCCCGGTGCCAGCATTAACACCAGCGGTGAGCCGGTGGAAATGTTGACCAAAGGCCGGCACGACCCTTGTGTCGGTATTCGCGCTGTGCCTATTGCCGAAGCTATGCTGGCGATAGTGCTGATGGACCATTTCCTGCGTCATCATGCGCAAAACCATCAGGTGTCGGTGACAACCCCTGATATCGCCCGAATTGGCCGCGGTGGTTAAGCTCAGATTGTTGCTATGCCATTGACTGGCCGGAAGCTACAATAGCTGCCGATGTCACAGAGATACAACGACGCTTAGGCGTCGTTGTTGTTTTAGCACAGCCTGATGCTTGTTCTGCTGCCAGCTGTTTTATCTCCATGGAGTGTATTGTGAAGTTGTCCAGCTCCCAGACGCTGAGTCTGGCTTATTTTGCCTATTTTGCCGTGCTTGGGGTTTTTGTGCCTTATATCGGCCTGTTCCTGGATGGCAGGGGACTGAATTCAGAAGAAATTGGTTTGCTGCTGGCGCTGGTGACCGGTATGCGGATTGTTGGCCCCAGTTTATGGGCCAGTCTGGCCGCGCGAAGGCAAGATCCGATAGGGGTGATGCGGTTTGGTGCTGTGCTTGCCACTATCGGCTGGCTCAGTAGTTTTTATGACGGTGGTTATTGGCCGCTGGTGGCCGGTCTTGCGCTTTATAGTTTGTGCTGGACCGCTATTTTGCCACAGCTGGAAAGTTCGGCTTTTTATTATCTCGACAACAACACCTCGCGTTACAGCAAAGTGCGTACTGCGGGCTCTGTGGGTTACATCGTACTGGTGATGCTGGGCGGCTGGTGGTTTCAGCATACAGGGCCGCAGATGTTGCCACACAGCGCTTTGTTATTTTTGTTATTGATGCTTGGTACTCTGTGGTTATTACCAAAGTTTTCGCTGGAAAATAACACAGGCAATCAGCCTTTTCAGTTTCGTAACTTATGGAGCCACAGCGCTTTTATTAAATTTATGCTGGGTGCCTTTTTTATGCAGATGAGTTTTGCACCTTTTTATGGTTTTTTTACCTTATATACCCGTGATTTAGGTTATAGCGGCAGCGACGCTGGTTTGTTGATAGCACTGGCTGTTGCCGCCGAAATAGTGGCTTTTTATTTTGCCGGCCGTATTTTAAACGGCCGCAGTTATCAGAAATTATTAGGGCTTTGTTATGGTTTAACCGCAATACGCTGGCTGATGGTGGCGTATTTGGCCGACAGCGGTATTTTGCTTGCTGCCAGTATGCTGCTGCATGCTTTTAGTTTTGCCATTGCCCATAGCTGCGCTATGCAGTTTATTCAGCAGTTTTTCCCACAAAACCAACGTAGCCGGGGTCAGGCTTTATATGCCGGTTTAATTTATGGTGGCGGTGGCGCGCTTGGCGCTTATGTGGCAGGTATTGCCTGGCAGGACGGTGCCGGTGCCGGTTTTACTTTTGTACTGGGTAGCCTGTGTGCTTTGCTTTCAATGGGGTTGGCGCTGAGCTTGCCCAAAGTTATTACCCCTATACAGACTGAGCCTGGTACAACGGCGGCCCTCTAAGCTGAGTTATCAAAGCTCAGCTATAAAGGCGCTGCCGGGGCGGATAATCAAACTGCGGCCATTAAGGCCGCAGCAGCCACTGTAACAAACTATCAAAAATTTTCGGTCTGTGTTGTGGATAAGCCAATACGCTGGAATTTAACCAACCTTTTTGATGTACAGCCTTAGTGTGACTAAAAGTTAAAAAACCTTCTTTGCCATGATAAGCACCCATGCCACTTGGGCCTATACCGCCAAAAGGCAAATCTTCCTGGCCAACGTGCACCAGTGTTTCATTAATACATACACCACCGGCATGGCTGTGGGTGAGCACACGCTGTTGTAATTGTTTGTTGTTGCTAAACAGATAAAGTGCCAGCGGTCTTGGGCGTTGTTTAATAAAATCAAAAGCTTCGTCAATGTGGTTATACACAAACACTGGCAGGATAGGGCCAAAAATTTCCTCAGTCCAAAGGGCACAATCAAGTGGCGCATTTAGCACCAATGTTAGTGGTAACAACCTTTTTTGTTGATGCTCTGCGCTTGTTGGCAGGCAACTGATAATCTCCGCACCTGCTGCTTTGGCCGAGGTTAAATAAGTTTGTAACCTTTGATAATGACGTTCATTAATAATGGCCGGATAGTTTTGCGCAAAACTTTGCGCCGGATAAAACTGCTGAAATTCAGCCTGTAAAGCGGCAATTGTTTGCTCAAGCTGAGTTTGATGTACCAACAGATAATCCGGTGCCACGCAGGTTTGGCCGGCATTGGCTGTTTTGCCAAATATAATACGTTCGGCCATATGGGTAATATTGACATCAGGCGCCAGAATTAATGGCGATTTACCACCAAGCTCCAGCGTCACAGGGGTTAAATTGGCACTGGCAGCGCGCATTACCTGGTAACCAACAGCCGTAGAGCCGGTATAAAGCAAATGCTGGAAAGGCAGCTGGCTAAAGCTTGCAGCAACTGCGGCATCACCTTCAATGACAACAGCTGCATTTGGCAGCGCAGTTTCAATGATATTTTTTAGCACCTGATTGGTATGGGGCGTAAATTCCGATAACTTCAGCATCGCTTTATTGCCGGCACTGATAGCAGCAACCAGAGGTCCCAGACTTAAAAATACCGGATAATTCCACGGCGCTATAATGCCAACTACCCCCAGTGGTTGGTAAACCACAAAGTTTCTGGCGGGCAAAAAAAGCCAGCTGACATGGCGCTTTTGTGGTTTTAGCCATTTTTTCAGCTGTTTTAAACTGTGGTCGATACTGCTGATACTGGGCAAAATTTCCAGCGTCTGGCTGTCACTATGGCAACGTTGACCAAAATCTGCCGTTAATGCTTGTAACAGCGCCTGTTGCTGCACCAGCAATTGGTGGCGTAACGCCTGCAGTTGTTGTTGGCGTTGTTGCAGGCCCGGGTAAGGTTGTTGCTGATAAGCAGCAGTAAGATTAGTGAAAATATCGCTCAGAAACTGCATGGGTCAATCCGGTTCTACATCAGAACTGCTTAATCTACTTGAGGTTGGACCTCTGTGCAATGCTGCGGCTTTGCCAGCTTGGGTGCTATTGGTTACAATGCCGGCCACTTAAAGCCTTGTCTGGTTCTACCGGGATTTGTCTATGTCGTTGTTGTCTCCTTCTGCTGTTGTTGACGCTGTCAAAAATACAACATTTCGTTTAGGGCTGATTATTAACCCATGGGCCGGTATTGGTGGTGCTGTTGCACTCAAAGGCAGTGATGGTGTTGCACAAGAAGCGCTGGCCCGTGGTGCTGTGCCTATGGCACAACAACGCGCCAAAGCCGCATTGGCCGAGTTGGTTGAATTGCAACCTCAGATCCGGATCTACACCTTTGCCAATGATATGGGGCAGACCGTAGCTGAAGAACTTGGTTTTGCTGTTGAAGTTGTCGGTCAGGCGCAAAGCGATCCCTCTACGGCAGTGGACACAGAGCAGGCCGCAACTTTGTTACTGGATTCTGGTGTCGACTTACTGCTTTTTGCCGGTGGCGACGGCACTGCCCGTAATATCTGTACCGTGATTGCCAATCATCACAGCCAATCTCATACCACAGTGCTGGGGATTCCGGCCGGCTGTAAAATTCATTCAGGTGTTTATGCCATTACGCCGGCTGCTGCCGGTAAAGTGGTGGCGCAGATGGTGCGTGGTGAGCTGGTCACAGTACAGGAAGCGCAAGTGATGGATATTGATGAAGTGGCGTTTCGGGCAGGCACAGTGCGCGCCAAAAGGTATGGCGAAATGCAAATACCAAGCGAACTTCGTTATGTGCAAAGTGTAAAAACCGCAGGTAAAGAATCTGAAGAGCTGGTGCTGGATGATTTAGCTGCTTATGTGGCAAGTCAAATGGAAGACGGTGTGCGTTATGTGATGGGCTCAGGCTCTACTGTTGCCGCTGTGATGGCTGAACTTGGTTTACCCAATACTTTGCTTGGGGTGGATGTAGTTGAAAATGGCGAAGTGATTGCCTCTGATGTCACAGCTTTAGAGTTACTGCCGCTGGTACAAGGCCATCACTGCAAACTCATCATCACCTTGATTGGCGGTCAGGGCCATATTTTTGGCCGTGGCAACCAGCAGTTATCGCCAGATGTGATTCGCGCCATTGGCCGTGACAACATCATGTTAATTGCCACCAAAACTAAATTACAACAACTTCAGGGCAGGCCGCTGATCAGCGACAGCGGGGATGCTCAGCTCGACCAACAATTACAGGGCATGCTCAAAGTGCTGTGTGGTTATAACGATTATGTGATGTACCGGCTCGGCATTGAGGAGTAAAAATGCAACAACCCGAAAATTTTATACAGGCCATCAGCAGCTATTTTGACCAGAACGTGGCAACAGCCAGTGATGATGAACTTTTTGCTGCCGGTTATCTGCGTGGCCATGTTGACCTCGGCATCGGCCGTTTGCAGGTGGCGGAGCAGCCATTTGCCGCCGCTGACATTATCGGTCAGGTGGACGAAAGTTTAGCGGCGGCAATTCTGGCAGGCGAGCTCAGCGAAGCCGATGAGCAGTTAGTGCGGCACATCTGGCAACAAGTGCAGGCGCTTGCTGCCTGAATATTTTTGCTGTGCTGATATTGTGTTCTGGCAAGACAAGCAACGCAAAATCGGCTAGCATCACCCCTTTCCTGATAATGGCTTGCCATTGTCTGTTTTTAACGACGCCTATGGCGCACAGTCAAAAGTGATTTTTATGTCAACATTCACCACCCTTGAACAACACGCCAGTTATGGCATAGGTCTGCAAATGGGTCAGCAACTGGCTGACAACCCGTTTGAAGGTTTGGATATCGCCGCTGTTGCTGCTGGTTTAGCTGCTGCTTTTTATGGTGATGAGCCTGAAGTGTCAGAACAGCAGATTCGTGCTGCTTTTGAAGTGATCAGCGCGCGGATGCAGGCTGAGCAGGAAGAAAATGCCAAACTGGCCGCTGGCGCCGGTGAAGCTTTCCTGGCTGAAAACGCCAAAAAACCAGGTGTAGTAACTACTGCATCAGGTTTGCAATATGAAGTGCTGATGGCAGGTGACGGCGAAAAACCAACACGTGCTTCTACAGTTCGTACGCATTACCACGGCACTTTAATTGACGGTACTGTGTTTGATAGTTCGTACAACCGTGGTCAGCCTGCTGAATTCCCGGTCGGTGGTGTAATCGCCGGCTGGACTGAAGCCTTACAACTGATGCCGGTTGGTGCTAAATACCGTTTATATATCCCACATCAGCTGGCGTACGGCGAGCGTGGTGCCGGTGCTTCTATCGCACCATTCAGCGCACTGGTGTTTGATGTAGAACTGCTGGCTATTGTTGCTTAACTCAGTTCGGGTCAACACATAAAAAAACCGCCTTTGCCGGCGGTTTTTTTATGTTGGCAGTTTTGCCCAACAGCTTTATTGCAGCTGACAATTAATCATAAGGATTATATTTATGCTTTTTCAGCTGGCTAGCCATCACAATCAGGGCTAAGCCCAGATAAACTGCAAATATAATACGCATCCAGAACGGCATTGAATAACCTAAAAATTGCCAGGCAATTTCACCACAAACACCGGTTGGATTAAAAATCGCAGGGAGCCACTGATCTAAAGGTAACCAGGTGGGGAACTCGGCAAAAAGGCCACAACTGGAAAAACCGCCACTTTTGACTACTTCTTCCACCAACACCTGATCATGGGCTATTTTCAGACCCCAGCCCGCCGACACTGCCCAGCTGCTATAGGCCAGCCAGCGCACTGGTGCCGATTCCCGGCCCCACAAACCAATAACACCGGCAAAGAAAATTCCGGTGATAGCAAAACGCTGATACACACACATAATGCAGGGTGCTAACGCCATACCGTACTGAAAGAACAACGCCACCAACATTAAAGCGATTGCACTGACGGCTAAAAGAACCCAAGGCCAGCGTTGTTTCGGCCAACGAGCCACTGCTGCAAACATCTGATTTCCCTTGTTGGAGTAGTGAAAGGTATCCAACGCACAATCTAAGCCAATTTGTTATCTAAAACAACCTTTGCGATCAATCACTCAGGTCAATTTTTGTGGCATGGCTTGTTAACTCATTGCGCTCTGGTACAATCAGTGCCAATCGTGGTGAGACAGACAACTAAAAACGGACAAATCCGGATGACCAACCTCATAAAAGCGCAGAGCCCTGCGGGTTTTGCTGAAGAATACATTGTTGAATCCATTTGGAATGGCAAGTTTGCGCCAGGTTCTATTTTGCCTGCTGAACGCGAACTCTCTGAACTGATTGGCGTAACCCGCACCACGTTACGCGAAGTGTTACAACGTCTGGCCCGTGACGGCTGGCTGACCATACAGCATGGTAAACCAACCAAAGTAAATAATTTTTGGGAAACTTCAGGCCTGAATATTCTGGAAACGCTGGCGCGTCTTGATGAAGACCGGATGCCTGAGCTGGTGGATGAATTATTATCTGCCCGTACCAACATCAGTGCTATTTATATCCGTGGTGCCATTAAAACACACAGAGATGAAGTGGTTGCTGTATTTGCCGGCGCCGAAAATCTGGAAGACACTGCAGAAGCTTTTGCCGATTTTGATTACAACCTGAACCATGAGCTGGCACTGCATTCATCCAACCGGATTTATGTGCTTATCCTGAATGGTTTCCGCGGTTTATACCGCAAAATTGCCCGTTTTTACTTTTCTCACCCGCAAGCCCGTGAATTAGCTCGTAAATATTATCACCAACTGAAACTGTACGCTGAAGCAGGCAAACATGACGAAGTGGTATTTGCGGTGCGTAAATACGGTAAAGAAAGTGGCAAAGTCTGGTCAGCATTAAGACCGGATATTCCAAAAGATTTGGTGGAATAACTCGTTAAAAACACTCCGCATGCGGAGTGTTTTTTTATCCGGTGTTTAGTAAACAAAATGGCGCTCTGCATTGTGCCTTTGCTTCGCTGATTTTTGAGTGTGTGCTGCTGTGACATGTTGTCACCTCCTAAACATTTGAAAAACAGGCCGATTGTTCAAATCGATTTATAGTGCTGGTCGGTCTTGCCCGTTGCTCTGGTAGATTACACTTGTCTGAAGTTTGATAGCTCCTTATCATGTGCAGGAATAAGGTATAACCGATAGTTATAAAGGCTTCTTTTATGTCAACAACAGCACCTGTCAGCCAGCGACTGCGTCAGCAGGAAGTTTACCTCGACAATAATGCCACCACACCGGTGTTGCCTTGTGCGGCCGCTGCTGTGATGCATCATATGCAAACCTGTTTTGGCAACCCAAGCAGCAGTCATAGTACTGGTATTAAAGCCAAGGTTGAGCTTGAAACCACCAGAGCGCTGGCGCGCAAAGTGATAGGCGCCAGTAGTGGCCAGATTGTTTTTACCTCAGGGGCGACTGAGGGGATTCAGACCTCCATTGTTGCCGCTTTGCTCGCGGCCAAACATCGTGGCCAGACCGGTCCGGAGTTGTTGTTGTTGTATGGCGCCACTGAACACAAAGCAGTGCCGGAAAGTTTAAAACACTGGAACCAGGTGTTGCAGTTGGGCGCAACAGTCAAAGCCATACCAGTGAACCAACAAGGTTTATTGGATCTGGATTTTATCGCTCAGCAGCTGCCAAAAGCCGCGATGATCTGCACCATGGCTGCCAATAATGAAACCGGTGTGAAACAGGATTTAGCGGCGCTTGAAACCGTGATCCGTCGGACAAATCCTGATGTGCTGTGGATGGTGGATTGTGTGCAGGCGCTTGGCAAAATGCAGCTGGATATTGCCAATACCAGCATCGATTACGCGCCTTTTAGCGGTCACAAACTTTATGCACCTAAAGGTATAGGTTTTTTATATGTGCGTCAGGGCACACCTTATCAGCCATTTATTGCCGGTGGCGGTCAGGAAAGTGGTTTAAGATCCGGTACCGAGAACCTGCCTGGCATAGCAGCACTGCATGCTATTTTTACCGAACTTAATAAAAAGTCAGAGTCCGTATTTCAACCTGAAGCAGTGCTCTGGCAATACCGCGAAGCTTTGCTTAAAGCGCTCAAAACAGTTTTCCCAAAGCTGGTGCTCAATAGTGATGCGCCTTTTATAGTTCCAACCACTATTAACTTTTCTGTGCCCGGTTTTTACAGCAAAGACATTATGGATTTGTTTGACGCCGCCGGTATTCGTATCAGTTCAGGCTCGGCCTGCAGCTCTAAAGTGCCTAGTAGTTTTGTGCTGGATGCGATGGGGCTGGAAAGTTGGCGTAGTCAGGGTGCTATCCGTTTATCTTTTGGTCCGGCCATGACGGCGGCAGAGTGTGATGCTGCCTGTAATGCCATTGCCCGGCTGGCTGATATAGTGCAGCGTTGTTGCCTGGTATTGTCAGACGCTGAGCCGCTGGCGGATATAGCAGTGAGTGGTTTAACTCAGCTCAAACATGAAGATATGTGTAGTTATTTGCTGGTATGTGCCAAAAGTCAGCAGGCGGTCATTATTGACCCTGTAGTTGCGCTTTCTAACCGGCTGGCAAATATGGTACAGGGACAGGGTTTACAGCTGGTGGCAGTGCTTGACACACATTTGCATCAGGATCATCGTTCAGCGCGTGATGATTTAACGGCGTTATTAGGTCTGAAAGATGACAGCGCCACTGATGTACTGGGTTGGCCTTTTGCTGAAGTTGTTATTCAGTGTGGTCAGTATCAGCTGCATAAAGTTGCAACACCTGGACATAGTGCCGAAAGTCGCAGTTATCTGCTTAGTCATCATGGCGGCACTGTGGCGGCTTTTGTTGGTGATTTATTATTACCAGGTGGGGTTGGCAGGCTGGATTTAGCCGATTCAGACCCAACCTCCTTTCAGCAAAGCCTGAAAAATTTAAGTCGTTTAGTGACACCACAGACTTTGTTATTGTCGAGTCACGATTATGCCCAGCGTTTTTTTACCACACTCAACATAGCAACTTCTGAGCAGCCGTTATTGGCTTCGTTGTTAACTGCACAAAATTGTCCGGCCGATTGGCTGGAAACACTGCAACAACAAAGTCTGGCCTTGTGTCAGGCCAGTCAGTACCAGTGTGGCGTGGTGGAGGTGTGCTGGTCAGACGCCAAAGCTGTGGTAGAAACCGCCGATCTGCAGGATTTTATTCAGGCACATCCTGATGTTGTGCTGGTTGATGTGCGTGAACCTTATGAACAAAGTGCCGGGGCGCTGGAACCTTATTTGCCATCAGGGACTGTGGTGCAACAATGGCCCTTATCCAGACTTTGTGATGCGCTGATCAGTGGTGCTTTAACCTCAGAGCAGCAGCTGTTGCTGGTCTGCCGCTCCGGCAACCGCAGTCTGGTGGCAGCCAAGGTATTAAACCGTGCTGGTTTTACTGAGGTATATAACCTCAAGGGCGGTTTTGCGATGTTAAGTTAAACAGCGATGGTAAAGCCTGTTGTGTTATGTGGTTTTGCCGATAACTTTGCTTTTTAACAATAAAAAAAACAGCGCCTAAGGCGCTGTTTTTTTTCCCGGGTTTTTAACTGCTGCAATGCTGAGCATTACTAACAGTTGCTGTTTACTGGCGCAAAGCGCGCTGAGGTCAACTATTAATAAAAAAACCTTTGTAGCGGATTCAGCAAGCGGGTCAGGCCTTGTTTAAATTCAAGTGGTGCTGTTAATACCGATAAACATAGACAAGGTTCACCGGCAATGTTTTTTGGGGTATGGGTATGATCGGGTGTATTAATAATTAAATCACCAGCTGCATATTGTCCCATTTCATCCACCATCTCTCCGGATAGTACCAAAGTGATTTCCAGCCCTTTGTGGGTATGAAGCGGCACCTGAGTGTTGGTTTCAATACACAACAAAGACAAATGATTTTCGTCAGTACCTGGCAGTTTTGCTGTGGAAATACCGCCAAGGGTCAACCACTTATTCCGTTTACTGACGAGACGTTGCAAACTGCGGGGCACAACAAAGCTGTGTTGACCCACCACCAGCTGGCTTTGTGACGGCGTCACAGGTGATGTTTTTCTGGCTGGTACTGCTGCTGCAGGTTCGGCCAGAATGTTATTCAGCATTTGTTGCCAGCTGTCAGAGTTTGCTTCAGGTGCGCTTTGCATCGCCAGCTCACAACCCAAATCTGCTTCAATGTCGCGATGTAATGTCTGGCAATGCGGACAAAAATCAAGATGAGCAGCCACCACCAGTGCAAGCTCGGCCGCCAGCGTGCCTTCACTGTATTGCTCCAATAAGCTGATGCTCGGGTGATATTTAACTACGTGGGCCATCTATTGCCTCTCTTAACCTGTCTAATGCCAGTCGGATCCGCGATTTTACAGTGCCAAGCGGGATACCGAGTTGTTCTGATACTTCCTGATGGGATAACTCGTCCAGATATACTTTTTCCATCACCAGCCGTTGTGCCGGTGGCAAAGCGTGAAAGTGGGGCGCGACTTTTTCCGCCACCAGATGTAAGTCCCAATGCTGGCTTTGATTATCTTCCTGCTCAGGATAATCACCATCAGCCCATAAATCGTCTGCACTGATGTCGTCTTTGCGGCTTTGTTTTTTGCGCAACATATCAAAACGCACGTTACGGGCTATGGTAAAAATCCAGGTGGAGGCACAACCGCGGCTGGCATCAAAAAGTGCTGCTTTTTGCCAGACATTCAGCATAGTGTCCTGCACCATTTCCATGGCCTGCTGTTCGTTGCCAAACATCTTGATACCAAAAGCGCGTAGACGCGGTGCAAAATAACGAAACAATTCAGCGTATGCGCTTTTGTCGCGATGAAGGGCGACAAAAGCCAGCGCTTCCTCCCATTGCCCCACAGCTGCTGTGGTGATGTCTTGCGTCGTCATAGGCTTACTCTGAAAAGAAAGTTCAGCGTTATGATGACTGCTTATTTGTATCGGATCCAACATTATCAATCAGCCTCTGTATTGAACTGCACCTTTTTGACTGCATTTTGCAGCAACCCAAAGGCCAGTATTGTGTTGTTGGTTCGTTTTTTGGTGGTTACTGTTGTTATACGCTGCCGGTGCTGATTTAGATCTGTGCTTAGATGGTTGAATAAAATAGAAAGATAGCTGCGAAATTTCGCGATTTATTGTCAATAAAAGCGAACTTATACTGCCTCCATCAACTTAAGGAGCAGCATCATGCACAATATTCTCGTAGTGAACAGTTCTATCAGCGGCGAAAACGGCCAGTCAAATCAACTGATCAATAACTTTGTAAAAGCTTTGCCGGCAACAGTGGCTGTTACCAGCCTGGATTTAAACCAAAGCACGCTCACGCATCTGAGCATGCCGGAAATTGGCGCCTGGATGACTCCGGAAGCTGACAGAAGCAACGAACAACAACAACTGGCGGCAGTGTCTGACAGCATGATTGCTCAGGTAAAAGCCGCCGATGTGATTTTAATTGGTGTGCCAATGTACAACTTTGGTGTGCCAAGCCAGCTTAAAGCCTGGTTCGACCGTATTGCCCGTGCCGGTGTCACTTTTAAATATACCGACAAAGGCCCGGTAGGTTTACTGGAAGATAAACCAGTGGTGTTTTTCCTGACCCGGGGTGGTATGTACAAAGATTTACCGCATGACACCCAAACCCCTTATCTGGTGAACTTTTTTAATTTTATTGGCCTGAAAAACCTGCATTTTATTTTTGCCGAAGGGCTGAATATGGGCGCTGACTCTGCGCAGGCGGCGTTAAAAGCTGCCCATGCTGCTATTGCGGATTTAACCGCTGAGCTTGCTGCTTAAAATACTGTCTTTTTCATATCCGGCTCTTTATATCTTGTTGGCCTTGTCCCGGCCTTTATGCCAGTGGTGGTGTTTTCAGCACAGTCACTGGCTTTTTTCTGTCGTTTTATCGACGTTCAAAACGCGTTCCCGGCAACTTATCCTGAACTCTGTTCGCTTAACCGCAGAAGGTTGAATTCCCGCAGCTTCCTTTGTATAAGAGAGGCTCCTTAGTCCACCTACAAGCAGCACTTTTATCCATGAAGCCATTTGCCAAACCAGCGCTGACGATAGCGCTTAGCTCCCTGTTAACTTTCAGCAGCTGCCTTTTGTTTGCAGCCGAACCTCAGACCTACCAGACCGCGACGGTGCAAGGGCCATCAACCCAGGGCACAACCCTGATGACGATGGAACAAGCCATGGCGCACCCGGATTGGATTGGCCGTCAGAGTGAAGCTTCGTATTGGTCAGCTGACAGTAAAACTGTGTATTTTCAGCGTAAACAACAAGGTTCAGAGCTGAGAGATACCTTTGCGCGTCCGCTGGACGGCAATGATAGCGGCACTGTGGTGGCATTAAACGAATTAGACAATATTGGTGCTGAAGATCAGCGTTTTTCTGCCGATGGTCAGTTTGTCGCCTGGACCTTTGAAGGCCAGGTTTTTGTCAAAGCATTAAGCTCAGGCAAAATTACCCAGCTGACGCGCAATTCAGCGCAGCAACAGGATCTGCAGTTTTTAACAGATGGTCGTTTAAGCTGGCGTCAGGGCTGGAATTTTCTGGCAGTGAATTTACAAAGCGGCGAGCTTAAACAACTGGCGTCACTAAAAACTGAAGAGCAGCCCAAAGCACCACAAATTGCTGACAGTTATCTGGCCCGTGAGCAGCATAAGCTGATTGCATTTATTGCACTTGAGCATAAAAACGCCACCGAAGCTTTTGCACAACAACAAAAACTGCAATCGCAAAGTGATGTGCTGGCACCAGCCGCTTTTTATCTGGGCAAAGAAAAACGAATTGCAGCAGCAGTGTTGTCACCTGCTGCTGACAAGCTGATTGTTGCACTGGAAGCAGAAAGCAAAAACAGCAGCACTGACATCATGCCGAACTACATTACAGCGGATGGCAATATTGCAGCACAACCGGTTCGCGCCAGAGTGCATGACCAAAAGCCAGAACCCCAGCAGCTGTGGTTATTAGATGTCAAATCGGGCGAAAAAACCGAACTCGCTTACAGCAGCTTGCCGGGTTTTGACGAAGATGTTCTGGCCAGCGTTAAAGCTGAAAATGCCAAACGTGATGGCAAAACTTATCAATCGAAAAAAGCGCCCCGTGACATTGCGTTATTAAATGACTGGAGCTGGGATCAGTCGGCGATTCGCTGGCACGCAGATGGCAGTCAGGTTGCTGTGATGCTCAAAGCCTGGGATAACAAAGACCGTTGGCTGGCAACAGTAGATTTTAAAACAAAAAAGCTGCTGAACCAGCACCGTCTGCATGACGATGCCTGGGTAAACTATGACTTTAACAATTTTGGCTGGTTGCCGGGCGAGCAGGGTTTGTATTTCCTGTCAGAAGAAAGTGGTTATTCTCACCTGTATACAAAGGCTTTGAATGGCAAAGCAAAAAAACTGACAGCCGGCACTTTTGAAGTCAGCCAGCCGGTACTGAATAAAGCCGGTGATGCGGTGTATTTCCGTGCCAATATCAAGCATCCCGGCATTTACAATGTTTATAAAATGGAACTTGCCAGCGGTAAACAAACGCAGCTGACTCAACTGCAGGGCAATCTGACTTTTGCTTTATCGCCGGATGAACAACATATTCTGCTGCGTTATTCCACTTCTGTAATGCCGGAAGAGTTGTATCTGATGGCAAACCAGGCCGGTAGCACAGTCAAACGTCTGACCTTTACCGTTTCACCCGAATTTAGCCAGATGAAATTACAGGCGCCACAAGTAGTGGCAGTGCCATCCAGCCATGGTGAACAACCGGTTTTTGCCAAACTGTATTTACCGAAAGATTATCAACAAGGTGAAAAACGCCGCGCGGTGATTTTTAACCACGGTGCCGGTTATCTGCAAAACAGCGATTTGGGCTGGTCAAATTATTTTCGCGAGTTTTTCTTTCATAACATTTTGATTGAACAAGGTTATGTGGTGCTGGATATGGATTACCGGGCATCAAAAGGTTATGGCCGCGACTGGCGCACTGCCATTTACCGTCAGATGGGCACTCCGGAAACGCAGGACTTAGTGGATGGCGTGAAGTATCTGGTGGCTAATTTTAACGTCGATGAAAAACGTGTTGGCACTTACGGTGGCTCTTACGGTGGTTTTATGACCTTTATGGCGATGTTTAAAGAGCCGGATTTATTTAAAGCAGGCTCTGCGCTTCGTCCTGTTGCCGACTGGGCTTACTACAATCATCCTTATACGTCCAATATTCTGAATACACCCGAAGTGGACCCTATTGCCTATGAGCGCAGTTCACCGATTTATTTCACCCAGGGCTTGAAAAACCAGTTGTTAATCAACGCTCCTATGGTGGATGACAATGTATTTTTCCAGGATGTGGTGCGCATAGTGCAACGTTTAATAGAGCAGGAAAAAGACAGTTTTGAAACTGCGATTTTCCCGGTAGAGCCGCATGGTTTCCGTCAGCCAAGCAGCTGGCTGGATGAATACCGCCGCATTTATAAACTGTTTGAACGTGAACTTTAAACCAAAAACTTCAGGCCACAGAGGTTAAGCCCAAAGCTTTTAATCTGGGGTTGTAAGAAGGTTTTGTGCAAAACAGCAAAAGCGCAGTGAAATACTGCGCTTTTTTTTGGTAAAAGATTAAGGGTAAGGATTTGCCGGCAGTGCTATAGGCTGCGACAGGTCAAAAGCGGCTAAATCAGGTTGTTGCAAAAATTGCAGCGGCTGCCCTGAATAAGGCTGCTGAATTTCCAGCGCCATCGCATGTAATAACAACCGGCTGGCAGATTTTTGTATGTTGTCTGGCGCATATAAAGCGTCGCCCAAAATGGGGTGACCCAGATGCAATAAATGTACTCTGAGCTGATGAGCGCGGCCTGTTAGCGGAAAAAGAGCTAATAAAGCATTTTGTGGTGATCCGCCAGCATGGTTTTTTGCCTCCGGCAGTAGCTGATAATAAGTTTGGGCAGCTTTACCCTGGCTAAAACAAACTTTATTACGGGGGGGCGCTGTTAAATCTGCAATCAAAGGCACATCAATAACTCCGGCGGCAGGTTCCGGTGTGCCAAACACCCGTGCCAGATAGGTTTTTTTCACTGTACGGTTGGCAAATTGTTGTTTCAGTGCTGCTTCTGCTTTGCGTCTTAATGCAAAAACCACAAGACCGGAAGTGGCCATATCCAGCCGGTGCACCAGTAGCGCGGTTGGAAACTCAGCCTGTACTCTGGTTAATAAAGAGTCGTGTAAATGTTCACCTTTACCAGGGTTAGTTAGCAAGCCACTGGGTTTATTCAGCACCAGCAGGTCTTTGTCCCGATACAGCAGTTCAAGTGGCGTTTGAGGCGGTTGGTATTGAAAATTGGTTGTCATCAGGGTTTGTATAAGTCCATCTTGTCAAAGCCTGCAGCTTTGTGGTTTTGGTCTGAAATTTTTGTTCTGACAAAAGCCTGCTAGGCGTCCGTTATACGGTCTGGCATAATGCGCGCCTGCCATAAACTGTTGATGCTATTGCCATGTCTGATGATATCTCTGAACTTGCCGTTCTCAAAGCCACCAATCAAGCCTGGCAGTTGTTGTATCAGGACGAACAACTATTGGTCGTCAACAAACCCGCCATGTTGCTGACAGTGCCTGGCAGGCATCCGGCCAATGCTGACTGTCTGATAAGTCGAGTGCAGCTTGAGTTTCCGCAAGCACAGGTGGTGCATCGGCTGGACTACGACACTTCTGGTCTGGTGATATTGCCGCTGACCAAAGCCGCTTTATCGCACATCAGTAAACAATTTCAGGCCCGGACTGTGGAAAAACAGTACCAGGCTTTAGTTTGCGGTGTTTTGGAGCCCGCCAGTGGCAGCATTAACCTGCCGATAGCGCCTGATGAACAACGCCGGCCTTTATATAAAATTTGTCAGCAAAAAGGCAAAGCATCTCTGACACATTATCAGACACTGCAAGTCGATACCGGGCTTAATCAGAGCCGGTTGTTGTTAAGTCCGGTGACAGGGCGCTCGCATCAGCTCAGGTTGCATTTGTCAGCTATTGGCCATGCTATGGTTGGTGACAGTCTTTATGCCAGCAAAGAGGTGGCACAGAGCTCACCCCGTTTGTGTTTGCACGCTGCTTTTATTGAGTTTATTCATCCGCTATCAGGGCAAAAGCTGCAGTTCAGCGCAGCGCCTGAGTTTTAAATAAAAGCAGGTTATTCAGCCTGAGTTTTAGATGCCGGGCTTGTTGCATTCAGTGCTACTGTGCGGCGAAATAACATACTCAGATACATCAGCAAACCAACCACAGCACCAAATAAATGGGCATCTGTGGCGACATCTGCGCCTATCAGCGTGACCACTTCGTTACTGGCACCTTGCCATTGTTCCCATAAAACCTTGCCAAACACCGCCAGCAGTATCAGCCAGCCGCTGCTCCATTGCCGCTCTATATCAATACAACAACCACAAACCAGCAATGCATGTAACCAGCCTGATAAACCCACATAAAAGCTGATGTCTGGGCTCCAGCAAAGTAATGCTAGGCCAATCAGCAAGTTGCCGACGAAAAGGTTTAACACAAAACGACGGTTGCTGTAGTAGGCGCCATGCAGCAGCATGATCAACACAAAACCACCCAGATTCATCAGCAGGTGCCAGTTATTGGTGTGGAACAAATGACCCGTCACCAGACGCCACCATTGCCCTTCGTAAATAGCGGTACGATTAAATTCAAACAGCGGCTGCAATGACGCCTGTAACAGGTGTAACAGGATCAGGCTAAAAAAAAGTGTGACAGCCATCGAATGGCTACGTAAAAAACTCAAAAACATCAAATTTGGATCTCAAGTGATAATTCAATGAAAAAGGATTAACAATAAAGTGTGTCAGTCATGATGCTATCTTATCTTATTTTTATCCGGCATTGATCTGTTTGCGGCAGATAAGTTAAGGTTGCCGCGATTCGACGTAATTTTGGAAACACCATGAAGTTTAAGTCACGCCTGTGTTTTGTGCCCGTTCTTTTCAGTTTGTGTTGCATAAGCTGGCAGTGTCCGGCTTTGGCAGCAGATGTTGACCCGGAAGCCGCCACTGGCGTGCTGAAAAAAGTCCGGGTAGATGGCAAATCCAGTATGGTAGTTTCGGCAAACCCGCTGGCATCGGCAGCAGGTGCAAAAATGTTGGCAGAAGGTGGCAGTGCAACTGACGCTGCTATTGCGATGCAACTGATGCTGGGTTTAGTTGAACCCCAAAGCTCAGGCATAGGCGGCGGTTTGTTTATGTTGCATTTTGCCGGTAAAGAACGGCAACTTCAAACCATTGATGGCCGCGAGACGGCGCCCAAAGCTGCTCATCCGGACTGGTTTATGGAACATGGCAAAGTGCTGGACTGGCGCCGTGCTTATGTTGGCGGTAAGTCTGTTGGCAGCCCTGGTGTCATTCGGGCATTGGCTAAAGCCCACCAGCAATGGGGCAAATTGCCATGGGCCAGCTTATTTCAGCCAGCTATTGCGGCTGCTGAACAAGGTTTTATTGTGTCGCCCAGACTTGCGATGTTGCTGGATATTTACCAGGACGGCGGTTTGTCGCATTTTGCTGCCAGCAAAGACTATTTTTACCCACAAGGTAAAGCGCTGCAAGCCGGGCAGTTACTGAAAAATCCGGCATATGCTGCGACGTTGCGCCGTATTGCCAAAGAAGGTGAAAAAGCTTTTTATCAGGGAGAAAACGCCAAAGCACTGGTTGCGGCGGTGAACACTGCACCTGTGAACCCAGGCAAACTCAGTCTGGATGATTTAGACAGCTATCAGGCAGTGGAGCGGGCGCCTTTATGCCGGCCTTATCGTCAGTATCGTGTTTGTGGTATGGCACCACCAAGCTCAGGTAGCCTGGCTGTACTGCAAATCCTCGGTATGCTGGAACATTTTGATTTAAAAAACATGAAGCCTAATTCAGTACCGGCGCTGCACCTGTTCGCTCAGGCCAGCCGGTTAGCTTTTGCCGATCGTGAACAATTTCTGGCCGACCCGGCTTTTAGCAAAGTGCCGGTTGAAGGATTATTGGCCAATGATTATTTGCGCCAACGGGCAGCGCTGATTAACCAACAAAGGGATGCCATTAATGTGGCTGCAGGTGCGCCTGAGGGTGCAGAGCCACTTGCCAGTAGCAAAGCTGTTGAATTTGAAAATACCAGCCATTTGTCGGTGGTGGATAAAAACGGCAATGCTGTCAGTATGACCACCAGTATCGAAAACGCTTTTGGCTCCGGTTTGTGGGTGAATGGTTATTTATTAAATAACCAGCTGACGGATTTTTCGCTGGAGGCGCGTAAAGATGGCGTTTGGGTTGCCAACAGAGTGGAAGCAGGTAAAAGACCCCGTTCGTCGATGGCACCTATGATGGTGTTTAACCAACAAGGAGAGCTGCTGATGCTGGCTGGTTCGCCTGGTGGCAGCCGTATTATTGATTATGTGGCGCAGGCGCTGGTTGCCATGATTGATTGGCAACTGGACCCGCAACAGGCGGCAGATCTGGCCAAAGTTACCCATCGCAACGATTTTCTGGCATTGGAACAAGGCACTGAACTGGGATCCTTATTGCCAAAAATGCGTGATTTGGGTTATCAGCCAAAAGTTGTGGAACTGAACAGCGGTTTACATTTGATTAAAAAATCGGCCAATGGCTGGCAGGGTGGTGCAGATCCACGCCGCGAAGGCCAGGCTATTGCGCACTAAAGGGATCCGGGTATGACCATTATTCAAAGCCAACAGCAGGCTGTGCTGACACTGACATTACAAAGACCCGATAAAAAAAATGCGTTATCAAGCAGCATGTATCTGGCGCTGACTGATGCGCTGCAACAAGCTGAGCTTGACCCTTCGGTGCATGTGGTAGTGCTCAGAGGACAAGAAAATTGTTTTTGTGCTGGTAATGACTTAGCCGATTTTGTGGCGGCAGGCGCGCTGAATGCGGAACATCCGACAGTGATGTTTTTACATGCCTTAAGTCATTTTTCCAAACCTGTGGTAGCAGCAGTGGCAGGCCTTGCCATTGGCATTGGCACCACAGCATTGCTGCATTGTGATTTAGTCTATGCAGCGCCCGGTTGCCGTTTTCAGTTACCTTTTACCGCACTTGGATTATGCCCTGAAGCTGCGTCGAGTTTATTATTGCCCAAGTTGATGGGGCATCAGAAAGCTTCACAATATTTATTATTGGGTGAGGCTTTTGACAGTGAGGAGGCTTATCGGTTTGGGTTGGTGAATCAACTGGTGGCGGCGGATCAGTTGTTTGCACTTGCAGCGCAAAAAGCACAGCAGCTGGCAGCATTGCCGCTTGAGGCCGTAGTGCAATCGAAAAAGTTATTACGTCAGCCGCAACAACAAATGGTGCAACAAGTGTTACATCAGGAGCTGGCGGTGTTTGAACACTTGCTGCATACCGAAGCTTGCCAGCAAGCGCTGCACAGCTTTTTTAACAGAAGCAAAAGTTAAATTTAAACGCCAGTTCGGGCAAATGGGTCGGTTTTTACCTCGGAAATCAGCCATTTGCCTTTTTGATTGACCAGTTTTACCATCCGCATATCCACTCTTCTGTCACCATCGTATTCACCGGTAAAAATCAGCATGACGTCAGCTTTGTCGGTATAAAATTCACGCACGTTTTTATTGGTGTCTTCGACGGTAATTTCCAGTTTATCAAAACGCATATTAAACAAGGTGCGTCCGGCAGCTTTGCCGGTGGAATAACTATCAAGCACCCTGGCCATTGAAGGTACTGCCAGCTTTTTGGCTTTCTTTAAGTCATTTTCTATCAGGATTGCATTAAAGAACTTTACCGCGTTTGATTCTGGTACCTCGGCAATAGTGGCCGCCGAAGAGGTCGCTTCTTTGGTGTCAGATTCTTCACCACAACCAAACAACAGCGCCGAGGTCAACAGGAGAGGGAGGATGCGCATAACTTTACCTTGCCACTTTTTTCGATACAGTCTTCAGTGTGCTGCTTTTATCTGGTGCTGTAAAGAAAAAGGCCACAAAGTGGCCTTTAGTTGCTGTAAAACTGACGACAAATCAAGCTTGTAGTTCTTGTTCGGTAAACACATCAGCAAACAGCGGGCTGGTTAAATAACGTTCTGCCGCCGATGGTAAAATCACCACAATATTTTTGCCTGCGTTTTCCGGCAATTCAGCTAAACGTTTGGCGGCAACAACAGCTGCACCGGATGAAATACCTGCCAGAATACCTTCTTCGCGCATCAGACGGTGTGCCATTGCAATAGCTTCGTCATTGCTGACCTTTTCCACACTGTCTATCAGGCTTAAATCCAGATTGCCCGGAATAAAACCAGCACCAATGCCCTGAATTTTATGTGGGCCTGGTTTTAATTCTTCACCGGCCAACGCCTGACTGATCACTGGCGAGTCGGCTGGTTCTACCGCAACACTGATAAGCGGATGGTTTTTTTCCTGTTTGATATAACGACTGACACCCGTGATAGTGCCGCCTGTGCCTACGCCTGCCACAAAAATATCAATATTGCCGTCAGTGTCATTCCAGATTTCAGGGCCTGTGGTATCAAAGTGAATTTGTGGATTAGCCGGGTTTTCAAATTGTTGTAATAACAAATATTTATCCGGGTTTGACGCCTGAATTTCTTTGGCCTTTTCAATGGCACCTTTCATGCCTTTCGGGCCTTCGGTGAGGAC
The DNA here is from genome assembly GCF_030824435.1 of Rheinheimera sp. Taxonomy (GTDB): domain Bacteria; phylum Pseudomonadota; class Gammaproteobacteria; order Enterobacterales; family Alteromonadaceae; genus Pararheinheimera. The sequence goes on from NZ_JAVBXS010000040.1 coordinate 22,052, forward strand.
CAGATTGGCGCCAAGTGCTTTTAACAGTTTGCGTCTTTCCAGCGACATAGTTGCCGGCATGGTCAGGGTTAACGGATAACCGCGGCTGGCAGCAACAAAAGCCAAAGCAATACCGGTGTTACCTGAGGTTGGTTCAATCAGCTCTTTACCAGGGCCCAATAAACCTTTTTTCTCAGCGTCCCAAATCAGCGCTGCGCCTAAACGACATTTCACACTAAAACTTGGATTACGGGCTTCAATTTTGGCAAACACATTGCCGGTGGTGACGCGGGAAAGTTTGACCAGCGGTGTATTGCCAATCGACAAAGAGTTGTCCTGATAAATTTTTGCCATGCTAAGCTCCAGCACATTAAGATGCGATTTAGCATAACTGCTGTGGTTAAAAACGAAAGTAGCGTTTTGGCATAAGTTATAAAATTATTAGTTATAAGCAGGACAAGACATGAGTTTTCAAAGTACCAAAGATTATATTGTCAGTGCTGAATTGGCGTTGGCAGTGAATGCGGCAATTTCATTAGAAAAACCATTATTAATCAAAGGCGAACCTGGTACTGGTAAAACGAAGCTGGCCGAGCAACTGGCAGCAAGCCTCGGCACACAACTGATTCAGTGGCATATCAAATCCACCACTAAAGCCCAACAAGGCTTGTATGAATATGATGCAGTGTCCCGTCTACGTGACAGCCAGCTCGGTGACAGCAGGGTACATGATATAAAAAACTACATTAAACCCGGCAAACTCTGGTCGGCTTTTACCGCAACAAAACGTCCTGTGTTGTTAATAGACGAAATTGATAAAGCTGATATCGAATTTCCGAACGATTTATTGCATGAACTGGATCAGATGGCGTTTGATGTTTACGAGACCGGCGAAAGCGTCCAAGCCAAAGTGCGGCCTATAGTGATCATCACCTCTAATAATGAAAAAGAGTTGCCGGATGCTTTTTTACGCCGTTGTTTTTTCCACTATATCCGTTTTCCGGATGCTGAAACTTTAAAGGCTATTGTCGACGTCCATTTACCGGGTTTAACGCCTGCGCTGTTGCAGCAAGCGCTGGAGTTATTTTTTGGGTTGCGTGACATGCCACAACTGAAGAAAAAACCGTCAACTTCTGAGCTGATTGATTGGCTGAAATTATTGCTGGCAGAACAAATTCCGGCCGAAACCTTAGCGCAAAGCAAAGAAAAGGGCGGTTTAATGCCGCTTTATGGTGCTTTGTTAAAAAATGAACAAGACGTGGCTTTGGTAGAAAAGCTGCTGTTTATGGCTAAAAGAGCCGGACGTTAACAGATGTTGATTGAGTTTTTTCTGACGGTACGCAAATACGGTGTGCCTGTCAGCATCACCGAATGGCTGGATTTACTCAAAGCGTTGGACCAACAACTGGTTTTTGCCAATATGGCAGAATTTTACCTGTTGGCCCGGTTATGTCTGGTGAAAGACGAAGTGCATTTTGACAAATTTGACCGCGCCTGCGCCGAATATTTCGAAGCTGTGGAGAGTCTTGATTTAGCAAGCCTGATCCCACCCGAATGGCTGGTGCCCAATCTTATCCGGCAACTGTCACAGGAAGACAAAGCCGCTTTGCAAAAAGCCGGTGGGCTGGAAGAGTTACTCAATAAATTCCGCGAACGTTTAAAAGAGCAACAAGAGCGGCATCAGGGCGGCAATAAATGGATAGGCACAGGCGGCAGTTCCCCTTTTGGCGCTTATGGTTTTCATCCGGAAGGGATCAGAGTAGGGCAACAAGGCTCTGGTCAGCGCCGTGCGGTAAAAGTGTGGGATGAACGTCATTTTGCTGATTTAGACAGTAAAACTGAACTCAATAACCGCAATATCAAACTCGCTTTGCGCCAGCTGCGCCGTTTTGCCCGCACTGGTGCAACTTTAGAGCTGGATTTAGCCGGAACCATCAGCGCTACCTCCAAACAGGGCGGTTACCTTGATTTGCAGTTTCAGCGTGAGCGGCATAACGCCGTCAAAGTACTGATGTTATTTGATGTCGGTGGTTCGATGGACGACCATATTGAACAAATACAACAGCTGTTTAGCGCTGCACACAGCGAATTTAAGCAGCTGGAGTTTTTTTATTTTCATAACTGCGTTTACGAACATGTCTGGCGCAGTAATAAAAGACGGCCACAGGATTTGATGTCAGTTGCAGAGCTTATCCGTACCTATCATTCTGATTACAAACTAATTTTTGTCGGGGACGCCACTATGGGGCCTTACGAAATCAGTTATCCGGGTGGCAGTGTGGAACATTTTAATGCGGAAGCCGGCGCTGTCTGGCTGGAACGGCTGACCCGTCATTTTGTACATTATGTCTGGCTGAATCCACAACCGCAGGACTGGTGGCGCAGTTATCCATCTATTGGTTTGATAACACAGTTAATGCAACGGCGCATGTATCCGTTATCGCAAGAAGGTATGGCACAGGCCATGGGCAGCTTGCTGAAAAAGTAGCCTCAGGATACCTCAGTTCAAATTGCAGCTACCGTCTGAACTGGATACTATAACATTTTGAATTTAAATTCCTTTTTAAGGTTTTGCCATGGACGCTGACAAACAAATAAATCAAAGTAGTGCTGTTTCTGCTGAAGTTCACCTGCCGCTGACAAAAAAAGAATGCCGTGAAATTGTGACTCCTTATGCCTTCACAGTGTCGGACGATTTGCTCGGAGTGCCTTTGGCAACCCCAATGCGCCGTGCTGTGGCTATGGGCATTGATAGTATTATTATTTTTGGTCTTGCCACTGCCAGTTTGTTATTTATTCTGCCAGTGATGTTGTATCTGTGTTGGTTGCGTTTTCAGTTAAAAAAATATGGTCATGTTGTGGTGTTGTTGCTGGTCACTTTGGTGTTATCAGGCACAGCCACAGTTGCGCCAGAACTTATTTCTGAACAAAAGGATCGGGCAGTTAATAACCTGAGTGTTGATCAGCTTGGTGCTGCTGAATCAGCGCAACTGGCCGCTGCTGTGCTGGTGTTAGCGCAAAAAGAATGCCAGCTGGACTGCGTCAAAACTGAACTTGAAAAATCCAGTTTGCTGTTGGCGAAGGCTGCAGTGCCCGTGGCGACGGCCAAAGACTTATTAGATGAACTGCTGGAAGTGACAGAGCTGCCATATAAAACCCGAAAAGCCTTGTTGCAGCAACAACTTAAAAATTACCAGGTGGTTACAAACACAAAAGTTGCTACAGCAGCCCAACCAGAGCAAGCTGCTCATAACAATACAGCGGAAAAGCCCTGGTATATGCCTTCTCAAGGCACCCAGAGTGTGATTGGCTGGGTCAAAGGTATTCTGGCTGATTTTGGTATTGGTTTTGGCTGGGCGGTGTTTTATTTTACCGCTTATATTCATTGGGCCCATGGCCAGACTATTGGCAAAAAGTTGTGTCAAATCAGGGTGATTCAGTTAGATGGTAGCGAGCTCAGCGCTTTTGCGGCTTTTAGCCGGCAAGGTGGTTATGGTGCTGGTTTTGCGACAGGTTTAACGGGCTTTTTGCAGGTATTCTGGGACCCGAACCGGCAGGCTATTCAGGATAAAGTGGTGTCGACAGTGGTTATTCGTTTAAACCAGCCTAAACGGCCTTTACATCATTAACCCTGTTTTCTGTTGAAAAACAGCCGGCGCTTGCTGCAGCAAAGTTTGCTGCTCAAACCGCTTTAATGGCATTTTGACCGGTATTTTCTGCGGTTTTCGTTGTTAAAAATTGCCTGTCCGGCCAATGGGATCGGTTATACTGGTACGACATGTAAAACAGCGGCCATTGAACAGAGCTGCGTCAAAGACAAGATAGCGCCGGAGTGAAAAATGAAAGATGTGGTGATCAGTGGTTCAGGGGTTTTTACCCCGGAGTTAACCATCAGTAATGAAGAGTTAGTTGCCAGTTTTAATCAGTACGTCGATTTATTTAATACAGAAAATGCCGAAGCTATTGCCAGTGGTGAAGTGGCGGCGCTGGAATATTCCAGCTGCGAATTTATTGAAAAAGCCTCAGGTATTAAATCGCGTCATGTACTCTATAAAGACGGTATTCTTGACCCTTATGTGATGCAGCCGGTCTTCCCTAAACGCGGTGAAGATGAAATACCGGAAATGGTAGAAATGGCGATAGTTGCCGCCCGCGAAGCCATGGCACAGGCCGGCAAAACTGCCGCTGATATCGATTTAATTATTTGCGCAGCCTCGAATATCCAGCGTGCTTATCCGGCGTTAGCCATTGAATTACAACAACAACTCGGCGCTTCAGGCTACGCTTTTGATATGAATGTGGCTTGTTCTTCTGCCACTTTTGGTATTAGTAACGCCGTGAATGCCATCCGTGGTGGCAGCGCAAAAGTGGTGTTGGTGGTCAATCCTGAATTTGCTTCACCGCAGGTGAATTACACCAGCCGCGACAGTCATTTTATTTTTGGTGATGTGTGTACTGCCACTATTATTGAAGCCACTGAAACTTGTACTGCCAAAAATGCCTGGAAAATCCTTGGTATGCGTCTTAAAACCGAATTTTCCAATAATATCCGTTGTGATGTCAGTTACACCGACCATTGTCATCCGGAAGTCGACCCTGATACACCGTTTTTTAAACAACAAGGCCGCAAGGTATTTAAAGAGCTGCTGCCAATTGTCGCTGACGTTATTCTGACTGAAATGGCGGTGTTAAAAGTGCAGCCGGAGGATCTGAAAAGGTTATGGTTGCATCAGGCCAATATCAATATGAATATTTTTGCTGCCCGCAAAATTCTTGGCCGGGAGCCAGAGCCAGGTGAAGCACCACTGGTATTGGATACTTACGCCAATACGGCTTCCGCCGGCTCAATTATTGCGTTTCACCAGAATAAACTGGGGTTGGCGCAAGGGGATAAAGCCGTACTTTGTTCTTTTGGCGCAGGTTATTCGGTGGGATGTTTAATGCTGGAAAAATTCAGTTAATTACAGCTAAAGCAAAACATAAAACTATCCTGCGTCACAGACGCAGGACAGAATTTTGATCATAAGATAAAGGCGAAGGCACAAAAGCATCAGCTTCATTGTCGTTGCACCAATTGTCATTATCAATTAGATAACGGAACTGGAATTCCTGCGCTGTAGGCAAGGTCAGCGTGGTGCTGAAATCGCCATTTTTCTGCTTTTTCATTGCCAATGCCTGCCAATCATTAAATTCACCCAGAACTGCAACAGTGGCGGCACTGGCCGCTTGTTCTTTGGGCACGACGAAAGTCACTTTACATGCTGGTTTGGTTTTCAGATATTGTTTACTGATCGACATTTCCTGCTCCTTTTGGTGATACGTCTTTAGCCCATGGTTCCATGCCTTGTGGCGGAACCTTTCAAAGCTAGCACAAAAATGTGACCAAAAAAAATACAAATGATTCAGCAGCGAAATGCAAACGTATGCTGAAATTCAATAGGGATGCCAACAGCGTTAAATACCTTTTTTAGCCGGAATAAAACCTTTTGGCTGACAATCTTATCTTCGGGCTTGTTGCTTTAGCCTTATTTAACTTTCGGTGTTGCGTCAGCACGCTGCTTTGCAGCCGGACTAGCATTGGAAAGGAACCTTTGGTTCAGGCAAAGCTGAAATCATTCAAGTAAAAACCACCTTCATCGGCGCCCGTTTAAAATTGACAATAAAAAAACCGCCTGAGGGCGGTTTTTTTAAGCTGAATGCTGGTTTAACACTCGATGATATTCACCGCTAAACCACCACGGGACGTTTCTTTATATTTACTTTGCATATCGCGGCCTGTGTCCCACATGGTTTTAATCACTTTATCCAGCGATACCTTGTGCTCGCCTGTGCCGCGCACAGCTAAACGCGACGCATTAATGGCTTTCACCGCGCCCATAGCGTTACGTTCAATACAAGGCACCTGCACCAGACCACCTACAGGGTCGCAGGTTAAACCCAGATTGTGCTCCATGCCAATTTCAGCAGCATTTTCCACGTTATCCACAGAGCCACCGAGAATTTCGGTTAAAGCACCAGCCGCCATAGAGCAGGCAACACCCACTTCACCCTGACAACCTACTTCAGCACCGGAAATAGATGCATTTTTCTTATACAAGATGCCAATAGCGGCAGCGGTCAGTAAATAACGGGTATAAATATCCGGTGTCACCGGCTGAATAAATTTGTCGTAATACATCAGTACCGCCGGAATAATACCGGCGGCGCCGTTGGTTGGTGCTGTTACTACCCGGCCACCAGCGGCGTTTTCTTCGTTAACGGCGAGCGCAAATAAATTCACCCAGTCCATGGCTTGTAATGGATCAGCACTTTTTTCTGCCATCAACTGGCGGTGCAAGGCAGGAGCACGGCGTTTTACTTTCAGGCCACCAGGCAGAATACCTTCGGTTTTCATACCACGTTGCACACAGCTATACATGGTTTGCCAAATCAGTCCGAGTTCCTGCTGAATTTGTGCTTCAGAACGCAGTACTTTTTCGTTTTCCATCATCAGCGCAGCAATAGACAAACCATTTTCTTTGCAGAGTTTGAGTAATTCAGCACCACTGTTAAACGGAAATGGTGGCGGATTGTCAGCGGCAAACTGGCTGGCGGCCTTTTTTTCGTTGTCAAAGTCTTCGGCTTTAACAATAAAACCACCACCAATAGAAAAATAAATTTCGCTAAACACGACATCTTTGCCGGCATAAGCAATCAGCTCCATACCGTTACTGTGTTCTTTTAAAGTTTTACGGCGATGAAACACAATAGCGCCTTCGCGCGGGAAGCTGACCGCATGAGTGCCATGCAGCAGAATTTGTTGTGATTCATCAACTTGCTTTAATAAACCAGGGATCAGATCCGGATCGCAGTTTTCCGGTAGATAACCAGACAAACCTAAAATCACCGCTTTGCCGGTGCCGTGGCCAATACCGGTTTGGCCTAAAGAGCCAAATAACTCTGCTTTGATGCTGGTTACTTTGTCAATTAAGTTGGCGGCTATCAGATTGTCGGTAAAAATTTTGGCGGCGCGCATTGGGCCCACTGTGTGAGAGCTGGATGGGCCAATACCTATGCTGAACATATCAAAAGCGCTGATGATCATAGAAATTTTACTACTCAGACTGTTGTTGTGGCGCCATTGTAGCCCAAGCAATCTGATTCTGTAAGTCAGCAGGTAACTGGTCAGTGCTGATTATATTTTGCCTTAATTGAACTAATGGCAAGTATTAGCTGCATTAATGGATGTTTTTGCAGAATAAGCGCGGATTTATTGGTTTTAGAGGTATAAAAAAGGATGTGGAAACTGTATCTGGACTGGTGTTTTTCCTTTGATATGATTCATTAATTTAATGCCAGTAGCAAAACAGAAAACAAAATCCAGCGTAAAAGCTGAACAAAAAATACATTTAATTATCCATCGTCTGACGGGAAAGCTGGTGAAAAATAGCGGCAGTAGCGCCCCAGATTAAAGCACCGTCATAAGGAATAAAATGCAGCAGTTGTTTGTGGTTTTTCCGTTCAAACCATAAGCTGGTGCGCCTGTGCTCTGCCAAAGCGACCTCCAGCGGCAGTTCAATTAAACTGTCCACTTCCGCATGCTGAATACAAAAATCCGGTTTTTGTGTGATAAAACCAAGCCAGGGCGACACGATAAAACCTGTGCTGGTATTAATAAGGGGCAGGGAGCCTAACAAACGAATGTGCTTTGCTTTTACACCCACTTCTTCTTCGGTTTCACGAAGTGCTGCCTGAGCTGCACTTTCACCGGCTTCAATTTTGCCACCAGGTAAGCTGATTTGCCCCGGATGATGGCGCAAATGTTGGGCTCTGCGGGTTAATAATAATTTCAGGCCGTCTTGCTCAGGCCACAACAACAACATCACAGCGGCATTGGCAGTTGCTGAAATTGCCGCTGTTTGTTGACGCAGTAAAAAACGCGGGTAAAACTCGGCAAAATGCATAAGGCCCCGTTAAACCTCGCTTAACACTGGCAGAATTTTGCCAACTTTATCAAAGGTTTCCTGATATTCACTGACATAAGTGGAGTCGGCGACAATACCTCCACCGGCCCAACAATGGATGTTGCCGTCAACACAAATCAGCGTACGGATGGCAATATTGCTGTCCATATGGCCCTGTTGGCTGATATACAAAATACTGCCGCAATAAACAGAACGACGGCAGGGCTCCAGCTCTTCAATAATTTCCATAGCCCGCACTTTAGGCGCGCCGGTAATAGAGCCGCCCGGAAAAGCCGCTCTTAATAAATCGGCTGCCTGATATTCTGCTTTTAATTCACCGGTGATAGTGCTGACCAAATGATGCACCGCAGGAAAAGACTCAATGGCAAACAGGCTTGGTACTTTGACGGTGCCCGGGGTACAAACTTTGCCTAAATCGTTTCTGAGTAAATCCACGATCATCACGTTTTCGGCTCTGTCTTTGGCCGATTCTTGCAACGCTTTTGCACTTTGTGCATCCAGCTCTTTATCGGCAAAACGGCTTTTGGTGCCTTTAATAGGTTTGGTTTCTACCTGATTGCCAACCAACTCAATAAAACGCTCTGGTGATATCGACAGCACAACCCCTTGTGGGATACGGATAAAAGCAGAAAATGGTGCGGCATTGCTGGCTCTGAGCTTCAGATAAGCCTGCCATTCATCACCCTGATAACCTGCGCTAAAACGCTGCGCCAGATTAATCTGATAACAATCGCCACTTTGTAAATAGGCCTGAATTTGTTCAAATTTTTGCTGGTATTGCTGCGGGTCCATATTGGCTTGCCAGTCGGACGTTAGTGCAAAACCGTTGTTTTGCTGCTTTGCGAATTCCTGTTGTTTTTGTTGCAGCCAGGCTTGTTGTGTCGGCCAGCGATTTAACGCATCACCACGGCAATCGACATACCACAGTTGTTGCTGCTGTTTATCCAGCACCAGCGCCCAGGGGTACAAACCAAAACAAAAATCGGGCAGAGCTATATCGTCGGCGGCTGTTTGCGGTAAATCTTCAATCACCCGGCCGGCGTCATAACCGGCAAAACCTAAAGCCCCACCGATAAAAGGTAAGTGGGTGTCGGCTTGCTGTATACCCCCTAACCATTGTTGCTGCAGCTGCTTTAACAATACAAAAGGGTCAGCTTCTGTCTGGTATTGCCCGTCCGGCGTGGCAACAGTGCAACTTTTACCTTTTGCTTGCAGCGTTACCAGGGGCTCACACACCAGAATGTCATACCTGCTGTTGACATGCTGCTTGGCGGCTGAATCGAGCAGCATGGCAAAAGGCAGCTTTTGCAAAGGTGCAAAAAGCTCAACCAAGGAGTCGGGCGCATCGGGTAATAACAACACAGACATCAGAAAAGTTCTCAATCTTTATAAGGCAGCGCAGCGGTTGGGGCTCAGTTTATCGATTTGCCGGTTTTAACCGCAGTTTGACCTTGCTATGACTAGCCGCTGCATTTGATGCGCGTTATGATACCAGCCCTGCTTAAAAAGAACAGCGCAGCACCGGTGAAGCAAGCACCGGCGCCAGCCTCCAAAGGTGCAGTTGTTGTGTTTAGTCTACTGCACCATGAACCAGACGCTCGAGGGCATAGCATGACCGTGATCCGCCAACAAGACTTTATCGACAGCATCGAAGATGCATTGCAATACATCTCTTTTTATCACCCGCTGGATTTTGTCCAGGCTTTGGAAAAGGCCTATCACAAAGAACAAAATCAGGCCGCCAAAGATGCCATTGCACAAATTCTGATCAACTCCCGCATGTCGGCTGAAGGCCACAGACCTATTTGCCAGGACACTGGTATTGTCACCTGTTTTGTCAATATTGGTATGGACGTCAAATGGGACAAAACCGATATGACCATTCAGCAAATGGTCGATGAAGGCACCCGCCGTGCTTATATGAACCCAATCAACCCGCTGCGCGCCTCCATTGTTGCCGATCCTGCCGGTTCCCGTAAAAACACCAAAGACAACACACCAGCCGTAGTGCATATCAATATGGTGGCCGGTCATCATGTGGAAGTTGCTATTGCCGCTAAAGGTGGTGGCAGTGAAAACAAAACCAAAATGGTGATGTTAAACCCGTCTGACTCTGTGGTGGAGTGGGTGCTGGAAACCTTACCAAAAATGGGTGCAGGCTGGTGTCCACCAGGCATGCTGGGCATTGGTATTGGCGGCACTGCCGAAAAAGCCGCAGTGCTTGCCAAAGAAGCACTGATGGAGCCGGTGGATATTCAGGAGCTGATTGAAAAAGGCGCACAAACCGGTGAAGAAAAACTGCGTTTAGAGCTTTATGAAAAAGTAAACAAACTGGGTATTGGTGCCCAGGGTTTAGGTGGTTTAACCACAGTAGTAGACGTGAAAATTAAATCAGCGCCAACACATGCTGCTTCAAAACCTGTGGTGATGATCCCCAACTGCGCCGCCACCCGTCATGTGCATTTCCATTTAGATGGTTCAGGCCCGGCCCATTTACCAGTGCCAAAACTGGAAGACTGGCCGGAAGTAACCTGGGAGCTGGGTGCCAATGTACGCCGTGTGGATTTAAATACGGTCACGCCAGCTGATGTGCTGGACTGGAAAGCCGGTGAAACTGTGTTGTTGTCGGGCAAAATGCTGACCGGCCGCGACGCTGCGCACAAACGTATTGCCGATATGCTGGCTGCTGGCCAAGGTTTGCCAGAAGGCGTTGATTTTAAAAATAAATTTATCTATTACGTCGGCCCTGTGGATGCTGTAGGTGATGAAGTTGTGGGGCCTGCCGGTCCTACCACAGCTACGCGCATGGATAAATTTACCGAGATGATGTTAGGTCAAACCGGCCTCCTTGGCATGATTGGTAAATCTGAGCGTGGTGATGCCACTGTTGAGAGCATCCGCCAGCACAAAGCCGTGTATTTAATGGCGGTGGGTGGTGCTGCTTATCTGGTGTCTAAAGCCATTAAACAAGCCCGTGTTGTTGCTTTTGCCGATTTAGGTATGGAAGCGATTTATGAGTTTGATGTAGTGGACATGCCGGTGACAGTTGCCGTTGACAGCCAGGGAAATAACGTACATAAACAAGGCCCTGCGATTTGGAAAGTAAAAATCGGCGAGCTTGAGGCACAATAACAAACACCATATTTCGCGAAGCCAGACTCTGACATTGCGCGTCAGGGTCTGCACATCACTATATTCAGCAGCTTTGTTGTTGGCACAAATCAGCAGCAGAGTTGTTATTTCAGGGAGACATAATATGAAAAAAGCATGGGGAATTTTAGTCGCGGCTTTATTAAGCGGCGCAGCCCAGGCCAAAACGCCTTTAACCATCGAACACTTAAATAAACTGAATAAACTGTATGATGTAGTGTTGTCTTCCGACGGCCGTTACCTGGTCTATGGCCAGAAAAATGGCGGTTTAGCACCGGCCGACAGCACTGCAGATTTATACCTGATGGATTTATCTGACGGCAACAAAGTCAAACGCCTGACTGAAAGCGACAGCAAAGAACATTCAGTCAAATTCAGCAGCGACGATGCCAGCTTATATTTTTTAACAGACCGCAGTGGCACAACTCAGCTGTGGCGTTTACCGCTTGGTGGTGGTGAAGCGCAGCAAGTGACTGATTTACCTTTGGATGTACAAGGTTATCTGGTGTCAAGCGATAACAAAAAGCTGGTGCTGACTTTGGATGTCAAACCAGGTTGTGGCGATATTGCCTGCACTGTGACAGCACAAAAACTAAAAGCCGATAAAAAAGACACTGCCATGGTGTATGACCAATTAATGGTGCGCCATTGGGATACTTTTGAAGACGAATTTAAACAACACTTTTTTGTCGCGGATTTAACCGGCAAAAAAGTGACAGACGCCCGCGATTTAATGCCAGAGTGGAATACCGATGTGGCAGGCGTTGCCGAAGCGGCCTTTACGCCGGATGGCAATAACCTGGTATTCAGCGCCAAAATTCCAGCCAAAGATCAGGCCTGGCACACCAACTTTGATATTTTTCAGGTGGCTCTAGCCGGCGGCGAAAAAATTAACCTGACTAAAGACAATCCGGCCTGGGATGCTAAACCGGCCTTTTCTAAAGATGGCCGTTATATGGCTTATCTGGCGATGAAAAAACCAGGTTTTGAAGCCGACCGTTTTGGTTTGATGTTGCTGGATTTAGTTACAGGTGAGCGTAAAGAGCTGGCCCAGGATTGGGACAGATCAGTGGATGAATATTTGTTTGGCCCGGATAACCGTACTTTATATGTGACAGCGCAGGATGTTGGCCAAAAGAGCATTTTTGCCATTAACAGCGCCTTTGGTGATGTGTCTAAAGTGTATGGTGACGGTAGTGCCGGCAGCCTGAATGTAGCCGCTGGCAAAGTAGTGTTTGTCAATCACAGCCTGAACTCACCTATGGATATTTATCAGGTCAAAGGCGAGTCGGGTCAGGCGGAAGCTTTAACCCGCATTAATGCTGAAAATTTAAAAGACATTCAGTTTGCTGAATTTGCCCAGTTTAGTTTCCCCGGCGCCAATGAAGAAACTGTTCATGGTTATTGGATGAAACCCTGGAATTACCAGGAAGGCAAAAAATACCCTGTTGCTTTTATTGTGCACGGCGGCCCGCAAGGCAGCTTTGGCAATATGTTTAACTATCGCTGGAATGCGCAGCTTTGGGCAGCACAGGGTTATGGTGTGGTGATGATCGATTTCCACGGCTCAACCGGTTATGGTCAGGCCTTTACCGATTCCATCAGCCGCGACTGGGGTGGTAAACCACTGGAAGACTTAAAAAAAGGTATGGCTTATATCACCGAAAAAGAAAGCTGGCTTGATGGCAACAACGCCTGTGCCCTTGGCGCTTCTTACGGCGGTTATATGATGAACTGGATTGCCGGCAACTGGCCAACGGGCTTTAAATGCCTGGTGAATCACGCTGGTTTATTTGATATGCCAAGTTTTTACGGTAGCACTGAAGAGTTGTGGTTCCCGGAATATGATATGGGTGGCCCGGTCTGGAACAAAGAAGCCGATTATCACAAGTTTAATCCGGCGGCTTTAGTGGATAACTGGAAAACGCCGATGTTAGTTATTCACGGTTTAAAAGATTACCGTGTGCCCTACGCCCAGGGTTTAGCAGCTTTTACCACACTACAGCGTAAAGGTATCGACTCTAAACTGGTGTTATTCCCGGATGAAAATCACTGGATCTTAAAACCGGCCAATGCTGAGCGTTGGTACAACGAAATTTTTGCCTGGATGAAGCAACAAACGGCAAAATAATCGACTGGTTCCTTTCGCCCGGCAAAGCCCGCTTTATGCGGGCTTTTTTTGCAGCCAACTATTTACAACCAACTAGTTGCAGCACAACTTTGTGCAGTGTCACTATTCTTCGGCTGTCACAACAGCACCGCCGCATATTGCTGCACTACATAACACAGCAATATGCAAGCAGACCTTAAATCTGTTTGCCGGGCCAATTCGAGTTCTGGCAGAAAAAATTCACAGTAAAACAAAAAGTTGCTTACCTATGTTGCAAAGGGGCTGGGGTGATATATCTTTAGCAACACCATGTTGTCACCCATCTGGTGACACAGTTCCGATCCGGAATCCCTCGTTTGACATAAGGAGTTTGTCATGCGTTTTACTCAAAAAATAAAACTTATCAGTTTATGTACCGCTTTATTACCGCTGTTAATTGCCACTATCACAGTCACCATGCTGGCCAGAGCTGAATTATTCGCCCAGGCTGAAGCCAAGCTGGTTGCAGTGCGGGAAATTAAAAAACGGCAGGTAGAAACCTTATTTCAGGATTTTGCCAAAGGTTTAACTTCGGTGCGGGCCGTTGCCGACAATAATCAGGGCACTGACGTGAACAGTCTTGACGTTGTGCTCAGTAAAATGGCTGCTGAACTTGGTTTTTACGATATTTTCCTGATTGATCCACAAGGCACTGTAGTGTACAGCGTAGCCCGTGAAGCTGATTACCAAAGCAATCTGGTGGATGGGCCTTATAAAGACTCAGGTCTGGGTCTGTTGTACCGAAGAGTCAAAACATCAAACGAACCTTTGCTGATGCAGGACTTTGCTCCTTATGCACCTTCCAATGGTCAGGCCGCCGCTTTTATGGCCATGCGGTCTGGCCGTGGCGCTGCTGATTGGGTGGTGGCAGTGCAATTGTCCATTGACCGCATTAATACTGTGATGCAGGTGCGTGAAGGCATGGGCCAAAGTGGTGAAACTTATCTGGTCGGGCCGGATTTGCGGATGCGGTCTGATTCTTATCTTGATCCGGTTAACCGCACTGTATTGGCTTCTTTTGCCGGTAATGTGGCGAAAAACGGTGCACAGACAACAGCAACAGCGGCAGCCCTGCAAGGCCAAAAAGGTTTGTTGTATATCGATGATTACAACCTGAATCCTGTGGTGTCCGCTTATTCACCCGTGACTTTATTTGGTGTGCAATGGGCTTTGCTGGCTGAAATTGACGTTGCTGAAGTGGCGGCGCCGGCGCAGCGTATGTTGTGGATTGGGCTGGCGATAGTGTTGGTAGCTGTGTTGCTGGCTTTTATCGCCGCCAAAATTGTCAGTCGTTTTGTACTGGCACCCCTTGGTGGCGAGCCAGACGATATGGTACTGATGACCAGTGTGATTGCTAAAGGCGACCTCACCATGTCGCTTGTCGGAGCTACTCAGTCCAGCCTGATGGGCTGGCTGGCACGGATGCAGCAACAGTTGCGCACCTTGATAGCACAGCTGGTGGGGGTTGGTCAGGCGCTGGAAATGGCCGCAGCACAAAATTCAGCGGCCATGACCCAGGCCGATGGCAGCATGCAACTGCAAGCCCGCGAAACTGAGATGTTGGCAACTGCGATTGAAGAAATGAGTTATGCGGCGTCTGAAATTGGCAGTAATACCACCCAGGCCGCCGATGAAGTAAATGCCTGTCAGCAGTCGGGTCAGCAACTGACAACAACTATTCACCATGTTGCAGCCAGTCTGGACAATACCCTGGCTGCTTTTAGTCAAATCCAGCATGGCGTGTCGCAACTGGATAAAGACAGTCAACAAATTGCCGCCGTGGTGGGCGTTATTACCGCTATTGCCGAACAAACAAATTTATTGGCATTAAATGCGGCCATTGAAGCGGCACGTGCGGGCGAACAAGGCCGGGGTTTTGCTGTTGTGGCTGACGAAGTAAGGCAGCTGGCCGGTAAAGTACAGCTTGCCACTAAAGACATCAGTGGTGTGATTGGCGGGATTTTGCAATTGTCCGGCCATCTGAACCAAAGTAGCGGTGAATGTGTGGTCATAGCCCAAACCACTAAAACAGAAGCCAGTCAGATGCAGTTGCAGGTGGATGATATTGAACAGCGTTTATTGCAGCTAAAAATGCTGATGGCACAAACGGCAACGGCGGCAGAAGAACAAAGCAGCGTCAGTGCCACACTGGCACGCGGCATCAGTAGTCTCAGTGCTGCAGCCGAAGAAAACAGCAGCGCTATCAGTGAGGTGGCTCACAGTACCCGCAGTTTGTTGGGCCTGGCCACTGAATTGGGATCTACTGTAGGTCAGTTCAAAGTGTAAACAGCAGGCGCTATGTTGGAATAGCGCCGCACCTTTAATTTAAGATATTAATAATTTCATGCACTTAGGTGTTAATGGGCGCAATTTACGTTATCATTTGGCAAGTTAAACGCCTTAGCAAGACTGGCATAGGCAACTGTCAGCTTTGGGTTTACGTTCTGCTAACTGTGGTGCTAAAAGGATAACTTTTTGCTGATGAGTTCTGCTTCTGCACATTCGCAACAATCGCAACATCAGAACCGGCGGCGGTCTGTGTTTGTCATTATTGCCAGTTATAGTTTATTTACTCTGGGCTGGATCCTGTTATCTGATTACCTGTTGGACAGCGCCGGTTTACCGGTAGCGCAATTGTTCTGGTTTGGACTGGCCAAAGGGTTGATCTACATAGTGCTCAGTGCACTGCTGTTGTATTTTCTGGTGCAGCGTACCCTGGATAAATCCCTCGAATTACCCAGCCTCAAAGTTGCCAGAGTGAAACATGCACGTATTTTGTGGTTGTTGTTATTGATCCTGTTGTCATCACCAGTGTTGTCATTGCTGGTAAAAAATCTTTATGGTGAACAGGTACTTGCTGCCACTCGTGACAGCAGCGTCAGAGTGCTCAGTCAAAAGCAGCAGTTTTTCCGGCAATGGTTGCAAGAGCGGCAGTTTGACATCAATAGTTTGCGCCACGATTTAGGGCTGGCGCAGCAGCTCACCCTTTATGTTAAGCAACAGCAAAAAGATGCTTTGGTTTATATCGGCGCCAGACTGTCACCGCTGGTGGCTTCACATGCCTTTAGCCAGGTTGAGTTATATGCCGCAGATAAACAATTGTTCAGTGTGGGGCACAGCGTCACACCGCCAAAATGGGCGCACAGTGAACAACCAGAGCTCTGGTGTGCCGATAGAGTCAGTTTTCGCGATTGCCGCTTGATTTGGCAATTGTACTGGCCACAGTTGCCCGATGTACAAATACGTTTGCAAAGCCGTCTGGATGATTTTGTGTTACCTGAACTACTGAGCTGGCCCGACAGCGGGGTGCAGGTGAGCGCGGTATTACAACATCAGTTGCATCAGTCCGGGCAAGATGAGCTGGTACTTGACCAGCGGTTGTGGCAAGAGCTGGTGCTTAAAGTCAGGATCAATAAAGACGAGGTGCTTGCTCCGGTACGCACTTTAGTCACCTGGGTATCCTTGGTTAGCCTGGTACTTTTTACCGTATTGTCGGTGAGTTTATTGTTGTATTGGCGCCAGCTGATGCTGGCTTATATGCTGACTTTACAAGCCAGACAACATGAACGCAGCAGTGTGCAAAAAGCCTTTTTCAGTTCGCCTTTTGTTGGGATGGCGATTGTGCGTTTTGCCGATTTGGTATTGCTGCAAAGTAATCAGCGTTTAGAGCAGATGACTTTAAAAAATTCAGCACAGCTGAGCGAACTGCCACTGCGCCAGCTGTTGCAGGTTGATGACTGGCTGGCATTTGTCAAAGCCTTACGCGATTTACCCAGGGATAATTTTCATCTGACCTGGCAGGCCACCTTAATTCGGCCATCAGTGCCGGCATTGTTGGTTGAATTGTCGATTTATGCATTACAGAGTGACAGCGACACAGAACCGGTGTTGTTGCTTAGTGTTGAAGACATTACTGAACGACAGTTGTACAAAAAAAATCTGCGCCGCCGTGCACAATTGATGGCAACTCTGGCATCAGTCAGCCAGCAGTTTTTACAAAACAGCGACTGGCTGGCGGTATTCCGGCAAAATTTGCCGGCATTGGCTGACCATATGCAGGTTGGCACTGTGTTTTTATATCAGTGCCAGCATCACAGCAGCGGTACTGAAGCCTGGCGACTTGCGATCTGGCGCGCGCATCAAGAGCAGGTGAAACAGGATCTGGTTCATTTGAACCAAGAGATGCTGTCGCAGGTTAATATTGCGTCGGTACTGGCCAAAGGCGAAATTCTGGCCGGTCCCATCACTGATTTTTCACCCGAAACCCAACAGCTACTCAGCCAGAACGGTGTGCAGGGTCTGGCCATACTGCCAGTGATGAGCGGTGATTTATGGTGGGGTTTTATCGGTTTTACCACCCATCAGGTGGACTACCACTGGAGCCAGAGTGAGCTGGATACCCTGAAATTACTGTCGGATACCCTGGGTAATGCCATAAAACGTCAGCAGTTTGAAAACTCCTTGCAGCAAGCCGCTGTGGTGTTTGACAGCACCCGCGAGGGCATTATGGTGACAGATGCCAATAATAATATTTTGCAGGTGAACCAGAGTTTGCTGGATATGCTGGGTTACGAACAGCATGAAGTGCTGGGACAAAGTCCGGCGATGTTTTCCTCCGGACGCCATGACAGCAGCTTTTATCTGCAGATGTGGCAGGAATTACAACAAAGCGGCCATTGGCAGGGGGAGATCTGGAACAGGCGTAAAAATGGCGAAATTTACCCGGAACTGCTCAGCATTAGCGCTATTTATGACCATCAGCAACAAATTAAAAACTATGTAGCGGTATTTGCCGATATTACCCAGCTGAAAGCCTCCCAACAGGAGCTGGAATATCTGGCGCACCATGATGTGCTGACAGGTTTACCCAACAGACTGAAGATGTTAAGCCGGCTTGACGGTGCTATTGATGCGGCCATGCGTCATCAACAAAGGTTTGCTTTGATGATGCTGGATTTAGACAGGTTTAAATATGTCAACGACAGTTTTGGCCATCCGGCAGGTGATGAACTGTTAAAAATGGTGGCTGTGCGGCTTGCCGGCAAATTGCGGCCGGAAGATACGCTGGCACGTTTTGGCGGTGACGAATTTATGGTGTTATTGCCGGTGCTGGAGCATGAAGAAGACGCCGGCCGTTTGGCCAGTGACATTATTCACGAACTGAATCAACCCCTGCTGCTACCAAATAATAATGAAGTGCGTATTGGTATCAGTATCGGTATTGCGATATACCCGGAACACGGTGCTGCAGGCGCTATGTTGTTACAAAATGCCGACGCAGCTTTGTATAGAGCCAAAGAGCAGGGCCGTGGCCGTTTTGCCTATTATTCCGATGATTTAACCCAATACGCCCGCACCCGGATAGAAATGGAATCCAAACTGCGCAACGCGCTTGTTGAACAGCAATTTGTGGTCTATTTCCAGCCACAAACCGATGTACAAACCGGTGCCATTATGGGGGCCGAAGCCCTGGTGCGCTGGTTAAGCCCGGAGCAGGGTTTAGTTGCCCCTGGTGTTTTTATTCCTATTGCCGAAGACACTGGCCTTATCAGTGCTATTGGTGAAGTGGTGCTGCGCCAAACATGTGTTCAGGGGGCAGCCTGGCTGGCGGCAGGTTTGCCACCGTTAAAACTGGCGGTCAATTTATCATCCCATCAATTTTCACATGGCGATATAGCCGCAACAGTACAACAAATTCTGGATGAAACCGGTTTTCCGGCGCACTTACTCGAGCTTGAGCTGACCGAAAGCGCCATTATGGCCAATGAAAACAGTGCATTTGCAACCATGCTTACTTTGCATCAGCTTGGCATCCAGCTTGCCATCGACGATTTTGGCACAGGCTATTCGTCCTTTTCATATTTAAAAAAATACCGGCTGGATGTATTAAAAATTGATAAAAGTTTTATCGATGATGTGCCGCTGGATAATGAAAGTAACGAAATTGTCAGCGCTATTATTTCAATGGCACGAGTACTCAAACTCAAAACCCTGGCCGAAGGGGTAGAAGAGCCAGAGCAGCTGGAGTTTTTACGCACCCACGGCTGTGATTATTATCAGGGTTATTATTGCAGCAAACCCTTGCCGGCTGCTGAGTTTGAGTTGTTGCTGCGATCCAGGTTGTGATTTGAGTTCATTCCAAGTTTTGAAGTTGCGATTAGCCACAAGCATAAGCCAGCGTTATCGTCTGGCTTTTTGCTAAATTGTAGTGGTGTTTATTATTACTTTAAGCCAATAAGAACGCTGCATGAAACCTTAAATGTTGTTCAATAAAAGTCGCGATAAAATAATAACTATGGTCGTAGCCTGGCTGTAGCTGGTAAGTCAGTGCTGTATTGCTGGCCACAGCTGCTTGTTGCAGTTGCTCAGGTTTAAGCTGATTGGCTAAAAACTGATCGTCACCGCCCTGGCTGACCAATATTGGCAGCTGGCTGCCGGATTTGGTAAGCAGCAGGCTGGCGTCATAAGCGGCCCAGCTGCTTTCATCAGCACCTAAATAAGCAGTAAAAGCTTTGCGGCCCCAATCACACTGCGTTGGTTTACAGATAGGTGCAAAAGCTGATACCGACAGATAGTTTTGCGGCTCTCGCAGTGCCAATACCAAAGCGCCGTGACCGCCCATTGAATGGCCGCTGATAGCGCGTTTTGTATTAACCGGCAGTGTAGCTTCTATCAAAGCCGGCAATTCCTGCTGAATATAATCGTCCATCCGGTAATGACGGGCCCATGGCTCTTGGGTCGCATTCAGATAAAAGCCGGCTCCTAACCCTAAGTCATAAGCAGCATCCGGTGCGTCTGCAACTTCGGCGCCCCTTGGGCTGGTGTCAGGAATAATCAGCGCTATACCAAGCTCGGCGGCAATACGCTGAGCACCGGCTTTACTGGAGAAGTTTTCATCAGTACAAGTCAGGCCCGACAACCAATACAGCGCCGGTACTTTGTTTTGTGTTGCCTGTGGTGGTAAAAATACCGAAAACTGCATGGTGCAATTAAGCACTTTGGAACTGTGGTTATAACGCTGTTGTAAACCGCCAAAACAACGCTGACTGGAGACCAGTTGTAAACTCATAGATTGCTCCGTTTTGTGTTTTTGCAAAAAAACGCTTTAAAAATGCTGTTGCTAAAGAAGGCCTTGTTGAAACTCTTATCGATAAAAAAGGCCAGCAAAACTGGCCTTTGGGCATCTTGATGTTATATCCGTTATCAAAGCTGCTTTTAGTTAGCGCAGTGTTGATTGATTAATAATGAATGACAGTACGGATAGATTTACCTTCGTGCATTAAATCAAAAGCGTCGTTAATGCGCTCCAGTGGCATGGTGTGGGTAATAAAGGTATCGAGTTCAAACTCACCTTTTAAATAACGCTCCACATAATCCGGCAGCTCAGTGCGGCCTTTGACACCACCAAATGCCGTACCACGCCAGACCCGGCCTGTCACCAACTGGAAAGGTCGGGTGGAAATTTCGGCGCCACTTGGGGCTACCCCAATAATCACCGACTCACCCCAGCCTTTATGGCAACACTCTAAGGCTGAGCGCATCACATTCACATTGCCAATACATTCAAAGCTAAAATCGACGCCACCGTCTGTCATTTCTACAATCACGTCCTGAATTGGCTTGTCGAACTTTTGTGGGTTAATTACATCAGTGGCGCCGAGTTTCAGCGCTATATCAAATTTTGATTCGTTGATATCAATGGCAATAATGCGGCTGGCTTTGGCCATCACAGCGCCGATAATGGCCGATAAGCCAATACCACCTAAACCAAAAACGGCAACAGTGTCACCTGCTTTTACTTTGGCGGTATTCATCACTGCGCCCATGCCGGTGGTAACACCACAACCTAATAAACAGACTTTTTCCAGTGGCGCTGCTTTATTAATTTTTGCCAGAGAGATTTCCGGCAGCACTGTATATTCACTGAAGGTTGAAGTGCCCATATAGTGATAAATCGGCTGGCCGTCTTTGGAAAAACGGGTGGTGCCGTCTGGCATTAAACCCTGACCCTGAGTGACACGAATGGCCTGACATAAATTGGTTTTGCCACTTAAACAAAACTTACATTTGCCACACTCTGGTGTATAAAGCGGAATCACGTGGTCACCAACAGCAACGCTGGTGACACCTTCGCCAACGGCCTGCACTATACCGGCGCCTTCATGACCCAGAATACAAGGGAACTTGCCTTCAGAGTCTGCTCCAGACAACGTATAAGCGTCGGTATGGCATACACCTGTTGCCACCAGTTTCACTAATACTTCGCCTTTTTGCGGTGGCATTAAATCCACTTCTTCAATCGTCAGTGGCTGGCCTGGTCCCCAGGCAACGGCGGCACGGGTTTTAATCATTTGCATTGCAATGTCCTTTATCTTGGCAAGCGCTGCGTATTCAAACGAATACGGGGCGTTGTTGTGCTAAACCTTAAGGCTTGTGTTGATACAAGCGTAAACGAATAAATAGCTGCTCTACTTCAGTGCGAGCCCAAGGGGTTTTACGTAAAAAATTCAAACTGGATTTTACGCTTGGGTTTTCAGTAAAACATTTCAGTTTAATCTGCCTCGCTAAACTCGGGTAACCGCCATAATGCGCCAGCAATAAATTTAAAATTTGTTCCAGTGTAAAACCATGCAAAGGGTTTTTTGGTTGTTCGGATTTTACTGGTTCGGTCATATTTTTGGCTTATCCGAAGTGGCAGTTGCAGCGGTTTTGCTGCCAGCTGCTGCAGGTAACTGGGTGGCTGGCAATGAGGCTGCCGGTAATAATGATTTTGCTGCCGGTATGGTTGCGTCTGGTGCTGCAGGCAAAGGTATTGTTGCCGACTGCCCTGCTGGCGGGAATAAAGCACGCCATTCACCGTGCAGCCATTCATCTTCGGTACCTATGGCCAGACTTGACCCCGGCACTAAAGGACTTGGCGCTGCCAAAGCTTCTACTTTAAAACCATCAATTTGCCAGTATATTTTACTACTGCCAATCAGATTGACGGGCAGGGCAGCCTGTGGATCTAATAAGGCAACCTGATAAATAAAAGAGCTAAAAGGCCCGGCATTACTACTTTCGCGCACAGCACTGGCCCAAAGTATATTGGATTCAAGATATAAATCGGCGATATCCCGTTGTTTAGGTTCAGCTTGTTCTGGTTGTGGCGCCTGCACCGACAGACGGTTAGGGTTCCAGCTGATAGCACCGGCCGCTAAGTCAAACTCGCCCCACAATAAAGCGCCTGCTTTGCCTTTGCCACCACGTTCACCCAGCACCAGCAGGTAACGGTTCGGCGCTTTGGTAACACAAACTAAACCCTCAAAGTTATCGCCGGATTTTTCGTTGTTATTGTCATGTTCAACAGGCAACGGAAAACTGGCCAGAACGTTGGCGTAACCTTGATACAACCTGATATGAAACAACCGGCCAAATTCACCATGCCAGCTGCCACTTTCAGCAATTAAAAACTCGTTGGACCGGCCAGGCAAAGCACAAGCCGATTCTAAATCGCTGGCTGGCTGATTATTCGGCCAACCTGTGACAAATACTGACTGATAAGACGGTTGGCCAGTGGCTGACAGTTGCAACACCCCAAGTCTGTCGCCACCTTGATCAATTTTTTTGTCCTGCAGCAACAAATAACGGTCGGCGTCAATTTGCGCCATAGCGCTGATGCCTGGCACTGCCGTTTGTTGTTTTGGTCTTGCCAGCGTAAACCAACGTGGGTCGACCGGCAGTTGAAACAGCAGAGGTGCCATTTTCTGGAAATATGCAGCATTTACATCACACTGAATATTATCGGGATAGTGTTGTTTCCATGGATCATTAACCAGATAGACCCGGCCGTCTTTTACCGCAATGCCTTCCAGTGCCGTTTGCACCATTTTTTCATAAACAGGGCAAAGGCCAGAATTATCGGTGGCAACATAAAAACTCAATGGCTGCACATAAGGAATGACACGGTTAGTTAAATCAAATATCCAAAGCTGGTCGTCGTTACGTGCCACTGCCACCAGATAACCCGGATGGCCCGGAATTGGGCTGGGCAAAAAGTCGATGCCGTTAATCGGATGGCCTTTATTATCAAGTGGTGGCAATGTGAGATTGGCGTCAATCACTTTGACAAAGTTGTCTTTGGCCCAAAAATCCGGTGTTAAGCGGGTTTTAAAAATAGCCGGTTTAGTGGCTACATTTTTTTCAAGTGCCAGATATAAATTCTGATGGTCATCTATCGCCAGGCCTTCAATACCATCGTTAGGCAAATTACCCACCTGCGATTCTTGTGGGAATTGCACTGGTCGCACTGCTGAGATTTCTGCTTTGGTGAAATCGTCATTCAGCGAGATTTTCAGCAATAAGGTTGGGTATAAAGTGGAGTTGGTCTGGGCAAACTTGCGGGTGCAAGCCGGGCTTAGCTGGGCGCGGCTGGCATCTTCTGTCACTGTGATCAGCGTTTTATCGTCAATTCTGTCCCAGGTCAGTGCTTCTAAATCCGGCGAATTCACCAGATAATCACCAAAACAGCTGTTGCGTACTTTGTCAGAAATAGTAATAGGCACAGGTTCGTGATTAAAAATGGCAGTTTTTGCATTAATACGAAACAGTTTCATCCGGTACGCCGGATTGGCGCTCTGATCACCCAGGCTGATTAATTCATCATGGCGCCATGTCAGGCCGGAAGTTTGAGGATCAGCCAAAGTTTGTTGCTGCAAATCGCGGACCCATAATCCGGTTAATGCTTGTTCTGCAACGGCAACAACAGGTGCAAACATCAAAGATGCCAGCAACCAACAACGAAAATTCAGTTTCATCTTGTTTTCAACAGCCTTAGCTACTTCGACGTAGATTATGGTGGTGTCTTGACCAAAGGCGCTAATTTACCAGAAAAAGGGGGAAGGGCATACCCAAGCCGCTGAATTGTGTGCGGAATAAGACCAATGTCTGAGACGGCATTTTGGGTATTTATTGCTCTGCAAATCTGTTATTTATGACGATATAACTCCGCCATTGGCTGGGCACTAATAGTAAAAAAGCCCGCACATGCGGGCTTTTTGTATGCGTTGTTTATCTTACAAATTAATAAGCCTGTTCGTGGACATCTCTGACTGCACGGCCTGAAGGGTCGGTCATTTCTGCCATTTTGGCATCCCATGCCAAAGCTTCAGGGGTAGAGCAGGCAACGGATTTACCACCAGGTACACAGGAAATGGCACCGCTGTGTGGGAAGTGTTCTTCAAAAATAGTGCGGTATAAATAACCTTCTTTGCTGTCCGGTGTATTCACCGGGAAGCGGAAGTTGGCTGTGGCCATTTGTTGATCTGTCACTTCTTTTTCGGCAAAGGCTTTTAAGCTGTCAATCCAGCTGTAACCCACGCCGTCTGAGAACTGCTCTTTTTGCCGCCATAAAATTTCATCGGGCAATAAACCATCAAAGGCCTGACGCAAAATGTGTTTTTCCATTTTGCCTTTGCCACACATTTTGGCTTCAGGGTTGAGGCGCATCGCCACATCCATAAAGTGCTTGTCCAAAAATGGTACCCGCGCTTCAATACCCCAGGCCGACATGGCTTTGTTGGCTCTGTTGCAGTCAAACATATGCAACCGGTCGAGTTTACGTAAGGTTTCTTCGTGGAACTCTTTGGCATTGGGCGCTTTATGGAAATATAAATAACCACCAAAAAGTTCATCCGAACCTTCACCGGACAGCACCATTTTAATACCCATGGCTTTAATTTTACGGGCCATTAAGTACATTGGCGTCGAAGCACGGATGGTGGTGACATCGTATGTTTCCAGGAAATACACTACATCACGCAAAGCATCTATACCTTCCTGCACGGTAAAATGTACTTCGTGGTGCACTGTGCCTATTGAATCTGCCACTTTACGGGCGGCAATTAAGTCCGGTGAACCGGCAAGGCCAACGGCAAAAGAATGTAATCTTGGCCACCATGCTTCAGATTTCCCGTCATCTTCGACGCGGTTGCGCGCAAACTGCTGCGTAATAGCCGAAATTAACGATGAATCGAGGCCGCCGGATAACAATACGCCATAAGGCACGTCTGACATTAAATGGCTTTTCACCGATTGTTCTAAGGCTTCACGTAATTCGCCCAAATCGGCCGGGTTGTTTTTCACCGCGTCATAACTTTGCCAGTCACGGGCATAGTATTTTTCCAGTTTGCCGATTTTGCTGTCGAAATAATGCCCCGGGGGGAACTCCTGCATCTGTTTACACACAGGAATTAAAGCTTTGAGCTCGGACGCGACATACAACTGGCCATGTTCGTCATAACCGTAATAAAGCGGGATAATGCCGATATGGTCGCGGGCAATTAAATATCTTTGTTGCTCAGCGTCATACAGAATAAAAGCAAACATACCCTGTAGCTGGTCGATAAAACCGGCGCCATGCTCCAGGTATAAAGGCAAAATCACTTCACAATCTGACTTGGTTTGAAACTCATAGTCGACGGTTAAATTTTTCTCTAAATTTTTGTGATTATAAATCTCACCATTCACTGCCAGAATGTGATTTCGATTCGGATTAATCAGAGGTTGCGCGCCATTTTCAGTATCTACAATGGCCAGACGCTCGTGCACGAGGATGGCATTATTGTCATTCCAGACTCCAGACCAGTCCGGACCACGATGACGTAACAACTTAGATAACTGTAGCGCCTGCTGGCGCAAGGCTTTAACATCAGTCTTGATGTCAAGCACCCCGAATATCGAACACATGATAAAAACTCCGTTAGATTTGATCCGAAAAATTACATTTCATTTGGCAGTATGTACGTTCAGACGTACTCACCTGACTCTGCCAGCAACCAGAAAAATTGCAAGCGCTTTTTGCCAAATTTCAAAGGTAAGTGTGGCCGGAAGTTTTCAGTCTGCCCTTCAGCAAAGCGCAGGTTTTTCAAAGCAAGTGCTGAACATGAGGCTTGGTTGTGACTAAAGATACCGATAAAAACCAGGCTCTTGAGATAAAAGATACCGACAGCAAAAACAATCGTTTTGCCGCGCCTTTAACCTGGGATCTCAACATCTGGTTGCAGAACCCGATTTTTGCCGATCTGAGCTTATTGTTTGAGGTAGCACAACAAACAGATTTTCCATCTCCCCAAATGCTCAGCAGCTGGTTGCCACCAGATGCTGGGGTTACTTTTGTCGACACTCTATTGCTGGAGCAAGACGGCCGTTATTACGAAGAATTTATTTTTAAGCGTAAAGAAATTCCAACCAGATTAAACAACTGGCATGACTTTTTTGGTGCTTTGATTTGGTGTTTATTTCCTAAAACAAAAACGCTGTTAAATCAGCTGCATATAGCTGAAATAGCCATGCATGGGCAAAAAACACGCAGCAAACTTCGTAACAAACTGACGTTATTGGACGAGTGTGGTGTGCTGGTACTTTATCAGCACCAGGCAGCGCCTGTGATAGAAGCTTTGCGCCAGCACCAGTGGCAAAGCGCTTTTGTCGACAACAGGCGGTTATGGCAGGGCGTGGATGCAACACCACAGCTACAGGCGATGATTTTTGGCCACGCCAATTATGAAATGGCAACCCGGCCTTTTATTGGTTTAACAGGCAAAATGCTGGCAATTGAGGTTCAGACGGAATTTTTTCATTGGCCGTTGCGCCAACGTATTGATTTCATAGATACTGAGCTTGGTAAACAAATTGCTAACAACGATATTTTGCAACTAAACAATCAGCTGACGCCCTTGCCTTTATTGGGCGTGCCGGGTTGGTATGCGGCCAATCAGGTGGCTGATTTTTATCAGGATGCCAGTTATTTTCGGCCAAAAAGAACAAACACAAAGTGAGTGTGGCCGGTTTTTGGGAGCAGGGAGTAGAGATGATTGAAATAAAGCAGTTGGCAAAAGCTTTTGCCATTAGCAAACAACACAAGCTGTCGGACAGCGAAAAAAATGACGTGCGTTTTGGCGGTGACAGGTTCCATTCGGTGCGTGATGTGAGTTTTTCCTGTCAGGCAGGTGAAGTACTGGCGTTGCTTGGGCCTAATGGTGCCGGCAAAACCACCACTTTGCGTTTGTTATCTACCGCTTTGCAACCTGATAGTGGCTCAGTGCTGATTGATGGCCAGGATGTGATTAAAAAGCCGCTGCAAGCCCGCAAGCGTATTGGCTTTTTATCCAGCAGCACTGGTTTATATGGCCGTTTAACAGCCCGCGAAAATGTGGCTTATTTTGGCCGTTTGCATGGCATGAATGAAAACGATCTGAACCAACGCATCGATGAGCTTTTTACCCTGTTGCAGATGCACGAATTTGCCAACAGAAGGGCCGACAATATGTCGACTGGCATGAAGCAAAAAACCGCCATTGCCCGCGCTGTGGTGCATTCACCCAAAGTGGTTATTCTGGATGAACCTACCACTGGCCTGGATATTATGACGGTGCAGACTGTGCTGGATTTTATCCGTTCGTTAAAACAACAAGGCACACCGGTGATTTTTTCAACCCACCATTTAGATGAAGTGGCGGCGCTTTGTGACCGGGTGGTGGTGATTCACGACGGTGTCAGTGCTTTTAACGGCAGTCTGGCGGAATTCCGTGCTTTAACAGCCGAAGGCGATTTAAGGGATGGATTTTTGCAGGTGATTAACAAGGAGGCAGTGTAAATGTGGCAGGTGTATCAAAAAGAATTATTAGAGTTGATGCGTGACAAAAAAACGCTGATGTTTGTGGTGTTATTGCCGCTGTTAATTTTCCCGTTGTTATTTGGCCTGATGGGACTGGTGATGAGTAATGTCAGCCGTCAGGCTGAAGCAGAAGAGCATCGATATGTAATTATTAATGCAGAGCGGGCGCCAGCCTTTGCCGATGCTTTGTTTTATCATAAAAACTTCAAAAAAGTGGAGACAGATCTCACAGATGCCAGCGATTTAAAGCAGGCCATCCGCGATGATAAGTTTGATGTCGCTATTGTGATTCCAGCCGATTTTGATTTAAGCGCAGACAACTTAAATCAAAGCAAATGGCAGCTTATTCATAACAGTTCGTCGCAATTGGATATGGTGTCCAAACACTTTAACGATTTGCTGAAAACTTTCAGTAAAAAGCTGCAACAAGACAAGCTGGCGGGCCTTGGGGTCAGTAGCGATAAAGTGGCCGCAGTGCTTGAGCCTGTCACAGTAGAACGGATAAATACCGCCGAAAACCGGGAAAATATCGGCGAAAAAATTGGTGGTTTTATCGCCTATTTACTGGTGCCACTGGTGCTGGCCGGTGCTTCTTACCCGGCCATGGATATAGGCGCTGGTGAAAAAGAGCGGGGCACTTTAGAAACTTTGTTAATTTGCCCCATCAGCCGCACTGCTATTGTGCTTGGCAAGTTTTTAACAGTGCTGACCACAGGCTTAGTGTCGGCAGCGCTGACAGTGATCAGTTTTGGCGGCTGGGGTTATCTGATTGGCTCTATGGCCGGTGTGGATGTGGTTGCCAAGACTATGGAAACCTTAGGTTTTATCGACTTAACGCTGATTTTAGCTTTGTTGTTGCCATTATCTGCCATTTTTGCCGCCATGCTTTTGAGCCTGTCTATTTACGCCCGTAGTTATAAAGAAGCGCAAAATTACATTGGCCCAGTCACTATGGTGGTGTTTATGCCGCTGGTGGTGGCTATTCTGCCAGGCGTTGAGCTGAACTGGAAAACCGCTATGGTACCGGTGCTGAATGTGGCTTTATCAATTAAAGAATTGGTGAAAGGCACTATCGATTACCTGCTGCTGGCCGCGGTGCTTGGCTCAACCTTGTTGATAGCCGCTGGCGCCATTGCTTTTTGTGTGTCCTGGTTTCAAAAAGAAAAAGTGTTATTTCGTTAAGCCTATGCCGGTGGCCGGTGCATTTTGCTGCCAGCCACCTATTGCGCCCTAAACTGCCGGAGAACCCAATGTTTAAAGCTGTAGTCAATGCTTATGGCGGTTGTTATATAGGGCCTGAGCAGTTGGTGGTTGATTCTGTGCCTATTGCAGTTGCTGAGTTCGGGCTGCGGCTGACACAAAGTATCACACAGTGGCAACAGCAATATCAGCTGATCTGGCTTGAGTTGCCTGCTAGCTGCGCCGCTTTCATTCCAGATGCTTTAAAGCTTGGTTTTACCTATCACCACTGCCAGCCAGAGCGGCTGATGCTGGTAAAAAAACTACAGCAAAATAGCTATTTACCTTTGGCGGCAACTCATAGTATTGGGGTTGGTGCGCTGGTCTGGTCGCCGACCGGACAAGTGCTGATGGTGAAAGAGCAACCGCTTGCAGGCGAAAAACCCGGTTATTTTAAGTTGCCGGGTGGCATGGTGGAGTCAAAAGAGCATTTAGCCAGCGCCGTAGTGCGCGAAGTACTGGAAGAAACCGGTGTTGTTGCCAGTTTTCATTCAGTGCTTGGTATGCGGCATCATCACAAAGGCCAGTTTGGCGCGTCCAACCTTTATATTGTGTGTCAGTTATATGCCCAAACCACAGCTTTACAGGCGGCAGAAAATGAAATTGCCGAGGTGCGCTGGTTTGATGTTGAAACTTATTTTAACGATGAAAAAGCAAGTTTATACAATAAGTTAATTCTAAAGTCTGCCGTCAGTCAGTCGCGTTTGGTATCGCACCAGGTCGAGGGTTATATGAAATCGGCGGCTGACTATGAGATTTTTTTGCCCGCTGTCGCAAATGAATAAAAAATCCAAAATAGATCTGTCGTAAAAACATCAACTTAATAAATTTGCGATAAGTGGTGCTTGAAAATTAACCAAAATTGCCGGAGGCTGCTGTTTGAATTTTAATCA
>NZ_JAVBXS010000042.1 GCF_030824435.1 Rheinheimera sp.
AAAGAGCAGAAGAAGAAGCAAAAACAGATCCAGATCAAGGAAATCAAATTCCGGCCTGGAACTGATGAAGGCGATTACCAGGTAAAACTACGCAACCTGCGTCGCTTCATTGAAGAGGGTGACAAAGCTAAAGTAACGCTCCGCTACCGTGGTCGTGAAATGGCGCATCTGGACATCGGTATCGAGATGCTTAACCGGATTAAAGAAGATATGACAGATATCGCTATCTGTGAATCTTTCCCAAGCCGCGTTGAGGGTCGTCAGATGATCATGATGCTGGCCCCAAATAAGAAGTAATAAGCGCATACAAGTAAAAACCCTGTCCTGCAGTGGTAACACTGTGGGATGAGGTTTTTCGCCTTATTATTCGTTGTAATTAAACAATGCGAGTTATTTAACTATGCCTAAGATGAAAACCAACAAAGGCGCTGCAAAGCGCTTTAAAAAGACCGCCTCTGGTGGTTTTAAACGTAAGCAATCACATCTTCGCCACATTCTGACGAAGAAGTCTTCTAAGCGTAAGCGTCAGTTAGGTCCAAAAACGTTAGTTGCAAAAGTTGACGTCGCTGGTATCGCTCGCTGCTTGCCATACGCATAATATTTAGGAGACTGAAATGCCAAGAGTAAAACGTGGTGTGACCGCTCGCGCGCGTCACAAGAAGGTATTAAACCAGGCTAAAGGTTACTACGGTGCCCGTAGCCGTGTTTATCGTGTAGCTTTCCAAGCAGTTATCAAAGCCGGCCAATACGCTTACCGTGACCGTCGTCAACGTAAACGTCAATTCCGTCAACTGTGGATCGCGCGTATTAACGCTGCTTCACGTCAAAACGGTTTATCTTACAGCCGTTTCATCGATGGTCTGAAAAGAGCATCTGTTGAAATCGACCGTAAAATTCTGGCTGACATCGCTGTATTCGACAAAGGCGCATTTGCTGCTTTAGTTGCGAAAGCGAAACAAGCTTTAACTGCTTAATTTTTAAGTAGTAGAAAAAGGCAGCTCCGGCTGCCTTTTTTGTTTTTGTATGATTTTGAACCTTGAGATTGTATAGCTATTGTTCAGGCCGCAGAGCTGCTTTGGGGGCAATAGCTATGTCATAGGATAGTCGGTTTTAATCGACTTTTTTATCCTGTTGAGTGATATGCTGCTCAATCCGCCTGATTTTATCCATCAGTTCCCGCTGCTCTTCATCACTAAATAAATGTTTATCTTCAACCAGATGCATAATGATATTGGCAACTATCATCGGAATAACGACAAAGATCCAAAAATGACCACATAAGATGCCAAAAATACGACCTTCAGTGGTAAGCGGGGTTAAATCACCATAACCTATAGTTAAGGACGTGACAGTGGCCCACCATAAACCATCGGCAAAAGATTTCTGTTCAATCACCGAAAAACCAAAAGCACCAATCAGCAGGCTGATGACATACAACAACAAAATAAGCCAAAGACGGTTGGCGATATAAATCAGTAGTTTTTTCATAAAAGTGCCTTTTTTGCACAAAAAAAAGCTGCACTTTGCAGGTGCAGCTTGTTCTGACCGTTTGACTAGTTGGTTGCCGGAGCAAATTCCATAATCATGGCATTGTCTTTAAATAACTGAAGTTTGGTTTGATTAACTTCAATGCGATCAGCGAGTTGCAGTTGTTTAGTAAATTGTTGTTCGTAAAAATTGGCATCGGCACAATGTTTCCTTGTGCTGACAACTGGCATTACTTTTAGCTGGTTGTCTTTTTGTTCATAAGAAGCATTAAAGTTATTGCAGCCGGAAAAACCAAATAGTTTATTATTTTCTGCAAACATCATGCGGATGTTCAGTTTTTGCGGCACGCCAATTTGTGACACCGAACTTAAGCGCCAGACTACACCTTGTGCTGTGCCTGGCGTTGCCTGATTAGGGCAGGTGGCACCTGGCCAGAACTGGTCAAATTTATCGACAAATAAGGCCTGATTGTTATCCGGGCTTTTGCGTGCTGTCATGGTAGCAACAACAGATTTACCATTGATCACAGGGTTCGTCTGATAACTGCGCATCATAGGTAAGTGATGTTGTGTCATGGCAATCTGATGACTTTCGCCGGTTTGGCAGTCAGTAAAACTGGCTTCGTTACCTTTGAGTTGATACAGACCCAATAATGGCAGGCGGCTGTCAATTTTTTGCAAATTTGGTTGACGGGTTAATGTCATGTTGTCGGCAGACACCAGAGGTTTGCCCGCTACGTCCAGCATGATCAGGTGCTGGTTGCTGGCAAACTGGAATGAAGGCATGCGCTGACGTTGAGTGGTGAAGTGCAAAGTACGTTCATCCAGTTGCCAGCTGCCTTCAATCAGCTCTACCAGATTGCGATCGATAAATTCACGGCGGGCTTCAAATTTACCGTCCTGATATAAATTGACGTGGTAGTTCACGCCCGGACATTTTTTGCATGGCAAAGTGCCGGTAAAACTCATATCGCGGTCGATAAAAATCAAACCAAAATCTGTTGCAATAGGCTGGGCGTTATCAGAATGCACAACTTCGCCCGGCACTAATTCCGGCTTCACTTCTACTTGCTGAATATCCTGCACCGGTGCAGGTTTGGCGACCTGCTCAGGCACAACAGAACAGGCGGATAATAATAATGCGCTCAGTACTACACTGCTTTTTTTCACTTGAATAATTACCGAATGGCTAAAACTGGCGCCATTATACTGAAACTGTAAAAATAGCGGCAGCGCTTTTTTTGCAGTGCCGCTGTCTTGACAATTAGTGAGGGTGAAGACTTAGTTAAAGCCCCAGTGTCTTAGCATCAGCTGTGCGGTAACTTCCGGATATTGTTGCATAAAACAATGTCCACCTGCTGTTTGTTGTGCTTCAACCACTGGATTCAGCTTTTGCCATCTGAGCAAGGCTTTATGCACAAAAGGGTAAGTCTCGCGGCCGTAGATCACCAAAGTTGCTGCACAAGGTTTTTTTAATGCCTGCCATAAGCCTTTGGGATAAGACGAGAAGATTTCGGCTTCGCGTTCTGGTTTACATTTTAGCTTTACGCCTTCCTTATGATGTAGTGCATGTTCGATATATGCTGCAAGGGCGTCCGGTTGCCAGCCACGAAACATACCTCTGTTGGTCAGATAATGCTCGACAGTTAACCTGTCGGGCCAATATTGCCGGCGTTTTAACGCTTTTTTAGCCATGGGATTGTGGCGGTAGAGTCCAAGTAAGTCTAATGCCTGCATGGACTTAAGTAACAAAGGCGGAAACAGCACAGGGTCCAGCAATATCACCTGATGAAAAATTTGTGTATCTGCTGCATTCATCAATGCAGTGAGTACACCACCAAAACTATGGCCACAACCATAAACCTGCACCTGACCAAATAAATGCAAATGGGCCTTGAGCGCAGCCGAAGCCAGCTCAGCACTTTGATTCCAACCGATAAAAGCACCGCCATGATCGCTGTCACCGTGACCCTGCGCATCTGATAAGAAAAAATCAAAATAGGGTGCCAGTTGCCGTAACAAAGGCTGGTACATCAGACTGCAATAGCCGTTGCCATGCAGCAGATGCAACAGAGGTTTGCCGCTGGGGACACTGTGATGACCTCTTAAGGTAAAGCCGTAGCGGCTTGGATAGCTCCATGGAATAAGTTGCACAACACTTTCTCAAGTAAAAACTCTAATGAAACCTTGCCATGTTTTCCCTGCCGCGGCAACATTTCAATGCAACTAACAAAACCTGAGTCTATACATAAGGTTGTGCTGGGAGTAGATACACAGCTTATCGCAGTTGTGTAGTACCGGGTCTGTTCCAACCAGCAAAAGCATGGTCATGACAGCATTTGCCAGCGTGGTGTTTTTTTTCCTTATTGGCAATTATCACCTGAGGTCAAGGTGTAGCTCTGTTGGGGTTTTTGCAGTTGTTAACGTATTTAGCGTTACCAATTCAACTAAATAAAAAAACCACCCACTGTAAACAGAAGGGTGGTTTTTATCCTTCACGACCGTCTTAAACCGGCCGGATACAAAATGTTATCAGAAGTTGTAAGTTAAACGAGCGTAATAGAATCCGCCGTTAAAACCCATGACTGTTGTTGTTGGGTATTTTGCACCCAAAACTTCAGCCCAGCGGTTCTCGTCTGGTACTTCATCAAACAGGTTGTTAGCACCAATGGCCAGGTTGTAGCTTTCGTTGAAGCTGTAGTTCACTTCAACATCAACAGTTTGCTCCGCACCTAAGAACAGCGGTAAACCATCGTCTTCAACCCGTAAAGCACCTGAGTCAGCATGGTCTTCAAAATAAGAACCGTAGTGATTCAGACGGATAAAACCACCAACTTCACCCCAGTTCTGGCTGACCGTGAAGCTGCCACGAACTTTTGGTAAACCATCTTCAATTTGTTTTACTTTGGCTTCGTTGATGTTGCGCAGCACAACCGGATTGCCATCACCATCGACACCAGGTCTTTCGGTGATACGGTCAACTTCAGTTTTGTTGTAGTTTACAGCAAGGGCAAAAGTGGTACGGCCACCCATTAAATCGGCACTGTAGTTAGCAACAAAATCAACACCCTGAGTTGTGGTGTCGAAGTCATTGGTAAAATATTTAACGCCGGCGAAACTGGTTGCATCAGCAACACCCAGATTTAACAAAGCCTGAATATCGGCTGGTGTTAAAGTTTGAGATGAAGACTGACTGATACGATCTTCCACTTCAATACGGTAATAATCCAGCGTGGCGTAGAAGTCGTCAACTTCAACCACAGTACCAAATGAATAGTTGGTAGACTCTTCCGGTGTTAAGGCTTTACCGCCTTTAAGCACAGAGATAGGGTGAGTTGGTGGCAAAGTTGCATTGTCCACTAAACCCTGGCCTGCTGCAAAAGAGGTGGTCACGTTACGAACCATAGACTGACCAATGGTTGGTGCACGGAAACCGGTGCTGACAGCACCCCGTAACGCCATCTCGTCTGTTGCCTGGAAGCGACCTGTTAATTTTGCATTGGTTGTCGTACCAAAATCTTCATAATTTTCATAACGAAGTGCAAAATCAGAACGGAATCTTTCAGAGAACTCAGCGCCAAATTCGGTGTAAGCGGCATAGTTATAACGGTTAAATGAACCTGCGTCATCTGGTTTAAAACCAGGGAAACCGTTAGAACCAATACCAAAACCTTGTGAAGCTAATGGGCCTACTTCAAAAGAGTTTTTGTCACCGGCATAAATTTCGAAGGTATCAATGCGGTATTCCAGACCACCGGCAACAGCCAGCGGATACGGCAGTGCATCAACTTCAATCAGTTTATTCATGTCGTAGTTGATAGCTTGTTCCTGCTGTACATATTTACCAGCATTAAAGTCCCGTGGTGTACGCGGACCCATTGAAGCATTGATGGTGTTATTGATATAAAACTCAACTTCACTGCGACCATAAGTGCTGCTTAAGTCGAAGAACCAGCCATTATCCAGCTCGCCTTTCAGACCACCAGCTAAAGCACCGTCAGTCACTATGCCACCAAATTTCGGTGTAAAACCGCCAGGCAGCATAGAGAAAAACGTAAAGCAGTGGGAAGGCAGCGCTTTTACTTTCGCCGTGACCTGGCTGTAATTCAGACCCTGGATATCCACATTACTACATTCGCCTTTGCTGGCATCCAGATTGCCTACTAACAGGGAATCGCCGCCGTCATTTGAATAAACACCGCCGCGGGTTTGTGGGTTACGGAAATAAAAACCGCCTTCCACGTTACGCTGGGCGAAGTTACCAAAGGCATAAAACTCTTTGTTTTTAGCAACTTCTAAACCGATGTTACCAAAAACTTTAAAATCACGTTTAAATTCAGGTGAGCCCCAAACTTGCGCAGGATCAGCAATTTGTGTATTGCCGTTGGCCGCTAAGCCAGCTGCGTCACCACGTTGTACTGAACGGCTGGTTGGGTCAGATTGTTTAAATTCAGTACTGAAGTTGGCAAAACCATTATCAGTAAAAGGTAAACCTATGTTGGCTGAAACCTGGCGTAAATCGCCGTCGCCGTCATAATGCTGGCCGGTTTTTAATTCAACAGCACCACCTTCGCTGGCGTCTTTTAAACGGAAGTTAATCACACCGGCGATAGCATCAGAGCCGTATTGAGCTGCAGCACCATCCCGCAGGATTTCCACTTGTTTTAACGCAATAGATGGGATCACGGAAATATCCGGACCTTGAGAACCATCTGATAAACCGCTGCCTAAGAAAGTGATAACTGCAGAGCGGTGACGGCGTTTGCCGTTTACCAATACCAGAGTGCTATCTGGTGGCAGGCCACGAAGGTTAGCAGGGCGGACTAAAGTGGAAGCATCGTTGATTGGTTGGCTATTGACGTTAAAGGAGGGAACTACGGAACTCATCAGGGTCATCATGTCACTTGGGCCGGCCTTCACAAATTCGTCGGCGCTGATGACATCAACCGGGACTGCGGAGTCACCGACTGAGCGTGGCGCCCCACGGGAGCCTACCACCACAATTTTTTCAACCTCTTCGGTTTTTTGAGCTTCTGCTGCGTCCTGTGCAACAACACCAAAGCTGGCACTACTTAACATCAACAGGGCACTACCGGTTAGCGCAAACTTAATTCCTGCCGCAAGCGGCTGAAGTTTTGTCTTATTTTTCATAATTATGCCTTTTAATCCTGGATCGTTTTGTACGGCTCGTTTTATCTGTGTGAGCTCGTGAACTAACTTATGGCAAATTTGTCCTTTTGTCCAACCTGTAAAATGCCCTTATCGTCTCAAAACTGTTGCAGAATATTCTCATTGTCTTGTGTTTGATTTCGGGATTTGCCCGTCAATGAAGGCTTACAGCCTCATTTTGAGCGTTTCAACGGTATTAATCTTTGACTGGACGGATTTGATTGAAAAAAATAATTCTGTGGCGTTAGATAGAAGTCCTTCATTGTTTTCAGGATTTTTTATGACTTCCTCTTTATCTACCGGTTTGACTGTGCTTGCGGCGGCAAGCTTCTCTGCTGGTGTTTGTGCTAAACAGCTTGAGCTGAATGTGCTTTTTGCCGATCCGTCCTTAAGTGGCACAGCGCCAAAGTCGCTGAGTTATTCGCCGGACGGCAGTCGTGTGACTTACCTTAAAGGCAAAAACACCGATGCCAACCGGTTGGATTTATGGCAATACCAGGTTAAAACCGGCAAACATAGTGTGCTGGTGGATTCAGACAGTCTGTTCAGTGGTCCTGAAACATTGTCAGATGAAGAGAAAGCGCGGCGTGAACGTTTGCGGTTATTTGCCAGCGGTATTGTCAGTTATAGCTGGTCTAAAGATGGCAAAGCTTTGTTATTTCCGCTAAACGGCGATTTGTATTATTACGATCTGGCGAAAAACAAAGCCCGTAAACTGACCGAAACGGCTGAGTTTGAAACTGACGCCCAGATCAGTCCAAAAGGGCGTTTTGTGTCTTTTGTCCGTGAACAGAATATATATGTGCTTGATTTAAAAAGCGGAAAAGAGCTGCAGCTGACGACAGATGGCAAAGGCACGGTAAAAAATGGTATGGCCGAGTTTGTGGCGCAGGAAGAAATGGCGCGCATGACCGGCTATTGGTGGGCACCGGATGACAGCAAAATTGCTTTTACCCAGTTTGACGATGTGAATGTGCCACAGGTGCTGCGCAATGAAATTTATGCCGATGAAATAAAACTATATAACCAGCGTTATCCGTATGCCGGTGCCAATAATGTCAGTATCAGATTGGGTGTTGTCGCTTTATCCGGGCAAGGGGTGAACTGGCTCGACCTTGGTCAGGAAAAAGATATTTATCTGCCAAGAGTGCAGTGGACAGAAAATCCGAATCAGCTGACTTATCAGTGGCAAAGCCGCAACCAGCAACAGCTGGAACTGAGACTGGTAGATTTAACCACACAACAGCAAAAAACCTTATTAACCGAACAAAGCAAAACCTGGCTTAACCTCCATGACGATTTACACTTTTTTAAAGATAAACAACGACTTATCTGGGCCTCTGAGCGCGACGGCTATAAACATTTGTATTTGTATCAGCTGGATGGCGGCGCAGCGACTCAACTGACGTCAGGTCAATGGGTGGTGAATAAAATTGAATCAGTGGACGAAAAAAACGGTCTGGTCTATTTCACTGGCCGCAAGGACACAGTGCTGGAAAACCATTTGTATCGTTTGAGACTCAAAGACCTCCATATCGACCGTCTGACAACACCAGGCGCCAGCCATGCAGTTGTTGTCGCCGAAGATGGTAGTGGTTTTCTGGACAGTTATTCAGCAGTCAACAGCCTGCCTAAGGTACAGCTGAATGACAGCACAGGCAAAACCCTGACCGTGCTTGAAGCAAATGAATTAACAGCACAACATCCGTTAACACCCTACTGGCCGGAGCTTGTCCAGCCGCGCTTTGGCACCTTAACAGCAAAAGATGGCCAGACTTTACATTACCGCGTGTTTGAACCGAAAAATCTCGATAACAACAAAAAACATCCGGTGATTGTCAGTGTGTATGGTGGTCCCGGTGCACAAAGGGTGACCAATAGCTGGAGTGGCAAAGACTTATATTTCCACTACATGGCACAACGTGGTTATATCGTGTTTCAGCTCGACAACCGTGGTTCTGAAAACCGTGGCAAGAAATTTGAAGATCCGATCTACCAACAGCTCGGTGTTGTTGAAATCGAAGATCAAATTACCGGTGTCGAATATTTACGTACTTTGCCTTACGTCGATCCGAAAAAAATAGGGGTGTATGGCCACAGTTATGGTGGTTACATGGCCAT
The DNA here is from genome assembly GCF_030824435.1 of Rheinheimera sp. Classification (GTDB taxonomy): domain Bacteria; phylum Pseudomonadota; class Gammaproteobacteria; order Enterobacterales; family Alteromonadaceae; genus Pararheinheimera. The sequence goes on from NZ_JAVBXS010000042.1 coordinate 8,778, forward strand.
TATGGCGATGTTTAAAGCTTCGGATTATTTTGCCGCCGGTGTTTCAGGTGCCCCTGTGACCGACTGGACTTTATATGACACCCACTATACAGAACGCTATTTGGGTCATCCGGCGCAAAACGCCAAAGGTTATCAGCAAAGTTCGGTATTTCCTTACAGCGACGGTTTAACAGGCTCATTACTGATTTATCACGGTATGGCAGACGATAACGTGTTGTTTAGTAACAGTACCAAGCTGTTTTCTGAATTACAGCAAAAAGGCAAAATGTTTGAAATGATGACATACCCTGGTAGCAAACATGCGATGTTTGGTCAGCAGGTGCAAACCCATTTACATCAAACTATTACGGCATTTTTTGACCGGACCCTTATGCATTAAGAGTGGTATAAGGTCTATTACCATCATAAAAAACGGTCAGCTTGCTGACCGTTTTTTTACCACTGAGCTTTTAAGCAATCCTGGCATAATGATGTGTTTTGGAGGAAAAACCGCTGGTTATGCCACAAAATTTCAGTGCTGATGCTGTTATAGCTCGTTACCGGACTTTTTGTTTTGCGTATAAGCCAGCAGATTATCCGCTGTAATACGGCTGATTTGGGCCAGTGCTTCTTCGGTAAAAAACGCCTGATGGCCGGTGATCAGCACATTGGGGAAAGTTAACAAACGTTGAAAAATTTCATCAGCTATGACTTTATCGGACAAATCTTTAAAAAACAAATCAGCTTCCTGCTCATAGACATCCAGCCCAAGATATCCAATTTTGGCCGTTTTTAATGCAGCTATTACAGCTTTGGTATCTATTAAAGCGCCGCGGCTGGTGTTAATCAGCATCACACCGTCTTTCATCTGCTGCAGGGCTGTATCGTTGATCATATGGTGGCTTTGTGGTGTCAGCGGACAATGCAGGCTGATAATATCACTTTGCCGGTACAGTTCAGCCAGGCTGACATAACGGGCACCAAGCGCTGAAACTTCATCATTTTTTACCGGGTCGACACACAATAATGTGCAGCCGAAACCATGCAGGATACGGGCTGTAGCCACGCCAATCCGACCGGTGCCAATTAAACCTACTGTTTTGCCATAGAGGTTAAAGCCCAGCAGACCATTTAAATCAAAATTGTTGTCGCGGGTTCTGTTATAAGCTTTGTGAAATTTACGGCTTAAACACAGCATCATGCCGGTTGTATGTTCGGCAACAGCCTGAGGTGAATATGCCGGTACCCGCATCACCCGCACCCCGAGCTTTTTGGCCGCCTGAAGGTCAACATTATTAAAACCGGCACAGCGCAGCGCTACAGCAAAGATGCCAAGGCCAGCAAGTTGTGTTAATACAGCTTCACTCAGATCATCATTCACAAAAACACAGACAGCGTCACTACCTTTTGCTGCAATGGCAGTTAAAGCATCAAGTTTTTGTGGTAAAAACTGCCAATTGATATCTATCGGACTATGCTGGCGAAGTGCCTTTTCATCATAAGCCTGACTGCTGAATACTGTAACTTTCATCCTGAACTCCATCTGCTGTTTATGCCAGCTTATCAGGTTAAACAATCAGGCTTAAGGCTTGATGTTATTTTGGCAATAACGCCAGCTCTTCGCGGATTGCCTCAATAAACTGGCTTGGTTTGGTTCTGGGGGCATAACGTTTCACCACCACACCATCTTTATTGACCAGGAACTTGGTAAAATTCCATTTAATAGCGCGGGTTTTTAACAGTCCTCTGGCTTGATCTTTCAGGTATTCAAATAAAGGTTCTGCTTCAGGGCCATTCACATTAATTTTGGCCAAAACCGGAAAAGTAACACCGTAATTGAGCTGACAAAATTGCTGGATAGCCTGATCGGCAGCGGGCTCCTGACCACCAAACTGATTACAGGGAAAAGCAATAATCACCAGCCCCTGATCTTTATATTGCTGATGTAGTGCTTCAAGTTCCTGATACTGCGGCGTGAAACCACACTGGCTTGCTGTATTCACTATCAGCAGCACTTTGTCGCGAAACTGGCTGAGATCCATAATTTCGCCTGTGGCTGTCTTCACTTTAAAATGATGCACATTGGCCATGTGTTCTCCTATCAAGGGCATTTTTGCTATTTGTATCATAAGTTTGTAAGCTAAAGTTCAGTGTTTCACAGAATTAAGACAGTTATATGGCAACAGTAGCAAAAGAGTTCAGATTGGCTTTTATCGGCCTGGGTGTGATGGGGTTTCCGATGGCAGGCCACCTGCAGCAAAAAGGCTATCAGGTGACTGTATACAACAGGACCGCGGAAAAAGCCAAAGCCTGGGTGGCACAGTATGGTGGTGCGGCGGCAGCCACGCCGGCACTCGCAGCACAAGACGCTGATGTGGTGATGCTTTGTGTTGGCAACGATCAGGATGTTCGTTCCGTTGTGTATGGCGAACATGGTGTACTGGCGACAATGAAAGCGGGCGCTTTGCTGGTAGACCATACCACTGCTTCGGCTGATCTAGCGCGTGAGCTCTGTGCAGCTTGTGCCGATAAACAGATAGGTTTTCTGGATGCACCGGTTTCCGGTGGTCAGGCCGGCGCACAAAATGGTGCTTTAACCATAATGACTGGAGGCAACGAAGCCGATTTCGCCAAAGCGGAACCGGTGTTACAAAGTTACGCCCGCAGTTGTAAATTGTTGGGTAGTGCAGGTGCAGGTCAACTGGCAAAAATGGTGAATCAGATTTGTATCGCTGGTGTGGTACAGGGACTCTCAGAAGCCCTGCATTTTGCAACTCAGGCCGGACTGGACGCTAAAGCTGTGCTGGATGTGATTTCGAAAGGTGCAGCTCAGTCCTGGCAAATGGAAAACCGCGGTTACACCATGGTGGATGGTAAATTTGATTTTGGGTTTGCTGTCGATTGGATGCGAAAAGACCTTGGTATCACCCTCGACGAGGCACGTCGTAATGGCGCTCAATTACCACTGACAGCCCTTGTTGATCAGTTTTATGCTGAAGTTCAGGCTCAGGGTGGGGGCCGTCTTGATACCTCCAGCTTAATTACCCGTTTTTAATAAAACCGTAAACTGGCCACAGCAGCTGTGGCTTTTTTTATTTTTTGTATTTACCGCCCCGATCTTTTGTTCCTTTCAATAGTACTAAATAAGCAAAAATGTATATTTAATGCGCAGTTAATGGTTTGTGTGAAATTAATTAGCGTTTTCACGAGCGCTTGTAATTTGCTGTGATACAATTTTGTAACTTTGTGTGTTTATGTTGTGAAATTATGAATTTTATTGATATAGGCTGGCAGCTGTATCTGATTTTATTCAGCATGACGGTGGTGTTGCCTGCCGCCATCGGCCTTATTTTATACCGTCTTAATCAAAGCTGGCTGAAACCGCTGTTGTGGTCGGTGCTCAGTTGTACTGCGGTATTTTTATGGACTGCCTGGTGGCTGAATGACAACTCTATTCACATTCGCGATAACAGTATGTTGTTACAGGCTGGGTTTTATCGCGCTACTGTGACAGATTTGTCTTTGCCACAAAGTGCCATTGATGTGATGCCACAGGAAGAGTTGGGGCTTTATACCCCCGATGTTGCAGTCAATGGTATTAATTTGCCGGAATATCAGGTTGGCTGGTATTTGTTAGCCAACCGTAAACTGGCTTTTGTGATGTTAATTGGTGATCCTTCGGAAATTACCGTAGTCAGTACCCCAAGCATGACGGCAGTAGTCGGAGGCAATATTCATCAGCGCGCGCTGGTGGCCGCGCAATAACGGTATTGGCAACAAGCTGTTTGATAGCAGCCAAAGTTTATGTTTTTACCGCAATACCAACCCCGGAATAAGCAAAGCCCGCAATGCGGGCTTTGTTATTTTGTAAGTTGTGCTCTTGTGCAATACATATGAGTATCTTTGTTAAAGCAGCAATGTAAGTGAATTGCCGCTTTAGTTGTGCACGAAGTTAAGCAAACACCATTTCAGGTATTTCGCCATTAATCACTAATTTACCAGCGGTTTTTTGCTGAATTTCTTCCACACTGATGCCCGGCGCTCTTTCCAGTAAATGGAATGCGCCGTCTTTGACTTCCAGCACAGCTAAGTCGGTGACGATTTTTTTCACACAACCGACACCAGTCAGAGGCAGGGTACAGGCGTCCAGTAACTTGGAGGCGCCGTATTTATCGGCGTGGGTCATAGTGACCACAATATTCTGCGCGCCAGCCACTAAATCCATAGCGCCGCCCATACCTTTCACCAGTTTGCCCGGGATCATCCAGCTGGCGATATTGCCGTTTTGATCCACTTCAAAAGCGCCTAATACCGTTAAATCGACATGACCACCGCGGATCATGGCAAAACTTTCAGCTGAAGAAAAAATCGCAGCGCCTTTAATAGCTGTGACTGTTTCTTTACCGGCGTTAATCATATCGGCGTCAATTTGTGCTTCAGTCGGATAGGGGCCCATACCGAGTAAACCGTTTTCTGATTGCAACATCACTTCAATGCCTGCAGGTACATAGTTGGCCACCAAAGTAGGAATGCCAATACCTAAATTTACGTAATAACCGTCTTTAAGCTCTTGCGCCACACGCATTGCTACCTGTTCACGGGATAATGCCATTTTTCTGCTCCTTAACCTTGGCGAACCATACGACGTTCAATGCGTTTTTCGAATTTGGCCTGAATTACCCTTTGCACATAAATGCCAGGGGTGTGAATTTGCGAAGGCTCAAGTTCACCAGGTTCAACAATTTCTTCCACTTCAGCCACGGTAATTTTGCCGGCAGTGGCCACCATAGGGTTAAAGTTCATCGCCGTGTGGCGGAATACCAGGTTGCCGTAACGGTCGGCTTTCCAGGCGCGCACTATGGCAAAATCGCCGGTAATGGAGGGCTCTAGCACATAGTTGCGGCCGTTAATTTCGCGGGTTTCTTTGCCTTCTGCCACTGGTGTGCCGTAGCCTGTAGCGGTAAAAAAGGCCGGAATACCAGCACCACCGGCGCGGATTTTTTCCGCCAGTGTGCCTTGTGGCGTCAGTTCTACTTCTAACTCGCCACTTAATAGTTGTTTTTCAAACAAAGCGTTTTCACCGACATACGAAGCCACCATTTTTTTGATTTGGCGATCTTCCAGTAATACACCCAAACCAAAACCGTCGACACCACAGTTGTTAGACACCACAGTTAAATCGCGGGTACCCATTTTTTTAATTTGCGCTATTAAACCTTCCGGAATACCACACAGGCCAAAACCACCGGCTATCACTGTCATGCCGTTTTCCAGGCCTGCCATTGCTTCGTCGTAGCTATGTACAACTTTGTTAAACCCTGCCATTTGAAGTCCTCTTCATTTTTATATGCTGTAGTGCCGCTGTGTTGCGAAAAAGCGGCTTAATTCTGCTGACATTTGGCTTTAAGCGCCAATCCTACTTTAGAACTAGGTGTTTTCCCCAAGGCTTCTGCAATAGCCCAGCCCGCACGGGCGAGCGTATTTAAATCAACACCATGGTCTATGCCAAGGCCGCTTAGTAAATACACCACATCTTCAGTGGCAACATTGCCTGACGCGCCGGCGGCATAAGGGCAACCGCCCAGGCCAGCGACTGCACTGTCAATTACAGCCACACCACGGCTTAGCGCGGCGTAAATATTTGTTAACGCCTGGCCATAAGTGTCGTGAAAATGCACGGCAATTTTGTCCACTGGCACCACTTCGAGCACAGCATCCAGCATCAACAGCACTTTGGCCGGGGTGCCAACACCTATAGTGTCGCCCAAAGATATTTCATAACAGCCCATATCGAGCAAAGCTTTAGCCACCCGGGCAACTTCACTTGGTGCTACATCGCCCTGATAAGGACAACCGACCACACAAGACACATAACCACGCACGCGCAAACCATCGGCTTTGGCCGCTGTAACGACAGGCTCAAAACGCGCCATGCTTTCGCTGATAGAGCAGTTGATGTTTTTCTGGCTAAAAGCTTCAGAAGCAGCGCCAAAAATCGCCACTTCATCAGCACCGGCAGCTTTAGCCGCCTGATAACCCTGTAAGTTTGGCGTGAGCGCAGTGTAGGTGACGCCGTTTTTACGGTTAATTCCGGCAAATACCGCGGCCGAGTCGGCCATTTGTGGCACCCACTTGGGGCTGACAAATGAGCCGGTTTCAATGGTGGTTAAACCGGCATCGGCTAACGCATTGACCAGTGCAATTTTCGCATCAAGTGGCACTGCTACTTCATTTTGCAGACCATCACGCGGGCCTACTTCAACAATGCGCACCTGCTTTGGTAAATTTAATGCCAGGCTCTCGTTCGTGAATTGACTCATATTAAGCCTCCGTTTTGGCGGCAAAATCCACCAGCTCGGCGCCATCTTTGACTAAATCGCCAGCAGCATAAAACAGCGCATTCACCACACCAGCAGCCGGCGCTTTAATGGCATATTCCATTTTCATCGCTTCCATCACCAGCAAGGTTTGGCCTGCTTCTACCTCTTGACCGGCTGCAACTAAAACCGCCACGACAGTGCCGTTCATCGGCGCTTTTAAGCTGCCAGCGCTTTCATCGTTTGTCGCCACTTCAACAACGGTTTTGTAATCAAAATCAAAACGTTGTTGTTTGATAAATACCGAAACCGTTTCCAGGAACTGGCTGACGCGTACTTTGCACTGATGGCCACTGATATTGGCGGTTAGCTCGTCGTGGTTTAACTGTGCGTTGATGGTTAAGCTTAAGTCAGCAACTGCAACCACAAAGGCGTCGGCCTGTTGGGTGATGCAAACTTGTTTGCTTTGTTCGCCTTGCGTTAAGTTAAAACTAACGCTGGCATTTTCATTCATCCGCCAACCAATGGCTGACTGCCATGGTGAGCTAGCGGTTGCTGATGGCTGTTGTTTTAGCAGCAAATATAACGCCGCTAGAATCAATGCCTGAGTCGGCTCATTTTGCTCTGGCGCAAACAGCTCCGCCTGGTGATGTTCAATAAAATGGGTGTCAAGTTCAGCACGGCCAAAAGCCGGGTGCTCTACCAGGCGGGTTAAAAAGTTTAAGTTGGTTTTTACCCCGGCAATACGGTAATCGTCCAGAGCTCTGCGCATACGAGCGATAGCCCGGTCGCGGCTTTCGTCCCAGACAATCAGTTTGGCAATCATCGGGTCGTAAAACGGCGATACTTCGTCGTTTTCCACCACACCAGTATCAATCCTCACATGACGGTTGGCGTCCGGCTGGCGTAAATAAGTCAGCTTGCCAGTGGCAGGCAGGAAGTTATTGTCCGGATCTTCAGCATAAACCCGCACTTCAATGGCATGACCATCCAGCGGAATTTCAGCTTGTGTCAGTGGCAGCGGCTGATTACTTGCTACCAACAACTGCCATTTCACTAAATCCTGGCCTGTGATCATTTCAGTCACAGGGTGTTCAACCTGCAAACGGGTGTTCATTTCCATAAAATAGAAAGAACCATCTTCGTCAAACAGGAATTCCACAGTACCGGCACCGGCATAACCTATGGCCTGCGCCGCTTTGACCGCCGCTTCGCCCATGGCTTTGCGCTGCGCCGCGCTGAAGTTTGGTGCCGGTGCTTCTTCAATCACTTTTTGATGGCGGCGCTGAATAGAACAATCACGTTCATGTAAATAAACGGCGTTACCAAAGTTGTCGGCAAACACCTGAATTTCCACATGACGGGGTTTGGTCAGATACCTTTCCATCAGGATTTTGTCGTTGCCAAAGCCGTTTAAGGCTTCGCGTTTGGCACTTTGCAGCTGCTCGAGAAACTCAGACTTTTGCCACACCACTTTCATGCCTTTGCCACCACCACCGTAGGCGGCTTTGAGCAGCAGCGGGTAACCCACCTTGTCGGCTTCCAGCGCTAAAAAGGCTTCATCCTGGTTGTCACCATGGTAGCCAGGCACCAGCGGCACACCGGCTTTGCTCATAATTTCTTTGGCGGCACTTTTACTGCCCATAGCCGCAATAGCAGGCACTGGCGGGCCAATAAAAACGACACCGGCTTTGGCGCAGGCAGCGGCAAAATCTTCGTTTTCCGATAAAAAGCCATATCCAGGATGCACAGCTTTAGCACCGGATTTTTGGGCTATTTCCAGAATTTTATCAGCACGTAAATAAGATTCTTTGCTGGGCGCCGGGCCTAATAAATAAGCTTCGTCAGCCATTTGCACATGGCGGGCATTGGCATCCGCTTCGGAATAAACTGCGACACAACGAATGCCCAGTTGATGGGCGGTTTTAATCACACGACAGGCAATTTCGCCGCGGTTGGCTATTAAAATTTTATCAAACATATTAAGCCTGTCCTTTTGAGTCTGTTGCTGCATTGTCGGCTGAATCATTGCCTGAATCGTTGAGCTGCCAGGCCGGCGTGCGTTTTTGCAAAAAGGCTGATAAACCTTCCTGACCTTCGCCGGAGACCCGGATTGCGGCAATACGGCGGCTGGTTTCGTCAATTAAAGCCTGAGTTGTCGGCTGATTGGCCACAGTAAAAATTAAGTTTTTGGCCGCTTTTACCGCAGCAGGGCTATTAGCGAGCAAAGTTTGCACCATGGCATCAGAAACACCATGCAATTCGTCGTCGCTGACCATTTGATGCAACAAACCTAAATGCAAAGCTTCGGCGGCAAAAAAACGTTCGGCCGTTAAAAAATACCGGCGGCTGGCACGCTCGCCAATGGCCCGCACCACATAGGGACTGATCACAGCAGGCATTAAACCAATTTTGACTTCGCTTAAACAAAAACTGGCTTTATCAGAAGCAATGGCAATATCACAACACGCCACTAAGCCAACTGCACCGCCAAAAGCCGCACCTTGCACTAAAGCAATGGTTGGGGCAGGGAAGTTGTCGAGCTTTTGCATCAGTTTGGCAAGTTCACCGGCGTCTAATAGATTTTCATCGTAATTTTTGTCGGCCATAGAGCGCATCCAGCCTAAATCGGCGCCAGCGCTAAAGTTTTTGCCATTGGAGCGCAGCAATAACACCCGCAGCTGTGGGTTTGCCGCAAACAAATCCAGCGCCTGAATCAGCTCCTGAATCATTTTATCGTTAAAGGCGTTATGCACTTCAGGGCGGTTCAGCACCAGTTGCGCTACACCACGCGGGTCGATGGAAGTGCTGATATAACTAAAATTCTGGTTTTGCATCATCAGTTCCCTTTACATCCGGAACACGCCAAAGCGTGTGTCTTCAATAGGCGCATTTAAAGATGCAGCAAGCGCCAAACCAACCACCATCCGGGTTTGCGCCGGGTCGATAATGCCATCGTCCCATAAGCGGCCAGAGGCATAATAAGGATGACCTTGTTGTTCATACTGCTCGATAATTGGTTTTTTCAAAGCAGCTTCAGCGTCGCTAGATAAAGTTTCGCCTTTGCGGGCTAAACCATCTTTAGTCACCTGCGCCATCACACCAGCGGCTTGTTCACCACCCATCACCGAAATACGGGCATTTGGCCACATCCACATCATGGTTGGGTCATAAGCACGCCCACACATACCGTAGTTACCGGCGCCATAAGAGCCACCGATCAGCACAGTAAATTTTGGCACTTTGGCACAAGACACTGCGGTCACCATTTTGGCGCCGTGCTTGGCAATACCTTCGGCTTCGTATTTTTGCCCCACCATAAAACCAGTGATGTTTTGCAGGAATAGAAGCGGAATTTTGCGCTGACAACAAAGCTCGATAAAGTGCGCGCCTTTTTGTGCTGACTCAGAAAATAAAATGCCGTTGTTGGCAACAATACCTACAGGGTTGCCAAAAATACGGGCAAAACCACAAACTAAAGTAGCGCCGTACAGCTGTTTAAATTCATCAAAATCAGAACCATCGACAATACGGGCGATGACTTCACGCACATCAAAAGGCTTTTTAAGGTCGGTGCCCACAATGCCGTATAACTCTTTGGCATCAAATAACGGCTCTTGTGAAGGTTTCACATCACGAAGCTGTGGCGCAGCTCGGTTTAAACGGGCAATGCTGTTACGCGCCAGTTGCAAAGCATGTTCATCGTTTTGCGCGTAATGGTCGGCAACACCGGAAATGCGGCAATGCACATCAGCACCACCTAAATCTTCGGCTGATACTTCTTCGCCGGTCGCGGCTTTCACCAGTGGCGGGCCAGCGAGGAAAATAGTGCCTTGTTCTTTCACAATAATAGATTCGTCCGCCATGGCAGGTACATAAGCACCACCTGCGGTACAGAGACCCATGACCACAGCAATTTGCGGAATGCCTTTGGCTGACATATTGGCCTGGTTAAAGAAAATGCGGCCAAAATGCAGTTTGTCCGGGAATACATCATCCTGACGCGGTAAGTTCGCACCACCCGAATCCACCAGATAAATACAAGGCAGCTGGCAACGCTCAGCAATTTCCTGGGCGCGTAAATGTTTTTTTACCGTCAGCGGATAATAAGTACCACCTTTGACCGTGGCATCATTGGCTACAATCATACATTCAACACCACTGACCCGGCCAATACCGGCAACAACACCAGCTGCTGGCACATAATCGTCATAACATTGCCAGGCGGCAAACTGACCAATTTCTAAAAAAGGAGAGCCAGGGTCCAGCAGCTTTTGAATACGGTCACGCACAAACAACTTACCGCGGCTGGTATGGCGGGCAATTAAAGCTTCACCACCACCGAGTTTAATTTGCTGCACTTTGCTGTTTAAATCATCCACCACGGCCTGCATCGCCTGGGCATTTTGCAAAAATTCAGCACTTCTTGGATTTACTTTGCTGCTTAATCTGGTCACTGAAGTCACCTATATACCCGTCATCCTTGAAGATGCGGGGTTGTTGTCTGCCATCACTCACCCCAGTCACATAGACTGCTATGCTCCTGGGGATTCGTTCAGTTGCCGCCTACCCGCATCATCAATGATTTTGGGTATAGAAATAATTGGAAGTCGTGCTTTGTCTGTAACTGCGCTTTTTGCTCTTATTGCGACGAAAGCAGGGGCGCAGCCCCGGAGTCGGATTGTGTTGTACCTTCGTTATGGAAAATTGAACGTACAACAAAGGAGAGTGAGAGCAAGATAAGCCGACCGTTGAGCAGCAGGGATGCTGCGAACCTAGCCCCCCAGGGATGGGTTGATGGGCGTGTCGGCGTTCTTGTTCTTACTCTCCGGCAAGCCAGTCGTTCAACTGGCAATTGCCGTGTTATTAATTCGACTCGTTAAACAGCTCCCGGCCTATTAACATACGACGGATTTCCGAAGTACCGGCGCCAATTTCATAGAGTTTGGCGTCACGTAATAAGCGGCCTGTCGGGTATTCGTTGATGTAGCCGTTACCACCGAGCAACTGAATGGCATCCAGCGCCATTTTGGTCGCCAGTTCAGCTGTATATAAAATTACCGCAGCAGCATCTTTACGGGTGGTTTCACCACGGTCACAAGCTTTGGCAACTGTGTAAGCATAAGCTTTGGCCGCATTCATCTGAGTGTACATATCGGCAATTTTGCCTTGTACCAGTTGGAACTCACCAATCGCCTGACCAAACTGCTTACGGTCATGGATGTAAGGTACCACCACGTCCATACAAGCCTGCATAATGCCAAGCGGACCGCCGGACAACACCAGACGTTCATAATCCAGACCCGACATCAGCACTTTTACGCCTGAGCCAACGCTGCCAAGCACGTTTTCTTCCGGCACTTCACAGTCTTCAAACACCAGCTCACAAGTGTTAGAACCGCGCATACCCAGTTTGTCGAGCTTTTGCGCCTGAGAAAAACCTTTAAAACCACGTTCCACAATAAAAGCAGTAATGCCTTTAGAGCCGGCGTTGATATCGGTTTTGGCATAAATCACATAAGTGTGGGCGTCAGGACCATTGGTGATCCACATTTTGTTGCCGTTTAAAATGTATTTATCACCGCGTTTTTCCGCCCGCAGTTTCATCGAAACCACGTCAGAGCCGGAGTTTGGCTCCGACATCGCCAAAGCACCAATATGTTCACCAGAGCACAGTTTTGGCAGATATTTCAGCTTCTGCGCTTCGTTGCCGTTTTTGAAAATCTGGTTTACACAAAGGTTAGAGTGAGCGCCATAAGACAAAGCCACAGAGGCTGAAGCGCGGCTAATTTCTTCCATCGCCACAATGTGTTCTAAATAACCTAAACCAGAACCACCGTATTTTTCGTCTACTGTCACGCCAAGCAAGCCTAAGTCGCCAAATTTGCGCCATAAGTCGTTTGGAAAGGCGTTGTCGTGGTCAATCTGAGCGGCGCGTGGGGCAATTTCTTCGCGGGCGAAGGCGTTCACCTGTTCGCGGATCATATCGACCGTTTCACCCAGGTCGAAGTTAAGCGATTTATAACTGCTAATCATGAAAGTTCCCCGTTTGCGGATTGGTTATTGGTTTTGGCTTCTGTGGTTTTGGCGTCAGTCAGCGTCTCGCGACAGCGTTTTTCAACGGTTACCAGTTCCATCAGCACCACTTTAATGTCGTCCATTTGCTGATGCAGCTCGACTTTTTTCTGCTCTATTAATTTCAGCATAATGGTGAGCTGGGTGACGCTGGATTTATCAGCGTCATAAAGTTCAAACAGTTGGCCGGTTTCTGACAAACTAAAACCTAAACGTTTGCCACGTAAAATAAGCTTCAGCCGCACCCTGTCTCTTTTGCTGTAAATGCGGGTTTGTCCCTGACGCAAAGGGGTGATAAGCCCTTGATCTTCGTAAAAACGAATACTGCGGGTGGTAATATCAAACTCTTTGGCAAGTTCGCTGATGCTATAGGTTTTGTCGTCTTTTTCTGTCATATCGGCCACCGTAAAAATCGCCGGTAACTATAAGTGAAGTTTACGTAAAGGTAAAGCTGATGGCTGGCATGAATATGGCAATCAGAAAAAACTGCGGCAAAAAATCTGCGTTTTGCGGTGCATCAACACCAACTGAATATAGCGGTGTTTAAAACTGTGTTTGTACTTCAACACTATGAATATAAACAATATGCTGCATTGTTTTTAACGTTATTCTACGCGTTTGAAGCCGCTGATTCACTGTAGTTAACTGCGAATTGTAAATTTAAACTGCCAATCACTGTCATCTCAGCGCCATATTCCCGAGCTTTAAAATAGGTCGATAACACCAAAGTGCTGGTCGGTTGACGTTGGCGTAAACGTAAATTTGGTGTAGGCTCATGCACAGTTGCAAACAGCAGGGTAGACACCCACAAATTTCGGAGAGCAGAATTCATGGCGCAGCAGAATCAAGTAGTGATAGTGGCGGCAAAACGCACAGTAATGGGCGGTTTTATTGGTGGTTTGGCCGATGTCAGCGCCACCGATTTAGGTGCCACTGCTATTAGTGCCGCTTTAGCTCAGTCTGGTATTGCCGCTGATAAAATCAGTGAAGTGATTATGGGTTGTGTGTTGCCGGCAGGACTCGGCCAGGCGCCAGCCCGTCAGGCGGTGTTAAAAGCTGGCCTGCCATTATCCGCAGGTGCCACCACTATTAATAAGGTTTGTGGTTCTGGCTTAAAAGCTGTGATGTTAGCCTCCGACTTATTAAAAGCCGGCAGTGCCGATGTAGTGGTAGCGGGTGGCATGGAGTCTATGTCGAACGCACCTTATATTCTGCCAAAAGCCCGCTCTGGTATGCGCATGGGCCATGGTGAAGTGAAAGATCACATGATGCTGGATGGTCTGGAAAACGCTTATGACGGTAAAGCCATGGGTTGTTTTGCCCAGGTAACCGCCAATGAGCAGGATTTTAGCCGTGAAGCGATGGACGCTTTTGCCGTGCAGTCTTTGACCCGCGCACAAAAGGCCATCGCTGATGGTGCTTTTGTCGCTGAAATTGCCCCTGTCACTATTCAAAGCCGTAAAGGGGAAGTGGTATTTGCCACTGACGAACAACCCGGCAATGCCAAAGTTGATAAAATTCCAACGCTGCGTCCGGCTTTTGCCAAAGACGGCACTATCACAGCTGCCAACTCAAGCTCTATTTCCGATGGTGCTGCGGCATTAGTGTTGATGCGTGAAACAGATGCTTTAGCACAAGGTGCAACCCCTCTGGCCCGTGTGGTTGGTCATGCCACCCATTCAATGGAACCAGCGTTATTTACCGTTGCTCCGGTCGGCGCCATGACAAAATTGCTCAGCAACTTAGGCTGGGACAAAAACGACGTGGACCTGTGGGAAATTAACGAAGCTTTTGCAATGGTCACTATGCTGGCCATCAAAGAAATGGGCCTGGACAGCAACAAAGTGAACGTCAATGGTGGCGCATGTGCTTTAGGTCACCCAATTGGTGCTTCGGGCGCCCGTATTCTGGTGACTTTAATTCACGCGCTGAAGGCCCGTGGCCTGAAACGTGGTATCGCTTCTTTATGTATTGGCGGTGGTGAGGCTGTGGCATTAGCGGTTGAAGTTGTTTAACGGCTAAAGCCACAGGCTTCAGTAAAAAGGCTGTTTTCGCGGTCTAATAGCTAAGCCTAAAAGCTAATTCTAAAAAATATAAGCAGTGGCAAGTACCACGCAACAAATCCAAAGCCCGGTGCTAAAAGCCCCGGGTTTTTCTGAAAATCCGGGGCAGCGCTCAGAAGGTGGCTGCTTCCAAACGGGGAAAAAGTTATGACCACTCAGGTTCAGCTGTTTATCAACGGCGAGTTTGTGCACTCAAAAAGTGAAAAGTTTATCCCGGTGACAAATCCTGCCACGCAGGAAGTGATCGCTCAGGTGCCATGCACCACCATGGACGAGATGGAACATGCTATCAGCTCGGCCAAAGAAGCGTTTTTGAGCTGGAAAGAAACGCCGGTATCAGAACGCGCCCGTTTAATGATGCGTTTTGCCGCTCTGTTAAAAGAACATCAGGCTGATATTGCCGACATTATTTGCCGTGAACTTGGCAAAACAGTGGAAGACGCCAAAGGCGACGTCTGGCGTGGTATTGAAGTGGTCGAACAAGCTGCCAATATCCCATCTTTAATGATGGGTGAAACCGTTGAAAACGTGGCGCGCAGCATCGACACTTATAGCTATATTCAGCCACTGGGTGTCTGCGCTGGTATTACGCCATTTAACTTCCCGGCCATGATTCCGCTTTGGATGTTCCCTATGGCCATTGCCTGTGGCAACACTTTTGTATTAAAGCCTTCTGAACAAGATCCAATGACGGTAAACCGTATTGCTGAACTGTTTGCAGAAGCCGGCGCGCCAAAAGGTGTGTTGCAGGTGGTGCACGGTAATAAAGAACAAGTGGACGTATTGCTGCACCATAAAGAAATTAAAGCCATTTCTTTTGTTGGTTCAGTGAATGTGGGTCAATACATTTACAAAACCGGCACTGACAATTTAAAACGGGTACAGGCTTTTGCCGGTGCCAAAAACCATATGGTGATTATGCCTGATGCCAATAAAAATCAGGTGGTGAACGCCCTGGTGGGTGCATCAGTGGGTGCTGCAGGTCAACGTTGTATGGCCATTTCTGTGGCTGTATTTGTTGGTGCTGCCGCTGAGTGGATCCCGGAAGTGGCTGCTGCTATTGGCAAAGTACGTCCTGGTGTTTATACCGATCCAAACGCAGCTTATGGCCCGCAAATCAGCCCGCAAGCCCGTGCCCGGGTGCTGTCTTTGATTGACCAGGGTAAAAAAGAAGGCGCTACTTGTCTGGTCGACGGCTCCAACATAGTGGTGGACGGTTATCCAAATGGTAACTGGGTTGGCCCAACAGTGTTCTCTAATGTCACCACCGATATGGCGATTTATAAAGAAGAAATTTTTGGCCCTGTGCTCAACACCATGAGCGTGAACTCGCTGGATGAAGCTATTGCTTTAGTGAATTCAAGCCCATTTGGTAACGGCACCGCCATTTTTACCGCCAGCGGCCATGCTGCCCGTAAATATCAGCATGAAGTGGAAGTCGGTCAGGTCGGTATTAATATTCCTATTCCGGTGCCACTGCCGTTTTTCTCTTTTACCGGCTGGAAAGGCTCTTTCTACGGCGACCAACACGCTTATGGTAAACAGGCAGTGCGTTTTTACACTGAAACCAAAACCATTACCGCCCGTTGGTTTGAAGACGATATGGCAGCGACAGGGCCAAATATGTCGATTAACCTGCGTTAACAATAACTTTTGTTGTGAGGGCCAGCTGACTGGCTCTGACACGCGGACCCGCCGCGCGCTCCCCGCGCGGCTTTTGATTGTCCGCTTAGCCAGTGCCAATCATCAGTCCCGGCAGCACTTTATGCGCGTGACCACTGGAACGGCACATCAAATACAAGATAAAAAGCGAACAGCCGTCTACCGAAGCGTATAAACGCTGATAAAAGTCAGCAGACGATAGTGGTGTTTTGCAACAATGAATGTCGGATGTCGCAGGCCAAACAGCTTATTTGAAGGTGTACTCTATGAATTTTAATTTAACCGAAGATCAACAAGCTTTTGCAGAAACGGCCCGTCAGTTTGCTGAAACTGAACTGGCCCCTTTTGCTGCTGAATGGGACAGAACTCATCATTTTCCAAAAGATGTGCTGCAAAAAGCCGGTGAACTGGGCTTTTGCTCGTTATATACCCCGGAAGATGCCGGTGGTTTAGGTTTATCGCGGCTTGATTCTTCGATTATTTTTGAGCAGCTGGCCATGGGTTGTACCGCCACCACCGCCATGTTAACTATTCATAATATGGCTACCTGGATGATTGCCACCTGGGGCACCGAAATCACTAAAAACGAATGGTGCCCAAGCCTGGTCACGGGCGAGAAGCTGGCTTCTTATTGTTTAACAGAACCAGGCTCAGGATCAGATGCGGCCTCACTTCGCACCAGCGCCAAAAAAGACGGCGATTTTTATGTGCTGAACGGCTCCAAGATGTTTATCTCAGGTGCAGGTTCCACTGAAGTGTTAGTGGTGATGGCGCGCACCGGCGAGGCAGGGCCTAAAGGTATTTCTGCTTTTGTGGTGCCAGCTGATGCTGCCGGTGTCATTTACGGCAAAGCGGAAGAGAAAATGGGCTGGAATGCGCAACCAACCCGTTTAGTCACTTTTGATAATGTCCGTATTCCAGCGCATAACCTGTTAGGCAACGAAGGTGAAGGTTTTACTTTTGCCATGAAAGGCCTGGACGGTGGTCGTATTAATATTGCCACTTGTTCTATTGGTACTGCCCAGCAGGCGCTGAATACTGCCCGTAACTATATGCTGGAGCGTGAGCAGTTTGGCAAACCACTGGCGGCTTTTCAGGCATTGCAGTTTAAATTGGCCGACATGGCAACTGAGCTGGTTGCGGCCAGACAGTTGGTACGCTTGGCAGCATTTAAGCTAGACACTGATGACGCTGAAAAAACTGCTTATTGCGCCATGGCCAAACGTTTTGCCACTGATATCGGTTTCCAGGTCTGTGATCAGGCACTGCAAATCCATGGTGGTTATGGTTATATCAAAGAATATCCGCTGGAGCGGCATTTCCGCGATGTCCGGGTGCACCAGATTTTAGAAGGCACCAATGAAATTATGCGCCTTATTATTGGTCGTCGTTTGCTTGACAGTGCCGCCGGCGACATTTTATAAGCTGGGTAAAAGCCGCCTGTTATTAAAGACGGCTTTTACAATTACGAGGCAGCAAACTCAGCAACTCTCCAGCAAAATGAGGCTACTTTTTATCAGTTTTAACAGCCTCTTTTGCAAAAAATAATAAAGAAGGATTTGTTATGTCACAACTGAAGCTGGAAAAGCGGGGCCATACCGCACTGATTACCATCAGCAATCCACCTGCTAATACCTGGACCCGCGACACTCTGACGCAACTGCGTGACGCAGTGAAGTCGTTAGAACAAGACAACAATATTTATGCTTTGGTGATTACCGGTGAAGGGCAGAAGTTTTTTTCCGCTGGTGCTGATTTAAATCTGTTTGCTTCAGGTGACAAAGCCATAGCCTCTGATATGTCACGTATTTTTGGTGAAGCTTATGAAACTCTGTCGGCCTTTCGGGGTGTTTCTATTGCCGCTATTAACGGTTATGCCATGGGTGGTGGTTTAGAAGTGGCTTTGGCCTGTGATTTACGTATTGCCGAAGAGCAGGCGCAACTGGCGCTGCCGGAAGCCAAAGTAGGTTTATTACCTTGTGCCGGTGGTACCCAAAACCTGGCATGGCTGGTGGGTGAAGGTTGGGCTAAACGCATGATTTTATGTGGTGAGCGTATTGGCTCCGCCAAAGCTTTGCAAATTGGTCTGGTGGAAGAAGTGGTCGCTACTGGGTTGGCGCTTGAGACAGCTTTATTGCTGGCCGATAAAGTGGCAGAGCAAAGCCCGCCCGCTGTGACCGCCTGTAAAAAACTGATCCAGCAAGGCCGTAGTGGCAGTATCACAGCAGCACTGCCGCTTGAGCGTGAGTTATTTGTTGGCCTGTTTGATACCAAAGACCAGGTGGAAGGTGTGTCGGCTTTCTTGCAAAAACGTAAAGCAAACTGGGTGAATGGCTGATGACAGAAACAACTCAAGCTTCAGAAGCAGTGGTGCTGTTTAACACTATCATTGCCGACAACGGCAAACTGATTGGTGTTGCTACGCTGAACAGTGAAAAGTCGTTAAACGCCTTAAGTTTGCCGATGGTGGAGCTGTTGTTACCACAGCTTCTGGCCTGGAAAGAAGACACTCAAATTGCGATGGTGATGCTGGAAGGTGCCGGCGATAAAGCCTTTTGTGCCGGTGGGGATATCCGCGATTTGTATCACAGTATGCGCAGTGAACCCGGCAGTTTTCAGCCTTATGTGCGGGATTTTTTCACCAAAGAATACAGTCTGGATTATCTTATTCACACTTTTGATAAACCTGTGCTGGTGTGGGGCAATGGTATTGTGATGGGCGGTGGCCTTGGTTTAATGGCCGGCGCGTCGCACCGTATTGTGACCAGCACGTCGCGTATTGCGATGCCGGAAATGGCGATTGGGTTGTATCCGGATGTTGGTGGCAGCTGGTTTTTAAACCGCATGCCTAAAGGTTGTGGTTTGTTTTTAGGCTTAACCGGTGCTTCTATTAATGCAGCTGACGCTAAACTGATTGATTTAGCTGACCATTTTATTCCGCATGATAAAAAATCTTTAGTGATTGAAAAACTAAAAGCCATTCGTTGGGGCAATACGGTGGCTCTGAATCATCAGAAGTTGTCGGATGAACTGTTGAACCTCGAAGAGCTGTCGCGTAATCAACAACCTGCCAGTCAAATCCGTTTACATCAGACTGCGATTGCGGCACTTGCCGATACAGCAGATTTAACCAGCGCCATGCAAGCTATTCTGGCTATTCAAGGGGACGACAGCTGGCTGAGCAAAGCCAAAGCCTCTTTGCAATACGGCAGCCCAATCACAGCGCATATTGTGTATCGGTTGTTGCAGCTGGGCCAGTCAAAAATATTGGCGGACAGTTTCCGGCTGGAACTTTGCCTGAGCGTGCAATGTGGCAAGCTGGGTGAATTTACCGAAGGCGTGCGGGCGCTGTTGATTGATAAAGATCAAAAGCCTAATTGGTTATATCCGGACGTGGCTTCAGTGCCACCGGCTGTGATTGATGAATTATTCCGCTCACCATGGCCAGACAACGAACATCCGCTTTGTGAGCTTGGCAAAGTACATTAAAGATAAGTCACAATGATTAAAGGTTGTTTGCAACAGCCTTGCTGCAGAACAAGGAAGCCGCCACTTTTAATCACTGCACTTTTAATCACTGTACTTTTAATGATGGCGCTTTTTATCAAGGCATCAGCACTTCACAGTGTGGCTGCCAAAAACCAGACATTACCGGTTTGCAGAAGCTGCTAAAGCAGTCCGCCGGTTCAGAAAAAACGGGGAAATATCATGGCGTTAGTTGCTTTTATTGGTTTAGGAAATATGGGTGGCCCTATGGCCATCAATTTGCTCAAAGCCGGCCACCAGGTTCAGGCTTTTGATTTATCAAAAGACGCGCTGGCACAGGTGCAGGCTGAAGGTGCTGTGGTTGCAGCTTCGGCTTTGGATGCGGTTAAAGGTGCTGAGTTTATTATTTCAATGCTGCCTGCCGGTAAACATGTAGCCGGTTTATACCTGGGCGAGCAGGGTGTTGCCGGGCATATTGCCAAAAACGCTTTGGTGCTGGATTGTTCAACGATAGATGCCGCAACAGCGCGCAGTGTTGGTGCAGGTTTGGCGGCACAAGGCATAGCCTTTATTGATGCGCCGGTGTCCGGTGGTGTTGGCGGCGCCAAAGCCGGAACTCTGACTTTTATTGTTGGTGGCTCGGCACAAAATTTTGAACGCGCCAAAACAGTGCTGGAAGCTATGGGTAAAAACCTGTTCCACGCCGGTGATGTGGGCGCAGGTCAGGTGGCCAAAATCTGCAACAATATGCTGCTTTCTATTTTAATGGCAGGCACCAGTGAGGCTTTGCAGCTGGGTATCGACAACGGGCTGGATCCGAAAGTGTTGTCCGACATTATGCTGAAAAGCTCTGGCCGTAACTGGACTTTAGAGCTGTATAACCCTTGCCCTGATGTACAGCCCAATGTGCCGTCCAGCAATAATTATCAGGGTGGTTTTATGGTGGATCTGATGGCCAAAGATTTAGGTCTTGCCGCTGAATGTGCCCAGCTTAGTCAGTCAGCAACGCCTATGGGTTCGCTGGCGCGCAATTTATATGTGACCCATCAGCGTCATGGCAATGGCAAACTGGATTTTTCCAGTATTTTCCGCCTCTTTGCTAAAAAATAAAGCTTGGCAAAACAATATACACTGATAATAAAGCTTTGTATTTCAAAGCATTTTAATAAAGGTCGATTATGAATTTACAAGGAAAAACTATTGTTATCACCGGTGGCGCTCAGGGCCTCGGCCTGGAGATGGCAAAAATGTGTGCAGCACAAGGTGCCCAACTGGCACTGATAGACATGAACGAAAGTCAGTTACAACAGGCGAAAACTGAACTGGGCAACCAGATAACAGTACGCACTTATATCGCCAATGTGGCAGTTGAAGCCGAAGTTGAAGCCACTTTTGCTGCTATTGATACCGATTTTGACGGTATTGATGGGCTGATTAACAACGCCGGCATTTTGCGCGACGGTTTATTGCTGAAATTTAAAGACGGTGAGCTGCAAAGCAAAATGTCGTTACAGCAATTTCAGTCGGTGATTGATGTCAACCTGACCGGGGTGTTTTTATGTGGCCGTGAAGCTGCAGCCAGCATGGTTAAACGTGGCCGTAAAGGTGTCATTATTAATATGTCCAGTGTGGCGCGCTCAGGCAATATGGGCCAGACCAACTACGCTGCTGCCAAAGCAGGTGTAGTTGCCATGACAGTGACCTGGGCCCGCGAGCTGGGTCGTTACGGCATTCGTGTGGGTGCTATTGCCCCTGGTGTTATTCGTACTGCCATGACAGATGCAATGAAACCAGAAGCCCGCGACCGTTTGGAAAAAATGAAACCTGTTGGCAGATTGGGCGAAGCCAGCGAAATTGCCCACACCGCAAAATACATTTTTGAAAACGATTTTTTCACCGGCCGTGTGGTGGAAATTGACGGTGGTATTTCGATGTAATGTCAGGCGTTTGCCGCTTGTTATAAACCACATCCATCGGATGTGGTTTGAAAGTGATAGTAAAAAGCCCGCATTAGAAGCGGGCTTTTTACTGTTTGGTTGCTGATAAATATAACTAATCAATCAAACCATATTGCTGTTTCAGCACTTCGATAATTTCCGCTTTTGGATTGGCGGACAACTGAATTGTTTTACCAACAACCTTTTCTGCTATGCCCAAATAAGTACGGGAAATATCCATCATCACTGCCGTTGGTAAAGCATTATCGCGTGCCAAAGCTTCGCGCTCCGGCATGCGGTCTTTGTTCAGCAGAATATCCGGATCCGGGAAGTTATTTAATAACCACTGGCGGAAACCTTCTTTGGACTGCTCCACAATATGGCCGTCGCGCCAGGCAGCGCCGTCCCAAATGCGTGAGCTGTCTGGTGTGCCCACTTCGTCCATATAAATCAGTTTGTCTTTGCCATCGGCGCCTTTGACATAACCAAACTCAAATTTGGTATCTACAAACATCTGATCAAGCGCGGCCAAAGCATCACTGATCACGCCAAAACCTTGTTTTAACAGCTTTTCATAGAGGTCGATATCTGACACCTGTTCAAAACCAAAGGCTTTGCTGTGACGTTCAATATCAGCGCGGGAAATATTCACATCATCGGCTTCCGGTACACCGGCAAGGCCAGTCAGAATACCTTTGGTAGAAGGGGTAATTAAAATTTCCGGCAGTTTTTGGTCCTTCTGCAGACCTTCCGGCAAGGTGATACCACAAAATTCACGTTCACCTTTGCTATAAGCACGCCACATAGAGCCGGTGATGTACTGGCGGGCAATAGCTTCAATTTTTACCGGGCGGGCTTTTTGCACTATCCACACCAGCGGGTGCGGAATATCCAGAATATGGCTGTCGGCCAAACCCTGTTGTTTAAACAACGAAAACCAATGGTTGGAGATGGCATTGAGCGCCGCACCTTTGCCTGGTACGCCGTTTAAGCCGTTTTCACCGTGCCAGATGCAGTCAAAAGCAGAAATACGGTCGCTGATCACCATAATAGCCAGTGGGGTGTCGGCGGCGACCGGATAATTTTTCTCTTTGATAAGCCGGGCGCTGTCAGCCGGCGTCAGCCAATACACACTGCGGACTTTGCCGGAGTGAACAGGTAAATGGGTACGAATTGGCAAGTCGTCATTAACCGCCAGAACCTGGGTTGCAAGAGTCATCATCACATCTTCTGTTGCTGAAAAAAGGCGGGGCTAAGTCTAACAGAAAGCAAAGCGCAACAGAATCTGGCAGTACAGATAAAATGGCTCTGGTATCATGGCTTTTTTATATCCGGAAGAAGGATTTATTTTGTGATGGCCGAGCTTTCCCCACCGGCAAGTTGTCCTTTATGCCTTGGCAAAGACAACCATTTTTACCATCAGGATAAAAAGCGCAGCTATTTTCAGTGCCAACATTGCCAGCTGGTGTTTGCCGATGCCAACAGTCATTTAGCGGCGGACGCTGAAGTTGCTATTTACCAGCAACATGAAAATAACCCGCTGGATCAACGTTATCGGGCATTTTTAAATAAACTGGCGGCGCCTTTGCTGGAGAGGTTGGGCAATAGCGGCTTAAGTGGCCTGGATTTTGGCTGTGGCCCTGGCCCGACTTTATCTTTGATGTTGCAGGAAGCAGGGCAAAAGATGGCAGTGTTTGACCCGTATTTTGCCAATCAACCTGAAGTACTGACACAACAATATGATTTTATTTGTAGTACCGAAGCCATTGAGCATTTTTACCAACCGGTCAACGAATGGGCCTTGTGGTTAAAGCTATTAAAAACAAATGGTTGGCTTGGGTTGATGACAAAGCTGGCGCCTGTTCAAGCAGAGTTTGCTCTTTGGCATTATAAAAACGACCCGACCCATGTATGTTTTTTTAGCCGTGATACCTTTTTATTTTTGGCCAACCGCGATGGTTTTAGCCTTGAATTTATTGGCAACGATGTGATTCTGTTGCAAAAAATATAAGCAGATAAGGACTGAGTTCAAATGGATTTGCTACAACCACAATTGCTGATTTGGCTGCTGTTGGCTCTTGCCATCACGCTGGTTTTTTTGAGTCATGCAAAAGCAGCAGCTGCCAGTATGAGCACTCTTAACCTTCAGGCTGATGCTAAAACTGAGGTTAAAACGCGCGCTTTATGGTTGCGTTTTTCTGGGCAAAATAAGTTACGGCAGGCCAGCTGGTTGTTGCTTGTTGCGGCTTTAGCAATTGCTATTTTACTGGAGAGGCTGAAGCTCCCTACAGCGGTGCTCCTTGTGGCACTATTTAGCGGGGTGTTTTTACTAAAAGATGGTCAAAAACGCTGGCAAAAAGTTGTCCGCCATTCAGGGGTTATTTTGCTGTCACTGGCGCTGAGTCTGCACTTAGTACCAGGTTTTGATAACTGGCAGCTATTGAATCAGGTGCAGCTCAGTGCACAAAGCCGGCCTTTTTCGTTATATCTGAATCTGGATAAACCGCTGGTATTTTTCCTGTTGTTATTACTGCTGCCTGATTTAACCGGCCGTTATCGTTTGAACTTCAGTGCAACTATCAAACTCTTATTGATAAGCCTGTTGGCTATTAGCGTTATTTCAGCTTTGGCGGTTCTTGCGGGTTTTGTGGCACTGGAGTGGAAGATACCGCATTGGTGGTGGTTATTTGCATGCAATAACCTGCTATTCACTTGTGTGGTGGAAGAAGCTTTTTTCCGAGGTTATTTGCAGCGCCTACTGAGCCAAAAAACCGGAGCTGTTGTTGCCATGGTGCTGGTGGCTTTGTTATTTGGTTTGGCGCATCTGGGCGGTGGTTGGCTTTATGCGCTGCTCGCGACAGGGGCTGGTTTGTTTTACGGTTACCTTTATTGGCGCAGTGGCAGTTTGCTGGTGGCCGTTGCCGGACATTTTATGGTGAATATAGTGCATTTATTTGTGCTGACTTATCCGGCGCTGCGCTAAAGCAGTTGTTTTATGTCTATTGGTTTTATCTACAAATATTGGCAAAGTGGTTGTCACGCTTGCCTTTTTTTCCGCTGACAGGCCATACTGCCAGTACAAAAATTCTACTTCATTCATTGAGGAGCCATGATGCCATTAGCGCTGAAAAAAATTCTGGCTTTGTTAATAGGTCTGCTGGTCAGTATCGGCACTATAGCGCTGCTGGAACAGTTCAGTCATTGGCTTTATCCACCTGCATCAACACCAGATTGGCAAGATCCTTCCGCTGTCGCTGCTTATATGCAATCTCTGCCTGTGATGGCGTATTTGCTGGTACTGCTGGCCTGGTTCAGCGGTGTAGTTGCAGGCATTGTGGTGGCTACTTTATTGGTCAAAAGAGTCAGCCGTCTTTTTGTGGTGGTGATCACCGCTATGGTGTGGCTGGCGACGCTGGCCAATGTTTATCTCATTCCACATCCGCTTTGGGTATCAGTGACAGCATTGTTCTTGTTGCCTTTGGCCGGCTGGTTGACAGGCCGCTGGCTTCATCGTTGTTATCCGCACCACACTGAAACAGAAATTGTCGATTAATCAAAAAGTCCCAGCTGCCGCTATTGCGCCACAGCTGATGATTTTGTAGTTATTTACTAAAAAGGGATCCTTATGTCTGAACTGAATATTCTGGCGATATGCGGCAGTTTAAGAGCGAAGTCGCACAATTTAACCTTATTAAAATATGCACAGGCAAATGCGCCGGCAGCAATGAAAATTACTATTGCCGATTTATCTGCTGTGCCTTTTTATAATGCCGATCTCACTGATAAACCTGCTGCTGTAGAGAAGTTACTGGCGCAATATGAAGCTGCTGATGGTTTTTTATTTGGTTGCCCGGAATATAACTATTCATTGGCGCCTGCGCTGAAAAACGCTCTGGACTGGGCGTCACGTGAACCGGACAACAGGTTGCTGGCAGGTAAAGCCGCCGCCATTATGGGCGCCGGTGGTGGCATGGGCACATCCAGAGCCCAATATCACCTGCGCCAGGTCGGGGTGTTTTTAGATTTGCATTTTGTTAATAAACCCGAAGTTTTTGCCAATGCTTTTGCCGGTACTTTTGATGGAGAAGGCGCATTAACTGATGAGCGGGTGCAAAAGTTGATCAGTCAACAACTACAGGCTCTGGCATTGTTGGTGCAAAATCTAAAAGGATGAGACTGGTGTTGCAACAGTTGGTAAAAAAACAACTTTTAGTCTGGAGCGCTGCTGCAGTCATGTCGGTGACAGTTCCGGCAGCTGCCAATACGGATAATCCTTTTGCACTGCAAAGCGAAGCCTTACTTGCCCAAAACTCAAAGTTATTGCAGCAGTTCTGGCAACAACAGGTGACAACAGGCAATGTAAAAAAACCGGACGGCGTCTCACTTTTTTATGCTTACCATCAACCTGAGCATGCCAAAGCCACTGTTGTGATAGTGACAGGTCGTACCGAAGCTATTGCCAAATATCAGGAGCTTTTTTATGAGTTTGGCCGTTTGGGTTATGCCGTGCTTGGGTATGATCACCGTGGCCAGGGCCAGTCAGCACGTTTGTTAAAGGACCGACAAATAGGCCATGTCGAACGTTTTGACCATTATGTCGAAGATTTGCATTTTATTCTGAGCAAATTCAGTGCGCAGTTACCAGATAAAAAAATGTTGTTAGCCCACTCGATGGGCGGCGCAGTGGCAAGTGCTTATCTGGCCAAATACCCAGAAGTGTTTAAAGCAGCTGCTTTGTCTGCGCCTATGCATGCACCCAATACTGAGCTTATGTTTGGCGCCAAAGATGGTTGTTATTTGCAACAGGCGCTTGGCTGGACTTGTCCGGATTGTTATGCAGGTTTTGCCGATAGCCCATATCAGGACAGTGCTTTTGCCGGCAATATTTACAGTCATTCAACAGTGCGTTATCAGCGTTTTCGGACTTTGTTCCGCGAGCAACCAGAGTTACAACTGGGCGGACCCAGCTGGCAATGGCTGGGGCAGGCTTGCGACATCGCAGAACAGATGCCGGATATTGCAGCGCAAATAAAAGTGCCGGTAAAAATTGTGCAGGCTGGTGCTGATTCAGCAGTCAGACCAGAAGCGCAGGATTTGTTTTGTAAAAACCTGGGCTCTTATTGTGCAGATGGGGCTGTGCTTCGTATCGAAAATGCACGTCACGAAATTTTATTTGAAGCTGATCAATACCGTACACCAGCGCTGACTGATATTTTACGGTTCTACCAGCAGCAGCTGACGTTGTAAAAGTTAATGTGTAGTCTCGCTGTGTCCGCTGACGGATTGATTTTATTGGCTTATCCATCATAAGTCTCCGATCTGTCAACTTATTACAGGACGGATCAAAAGCTCAAACAAAAAAGCCAGACATTTGTCTGGCTTTTTCTTTACCGGCGCTTTGCCTTGGTCAGTTATTCATCCACTGACTTCGGTTTGGTCATAGGCGCAGCTGTGACCTGGCGCGTTGCGGCGCGTGGTGTTGAAACAACCACAGGGCGCTCAGCGGCTGGCATGCCCGTAGGCACTTCAGCGGCAGACTCAGCCTCAACCACCACAGGTTTAGTCATGGTAGATGTGACCATATTGCCGTATCTGTTACCCTTAGGCTGGCTTTTTGCTGGTGCAGCGACAGCAACTGGCGCTGGTGCAGCTATAACCGCGGCTTTAGTTTCAACAGCGGCAGGTTTAGCTGCTGGTGCTTCAACGGCAACCTGAGCTGCAACTGGCGCCACAACTTCAGCTTGTATCTGAGCTGCAACTTCAACTGCGGCTGGGATGGTAGGTTCTGGTGCTACAACTTCAGCTTTTACTTCAGCAACAGTTTCAGAAACTACCGGTGTTTCAACTACTGCGGCTTCGACTGCAGGAGCTTCGGCCTGAGGCACAGCTTTAGCACGGCTGCGGCTACGTGGTTTTGCCACTGCTTCTGCAACAGGTGCTTCAACATCGGTGTTGCTCACTACGGTTTCAGTAACAGCAGTTTCTGTCACAACAGCAGCTGTTGTTTCAATTGGCTCTGCCGCAATTGGCAGATCCAGTTGTTGTTCTGCAACCACCACCAGCTCATCCGCCGGATAACGGGCTTCAACTGATTCATCAGATTCACCGTTTTGTTGCTCTTTTTTGCGTTTTTGGCCGGCAGCACGTAAATGACGTGGTGAACGACGTGAACGGCTACGGCTTTCGCTACCTTCTTTGTCAGCAGCTTCCACTGTACTTTCCACAGCAGCTTCCGTCGGCTGTTCAACCGCAACTTCAGCATCCTGCCGGGCGACAACAGCCGTTGTCACTTCAGCAACAGGCTGCTGTTCAGCTTGCACTGTTTCGTTGATAACCGGAGCAACAGCCAGATTTTCGGCAACAGCTGCAACGGCCGTTTCTGTGTCAACCGGGGTGTTTTCAGCTGTCACAGCTTTTTCCAAACGTACAGATTTACGCATATTACGGCGTTGACGGCGTTCTGTGACCTTGCTTGAGCTTGGTACTTCTTCATCGCTATCAACCGCAACAACCTTGGCCGGTTTTTCAGCTGCTGGTTTTTTCGTTTCATTGCGATCTAAACGTTCAGGGCGCTCAGCACGTTCCGGACGGTCGGCACGCTCGTTCCGGTCAGTGCGTTCATTACGCTCGCCACGGGCAGGGCGTTCACTACGCTCGTTGCGGTCGTTACGCGGTTGACGGTCCTGCTGAGGACGAGCCTGCTTGCCATCTTCACGCTGTTGTTGTGGTGCGCGTTCTTCCTGACCTTCGTTACGACGGTTTTGGTTACGGCCATTACGGCGATTTTTATTGTCGCGGTTATTCACACGGCGTTGTGGCTGCTCAGGTTTTTCTTCAACCACTGCCGGTGCGCTGCCAAACAAAGATTTAAAGAATCCCGTTACTTTAGCAACCAGACCTGGTTCTGCACTGGCTGCAACCTGAACAGGAGCCGGTGCTTTTGCCACTGGCGCTGGTGTTGTTGTGGTTTCCTGCAGCGACATAGCGGCAATAGCCGGTTTTTCTTTCACAGCATCAGACACCGGGTGATACAGGGTGTTTTGTACTGCCGGCGCTTTGACCATGTTGTAACTGGATTCTTCGATTTCTTCATCAATACGAATACGGGTTACTTCATAGTGTGGTGTTTCCATATGCTCGTTCGGGATGATGTAAATACGCACACCTAACCGGCTTTCAATACGGCGGATAGATTCACGTTTTTCATTCATCAGGTAAGTAGCAACAGAAACCGGCACCTGGGCATGGATTTGACTGGTGTTGTCTTTAATGGCTTCTTCTTCGATTAAACGTAAAATCGACAAAGCTGAAGATTCGGTGCTGCGAATAGTGCCGCGGCCATGACAACGTGGACAGACATGTGTTGCAGACTCACCTAAAGAAGGACGCAGGCGCTGACGCGACATTTCCAATAAACCAAAACGGGAAATGCGGCCAATCTGGACGCGGGCACGGTCTTGTTTGACTGCTTCTTTTAAGCGGTTTTCTACTTCACGCTGGTGACGTACCGGCGTCATATCGATAAAGTCGATCACAATTAAACCACCTAAGTCGCGCAGACGTAATTGACGGGCAATTTCATCTGCTGCTTCTAAGTTGGTATTAAAGGCTGTTTCTTCAATATCTCCACCTTTAGTTGCTTTTGATGAGTTGATATCAATTGCAGTTAAGGCTTCGGTGGAGTCAATCACAATTGAACCGCCAGAGGGTAAACGCACTTCACGGCGGAAGGCAGTTTCAATCTGAGTTTCAATCTGGAAATGCATAAACAGTGGCACTTCACCCTGATACATTTTGACGCGGTGGGCAAAATCAGGACGGAACTGCTGAATATAAAGTTTGGCTTCTTCAAAAATACGGGTGTTGTCGATCAGGATTTCGCCAACGTCACGGCGAAGATAATCACGGATGGCACGGAACACCACATTACTTTCCTGGTGAATAAGGAAAGGTGCAGGGCGGTTTTGTGCTTCAGTGGTGATAGCTGACCAGTGTTTCATCAGCGCTTTTAAGTCGTAGTCCAGTTCTTCGTAAGATTTGCCAACACCAGCGGTGCGCACAATCAAACCCATGCCATCAGGCATTTCCAGCTGACCTAAAGAATCTTTGAGTTCCTGACGTTCATCACCTTCGATACGACGGGAGATACCGCCGGCACGTGGGTTATTTGGCATCAATACCAGGTAAGAACCGGCCAGACTGATAAAAGTAGTGAGCGCAGCGCCTTTTTGGCCACGTTCTTCTTTATCAATCTGAATAATAACTTCCTGACCTTCACGCACTACTTCTTTTATATTCGGGCGACCGTCAAAAGAATAACCTTGCGGGAAATATTCACGGGAAATTTCTTTGAGCGGCAGGAAACCATGGCGCTCTGCACCATAGTCAACAAAAGCAGCTTCGAGGCTTGGTTCTACGCGGGTAATACGGCCTTTGTATATATTGGCTTTTTTCTGTTCATGGCCTGGGCTTTCAATATCCAGGTCGTACAATTTCTGGCCATCGACCAGGGCAACGCGGATTTCTTCTTCCTGCGTTGCGTTAATGAGCATTCTTTTCATTGTGTCTGACTCGTCCATTCAGCCACAACGACAGCGAACATGCGTTTGCGTGTCAGATGTTGTCAAACATATTCAGGTGCAGTCTCCCGACTGGAATGCTTGAATAATCAATTATTTATCAATTGTTATTGTCAATCTTGTTTATCCGGCCGGATTGGAACCCCAGCCGTATTACAAATTTGCTCTGATCCACATCGCTTTTGAGCGCTGCGTTATAGCTTTTTACTTTTAATTTTTTTGCTCATCGACAGGAAGCGGTGTTGTGCTGGTGTTGGTAACAAATTACGCAGCATTACCTCAAGCATCTGGCGTTATTGTCGTTCGGGATAGATAAAGTCGTTGGTTTTCACCACGAATTAGGTATGATCTGTCTCCCGACCGGTGCCTCACATCTTCTCTTACGTCTTGATGAGCGCCCTAATAACCTAAGTGGTTCATACCACTGGTACAATTAGCGGGCTGATTATCCCATCAATCAGTAAATAATAGCAACCGAAAATATTGTTAATTCCCGAAGTAGCAGAGCAGCAAATACGCATGACTGATGAAATCAAAACCCCGATCCAATATATTGATGTGGATGAAGAATATGCAGGCCAGCGCCTTGATAATTTTTTGCTGGCGCGGCTCAAAGGCGTCCCTAAAAGTGTGATCTACCGGGTGGTGCGTAAAGGTGAGGTCCGGGTCAATAAAGGCCGGATCAAACCTGAATATAAATTACAGGCCGGCGACCAGGTGCGGGTGCCACCTTTAGTTGTGTCGGCAGAAAAAGATCAGGTGTCGACCAAATTATCTTTGGTTAAAAATCTTGAAAGCCACATTCTGTTTGAAGATAACGACTTAATTGTGATTAATAAACCTACCGGCATGGCGGTGCACGGCGGCAGTGGTTTGCAGTTTGGTGTGATTGAGGCTTTACGTGCATTACGTCCTACCGCTAAATTCCTCGAGCTGGTGCACCGTCTTGACCGCGACACCTCAGGTTGTTTATTAATCGCGAAAAAACGCTCAGTGTTAACCCACTTACATGAACAACTGCGTTTAAAAACGGTAGAGAAAAAATACTGGGCTTTAGTGGCTGGTCAATGGGATGCACGGAATAAAAAAGTCACAGAGCCACTGAAAAAAAATACCCTGCAATCCGGTGAGCGGGTGGTGCGGGTTGATGAAAGAGACGGTAAACCATCAGAAACCCGTTTTAAAATTCTGCAGCGTTATGTCGAAGGCACTTTAGTTGAAGCATTCCCAGTGACAGGCCGTACCCACCAAATCCGGGTGCATACCGCCTGTGTGGGTCATCCTATTGCCTGTGATGATAAATACGGTGACAACGAATTTACCGCTCAGATGAACAGCCTTGGTTTAAAACGTTTGTATCTGCATGCCAAAACGCTGGCCTTTACCCACCCGAATACTGGTTTGGTGATGAAGTGTGAAGCGCCGCTGGATGCAGAGTTGGATAAAATTCTGCTGAAACTGACGAAAAAATAATAACGAGGGCAGCACAAATTTGCTGCCTGTGGTCAGTATTGGTTTGTTTGTCTTTTGATGGATGAATAACAAAGGCAATAGTTTGGCGATTATGAAAGGTTGTGATCGGATGTCTGCGGTAAAACTGGTAATTTTTGATTGGGATGGCACTGTAATGGATTCAGTTGGCAAAATTGTCAATTGTGTGCAAGGTGCAGCAAAACAGCTGAATATAGCAGTGCCTGGTTATCAGGAGGCCAAACAAATTATTGGTTTGAGTCTGGAAACAGCATTCGCCAGACTGTTTCCACAGGCAGATAAACCAACACTTACTTTGTTATGTGAAGCTTATAAAGATATTTATATCCATCACGACAATACAGCAACCCCCTTGTTTGACGGTGCTGTGGAGCTTTTTCACAGTTTACAGCAACAAGATTATTTATTAGCAGTTGCCACAGGCAAAGCCAGAGTTGGGCTTAACCGTATGTTTGAAGAAACAGGCACCGGTCATTTTTTTACCACCAGTCGCTGCGCCGATGAAGCCATGTCTAAACCAGATCCCGATATGTTAAAGCAAATTCTGACAGAACTGGAACTTGCACCGGCACAGGCTTTAATGGTGGGTGACACCATACATGACTTAGCGATGGCGCATGCTATTGCTATGCCCAGAGTGGGTATTACTCACGGAGTGCATGGTGTTGAGGATTTTGCACCTTTTGCACCCAAAGCTGTGATTCACAGCTTACCCGAGCTGTTAAAACACTGCTAAGTCAAAAATGAACAGGCAATTAAGGCTGTAATAACAGATCACGGCCTTGTTGTTTTAATAGTTGGTGCAGCTTAATTAACGGCAAGCCAATCAGGCTATTAGGGTCGTCACCTTCCAGTTTAGAAAACAAAGTAATGCCAAGGCCTTCACTTTTAAAACTACCGGCACAGTTCAGCGGTTGTTCTCTCTTTATATAGGTATTTATATCGTCGTCAGTAAGGTGACGAAAATGCACATAAAAAGGTTCAACACAGTGGCTTATGTTGCCGGTGGCTGCATCAACAACAGCCAGTCCTGTTAAAAAGGTGACTTTGTGGCCGCTAAAACGTTTCAGCTGTAAAAATGCATTGTCAGCGGTATGAGGTTTACCAAGAATATCACCATCAAATAACGCAACCTGGTCAGAGCCAATCACCAGACCTTCTTTAAGTTTATCGGCTACAGCTTTTGCTTTGGCAATGGCCAGTCGTTCTACTAATGCTGTAGCGGTTTCACCAGGCAGTGCAGTTTCATCTACTTCAGGTTTGGCTGTTTGAAAGTCTGGTGTCAGCTTTTCTAATAAAGCTTTGCGGTAGATCGATGTTGAGGCCAGCCAAAGATTTTGTGACATAAAACAGCTCCGTTTTGTCGCAGGACCAAATGAATGACGGCACTATACGTATTTTTTTGCCGTTTTGCGCGTGAAAAATTTACAAAAGTGCGATCAACCCTTTGACAGCACAGGCCTTGATCTATATGATGCGCGCCTTATGCAAAAGGTAAAAATTCCAATCACTATAGATCCAACCCGTACTGCGCAAAAAAGGCTTAGTTACGAAGGGATCATTCCAATGAACACTTTGACGCGTTTTACCGAGTCATTGCTGGGCAAGGAAGGTGATGTTGCTGTAATCATCGATTGCGGAACCGACGAACAAGGCTTGGTCTTTATTAAAGGTGAAGCCCATTGTACTGTCAGTCTGACCTGTGAAAGGTGTGGTGACGAAATGTCGCTGACGATTGACAGCAGTTTTGCATATAGCCCTGTCAAAGGGGATGATTCGGCTCACGATGAAATTCCGGAACGCTACGACGTGATCGAAAAAGACGAACACGGCGAAGTTAACTTGAGGCAATTGGTTGAGGACGAATTAATTCTGGCTTTACCGTTGTTCCCGATGCATGATGCTGATCAATGCGATCCAGCGAAGTTGCAGACGAGCTTCGGGCATATAGAGCCGGAACCAGAAAAACCGAACCCATTTGCAATATTGCAAGAATTGAAGAAAAAGTGAATTTAGGAGAATAGCAATGGCTGTACAACAGAACAAAAAATCTCGTGCAAGACGTGATATGCGTCGTTCTCATGATGCGTTGACAGGTCCAACGCTGTCTGTAGACGCAACAACTGGTGAAACGCACCGTCGTCACCACATCACTGCTGACGGTTTCTATAAAGGCCGTAAAGTTAAATAAGTCGCGGTGCACTCGTTGCAACCAGAACGGCTTAAAATAGCTTTAGATATGATGGGGGGCGACCATGGCCCCCTATCTACTATTCCTGCGGCTATTGCTGCTGTAGACGAATTCCCCAATCTTGATTTAATCCTTTGTGGTGACGCCACAATGCTTGAGCAGCAACTGCTTGAAGCTGGTTTTCCTTCCCACCCACAACTATCCATCAAACATGCGTCGCAGCAAGTCCTGATGACTGATAAACCTTCAGTAGCACTTCGTAATAAACGCGACTCTTCCATGCGTGTTGCCCTTGATTTGGTCGACAAACAACAGGTGCAGGCTTGTGTCAGTGCCGGCAATACCGGTGCTTTGATTGCTATGGCGCATTTTGTGCTGAAGATGCTTGGTGGTGTGGAAAGGCCGGCTCTTATCAGTGCATTACCCACCACAGTCGGCAGTCCGGTGTTTATGCTGGATTTAGGCGCAACCGTCAATTGTGACTCCGATACTTTGTTTCAGTTTGCCGTGATGGGCGCTGTGATGGCAGAAGAAGTGGAAGGTATTCACAGGCCAAAGGTGGCGTTGCTGAATATGGGCGAAGAAGAAATTAAAGGTTCGGATCAAATCAAACGCACTTCTTTATTATTGTCCGAATGCCCTGATATCAATTACATAGGCTATATCGAAGGCAATGATATTTTCTCCGGCAAAGCAGATGTGATTGTTTGTGATGGTTTTGTTGG
Source organism: Rheinheimera sp. (assembly GCF_030824435.1). GTDB lineage: Bacteria > Pseudomonadota > Gammaproteobacteria > Enterobacterales > Alteromonadaceae > Pararheinheimera. The sequence continues at coordinate 43,283 of NZ_JAVBXS010000042.1, forward strand.
CAATGTGGCACTGAAAACCTGTGAAGGTGTGGCAAAACTCATTATTAAACGTTTTGAACAGGCATTAAAAAACAGTATGTCTGCGCATTTATTCGGCTGGATGATCAAACCGCTGTTAAAAAGTATCGGAACCGGCGTGAACCCCGACCACTATAACGGTGCAAGTCTGATAGGATTGCGCGGAATTGTAGTGAAAAGTCATGGAAATGCGACAAAAGAAGCATTTCTGAGTGCCATCCGTCAAGCGGTGCGCGAGGTTGAACGCCAGGTGCCTGCAAAAATAAAAGACCGGTTGGAACACGTATTAATCGATAAAGCGTAGGTCCCCATGTATTCACGCATTATAGGCACCGGCAGTTATTTCCCGGCGCAAATCCGTACCAATGCCGATTTAGAGAGCATGGTTGAAACCACAGACGAGTGGATTATTGAACGCACTGGTATTCGTGAACGCCGTATTATTGGTGAACATGAAACTGTCGCAACCATGAGTACCCAGGCCGCGCTAAAAGCCATTGAAGCTGCCGGTATTGATAAAAATTCTATTGATATGATAGTGCTGGCTACCACCAGTGGTTCACGCGCTTTACCAAGTTCAGCTTGTGAAGTGCAGCGTGAACTCGATATTCCGAATATTCCTGCTTTTGATATTTCCGCCGCCTGTGCCGGTTTTTGTTATGCCTTAAGTATTGCCGATCAATATGTGAAAGGTGGCATGGCTAAACGTGTGCTGGTGATTGGCGCTGACTGTTTATCTCAGCTGATTAGCCCGGAAGACCGCTCTATGGTCATTCTGTTTGGTGACGCTGCAGGTGCCGTTATTATTGAAGCATCTGAAGAGCCAGGTATTTTGTCGACCCATATTCATTCTGATGGCAAATATTCTGAGCTGTTGTATGTGAACAACCCACGTCGTGGTGATGAACAATCAATCCACAACAGTTGGGGTGTGATGAAAGGCAACGATGTGTTTAAAGTTGCTGTCACTAAATTGTCTGAAGTGGTTGAACAAACCCTGGCGGCAAATAACCTCGATAAATCACAAATTGACTGGCTGGTGCCGCATCAGGCCAATCTGCGTATTATTTCCGCTGTTGCCCGTAAACTCGATATGTCGATGGACCAGGTGGTGATTAATCTGGACCGTTATGGCAACACCTCAGCGGCAACAGTGCCCACAGCCCTTGATGAAGCGGTGCGGGATGGCCGTATCAAACGTGGCCAAACCTTGTTGCTGGAAGCTTTTGGTGGTGGTTTTGCCTGGGCATCAGCTCTGGTTAAATATTAATCCCTATTGACGTTTTGAACCCAAGCAGCAGTTGGCAGCTTGGGTTCAGTCTGAAAAAAATACAAAGCGAGCACTCAAATGACAAATAAACTTGCATTGGTATTCCCGGGCCAGGGTTCCCAAACTGTCGGCATGCTGACAGAGCTTTATACCGAATTTAATATTGTCCGTGATACTTTTGCTGAGGCCTCTGAAGCACTGGGTTATGACTTATGGGCACTGGTTGCCAATGGCCCTGAAGAAGCACTGAATGAAACTTTCCGCACTCAACCTGCATTGTTAACAGCCTCCGTTGCAGTCTGGCGTTTATGGCAACAACAAGGTGGCAGAACTCCGGCTTATCTGGCTGGCCACTCTTTAGGCGAATATTCGGCGCTGGTGTGTGCTGGTGTACTGAGTCTGGCCGATGCTGTCAAACTGGTGGAAAACCGCGGCCATTATATGCAAACCGCAGTGCCCGCCGGTACTGGTGCTATGCAGGCCATTATTGGTCTGGACGACGCTTTAATAGCCAAAGCCTGTGAAGAAGCAGCTCAGGGTGAAGTGGTTTCGCCGGTGAATTTTAACTCACCAGGTCAGGTGGTTATTGCCGGCAATAAAGCCGCGGTTGAACGTGCCGGTGAACTTTGTAAAGCTTTTGGCGCCAAAAGGGCGTTACCGCTGCCGGTCAGTGTGCCGTCACATTGTGCTTTGATGAAACCAGCTGCTGAAAAGCTTGCTATTGATTTAGCTGCACTTTCTTTTCATACAGCTGTCATCCCTGTAGTGAATAATGTCGATGTGGCTGTAGCTGATACAGCTACTGCTGTAAAAGATGCGCTGGTTCGTCAGTTATTCAGCCCGGTGCGCTGGACTGAAAGCATTGAATGGCTGGCCGCTCAGGGGGTGACCGAAGTGGTAGAGCTTGGTGCAGGTAAAGTACTGGCCGGTTTAATTAAACGTATTGATAAAAATTTACTGACGACTTCGGTGAATGACGTCGCTTCGTTACAGGCAGCCTTAAATCCGGCTGCAGAATAAGGAATTATGCATAAATGACAGCTTTTATTTCTTTAGAAGGCCAGGTTGCTTTAGTTACAGGCGCCAGCCGCGGTATTGGCCGTGCTATTGCTGAACAGCTTGCAGCATTAGGCGCCAAAGTCATTGGCACCGCCACAACTGAAAAAGGTGCCGCCGCCATTGCCGATTATTTAGGTGCAGGCCAGGGTTTGGTATTGGATGTCGCAAACGCTGAATCTATTGAGCAATGTCTTGAAACCATTAAAACCAACTTTGGCGAAATTGATATTCTTGTCAATAACGCCGGTATTACCCGTGACAATTTGCTGATGCGGATGAAAGACGAAGAGTGGTTTGACATTATGCAAACCAACTTAACTTCGGTATTTCGCATGAGTAAAGCTGTGCTTCGAAGCATGATGAAAAAACGTAACGGCCGTATTATCACAATTGGATCTGTAGTAGGATCAATGGGTAACGCCGGTCAAACTAACTACGCTGCTGCCAAAGCAGGGGTGCTTGGTTTTACAAAATCTCTTGCGAAAGAAGTGGCGTCTCGTGGTATAACTGTCAACGCTATTGCGCCAGGTTTTATCGACACCGATATGACCAAAGATCTTTCAGATGAGCAAAAGCAAGCAATCTTTAGTCAGGTACCGGCGAATCGTCTCGGTCAGCCTGAAGAAATTGCGGCAACGGTCGCGTTTTTGGCATCCCGCCAGGCGGCTTATATCACCGGTGAAACGATTCACGTAAACGGTGGCATGTATATGGTGTAAGCGAATCAGGTTTGACCAGCAGGAAATGAAACGCTCATTGCTTGCATCAGACCGCGCTTGCCACTAAACTAGCCGCCATCCAAAATTGCACGAATTGTTGCGATTTATATGAGAAAAAGGAAGAAAAGATGAGCAACATCGAAGAACGCGTTAAGAAAATTATCATTGAGCAATTAGGCGTTAAAGAAGAAGACGTAAAACACGAAGCTTCTTTTGTTGATGACCTGGGTGCCGATTCTTTAGACACAGTTGAACTGGTCATGGCGCTGGAAGAAGAATTCGATACAGAAATTCCTGATGAAGAAGCAGAAAAAATCACGACAGTGCAGTCTGCTATCGACTACATCAAAGCGCACGCTGAATAAGCAAAGCGCGATGCAGACGGGTAGCTAGGCTACCCGTTTTCATTTCTGGCATAAGCAAACCGATGATCTAAAACCGGTTTGAAGCAGTAAAGCAGAGAAAGATAATTTCCTTGCGGAGGACATAGTGACTAAACGTCGAGTCGTTGTAACTGGATTGGGGATGCTGACGCCACTTGGCAATAATGTCGCGTCCACCTGGCAGGGTCTGCAACAAGGCAAAAGTGGCATTGGTTTAATCAGCCATTTTAATACTGAAGCCTACAGCACCAAGTTTGCTGGTTTAATTAAAGATTTTGATGTCGAGTCGTTTTTCCCGGCCAAAGAGGCGCGGAAAATGGACTTGTTTATTCAGTACGGTGTCGCTGCCGGTATCCAGGCGTTTCGCGATTCAGGCATTGAAGTGACTGAAGAAAATGCTGGCCGTATTGGCGCTGCTATTGGCTCAGGTATTGGTGGTTTAGGTTTAATTGAAGAAAACCACGAAAAACTGCTGGCCAGTGGTCCCCGTAAATTGTCCCCGTTTTTTGTACCATCCACCATCATCAATATGATTGCCGGTCACCTGTCGATTATGCTTGGCTTACAGGGTCCAAATATCAGTATTGTCACGGCCTGTACCACAGGTGTGCACAATATCGGTCATGCCGCCCGTATGATTGCTTATGGTGATGCTGACGCTATGTTAGCCGGTGGTGCTGAAAAAGCATCCACTACTTTAGGTATGGGTGGTTTTGGTGCCGCCCGTGCACTGTCAACCCGTAACGATGCACCACAACAAGCGAGCCGCCCATGGGACAAAGACCGTGATGGTTTTGTGCTGGGTGACGGCGCCGGCGTTGTGATGCTGGAAGAATACGAACACGCCAAAGCCCGTGGTGCAAAAATTTATGCAGAGCTGGTTGGTTTTGGGATGAGTGGTGATGCTTATCATATGACATCACCACCGGAAGATGGCCGTGGTGGCGCCAATGCCATGGCAAATGCGCTGCGTGATGCCGGTGTAGCTGCCGATCAGGTGGGTTATATCAATGCGCACGGTACTTCAACACCGGCAGGTGATATTGCTGAGACCATGGCGATTAAAAAAGTATTCGCCGGTTCTACTGACAAACTGATGGTCAGCTCCAGTAAATCGATGATTGGCCATTTGTTGGGCGCTGCAGGTTCTGTTGAATCCATTATCACTATTTTGTCTCTGCAGGATCAGGTGGTGACACCAACCATCAATCTGGATAACCCGGACGAAGGTTGTGATTTGGATTATGTACCACATGAAGCCCGCCAGGTGTCGATGGAGTATGCACTGTGCAACTCTTTTGGTTTTGGCGGCACCAATGGTTCAGTGTTGTTTCGCAAAATATAAAGGCTAAAAGGCTTCAAACATGCTTAACAGTACATGTTTGAAGCCATGTGCTTCACAAGACCGCCGCTTTGGCGGTCTTGTCATTTTCAGGCTGAAAAATTTCAGGCATACTGCCTTTTTTCATCGTTTTGGGCGATTTTGTGCAGCAACTCTCTGTTTCTGACCGCAGTTTTCAGTATGGTGACGGCATTTTCAGCACTATCCGGGTGAAAAATGGCCAGCTGCAATTCTGGCATTTGCACTGGCAACGTTTGCAAGCTTCGATGCATCGCCTTGGTTTTGCCCCTCTTGCTGAAGTAGAAGTAAAAACCGCAGCGCAGGCGCAAATCAGCCAGCCAGAACAAGTGGTTAAAGTGCTGATTAGTCGCGGTCATGGTGGCCGCGGTTATAGTGCCTTGGGTTTTGATAAACCCGATCTGTATTGCAGTAGCAGCCCTTTGCCTGATTATGCTAAAGCACAGCAACAAGGCATCAGTGTTGGTATGGCAAAACTGCAGCTGGGTATTCAGCCTTTGCTGGCAGGCATCAAACACACCAGCAGGCTTGAAACAGTGCTGCATAAAGCTGAAGTAGAACAAAGCAATTTTGATGAATTACTGGTGTGTGACAGCCAGGGTTATGTCACCGAATTCAGCAGTGCCAATGTGTTTTTTTATCTTGATGGCCAATGGTGTACACCAGAGCTCAGCCAGGCCGGAGTCGCTGGTGTCATGCGCTCGTTTTTGCTTAGCAATATGGATGTGACCCTGGGGCGCTATCAGCAGCAGGATATTCAAAAAGCGACCGCAATGTTTGCCAGCAATGCCCTAATGGGGGTGGTACCTGTGTGCCGTTATTTACAGCAGCCACTGGGTCTTGAATTGGTGCGGCCTGTGCAGCAGCTGTTGCTTGCATCTTCAGAATAAGGTAGTTAAAACAAGATGTTAAAGAATTTATTTGCAATTTTTCTGGTGCTGCTTGTCATGGCTTTTGGTCTGAGAAATCAGGTACAACAATTTAGTCAGACCCGGCTGGCACTCACCGGGCCTTATTTTGAGGTTAAAAGCGGCAACTCAGTGTCGTCTTTATGCCAGCAATGGCAACAGCAGGGTTTATTAACGTCGGCCCAGTGCTGGCAGTTTAAAGTACTCACAGTGTTTCATCCTGAGCTTCGGCAGATAAAAGCTGGTGTTTATGCGGTGGCTCCCGATTTATTATTAAATCAGCTGGCGTTGTTTCGCAGTGGCAAAGCGGCGCAATTTAGTCTGATGCTACGTGAAGGCGAAACTCTGTCACAAAGTTTAGCTGCGTTACAGCAAGCGCCGTTTTTGCAAAACGACATTCAATCGACCGAAGATTTAAAGTCTTTAGTGCAATGGCCAGCCGAGTGGGGAACACCACCTGCAGATTTGGAAGCGCTGTTTTTCCCTGAAACTTATTATTACACTGCCAATAACAAAGCTTCTGCCATTTACCAACGCGCCCATCAGGCGCTGCTAAAACAACTGAGTGCGGCATGGCAACAACGGGATCAGAGTTTACCGCTGAAGAGCCCTTACGAATTGCTGATTCTGGCGTCTATTGTCGAAAAAGAAACCGGTGTTATTGCTGAAAAACCGCTGATAGCTTCGGTTTTTATCAACAGACTCAGACTAAAAATGAAGTTGCAGACAGATCCTACCGTCATATATGGCCTGAAAGAGCGTTATCAAGGCGATATCACCAGGGCGCACTTAAAAGATCAACATCCGTACAATACTTATGTGCATTTTGGTTTGCCGCCCGGGCCTATAGCGCTGGTGAGCGCTACTTCATTGCAGGCTGCGGCAAAACCAGAATCCAGCAAGATGTTGTATTTTGTCGCAAAAGGGGATGGTTCCCATCAGTTTTCCGCCAGCCTGGATGACCATAACAAAGCAGTTCAACAATATATTTTTGGGAAAAAGTCATGAAAAAAGGCCAGTTTGTGGTGATTGAAGGACTGGAGGGCGCTGGTAAAACAACAGCAGTCGCGACGGTCAAAGACTGGCTGGTCGCACAAGGACATACTGTGGTGCAAACCCGCGAACCCGGTGGTACAGCACTTGCTGAACAAATCCGCACTCTGGTTAAAGCTGTGCAACAAGAGCAGATGGCTCCTGAAACGGAGCTGCTGCTGATGTATGCCGCCAGAGTGCAGTTACTTAGTCAGGTGATAAGGCCTGCACTTGAACGTGGTGACTGGGTGCTGGGTGACAGACACGATTTATCGTCACGTGCTTATCAGGGTGGCGGCCGGCAACTGGATGAAGCGTTGATCAACAAAATCCGCAGTGCAGTGCTTGGCGATACCAGACCAGACTTTACCATTTATCTGGATATTGACCCGGCGCTTGGCCTTGCACGTGCTAAAGCGCGTGGTGAGCTTGACCGTATTGAGCTGGAGCAACTGGCGTTTTTTCAGCGCACCAGAGCCAAATATCTGCAAATTGCACAACAAGAACCCAATATCAGCGTTATAGACGCCAGCCAGCCGTTAGTGCAGGTGCAACAGGCCATAAGGCGGGCTTTGACGGAGCACTTTAAGTGAGTGTTGCCAATGTAACGACGCCCTGGCTGGAGCCTCTGCAGCTGCAACTTGGTGCTCTGGCTTTGGCAGGTCAGCTGCATCACGCTTTATTGCTGACCGGGCCGGCTGGTGTTGGTAAACATCTGCTGGCTAAAAATCTGGCGCAGCAACTGTTATGTAGTCAGCCAACTGCGGCAAAAGCCTGCGACCTTTGTAAAAGTTGTATGTTAGTCAAAGCCGGTCATCACCCTGATTTAATGTTGTTACAAAGCGAAACCAGCCTGGGTGTTGATGCGGTGCGTGAACTGAGTCATTTTATGCAGGGCTCGCCACAACAAGGTGGTGCCCGGGTTGTTCTGCTGCCACAAGCAGATAAAATGACAGAAGCTGCCGCCAACGCTTTACTTAAAAATCTGGAAGAACCAGGTGCCAATAGTTTTTTGTTGTTACAAACTGCTTATGAACAACAACTGCTGCCGACTATTCTCAGCCGTTGCCAGAAATGGCTGGTCCCGCCTGTTGCGGCCAATCTTGCGCAGCAGTGGTTATCACAACAAAGTCAAAAGCCGGTACCTGGTTTTCT
>NZ_JAVBXS010000041.1 GCF_030824435.1 Rheinheimera sp.
CATCCACCGTCACGCCACAGTTCAGCACAGTCGCTGTTTGAATGGTGTGAAGGAAAACAATTGGCAATGGTTTAATTCTGAAAGGATTCTGTATGTCTGTAACCCAAATAAACGATGTAAATCAACTGAGCAGTGCCAAAATTGCCGACTTATACCGGCGGCACCTATCCCGGGGCCGGGCCAAAATTTCAGATGTGTTTGGTACTGAAACTGAAATTTCAGCACAAGGTGCCTGGGTGGAAACCCTGGATGGTCAGAAATATCTGAATGCCGGTGGTTATGGTGTGATGTTGTTAGGTGCCCGCCATCCTCATGTTGAAGCGGCGGTGATCAAACAAATTCAAACCAATCCGATAGCTTCGAGAATATTACTTGAACCTCAGGCAGCCCTTGCTGCTGAAGCTTTGTGTCGGGTGGTGCCTCAGGGGCTGGCCCATGTGCATTTTGCCGGGTCCGGCACTGAAGCCACTGAAGCGGCCATTAAAGTGGCCCGGACACTTGGCAAAACACGTTTAATCACCACCATCAACGGTTATCACGGCAAAACCCTTGGTGCTTTGTCGGTCACGGCAAACCGGCTGTATCAGGACCCATTCCGTCCATTATTGCCTGACGTTTCTGCTGTGCCTTTTGGTGATGTAGCAGCAATGGAACAAGCACTGAAAACCGGTCCGCAGGCTTGTGTCATTCTGGAACCGGTGCAGGGTGAAGGTGGCGTCAGGATCCCTGCTTTTGGTTATTTGCAACAAGTGCGCGCGCTTTGCGACAAATATGGCGCTCTGATGGTGCTGGATGAGATCCAAACCGGTATGGGGCGTCTGGGTTATTGGTGGGGGGCAAACAGAGAAAATGTTACGCCGGATATTATGTTGGTTGGGAAAGGTTTGTCCGGTGGCATAGTGCCGGTGTCGGCTATGGTGGCCACAGCTGAAGCCTTCCAGGCCTTTAACAAAGACCCTTTTATTCATACCTCCACTTTTTCCGGTGCACCTATTGCAATGGCTGCAGCCCGCGCCGCGGTGGAAGCTATTATTGCAGACAATCTGGTGTTCAGAGCTGCACAAATAGGTGAAGTATTGTTAGGCCGGATGAAAGAAATAGTGAAAAAACACTGTGCATATCTGGTGGAAGAGGTGCGCGGTGCCGGCTTATTGATTGGTGTCGAAATGAAAGGACCTGGCTTTGCCGGTGCCTTATTGGCTGAAATGATTGAACGCCATTTATTGGTTAATTATTCGTTGAATGCCGGCACAGTACTCAGGTTTACCCCACCGGCCATTATGAATGACGCCGAAGTTGAGTTTTTACTTACGGCCTTTGAAGGCGCCTGTAAAGCGCTGGCGCGGCAATATACCACAGTGAATTCAGTAGGAGCATTTTAAGATGCGGCATGTAGAGATCCATTCTTTTATTCCGGACGCCGAAGCAAATGATGTATTTGATACTCTGGCGGATTTCCGGCATTACGCTGAGTTGGTTGATGTTGTTGTTTCTGTTGATGTTGAAAAACACACAGACGATAACGTGCACAGCAGCTGGGTGGTGAAGTTTAGGAACGGCCTGTTGCGCTGGACAGAAGAAGACTGGTTTCGCCGCGATAAATTGCGGCTTGATTTCAGTCAGATAGAAGGCGATTTTGATGAGTTTTTTGGCGGTTGGGTGTTGGTTGCTGAGCCAGATGGTGTCAAAGCTTCATTAATAGTTGATTTTGATTTTGGCGTGCCATCTTTGGCAAGCATTGTTGATCCTGTGGCAGAGCGCGTGCTGACTGATGTCACCAAACAAATTCTGCGTGGATTATTCGGCGAAAAAGTGTTGTTTGTGGATGAAGCTGTGGAGCAGGTGCAGCAGCTGGCTATAGCTTAAATAACAGGGTTGTTAACGGATGGCGGCTGGTGCTGCCACGACCCGGATCAATACATTGAACTTAGAGGGTTTATTATGAGCAATCAGGACAGTCTGGTTAGTGCGAAAAACAATTTCAGTCAGGCGGCAAAAAGTGCGGCAGAGCAGTTGTATCAACATCACGCATCCGATGAAACAGTGCCACAAGGGCAGTTAAAAACGGACCTGAGTTTGCGGCAGTTAAAACGTGCCATGCAAATTATGTTTGCTAAAAATACTTTACCACGCAAGAAGTTACCAATCCGGTTAGATTTAACCGAATTCAGGTCTGCCGACTTTCAATATGACCGTTCTTCCACCCAGCAAGTGGCAGACCGGCTCAAACCCCTGCCTTTGTCAGGCGATGGTATGAAATGGATTTACCATTATGACGGTGAACTTTGTGTGCAGTTTTATGGTGTACGTCATGTTGATATCAACTACGACGATTTAGTGCGCAAAATAGAGATCAGCCGGGTTGGTGATTGTTTCCGCGACGTGATTGGTATTAATACTGAAGTGCTGAAACGGGATGGGTTAGGCCGCCCTGTGCTACAAATTGAGCGTATCGCTGCTTTGGCACAACCTGCGTATTCGGCTTTTCTCGGCAAAGATGAGCTGGATGTGTATAAGCTGGAATTCCAGGAATATCATCAGGATCAGGTGATCAACTGGATGAGAACTGTCTGTAGTCCGAATGCTTCTACAGTTGCAGACGACAGTTATCTGTCTTTATCCCGGTTACCGGATGGCAAAACCAAAATTGAATTTGTTGCATTACAGCAGTTTCCATTACCACGCATTATGGTTTTCCTCGGATTCAGCCGCTGGAAATGGTTCCGTGAGCTGTTAACCCGGTTTGCTTATAAAGCATTTTGGTACACCACATCAGACAATATTCTGGCGCGGTATTACGGCAAAGATTTTGAAATCGGTTGCGCAAAAGCCAAAAAGTAACGCAGGCAATCGGATTAATGCAGACGAGGACAAATGGGCACATGGTATTTCCGTATGAGTTTCACATCGCTTTAGATGGTAACGGTCTGAATGGTCTGGAGGGGAGAGCGGGCGTTTGTGTGTTCCGCTACAACCCACAAACCGATGACTACAACTTTGATATAAAGTTTTACGACGGCATGGCCGGTGGGCATGCCATTAGTATCAGTCCGGATCGCCGGACTGGTTTTTTGGGTAGCACAGCCCAGCACCTGATGTTTTATGACACTGCAACACTGCAGGAATTAAGCAGAATTTCGACCTTACGTTTTGAAGCAACAGATTCGTCGATCAAAGGCAGTACCCATGCGGTCTGGCTGAATAATTCGCAGGTGATAGTCACTATTGGTAATGGTCTGTGGCAGTTTGATTTAAATAATCCCGAACAGCCGGTCCGGCTCTGTGACCACGGGCTGAAAGTGCCACATGCGCTGAAAATGACGGCGTCCAGGCGTTATCTGGTGTATGGCGGTATGGACCACCCGGTGTTGGGTGAAGGTTGTGAAGTTGGTATCTTTGACCTTGAAACCAGAACGACCAAAAGAGTTGTGCTGCCAACCACTTGCTGGCATGTGGTTTGTGATCCTGTCACAGATAAGTTTTATGCATTGTCTTTTCGGGTGCAGCCTCAGGATGGTCATAATTACCATGAATGGTCTATTGCCCAGTTTAAAGAGTATGCCTATGAAATTGACGCAGCCACAGGCACTGTAGTGCGGCACTGGGCCACGGGGCAGGATACTCATGCCCATGTCAATTCAGATGTCTGCCTGTCAGATCAGGAACTTATTTATTGTAACGGTGCCAGTGGCACCATCATGATGATAGACCGGAAAAGCTTGTCTTCGTATCGTATTCTGGATGCACGACCTGACTTTTTCAGCCGTTTAGGTGCAACCCGGCAACGATTGCGCACCATTCTGGATTCGTTGACCCGGGGTTCTATTTTTACCCATGGTCATCAGCATCTCAGAGCCATTCTGGTGTCGCGTGGTGCTTTTCTGGATTCAGTGTATGGTTGTCAGTTGTCTGCTAACCAGGGGTTGTTGTTTACCGCAAACCGGGGCCTGAATTCTATTACCATTTACAACTATCCGGCCAACACTGTGAAATTTACTGTGAAGATGCCGTCATTGCAGGAGTTTGATCAGACTTTGCATTGGTGGAGTGATCCAAGGCTTGGTTTTCATCACAGCATTTTGTTAAGTCCACAACAGCCGGATGCAACACCACCTTCCCTTTAACAGAGCAACAGGTTTGTTATCTATGCGAGACGTTATTACCAATATTGCCAGAGCACCCCGGATCTTTTTTGCCAAACAAAGGGTGGTGCGTGAGTTAAAACCTTTGTTGATTGATATTCAGCAATATCAACCAGCTGATTACGAAAAAATCATCCCGGTGTTACGTGATATTGAGCAGCAGTTATTGGCGGTGCCGCCGAATAAAGCCGGGATGCGCTGGATCCATCAGCAGGATACGGTTTATTTTTATGGTGAACGTGATTTTGCTTTGCCTTATGACGATTTTATCCAAAAAGTGGATATTACCCATGCCGGTAAGTTTTATCGGGATTCGGTCAGTACTGATACCAAAGTGGTTCTGACGGATCCGCAGGCAAGGGCTGTGCATCAGGTGGTGCGGATTGTGGCTTTGCCACAGCCAAACTATGCGGCTTTTATGGGCAAAGGGGATCTGGATGTATACAAGCTGGAGAAAATTGACTACAGCGACGATGAACAAAAAGTCTGGATGTACACGGTTTTTAGCCCCAATGGTTCGGCCTTGTGTGACGACGGCTATTTGTCGTTTAAAAAAATAGCCGGTGGTGCAGGCACCAGAGTTGCCTTTCTGGCGTGTCAGAATTTCCCTGTCCCGCCAGTGATGGCTCTGCTGCAACTGGATAAATGGCATTGGCTGAAGAAGCAGCTGACGGAACATGCCTATCAGGTGTTTTGCAACCAAATGTTTAATAACATTAAAGATTGTTATGCAGGGATCCGTTTTGATGTCGGCAGGGACGCATAGTTGATGCAGCAGAAGGTGCCTTTTTTATCAGGCACTGCCACAAGGAAAGGTGTACTGATGAACACAGTCAATCACAGCAGATTTTATGCAAGACTGTTAAAGTCGATCCATCAGGCAGACCTCTGTCTGCTTGGGAAAACCCAAGGTATCAAAGATATTCAGGGTTTTGTGCCCTGTTGCCGTTATATATCAATTTCGGCCGATGGACCTTTGTATGTTCTGCTTGGCTTATTTTTACTGTATTTAGAACATTATGATATTGTCAAACTGGTGGTTGTTGCTTTTATTATTGAACGGGTTATTTATTTTTCTACCAAAAATATCTGCAGACGGGACAGGCCGGCAGATTGTATTGAAGGTTTTTGTTGTACCGTTGTCCCGCAGGATAAATTTAGTTTTCCATCAGGTCATACGTCGGCGGCCTTTTTGATTGCAGGCACTTTGGGTGTCTGGTATCCATGGGCTTTACCTGTGTTATATGGCTGGGCACTCTGGGTGGCCTTATCCAGAGTAGTACTTGGTGTGCATTTTCCATCAGACACTGTGGCAGGTGCAGCCCTGGGTGCTTCTGTCGCTGCTCTGGTGCTTTGATAAACACCATGCAGCTGCTGTTTTTGCTGCGCCTGAGCAGGCGACAACCCAAAGTTAAAAGCGCCGTATTCATACAGCACCATCTTTGTTAAGCAACAAAAGTCAGGCGCTGTTTTTCATTTCTATATAACTGACCACAGCAGCAATGGCGTCATTCACCTGACGATTGTCTTGCCAGTCCAGTGAGTTCCAGTCGATGCCCAGTTCCAGTTCAAACACATTCACCGACAACAATGTTTTTAATACATCCACTGAGGTAATGGGAGCTATACGGTAGGTTTTGGGGTTTTGTTTTGGTTTAGTATCGGATTCTTTTAAGATGGCTTTTTTGATCAGCTGATTGATTGCGGTTTTATGATCGATGTTCAGCGCTGTAATGTTGTGTTTTCTTTTATAAGAATTTTCAATCGACAACACCATTTTTTTCATTTTTATAAAGGGTTGGGCATAACCATGATGATAAGCATCCAGCACAGCAGCATACCTTGTTAACACATTATAATTATCAAAAGCGCCCATAGAGACACCCAGAATACTGGCGCATTCTTTCACCGTCAGTACTTTTCCTTCCTGGCGTTGCCGCATACTGCTCAGGGTTTCAATTTCAAGCATAGCGTCTTTAAATGCCTGCAGTTTGCCATACTGGGGCAAATCTTCCCTGCTGGCATTTTCCTGAAATTGTTTGGTTTTTGGCAATGCCGGGCGGGACAGGTACAGCTTAAAATGGGCAGCACTATCGAGACCGTTGGCATATAACATGGCAAAAAAACGGCGGTGCCCGGTCAGGATCTGATAACCGCCATCTTCAGTTGGATAGATAGTAGGGACCTGAATAATTTCCGACACTGCGATATTGCTTGCCAGTTCGGTAATTGACTCAATGGTTTTGTTAGCTTTTTTCCAGTCTGGTGAATTGTATTTAAAACAATTCACTATACATGCTTTGCCAATTACAACTTTGTTTTCGGCATCATAACGGGCAATCAGCTGGCTTTTGGTTATTTTTTTTGTCGCGACCTGATAAGCATCCTGATTTGGAATAATCACCACAGGAAGAAATCTGGGGTTGGTAGAGTCCGGGCGTATTTTGTTCAGGAAAATGGACTTGTACTCATAAGGTTGTTCAACCATCAATTTATCAAAATTAACTCTGTTGAGTTCAGCAGACAGTTGTTGTTCTAACGACAAAATGTACAAAGTCAGTCCTCCGACCATTCAATACGACGCGCCTAGTATAGACAGAGTGCAGATGCCTGCCAAGCGCCTCTGTTTGTGGTGTGTTCACTGCAGAGGTATAGCTCAGGGCCGTTTTTACGCAGCTGAGCTGCTGTTGTACTCTGGTTCAGTTTGACTTTTTTTCTGAAATACCTTTATCGGGGATTTATATTAAGTTGTTGATTTTTAGAATGAAAAACAACATTCATCACTGGTCGTGCTGTTTTGTCAGATAAGTATCAGAAATTTGTCAGGTCTTTATCTTCGTTTAATAGATTGTGTGCGCGGGGGCTGTGTTATCACATTGCCCCAGACCCAACAAATGGATTTTGGGTAAACAATCAATGAGAGTAGCGCATGAAAGTGAATACCAATTCTTCTATGACCCGGCAGATTGATGTTGAGGAAATGACGTCAAATCAAATGTTCATCAACCTGTTTGAACAAGCTTATGCACTGGGACGGCAAGATGTTATCGATGGTTTTCATATCGACCCTAAACTTGCTTTTGAAAACTTTATTACCAGTCATTTTGCCTTGATGGCAGAGCAAAGCAGCAATACGGCTGAGGGTGAGCTGAGCCAAATTTAACTGCCTTGGTTGCTAAGTTGCGCCAACAGGGTGTGTTGCTGCACTTTGTATTGTCAGCAGCTGCTGTGCTTTGCCACCTCTCCCCGGTGTGAACTACAGGCATAGCAGCACGCTGCCTGATCTGTCAGCCTGTTGGTGTTGTGGATCTGACAACACCAACAGGCTGCAGTTTATTCTTCGCTTGCCCTTGTCACTGTGCTGACATTTTGTCATGATTAATTGTAATACAATATTAATAGTGATGGATAATGACTGGGGAACATCATGAGTGATGCGGTAAAGAACAAAATGCTGGCAAATGCGGTTCGGGTGCTGGCGATGGATGCGGTACAACAGGCTAAGTCCGGTCATCCGGGTGCCCCTATGGGCATGGCCGATATTGCCACTGTGCTGTGGCGTGATTTTTTAAAACATAACCCAAAAGACCCGGCCTGGGCTGATCGCGACCGTTTTGTGTTGTCAAACGGCCATGGCTCTATGTTGTTGTATGCACTGTTGCATCTGACGGGTTATGACCTGCCAATCAGCGAGCTCAAACGTTTTCGGCAGCTGCATTCAAAAACACCGGGCCATCCGGAATATGGTTATACACCAGGTGTCGAAACCACCACTGGGCCACTTGGCGCCGGCATTGCCAATGCGGTCGGCATGGCGGTGGCGGAAAAAACGCTGGCAGCACAGTTTAACCAACCGGGTTTTGCCTTAGTGGACCACTTCACTTATTGTTTCCTTGGTGACGGTTGCCTGATGGAAGGGCTGTCGCATGAAGCCTGCTCGCTGGCCGGTACGCTTAAGCTTGGTAAACTGATTGCGTTTTGGGATGACAATGGCATTTCGATTGATGGTCATGTTGAAGGCTGGTTTACCGACCACACGCCACAACGTTTTGCCGCTTATGGCTGGCAGGTGATTAGCGATGTCGACGGCCACGATGCCGCCGCTATTGCTGCGGCTATCCGCCAGGCGCAGGCCAATACCAGCCAGCCGACGCTGATTTGTTGTAAAACCGTCATTGGTTTTGGCTCGCCAAATAAAGCTGGTACTCATGATTGTCATGGTGCGCCTTTAGGGGAGGCTGAAGTACAAGCGGTGCGGCAACAACTTGGCTGGCCCTGGCCGGCCTTTGAAGTGCCGGCCGATATTGCGGCGTTGTGGGATCAACGCAGCAAAGGCGAGTCAAGGCAACAGACCTGGCAGCAACTGTGGCTGCGTTATCAGGCGGAATTTCCGCAACTTGCCGGGCAGTTCAGCCGCCGCGTGCTCAATGCTGAACTGCCAGTCGATTTTGCCGCAGTGGCCAAGGCGCATATTCTGACTTGTCAGCAACAGGCACAGGCGATAGCCACCCGCAAAGCGTCACAACAAAGTATTGCGGTGTTTGCCAAAGTGTTGCCGGAAATTCTCGGCGGTTCAGCCGATTTAGCCGGTTCTAACCTGACCTTATGGCCTGAAGCCAAAGCGTTGCATCAACACAAGGACGGCAATTATTTGCATTATGGCGTGCGCGAATTTGGCATGAACAGCATCATGAACGGTGTGGCGTTGCACGGCGGTTTTATTCCTTTTGGCGGCACTTTTCTGATGTTTATGGAATATGGCCGCAATGCAGTGCGCATGGCCGCGTTGATGGGCATTCAGAGTATTTTTGTGTACACCCACGATTCTATTGCCCAAGGTGAGGACGGACCAACCCATCAGCCGGTGGAGCAAGTGCCGAATTTGCGTTTAACACCGAACCTATCAACCTGGCGGCCAGCTGACGCCACCGAAACTGCTGTGGCATGGCAGCATGCGTTGAAGCGTAAAAATGGCCCGACGGCGCTGGTATTAAGCCGGCAAAATACCGAGGCTGTGGTGCCAGCGGATCTGGATATCAGCTTCATTCAGCGTGGTGCTTATGTTGTAAAAGAGAGTGAAGCTGTGCAAAGCAAGACTGCAGGCGGTATACCTGCACTGATTTTATTAGCTACTGGCGCTGAAGTGGGGCTGGCGCTGCAGGCTTATGAACAACTGGCAGACGCCGGTGTGGCGGTGCGGCTGGTGTCGATGCCAAGCACTGATGTGTTTGATGCACAGGATGCAGCCTATCAGGCTGCAGTATTGCCGCTTGGCAGTAAAATTCTGGCGATTGAAGCGGCGCATCAGGACTACTGGTACAAATACACCGGCCGCGACGGCGCCATTATCGGCATGCGCAGTTTTGGTGAATCGGCTCCAGGCCCGGTATTGATGCAACATTTTGGTTTTAGTCCGGCCAATATTGTTGCTCAAGCAAACGCCTTACTGGCGGGTGTATAGGGGCCGGTTGTAAGCTGTGGAGTAGTTGAGTGCTGCGTTTTGTCTGACAAAACGCAGCACCTATGGTCGTTACAGTCCCCGTAAAATCTGTTCTAACTTCTGCTGGTCGGCAGCAAACTGGCGGATGCCCTCCTGCAGTTTGTCGCTGGCCATTTGGTCTTCCAGCATTTGCCAGCGGAATTGCGCTTCGGTCAGGGTAGCAGGCGTAGCTGCGGCCGGGACATCGGCATGCAACCGGCGTGTTATCTGGCCTGTGCTGTTGGCCAGTTCCTGCAATAATGCCGGGCTGATAGTCAGGCGGTCGCAGCCGGCCAACTGGCGAATTTCTTCGCTGTTGCGAAAACTGGCACCCATTACAATAGTGGGGTAGCGGTGAGTTTTAAAATACTGGTATACCCGACGCACAAACAACACGCCCGGGTCCTGTTCACCACTAAAATCTTGCTCCGGTTGCTGCTTTTTGTACCAGTCCAGAATACGGCCAACAAAAGGCGAAATTAAGTAGCTGCCGGCCTCGGCACAAGCGCGGGCCTGGGCAAAACTGAAGATCAGCGTCAGATTACACCGCACGCCTTGTTGTTCCAGTACCCGCGCCGCCTGAATACCTTCCCAGGTTGCGGCAATTTTAATCAGTACGCGGCTGATGTCTGAGCCTTGCGCCTGATACAGCTCCAGCAGCTGATGGGCTTTTTCAATGGTTGCCATGGTATCAAAAGATAAACGGGCATCCACTTCGGTTGAAACATAACCCGGTACCTGCGCCATCAATTGCTGACCAATCAGCACCGCAAGTTTGTCGGCAGCGAGGGTAATGCGGGCATCACCCTCAGTGGTTGCTGCAGCCCACTGCAAAGCTTCAGCTGCCAGATGGCGGTATTGCGCCTGTTCAATCGTTTTTAAAATCAACGACGGGTTGGTGGTGGCGTCCTGCGGTTGATACAGCTTAATAGCGGCAAAATCACCGGTATCTGCGACTACAGTGGTCAGCTGCTTTAACTGGCTTAATTGGTCCGACATAACTCCCTCATTTATCATATTTAATTGGGTGAAATCTGCTGCTAATGCAACATGCACTGGTTGATTTTTTTCTTTGACCTGTATTGACCTCTTGCTGCAGCCCTTACCAGTCAACATAAACTCATAAAACACTCAGAGAAAATCAAAATATATTTTTATATGATCTTTACAGCCCTCTAATGGTGATATTATCATACAATTAATGTTCTGTGATGTCGATGCTGACAATAAAAAGGTGCTTATGTCGCTTTATGTAATTGGGATTGATTATGGCTCGGACTCGGTGCGGGCTTTGCTGGTCGATACAACAGACGGCCGCGAACTGGCCAGTGCTGTGGTGAACTATCCGCGCTGGAGTCAGGGTTTGTATTGTGAACCGGGTCGTGACCAGTTCCGTCAGCATCCACAGGATTACCTTGACAGCCTGGAGCAGGTACTGCAGGCCTTGTGGCAACAAGCACCACAAGGCAGTGCCGCCAAAGTGGTCGGCTTGAGTGTCGACACTACAGGCTCGACACCTGTGGCTATTAACAGCGCCGGTGTGCCTTTGGCGTTATTGCCGGAATTTGCGCAAAACCCGAATGCGATGTTTGTCTTGTGGAAAGACCACACCGCAGTGGCTGAGGCGGCCGAAATTACCACTGCAGCCAATGCTTATGCCGCGCGTGGTGCCGGGCCAAATTATCTGCAGTTTATCGGTGGTATTTATTCATCTGAATGGTACTGGGCCAAAGCGTTGCATGTGCTGCGTCAGGACGCAGCGGTAAGGGCTGCAGCTTATAGCTTTGTTGAACATTGCGACTGGATCACGGCAGTGTTGACCGAGACCACGGCGCCGGCCGATTTTTATCTGGGCCGCTGCGCCGCCGGTCACAAAATGATGTGGCACCAAAGCTGGGGCGGTTTCCCGCCCAATGATTTTTTTGCCGGTATTGATCCCGTACTGGACGGTTTTACTGAGCGCCTGAATGCAGACACCAGAACTTCCGATTTAACCGCAGGTCGTTTGTGTGCTGAATGGGCGCAGCGTCTCGGTCTGCCGCGTGGTATTGCGGTCGGATATGGCGCTTTTGACTGCCATATGGGGGCCGTCGCCGCCAATGTGCGGCCAGGCGTGCTGACCAAAGTGATGGGCACTTCTACCTGCGATATTACAGTTGCCAGCCCGGCGTTACTGGCCGGCAAATCAGTGCGTGGTATTTGTGGTCAGGTTGATGGCTCGGTGTTACCGGGCATGATTGGACTGGAAGCCGGTCAGTCGGCTTTTGGTGATTTATATGCTTGGTTTCGCGACCTGCTGAGTTTTCCGCTGCAGTTACTGGGTCAGCAGTTGACGCCCGCGGCGCTGGCCGGGCTGGAAGCGCAGATAATTCCCGCTTTGTCGTTGCAGGCGGCAACTTTCAAACCTGGTCAAACCGGCATTACCGCACTGGATTGGGTTAATGGCCGGCGCACGCCCGATGCCAGTCAGCGGGTGGCGATGGCGATCAGCGGCCTGAAAATGGGTAGCCAGGCGCCGCAAATTTTCCGCGCTTTGGTTGAGGCAACGGCGTATGGCTCGCGCGCTATTACCGAACGTTTTCGCGAGCAGGGTGTGCCTGTTGATTCCATTGTGGTGATTGGTGGCATTTCGAAAAAATCACCGCTGGTGATGCAGATTTGTGCCGATGTCTGGAACTGCGACATTGCTGTGCTCGACAGCGAACAAAGCTGCGCCTTGGGTGCTGCCATTTTTGCGGCAGTGGCGGCTGGTGTGTTCCCTTCAGTTGCTGCCGCGCAGCAGGTGATGGCATCGCCGGTATGCCAGACCTACAAACCCAATGCGGAAGATGCCGCCATTTACGACCGCCTATACCAGCAATATCAGCAGCTTGGTGCTTTTGTGGATGCAAAAGCACAGGAGGGCATATGAGTTACACCGAATTAAAACGTGCAGTCTTTGAAGCGAATTTAGAGCTGCAAAAACGCGGCCTGGTGATTTACACCTTTGGCAATGTGTCACAAATCGACCGCGCCAAAGGGGTCATTGCGATAAAACCCAGTGGTGTGGCGTATGAAGATATGCGCGCTGACGACATGGTGATTGTTGATTTGGATAACCAGATTGTCGAAGGCAAATTACGCCCTTCATCGGATACCAAAACTCACACTCATTTATACCGCCATTTTGCGGAGATTGGTGGTGTCACCCACACCCATTCAACTTATGCCACCGCCTGGGCGCAGGCCAAATTGCCTATTCCTTGCCTGGGCACCACCCATGCTGATTTTGTTTATGGCGCAGTGCCCTGCACCGGCGAAATGAGCATGGAGCAGGTGGCGCGCGACTATGAAGAAGAAACCGGCGTGCAGATAGTGCGGGCTTTTGCTGAGCTGGATCCATTGGCGGCCCCTATGGTGGTGGTCGCCGGCCATGCACCTTTTAGCTGGGGCAAAGATGCAGCGAAATCTGTCTATCACGCAGTGATCCTCGAGGAAATTGCGCGAATGGCTTATTTAACCCGCACCCTGGCACCGCAAGGCGACCTGCTGGCCCGTGCGGTAATGGACAAACATTATTTCCGTAAACACGGCAAAAACGCTTATTACGGTCAGGCGTAAGCCGGCCGCAGCCAAGAGGAATTTGAAGATGATGAATACTAAAGAAGTCTGGTTTGTCACCGGTTCACAACATTTATATGGTCCTAAGGTGCTGCAAACCGTAGCACAGGACAGTGAAATTATTGTGGCTGGCCTGAATCAGAGTGGCAAATTGCCGGTGCAGCTGGTGCTGAAACCGACGGTAAAAAGCCCGGAAGAAATTTTTGCAGTGTGCCAGCAGGCCAATGCCAACCCTGATTGTGTGGGTCTGGTGCTGTGGATGCATACTTTTTCGCCGGCAAAAATGTGGATAGCAGGCTTGAATGAACTGCGTAAGCCGTTCCTGCATTTACATACCCAGTTTAATGCTGAGTTGCCGTGGGCTGAGATCAACATGAACTACATGAACACACACCAGAGTGCACATGGTTGTCGTGAGTTTGGTTTTATCGGTACAAGAATGCGCAAAGAACGCAAAGTGGTGGTGGGTCACTGGCAAAATCCGCAAGTGGTGCAGGACATTGACGACTGGTGCCGCGCTGCTATGGGCTGGGCCGAAAGCCGTTCGTTAAAAGTGGCGCGTTTTGGCGACAATATGCGTCAGGTGGCTGTGACCGAAGGCGACAAAGTGGCGGCGCAAATTCAGTTTGGTTATGAAGTTCATGCTTACAGCCTGGCCGATTTAGTCGCGGTGGTCGATGCCGTCAGCGACAGTGACATCAACAGCCAGCTTGAGTTATACCGGCAGGATTATGACATTGCGCCGGCAGTGTTCAGCGATGAATACGCGCTGCAGATGTTAAAAAACGAAGCGCGGCTTGAACTTGGTATGCGCAGTTTCCTCGATAAAGGTGGTTTTAAAGCCTTTACCAACTGCTTTGAAAATCTGGCTGGCCTGAGTGGTTTACCTGGTCTTGCCACCCAGCGTCTGATGGCGCAGGGTTATGGTTATGGCGCCGAAGGCGACTGGAAAACCTCGGCTATGGTGCGCATTATGAAAGTGATGGGCCAGGGCCGCGCCGGTGGTTGTTCTTTTATGGAGGATTACACCTATAACTTTGGCAGCCGTGACCAGGTGTTAGGCGCCCATATGCTGGAAGTTTGCCCGTCGATTGCAGCCGCCAAACCCCGGCTTGAAGTGCACCGCCATACCATAGGTGTAAAATGTGACGTGGCGCGTTTGTTGTTTAGTGCTGCACCAGGCCCGGCCATTAACGTGTCGCCTATAGACTTGGGTAACAGATTCCGCATTCTGATCAATGAAGTAGACACTGTTGTGCCACCGGCAGGCACACCACAGTTGCCAGTAGCCTCAGCTTTATGGGAACCTAAACCGAACTTAAGTGTGGCCGCTGCGGCCTGGATCCACGCCGGTGGTGCGCACCACACTGTGTTTAGTCAGGCAGTGACCACAGATATGGTGGTGGATTTTGCCGAAATGGCAGGCGTCGAGACTGTGATCATTGACGACGCTACCAATATCCGTCAGCTGAAAAACGAACTGCGGCAAAGCTCAGCTTATTATTTCCTGAAGCAGGGGCTGTAATATCGGCCGGTGTTGCCTTTGATGGAATGAACAACAGGCCTTTGGGCCTGTTGTTGTTTTGGGATTGGATAACTAGAAATTGGCAACTATCAGGGAGCACAGATGCTGGATTTAACAGCTTATCAGGCCATTGTTTTTGATATGGATGGCACCTTAATTGATTCAATGGGCAGCCATGGCATTGCCTGGCGCCAGACGTGCGAGCGTTATGGTTATCCGTTTGACCCGGTATATATGCATAATCTGGGTGGTGTGCCGACCGATCAGACAGTGGTATTGCTGAATGAAAAATATGGCTTGTCGCATGACGTCCGGGAAGTTGCGCAGCTCAAACGGGAGCTGTGGGAAAAGCTGGATGAGGTGCCAAGCCTTATTCCGGCCACAGTTGAGCTGCTGCAGCATTATAGTGGCAGGTTAAAAATTGGTATTGGCACCGGTGCCGACCGCAGTCATGCGCTGAAAATGCTGCAACAAACCGGTTTATTGGCGCTGGTGGATACAGTGGTCACTGCCACAGATGTTGATCAAGGCAAACCCCATCCGGAAACCTTTTTAACTGTGGCGGCGCAGCTTGGCGTGGCACCACAACACTGTGTGGTGTTTGAAGATACCGCTATAGGTCAGCAGGCAGCAGCAGCTGCTGGTATGGACTGTATTCTGGTGCAAAACGGTGAGCTGCAGTTTTAACACCGAAAACATCTTGTCTAACAACCTCTAATTGTATTATAAAAGTACAAAATATAGTTAGCCACTCAGACAAGGTGTGATCATGACATTTAAGCAACCCTGGGCCAAAGGTCCGCTGCCGTTGTTTTTCGGCGCTTGTATTTGTATACAACTGGCGGGCTGTGGCCCGGCGCCTGCACCAACTCAGTCATCAGGCGCAGCTGCACAAGCAACAACAGCATCTCCCTCAGACGTTCAGCAGGAAATAAAAGTCATGCGCCCCGAAGTTACACAAAAGCCATTTGGCCAGCTGGCCGACGGCCGTGAAGTAAGTTTATACACTCTGAAAAATGCCAATGGCATTGAACTGGATGTGACCAATTATGGTGGCATTATTACGCGGCTGGTCACGCCGGATGCCAAAGGCCAACGTGCTGACATTGTGCTTGGTTACGACAACCTGGCGCAGTATCTGGAAAATAACCCATATTTTGGGGCCATTATCGGTCGTTATGGCAACCGTATTGCTGCGGGCAAATTTGTTTTAAACGGCACCAGTTATCAGCTTGCCACCAATGATGGCGCCAATCATTTACATGGAGGTGTGCAGGGTTTTGATAAAAAACTCTGGGACGCCAAAACCTTTGTACAGCACGACGCCGTCGGTGTGGTGCTGAGCCTGCTCAGCCCGGACGGCGACCAGGGTTATCCGGGTAATCTGCAGGTTGAAGTCACCTACACACTAGCCAACAACAACGAGCTGCAAATGTTGTTTACCGCCACGACCGACAAAACCACAGTGGTGAACCTGACGCAGCACAGTTATTTTAATCTGGCAGGTCAAGGCGATATTCTGAGTCACGAGTTGACCATTCCGGCCGAAAAAATCACGCCTGTGGCGGCTGGTCTGATCCCGACCGGGCAACTACAGCATGTCGCCGGTACCCCTTTTGATTTTCGCAGCAGCAAAGCTATAGGCCGTGATATCACCGCCGATGATGCCCAGCTGAAACTTGGCCAGGGTTATGACCATAACTTTGTGCTGAAAAATACACCGGATAAAGAACTGGTGCTGGCCGGTCTGGTGCTGGAGCCAAAAAGTGGCCGTGTGTTGGAAGTGCTGACTGACGATATTGCAGTGCAGTTTTACTCCGGCAATTTCCTTGATGGCAGTATCCAGGGCAAAGGCCGGACTTATGGCCATCGGAGTGGTTTTTGTTTAGAGCCGCAGCATTTCCCCGATGCACCCAATCAGCCGGATTTTGCTACGACTGTGCTGGAGCCAGGCCAGCAATATCAGAGCCGTATTGTGTACCGGTTCAGTACACAAGCTGCGAAGGAGTAATATATGAGTCCTCTTCAATGGCAGGCCTGCGCTCTGGCCTTATCAACCAGCTTACTGGCCATGCCGGTAACAGTGCTGGCAAAAGAACAGCCCCGGCTTGCCCAGGCTGCAGCAACAAAGGCGGGTGCCTTTAGTAACCCTTTGTTTGATAACGGTGCTGATCCCTGGCTGGAGTATTTTGACGGCAACTATTATCTGACCACCACCACCTGGACTTCACAACTGGTGATGCGTAAATCACCAACCCTGGCCGGCCTTGCCAAAGCAACGCCAGTCTATGTCTGGTCGGACACTGATCCGAAACGTTGTTGTAATTTTTGGGCTTTTGAATTTCACCGCTTAAAAGGGCCCAATGGTTATCGCTGGTATCTGATGTATACAGCAGGTCAGGATGGCACTTTGGATCATCAACATCTGAACGTGCTGGAAAGTGCCGGTGACGACCCGATGGGGCCTTATCAGTACAAAGGCGCCATGATGCCGGACAGCTGGAACATTGACGGCAGTTACCTCGAACACAATGGCAATTTGTATCTGTTGTATTCGCAGTGGCAGGGCGACGAACAGCTGAATCTGATTGCGCAGATGGACAACCCCTGGACCTTAACGGCCGGCAAACAGCATCAGGTGCTGACCCGGCCCGTGCTTGGCTGGGAAACCAGTGGCCGCAAAGTGACTGAAGGCGCAGCGGCCCTGAAATACAACGGCCGCACCTTTGTGACTTATTCAGCCAGTTTTTGCGACACAGCAGATTATAAACTTGGTCTGATGGAGCTGGTCGGGGATGATGCGCTTAACCCCGCGCATTGGAAAAAACACGATAAACCAGTGTTCAGCCGCACCGGACAAGTGTTTGGCCCTGGTCATAACGGCTTCTTTAAATCGCCGGATGGCAAAGAACATTGGCTGGTTTATCACGGCAACGACAAGGCCAGCCAGGGTTGTGGTGCCAGCCGTTCATTACGGGCGCAAAAGTTCAGCTTTGACCCCAAAGGCCTGCCGCTATTTGGCGAGCCGCTGGCGCCCGGCATTCAGGTGGCGCGGCCATCCGGTGAACAAGGCCCGCGTATTGGTAAAGTGCAGGGGCTGGCCTACCGGTTGCGTGATAAAAACTCCGGCCTGTGTTTGGCCACGAGCCAGCCTGATGATAAAGCGGGCAGAAAAACCGCTCAGTCACAGCTGGCAGCTTGTGATAAAGCCAACCTCTGGCAGCCGGACGCCATGGCAACAGCAGCAGTGCGTCTGGTCGACAGCGCTTCGGGCCAGGTGCTTGCAGGCGCCGGTCATCTGGAAACAAAAGGTGTTAATGCCGCTGAATTACAGCCATGGCGTGATCAAAACCAGCAGCAATGGCAGTTTAACGCGACTGCTGATGGTTGGTCTTCATTGCACAATCTGGCGAATAACCAGACTTTATCTTGTGGCACTGGTCATAAAAACTGCGGCCCATGGCAACTGTTGCCACAGGGCGTGTTTGCGCTGATCAGCCAACAATCCGGCAAGGTGTTAACGGCAGGGGGTTGTGACAAGGCGGCAGCCAACGAGGCCTTAGTGACACAACAACGCTGGCGCGGCGAGCCTTGTCAACAATGGCAGGCCTTTGTGCTGCCAGAGCAAACAACAGGCGGTGCTGCGGAACAAACCAGGCTTGCCGGTTTGCAGTTTAAATCACAACAGCAGCCGGAACTTTGCCTGGCCATACAAGAGGATGCGGTGGTGCCCGGTGCCAAACTGGTGCAAAGCAGTTGCAAGGCCAAAACCGCAGCCTGGCAGCTGAGTTTTGGCAAGGGGGGGGCTTTGTTGCTCAGTAATAGTTACAGCAAGCAGGTGCTGGATCTGGCCAGCTGTGGTCTTGCCGACGGAACCATGCTGGCTCAGGCACCGGCCAATGGCACTGCTTGCCAGCTGTTTCACCTGAGAGCAGTGCAATAAGTTCCAGCTAAGGCACAGCAGCAAGGACATATACAACAGCGAGCAGGGCATAGGGAGTTGCCAGCTTGCAGGCCATCCCAGCTAAAGCCTGAAAGGGCTTTTAGCCGGGATGCTGCTTGCTGCAATCATGGGTTTTCCCAGCAATACGTTTTGCCAGTTATGCACTTCGCCAGTCATGCGCTTCGTTTTACCAATACAACGCCATAACGGCATTTTCCAGCGGTGATGTCAGCTCCGACCATCAAAATTTCCCTATTTGATCTCTTTACAGCAACCCTGATCTTAGTTTATTAATATTGTATTACAATATTGCATTTGTGTGATATTGCAGCTGGCGATTGGCAGCTGTTGTCCCCTGGCCTTGTTTCCTGTGTTTATTGCTTTGCATCAGGCAGCGCTGTGTGGCCCGAAGACTTCAGACCCACAGTTTTCACGTTCAATCTGCTTGACGTTGACCAGCCAAAGGTCAGCTCAGCAGATAGAGCAGAGGAGCAAAACCTGCAATAGCAGGTGAATAACAAGGCCACCGCCTGAACGGTGGTGCAACAGGAGAAGATGATGAAAAAAACACTCAGGCGTTGTCTGCTGCCGCTGATGCTGGTTTGTTCCGGTATGGCAGAGGCCACTTTGCTGAATCCGGATTTCAGCCAGGGTTTGGATCACTGGCAGGCGGCAGTTAGCTGGACTGATCTGCAAAACGGCACGTCCGGCCAGCACAGCGGCGATATTTTTGGCCAGTATACAACGGCTTTTAGCCACAACGGCGCGACGCTGACATTAAGTACAGTGCAACAACAACAGCGGGAGATCTGGAGCCTGGTGTTGTTTCAGGACTTGCAACTGGGGCCGGTCGCCAGTGGTCAGGCCTTGTGGCTGCAGCTGGATTTACTGGCCATGTTAAGCAGTGCCGACGATTTTTATTTTGCCCAGTTGCGGGATTTAGATTCGAACGATGCGCTGGATTTAAGCAGTGGCGGCCGTTTTGAGGTAACTGCCTGGATTGGCCGCAACCTGACGCTGGAATTTGGTCTGCAAGACAATGATTTTGTGCTTGGTGACCAGTTGCAGCTGAGCGCCCTTGAGTTACAAAGTACGGCTGTGCCTGCACCGGCCAGTCTGGTTTTATTCACGACCGCTTTATTGTTGTTATGGCGCCGGCAGCGTCATTTAGCCTGTGCCGGAGGCAAACATCATGTTTAAGCCTCTGTTATTCAGCCCGTTATTATGCCTGTTGTGTGCTGTTGTCACTGTGGTGTTTGCCAGTGAAGCACAGGCAGCCCAGTGGCAACCGCTGCCAGATGCCCAGGTACAACAAGGTGTCAGAGTCACAGTGCGTAATCTGGGTTATTACACCGACAATAAGATTCTGCAGGCACCCGCGCCAACGGCGGAGCAGCCGCTCAGGCTGGTGATCACCAGCAGCAGTTACACCGTGACCAATGCACATGGCAAAGACGACGCTGGCCGGCCTTATTTTAATGTCACCAGCTTAACCACGCCGGTGCGGGTGTATTTTGCCAACAGCAGGGGGATGTTCAGTTACGCTACTGCGGTTTATCAGCGGCAGTCTGATGACCATTTGCCGGATCCGACATTATCAACGCCGGTGTCTTACCAAAATGCGACTGTGCATGACCCTTCGGTGATCCGTTTGGATGATGGCCGCTTTTATGTGTTTGGCTCCCATCTGGCGGTGGCGAAAAGTACTGATCTGATGAACTGGCAGCTGGTGGCTGAAGGCGTCAATAATGCCAATCCGCTTTTCGCCACTTATCAGAGCGAAGCGGCCGAAGGAATTGCCTGGTCGGGCGGCCATGTTGGTTCCTGGGCGTCGGACGTGATCCAGCTGGCGGACGGCAAATATTATTTTTATTACAACCACTGTGCTTCACCGGAAAACGGCGAATGTGATTCGTCACGTTCTTATTTGGGCGTGGCTGTGTCTGAGCAGATTGAAGGGCCGTACCGCAATCTGGGCCTGATGCTGAAAAGTGGTCATCGCGGCAGCGAAAACCCTGGGGTGGATGGCAACATCTACAACGGTAATATTCATCCAAACGCCATAGATCCGGACGTGTTTTTTGATAAAACCGGCCGGCTCTGGATGGTGTATGGCTCTTATTCCGGCGGTATTTTTGTGCTGGAACTCAACCCACAAACCGGCTTTGCTTTGCCGGGACAGGGTTATGGCAGCAAAATAATGGGTGGTTATTACAGCGCTATTGAAGGGCCTTTTATGTTCTACAGCCCGGAATCAGACTATTACTACCTGTTTACCTCTTTTGGTGGTTTTGCACAAAACGATGGTTATAACATGCGGATTGCCCGCTCGCGCAGTCCGCAGGGGCCATTTGTCGATGCTGAAGGGAACAATATGCTGGCGGCTTCCGGTGGCTGGTCCTCTATAGCCCCCTTTGGTGTGAAATTAATGGGTGGCCATGTGTTTGAACACAATCCGGGCGATCCGGGTTCGGACCATGGTTATATGGCGCCTGGTCACAACTCAGCTTATTACGACACCACGACAAAACAACATTTTGTCATTTTCCATGCCCGTTTCCCGGATAAAGGCGAAGGCCACGAAATCCGGGTACATCAGCTGTTTGTGAATGCTGATGGCTGGCTGGTAGCGGCCCCCCACCGTTATGCGCCCATTCAGGGTGATAATCTGGTCGACAAAACCGATGTGCTTGGTACCTATCAGTTCATCAACCATGGCAAAGATATCAACCGCACACCCCATAGGTCGGTTTACCTGAGTCTGCATGCCGACGGCAGTATCAGTGGCGACCTGAACGGCAGTTATGTGCTGGGCAAAAAACAACAGATCACGCTGAATATCGACGGCGTCGGCAGTTTTAACGGGGTGCTTTCCTGGCAATACAATGACAATACCACGCAGCTGGTGCCTACTTTCAGCGCCTTGTCGGGCAAAGGCGAAGCAGTGTGGGGCAGCAGATTGCCGGTACTTGGCAGTGCCGACTTGGTGCAAAACACCGCCGACAGCCTGCAGTTGCCGGCAGAAACCAGCACAGATTTAGTGCTGCCCGACCGTGGTGCCCAGGGCGCAACCATCCAGTGGACTTCTTCATTACCGCTGGTGATTGCCGCAAACGGTAAGGTAGAACAACCAGCTGCCGGTCGTAGTGATGCCCAGGTTGAACTGACTGCCACTATCCGCAGCAACGGGGTGCAGCGTATCAAAACCTTTATGGTTGTTGTCAAAGCGCGTAAAGCCTATAACCGCACCGCTTTGTACCGCTTTGAACAGGATCTGACGGACAGTACCGCTGCTTTTGCCGCCGGACTTGCCACAGGTAACAGACCGGATAACAGTGGCGCTGTCAGTTTTGCTGCAGGCCAGGTCGGTCAGGCAGTGCAGTTGGATGGTCAAAGTGGGGTGCGGCTGCCGGATGGTCTGATCAACAGCCACACTTACACAGTGTCGATGTGGTTGAATCCTGCTGTGCTGACTCAGTTTACGCCGGCGTTTTTTGCCGCAGCCAGCAATGACAGCTGGCTGAGTCTGGTACCGCGTAGCTGGGATCAAAATACTATGTTGTGGAGTGGTAGCCAGCTTTGGTTTGATGGCAGTGCCGGTTTGCAAATTCCGGCCAACCAATGGACTCATGTGGCTTTCAGCGTGCAGCAAGGGCAACTGAGTCTGTATATCAACGGTGAGCAGAAATTTACCGGCAGTAATTTCCGTGATTTGTTCAGCACAGTACAGGCGGTCTTTGCGCTGGGCGTGAATTATTGGGACATCCCCTTTCAAGGTGCTATTGACGAGCTGGCGATCTATGAATTTGCTTTAACTGCTGCGGAAATCAAAGCGCTGGATGTGGACAGGCTCAGCGACGTGCAGTTGTTGCAACTTGCGGTAAATAACCTCAACCTGGGAGATATTTCCGCCGTACGTAACGATTTAACCTTGCCGCGCAGTGGTGCTTTTGCCAGTGTGATCCAGTGGCAGTCCAGCGATACCAATACCATCGATACCAGTGGCAAAGTAACGCGGCCAGGTGTTGATGACACAGACCGGCAGCTGACGTTAACTGCCACTGTGACCTTAAATGGTTTGCAACAACAACGTGATTTTGTGGTGACGGTACGATCGCTGGCACCACCTGCGCCATATGCACACTTTAGTTTTGATAACAGCGATCTGACAGACATCACCGGCCGTTTTAACAGCGGTAGCAGCACAGCGGAGCGGCTGGATCTGGCGGGTGGCAGTCTGAGTTATCAGGCGGGTGTCAGCGGCCAGGCGCTGGTGCTGAACGGCAGCTCAGGTGTACGTTTACCGGATAACCTGATCACAGATCAGAGCTACAGTGTGGCCTTGTGGTTAAATCCGGCGCAGCTGACTAACTACAGCACAGCGTTTTTTGGTTATGCCAGCGCCAGCAGTTGGGTAAGTCTGGTGCCGCGTGGCCATGGTGGTGTTGGTGAAAACACTATGTTGTGGTCTGGCACCGCCTGGTATGACGCCGGTATAGGCCAGCGGGTGCCACTGAACAGCTGGTCACATCTGGCTTTTGTGGTCAGTAGCGGCAACCTGAAAATTTACCTGAATGGCCAGCAGGTGTTTAGCGGCAACAACTTCCCGAATGTGTTTGGCACTGGCGGCGCCCCGGGTTTTGCGTTGGGGGTGAACTTCTGGGATACGCCGTTTAAAGGCATGCTGGATGAAGTGAATATTTATCACGAAGCCATTACCGGCGAAGAAGTGTTGCAACTGTATCAACAACAGCTGCCCTGAGCAGACGGGGCTGCCGGTCCCGTTAGAAATAATACAATATGATAGCCAGCCCCGTCAGGCCCGTTGCCTGACGGGGCCGGCATAAGGATCAAAGATGTATCAAAAACTATCGCAACTATCACAACTATGGCCTGTGCTGCTTTGCTGCGCTGTGCTTAGCACCAGCTTGCCACTGCAGGCAAAAAACCCGTTATTTGACGATGTGCTGACGGCAGATCCGGCGGCACTGGTGCATGGCGACACAGTGTATCTGTACACCGGACATGATGAAGCTGCGGATAACAATGGTTTTTTTGTGATGAAAGACTGGTTGTTGTTTAGTTCCAAAGACATGAAAAACTGGCAACGCCACGGGCCAGTGCTCAAAGCAACAGATTTTAGCTGGGCCAAAGGCGATGCCTGGGCTGCCCATGCCATTGAACGCAACGGCAAGTTTTATTTTTACACCACAGTAAGGCATAAAGACGATAAACCAGGTTTTGCTATTGGAGTGGCAGTGGCTGACAGCCCGCTAGGGCCTTTTAAAGATGCTATTGGCAAAGCGCTGGTAAGTAACGACATGACCACTCAGACAAAAAACGACTGGGACGACATTGACCCTGCGGTGTTTATCGATAAAGACGGTCAGGCTTATTTGTTTTTTGGCAATCTGGTGGCGAAGTACGTCAAGCTCAAAGCCAATATGACCGAGCTGGATGGTGAGATAAAAACCATTGAATTAAAAGACTTTACTGAAGCTGCCTGGGTGCATCACAAAGGCAATAGTTATTACCTGTCTTATGCCTGCGGTTTTCCGGAGAAAATCTGTTACGCCAGCAGCAAGAGTATTAATGGCCCATGGCAATATCAGGGCATTCTGAATGAAATTGCCGGTAATTCTGAAACCAACCATCAAGCTATTATCGAGTTTCAGGGCAAATCTTATTTTATCTACCACAACGGTGCAGTGCCGCCGACCGATGGGCGTGCCAGCGGTGGCCGTTTTCGTCGTTCAGTGGCCATAGATCCATTGTATTACAACAGCGACGGCACACTACAACGTGTCATCATGAGCAGTGAAGGGATCCGCTAAGGCGGTTCCTGAAATCGTTAAATATAGTAAGTGCATGATTTAAATGGATAAATAAAATTGTCATCAGGGCGTAACTTTGGTTGACAGTTAAATAATCATACAATAGTATTATAGAAGTATAATAATTTGACAGTGCCGCTTTTGCAGTGATATTCAGTGCTGCAGCAGCTGCAGATGGACAAAACAATAAGCCGGAAAAGTTCGGGTAGTGATGGACTTGCAAGGCATTCATACACAATGACGGGAGAAGACGACCCATGTTTAAGCGAAGCCACTTGTCCAGTGCGATACTGCTGGTGCTTTCCGGCCAGGTAGCCTATGCGCAGGAAGCAGAAACCACATCTCAGAATAAAAAAGATAAAACTGAGTCTATTGAAGTGATTCAGGTAAAAGGGATCCGCGGTAGCCTGAACAAAGCCTTAGGTATCAAAAGATTAAACGAACAAATTGTTGATTCTATCGTGGCCGAAGATATCGGCAAATTCCCGGATAATAACGTTGTTGAGTCTTTGCAACGGGTGACTGGTGTACAGGTAACCAACCGTGGTTCAGGTGAAGTGTCAGGTGTGTCCATTCGTGGTTTAAATGACATTACCACCACTGTGAATGGCCGTAATATTTTTACCGCTGCCGGCACTGCTGTGGCACTGCAGGACATTCCCGCCAGTTTGTTAAAACAAGTTGATGTGTTTAAAACCCGTTCGGCCAGCCAGATTGAAAGTGGCATTGCCGGCGCCATTGACGTTAAAACCCACCGGCCTTTTGATTTTGATGGTTCCAAGTTTATTGTGGCCGGCCGTGGTATTTACAACGAACAAAATGATGCCACTAACCCGGCCATCAGCGCCTTGGCCAGCGATCGCTGGGATAGCAGCCAGGGCCAGTTTGGCGCTTTGGTTAACCTGTCATTTTCGCGTATCCGTTATCGTGATCAAAGTGTGACCGCAGGCGCCATGGTGCCTTTTATGACCGAATCGACCACTGCACCTTATACCCCTTTTGAGCGGGTATGGCCGACCCGTGGTGGCGTCAGTGAAGATCCTATCTGGCAAGCTGGTTTATTGGAAGGTTTACCTTCAGCAGCAGGTTCTGTTTTTAATATTAATGGCACACCAACCGCTTATATGCTGGGCCGGGACGCGATTTTCCAAAGTGACTACAATGGTGAACGTGAACGTCCTGCCGCCAATCTGTCTTTCCAGTTTTCACCCAATGAAAACGCTGAATATGTGTTTGAAACTTTTTATAACGGCTATCGCAACGAAGGTTTTAACAGCCTGTTATTCTCCTTTGCCGATTGGTGGGGGGATTATGCCGGGATGAATCCAACCCAGGCGGCGGCTGCTGCCAATGTGGTGTATCACCCTGGCACCAATATTGTTAAATCGCGTTCAGTGTTGCATCCATGGGTTTTTACCAGTGGTGATTTATCCACAGGTAAAACCGACAGTATGTTGTACGCTCTGGGCGGGAATTGGCAGTTAAATGAAGATCTGACACTTAAATCTGAAGTGGTGTACCAGTCCAGCAAATACGAAAGTGATTTTTTTGCCATGCGTTTTATCCGTCCCGGCAACAATTACAAGCTCAATGTCGACTTTAACCAGAATGACGGTATGCCGGGGTTTGGTTTTGAAGATGATCCGGCCACCGCAGCGGTTGACGAGTCGACTATGGCAGATGCTTCCGCTTATCTGATTGACGGTATGTACGATAACGCCAACAGTGATGAAGGCGATGCCGTTACTTTGACCTCAGATTTGTCTTATAGCCTGGCCGGCTTTTTCACCAAAGTTGAAACCGGTATACGTTATGACAAAAGGGGCGCTGAAACCGCCTTCAGCCGGCAAGATCGCTGTTGTGGTGGCGGCCTGAATGTGGCGTCTATTGAAGGTTTAGCCTCGGTGAACAGTGGTTTTATGGATGGCGAAGCTCAGGTGCCAACCAGCTGGGCTGTGGCCAATGGTTACCATATCCGCGAAAATGCCGATGAATTCCGCACCTTATACGGCATGAACAAACTGGGTTTAAACCGCTCTTTTGATATTGAATCCACCACTTTGTCGGCTTATGTGCAGGGTAAATACGAAACTGAAGTTGCTGGCCGTACCCTGGACGGTGAAATTGGTTTACGTTACACCGGCATCGACACTGACTCTGAGTTTTATCAGGAAACTGCGCCTGGTGTACCTCAGCCTATGACGCCGGGTGAAAGCAAAACCCGCACCTTATTGCCAAGTGTGACACTACGTTATGAACTGGCAGATGACTTACAAATGCGTCTGGCTTATACCGAAACCTTGCGTTACCCGTCTTTTGGCGATTTAAACCCGCTGATTATTTATAACGAAGACGTAACAGGTATTGGTTATGGTACCGCAGGGGGTGGTAATCCGGATTTAAAACCAACCGAATCACGCAATTATGACTTTGCGCTCGAATGGTATTTTGCCGACTCCAGTTCTTTGTACGGTACTTTGTTCCGTCGTGATGTGGAAGGTTTTGTGGTGGGTTTCCGCCGTGCTGTGATGCATGACAAATCAGCCACTGACCCAACACCTTACAAATTTATCTTAAGCCAGCCGTACAATGCGTCCAATGGTGATATTTCCGGTGCTGAACTTGGTTTAGTCTGGTTCCCGGACAATTTGCCTCAGGTGTTAGACGGTTTTGGTGTGCAGGCCAGTTACACTGCGCTTTCATCGTCACAAACCACACCTGATACCAATTCAGCCGGTGATATCACAGGTTATAAAGACACTGATGTGTTTGGCGTGTCGGATTCGTCTTATAGCCTGGTGCTGGCTTATGACAAAGACAAGTTAGGCATGAGGTTGTCTTATGCATGGCGTGATGACTTCCTTGCCAACTATGAAGCGGCGTTGTTTGCCAACCCGCTGGAAATGCGGCGCCGGCCGGAAGCCAGTATGGACTTCCAGTTGAGTTATCAGCTGTTGGACAACCTTGAAGTGACTCTGGATGGTACCAACCTGACCAACGAGGTGTATCAGAGTTATTACGGCAATAACCCAACCACCAACAACTTTGGTACTGCCATGTATAGCCGTACCTTTGCTCTGGGTGTGCGTTATTCAATGTAAGTTTTGATTGACCTGGTTTGAGCCCCGCCCAGGCGGGGCTTTTTTTAACAGATCCTTCCACTGCGTGCCGCTCAGGCTGAACCTGATTCGGGTCGGATTGGCAAAATGGTTGTTGCACCAATTGTCCTACAATATTATCTTGGTTCAATAACAACAGGGCAGTGTGCTTCTGCCAACAGCAGTCAGGGACGGTGCGGTTCAAAGCAGCGGCCTGCAGCACAAAGGAAAACAGCGTGATGAGTCAGCATAAGTTATCGCAACTGGAAAAAATTGGTTTTGGTGCCGGCGATATGGCGGTGAATGTCGTGATCTCGGCAATGATGCTGATCATTACCTTTTTTTACACCGACGTGTATGGCATGAAACCGTCCGACATGGCGCTGATGTTTTTGCTGGTCAGGGTACTGGATGCGGTGACAGATCCGCTGATGGGTTTGCTGACCGATAAATTCACCAGTCGTTGGGGTCGTTACCGGCCTTATTTATTGGTGTTTGCTGTGCCTTTTGGTATTTCGGTCTTTTTAACTTTTAGTACACCTGATTTGGATTACAACGCCAAACTGGTTTGGGCTTATGCCACTTATATTTTTGTCACACTGATGTTTACCGCTGTGACTATTCCTTATATCTCCTTAATTGGTGTGATGACAGATGACCCGAAAGAGCGTTTGTCGGCCAACGGTTATCGGTTGTTTTTTGCCAAAATTGCTGCTTTTGCTGTGACCATCATTGTGCCTTTACTGGCTGGTGCCGACTATTGGCAAGGAGACAAAGCCGCCGGTTATCAGGCCGCTATGGGGCTGATGGCGGTATTGGCGGTGTTATTTTTCCTGTTTTGTTTTTTCACCACCACAGAGCGGTTGGAGCATAAAGTTGATCAACAACCCTTGCGTCAGCAGTTTGCTTTATTGCTGAAAAACGACCAGTGGCTGGTGTTGTGTGGTGTTTGTGTGCTGGGGACTGTCGGTTATGTAGTGCGGGGTTCTGTCGCTTTGTATTACGCCAAATATTATCTGGGCGGCGACACCACAATGCAGTCATTGTTTTTATCAACAGGTGTGGGTGCAGCCATTTTATCTATGGTGGCCTCTACCTGGATCACCAAAGTGTATTGCAAAGTAAAGTTGTTTAAATACAGCCAGATGGCAGTGGGACTGTTAAGTCTGCTGATGTTTGTGCTGGTGCAGCCGGGTGACGTTTTATTGGCTTTTGTGTTGTTTTTCCTGATTTCTTTTGTGGTGGATTTACATGCACCTGTGTTCTGGTCGGCCATTGCTGAAGCTGTGGATTATGGCGAACATAAAACCGGTCAGAGGGTTGCTGGTTTGTCTTTTGGCGGTATTTCATTTTGCCAAAAAGCCGGCA
This sequence comes from Rheinheimera sp., assembly GCF_030824435.1. Taxonomy (GTDB): domain Bacteria; phylum Pseudomonadota; class Gammaproteobacteria; order Enterobacterales; family Alteromonadaceae; genus Pararheinheimera. The sequence continues at coordinate 28,990 of NZ_JAVBXS010000041.1, forward strand.
TGGGTGTAGCCGGTGCCTTAGTTGGCTGGTTGCTGGCCGGTTTTGGCTATCAGCCGGATGTGGCACAAAGTGCGCTGGCATTAACCGGCATAGCGCTGATGCTGACCCTGATCCCCGGTCTGTTTCATTATGGGGTTGGGGTGTTGATGCAGCGTTACCGCATTACCGACCAGGCTTACCGGCAGTTATTGGCTGAATTAAATGTTAAACCGGCGACGGCATCTTTGCCGTCAGCCGCAACGTCATCCGCAGTAGAAAAAGGACTTCAGAGTCATGCTTAACCGCAATGCACTAAACAGTAATCAACCGCTGATCCCACAACGTGCCGACCCTTTTATTTACCGGCACAACGACGGTTTTTATTATTTCACCGCTTCTGTGCCCTCTTATGAAGGTATTGAACTGCGCCGCGCCCGGCAACTGGAAGATTTAGCCACAGCACAGACTGTGATGGTGTGGCGTAAACCAGAACAAGGGCCTTATTCTGAGCTGATTTGGGCACCGGAAATTCATTTCCATCAGGGCAGTTGGTATGTCTATTTTGCGGCTGCGCCAAGCCGCGCTATTAAAGACAATCTGTTTCAGCATCGTATGTATGTTATTCAGGCCGTTGGTGACAACCCTTTAACCGCAGACTGGCATTTTGTTGGGCAAATCGACACCGGCATCAACAGTTTTTGCCTGGATGCCACCACTTTTTATCATCAGGGCAAACTGTATTACCTCTGGGCGCAAAAAGGCCCGGGCATCAATGGCAACTCCAATTTATATATCGCCGAAATGGCGTCGCCTGTGGCGATTAAAGGCGAGCCTGTGCTGCTGACCAAACCTGAGCTGGACTGGGAAACCCGTGGTTTTTCGGTGAACGAAGGCCCGGCAGTGCTGAAAGGCCATGGCAAAATTTTTATCAGTTATTCCGCCAGTGCCACGGACGAGAACTATTGCATGGGGCTGCTGACGGCTGATGAAAACGCCGATGTGCTGAACCCGGCCAGCTGGCATAAAGCACAACAACCGGTGTTTCAGACCGACGACAGTGTAAAAATGTTTGGCCCCGGCCATAACAGCTTTACCACACTTGCCGATGGTACCGACGTGCTGGTGTACCACTGCCGGCAATATACCGAAATTGAAGGAGACCCGTTGTGGAATCCGGATCGCCATACTTTTGTCAAAACCATTCGCTGGGATAACGGCCAGCCTGTGTTTGGTAAACCAGGTCAGCCTTAGCACCATACCGGAACAGTGCTGGTCAAGTATCAGCCCCTTATCAGCCACGGCTTTTGGAAACACTGATGCGTCTGATGCACTTTGGTTGTTTGCTACTGATGGGCAGCCTTGTATTGATGGTCAGGGCTTATGGCGCGCCACCACAGCAAGAGCAGCTGATTGCTGTCAATTCTGTTGCCGCAACAGCGACAACACCGGCACTGCAACCTTTTGTGTTGTCACAACTGCGCTTAACCGACGGGCCCTTTTATCAGGCGCAACAAACCAATTTGCAATATCTGCGTGATTTTGACATCAACCGTTTGTTGGCTCCCTTTTGGCGTGAAGCGGGTTTAGTGCCAAAAGCGCCGGCTTATGGCAATTGGGAAAGCAGTGGGCTGGATGGTCATATTGGCGGCCATTATCTGTCGGCACTGGCGCTGGCCGTGGCGGCAACAGCGGATCCAGAGTTAAATCAGCGACTGGATTTGCTGCTGGCTGAACTTGTGGTAATACAGCAGGCTTATGCCGGTGCTGATGTTGGTTATCTGGGCGGCATTCCCGGCGGGCAGCTGCTGTGGCAACAAGTGCGCAGCGGCCATATTCAAAGTGATTTATTCAGCCTGAATCAAAGTTGGGTTCCGTTGTATAACCTGCATAAAACCATGGCTGGTTTAACTGATGTCTGGTTGTTGACTCACAAAACTCAGGCAAAAACCCTGCTGTTAAATTTAGGCCAGTGGTTTTTGCGGTTAAATGCCAATTTGTCGCATAGCCAGATTCAGCAGTTGCTGGTGAGTGAGCATGGTGGCCTGAACGAAACGCTGGTCGATTTGTATGACATCAGCGGCGATGACGCTTACCTGCGGCTGGCGCAAAGTTATTCACAACAAAGTTTGCTGGCGCCTTTATTGCGTCACGAAGACCAACTCAGCGGCCTGCATGCCAATACCCAAATTCCAAAAGTGATAGGTTTTTGGCGTGTCGGCGGCACAGCTCAATTACCGCGCTGGCAGCAGGCTGCGCAGTTTTTTTATCAGACAGTCACAGAACGCCGTAGCGTGGTGATTGGCGGCAACAGTGTGCGTGAGCATTTTCATCAGCCTGATGATTTTAGTCCTATGCTCGAAGACGTCGAAGGGCCGGAAACCTGCAATACATACAATATGTTAAAACTGGCGAAGTTATTGTTTCTGCAAAGCGGTGACGTGCGCTATTTAAGTTTTTACGAGCGGGCCAGCTACAACCATATTTTGTCATCACAACATCCCGACCATGGTGGCCTGGTGTATTTTACGCCGCTGCGCGCCGGCCATTACCGCGTTTATTCTTCGCATGACAAATCGATGTGGTGTTGTGTCGGTTCGGGCCTTGAGAATCACAGCAAATATGCCGAACTGATTTACAGCCGGGCTGGCGCTGAGTTACTGCTGAATCTGTTTATCCCTTCAACGCTGGATTGGCCTGAGCAGGGGCTGCAATTGCAGCTCGACACTTTATTCCCCGACGATAATCAGGTGTTGCTGACAGTGCTGAAAGCGACTGCAAAACCTCAGCAACTGAGTATCCGCGTTGCTTCCTGGCAAAATGCACCTTTGCAGCTGCAGCTAAACGGCAAAACCGTCACAACCAGCAGCATACGCCCTGGTTATCTGACGCTGACCGCGCCGTTAAAGGCCGGCGATAAACTCAGTTTTACTTTGGACCCTATGCTGCGGCTGGAACAACTGCCCGGTGCTAAGGCAAAACACAATACAACAACTGCCAACTACGCAGTGTTATATGGCCCGGTGGCGCTGGCGCAGCCTTTACCTCAGCTCAAAGACGAGCAGTTGCAGTTTATTGCCGACGACAGCCGGATGGGCCATATTGCCGCGGGCGCTGTCTGTCCACAAGGTGCGGCGCCGCTGATAGTGGGCGAGCCCGATGTTTTTTTACAACAACTGCGCCGTTTACCCGGGCCTCTGGCTTTTGCCGCTCCGGGTTTGCAAGCAGTTCAGCCGAAGTTCTGGCAACAACAACCTGTGGCGCAGCTGGTGCCGTTTTTCCGGGTGCACGACCAGCGTTATCAGATTTATCTGCAGCAAGTGGCGAAGGCGGCTTATCCGGATTTTGTTGCCAGAGCAACAGCAAAGGCAGCGGAGGAGCAAGCACTGATAGCCCGCACTCTGGATCAGATCCAACCCGGTCAACAACAACCCGAGGTCGAGCATCAATATCAGGGGCAGGCCAGTCAAAGTGGTAACAACAACGGCCGGCACTGGCGTGACAGTCGTGAATGGTTCAGTTATCAGCTGACCGATACCGCCAATGCGGCCACAGTGCTGCGGCTGGAGTATTTTAGCGGCGACGCTGGCCGGCAGTTTCTGCTGTTGCTGAATGACCAGCTGCTGGCGGAAGTGACCTTAGCAGCTCAGGCGAATGCCGGTTTTTATCATATTGACTACGCCATTCCTGCCATCTTGTTAAAGCGCAGCAGCACCGGCAAACATCAGCTGAAATTTGTCGCCAAACCAGGTTCAGTTGCCGGTGGTATTTATGGCATCAGGCTGTTAAAACCCCAGCGATGATCTGGCCCGGCACAACTTTTAGACTGATGCCTTGTGGTTATGGGTTGATAAGTCTGGTGCGGTATTGATTTAAGGCTTTTTGCTGCACCACAGGCCAGTCGTCTTGCCAGGTTATAGGCAACACTTTTAGTTTTTGCAGTGCTTTGTCGGCAGTTTCATAAGCGTGAAACACCAGATAATCTTTGCCGTCTATGCTGTAGGCCGCGTTATGACCAAGCGCCACCCAGTCTTTGTCACCTTTAAGCACTAAAGAACCGCCACCTTGCAACATAGATTTGCCGGTTTTGTCGACATAAGGCCCGGTCAGGCTTTTACTGCGTCCCACCATAATTTTGTAATCACTGTCTTTGCCCCGGCAACATTTATCAAAAGAAACAAACAGATAGTAATAACCATTTTTGTGAAAAATATAAGGGGCTTCAATAGCACCATCACCGGGCTCACCGTCCGGCAAGGCCGGGTTGCGTGGTCTTTTGGCAATGCTGTGCCACTGTTGCGGCTCGGCAAGACGGGTGAGGTTTTTGTCCAGTTTCACCAGTTTTAGTCCTTCCCAAAAAGAACCAAAGCTCATCCAATAATCGCCGTTTTCATCGCGGATAATGGCCGGATCTATCGCATTCCAGTGGTCACGCTCCGGCACCGACTGCAGCACAATGCCTTGATCCTGCCATTGGTAATTGTTTGCCGTGGGATCCAGGGTTTTGTTGGTGGCCACCCCAATAGCAGAGGTATTTTTACCAAAAGCCGACACTGAATAATACAGATAAAAAACGCCGTCTTTTTCGATGATATCAGGCGCCCACAAATGGCCATCAAAACCCGGCGCTATCGCTTTGGCCCAGCTGGGTTCTGTGGCAAACACCCGGCCACCGGGTTGCCAGTTGTGTAAATCTTTGGACTGATAGATGCTGATGCCGGGACCTGTGCTGAAGACATAATAAACATCACCGGCTTTGGCCAGCACTGGGTCATGCACTTCCAGTTGTTTGGCCTGTGTCAGGCTACTGCACAACATTAACGCTGCGGCTGTGATGCTGCTGATCCGATGATTCATATTTGCTTCTCCTGCCGGTTGATTCTTGTTAATAAGTAATACAATATTAATAGTACAGAATAGATCCGGCGCTCACAAGCCCCGGCGACCACAGGAGAGTTGTTGATGCGTTTGACTATTTTCACTTTAAGCGTTTTGTTGTCATTGCAGGCCACTGCAGCTGTCACTTTGCCGCAAAATCCATTGTTACTGCAACGGGCTGATCCCTATTTATACCGGGACGCTACCACTGGCTGTTACCACTTTACTGCCACAGTACCGGATTTTTCCGCACTGGAAATTCGCTCCAGTTGTACTTTAGCCGGTTTAAAAACCGCCAAAGCCGTGCAGGTGTGGCAGAAAAAAGCCAGCGGGCCTATGAGCGCCAATATCTGGGCGCCAGAGCTGCACCGCATTAACGGCCGCTGGTATCTGTATTTTGCGGCCAGCCGTGTTGATGCGCCTTTTCATATTCGTATGTATGTATTGTCGAACCCGGCGTCAGAGCCAACTCTGGGCCAGTGGCGGGAAGAGGGCGAGTTGACAACCCATCTGGATAGTTTTGCGCTGGACGCCACTACCTTTGAGCACAATGGCCAACGTTATTTGTTGTGGGCACAACAGGACAAAGCCCGGAGTTATAACTCGGCGTTGTGGCTGGCAGCCATGGATGGACCAACCCGGATAAAAGGGCCAGTGGTGAAACTCAGTGAACCCACTTTAGCCTGGGAAATTCAGGGTTATAAGGTGAACGAAGGCCCGGCCGTTTTGATCAAACACGGCCGGATTTTTGTCACTTATTCGGCCAGTGCCACTGATCATCGGTACGCGATGGGCATGTTGTGGGCTGATGCCGGTGCGGATTTATTAAACCCCTCCAGCTGGCAAAAAAAGCCGGAGCCGGTATTTGCCAGCAATGAAAGCCTGCAACGTTTTGGCCCTGGCCATAACAGTTTTGTGTTGGCTGAAGATGGCAAAACCGAGCTGATGATTTATCACAGCCGCGATTATCGTGATTTGCAGGGCACAGCGCTGACGGATCCTAACCGTCATACAAGGTTGCGGGTATTACAATGGGACGCCGAAGGGTTTCCGTTATTTGCGCCAGAGCAGGGGGATTAAATAAAAGCGCTAAAGCCAGCGGCGCTGGCTTTAGCTGCTGAAGAGTCACTTACCAGAAGCGCCAATAGATAAAGGCGGTGATAGTCAGAATAATGCCGGAATGGATGTAATCCCATTTATCCAGCCCCTGGATCACCTGGCGCATCGTGTCTTTGCCCAGAGTAGAAAACGTCAGACCACGCACATTGTCTTCGCTTGGCGCTTTGGTAACAAAACTCAGCCCAATCACAATGACACAGACCAACACAAACAACAGCACGCAATAATATAACCAGTTCATTTCCACCACCCAGGCGATGGGCGTACCCTGTATAGCCTCGCGAAACGGTAATAACACCAGCCGGATCATACCAAGAACAAAACCAGCGACCAGTCCGACATAACCTGCAGTGGGCGTGATGTGTTTGCTGCAAATGCCCAATAAAAACACTGCGGCTATACCAGGCGCTATCAGCGACTGCACACTTTGCAGATATTCGTATAACACGTCGGCAATCAGGCTCATCACCGGGATCCATAAAATACCCAGCACCACCACCACCACAGTGGCGATACGGCCCACTTTTAGCAGCTGCTGCTCAGTTGATTCCGGTTTATATTTTTTATAAAAATCAATGGTAAACAAGGTGGCGGACGAGTTAAACAAGGAGGCAAGCGAACTCATTAATGCGGCCATCAAACCGCCAATCACAATACCTTTGACACCGGATGGCAATAACTCCGCCACCAGGGTCGGGAAGGCCTGATCGGCACTGTCAAATGAAATCAGCCCTTTGGCTTGCAGCGCATGGGCAATCAGGCCAGGTACCAGGAAAATAAACACCGGCAACAACTTCAGATAACCTGCAAAAATAGTACCGCGTCTTGCTGCCTGAATGCCTTTGGCTGACAGTACCCGCTGCACTATGTATTGGTCGGTACACCAGTACCAGAAACCAATAATAAAAGAGCCAAACACTATACCGGGCCAGGGGAAGTTTGCGTCGCTGGCGGCGCGCATCAGATGCATATTTTCGCCGTTTAACCTTTCCATTTCGGCCCAGCCACCCACTTTATCCAGCCCCACCACCAGAATCACCACAGAGCCGATGATCAACACCGGGGTCTGGATCACCGAGGTCCACATAATGGCTTTCATGCCGCCAAGCACAGTATAAATACCGGTGATCAACACCAGACCAACAGCTGAGATCCAGAAAAAATCGATGCCCCAGATGCTTTCAATACCCAAAATGGTTTTAAAAGCGACACCACCGGCGTACACAGTGACCGCCACTTTGGTCAGCACATAACTCACCAGTGAAATCACTGACAAAAAGCTGCGGGATTGGGCGTTAAAACGCCGCTCCAGAAATTCCGGCATAGTGTAAACCTTGCTGCTCCAGTAAAAAGGCACAAAAATCCAGCCGAGCAATAAGATGATCCAGGATTGGAGTTCCCAGTGAGCCAACGCCATCCCGGATTCAGCACCAGAGCCGGACAAACCGACCAGATGTTCAGAGCCAATATTGGACGCAAAAATTGATGCGCCAATCACCAGCCAACCGGCATTACGACCGGCCAGAAAGTAGTCTGTGGTGTCTTCTTCTTTTTGCCGCATTGCGGCGACAACAACGCCTATCATCAACAGACCAAAACCAGCCAGCACCAGCCAGTCCATCGTAGTTAGTTCAACCATGTCCTCTGTCCTTTTTTGCGCTCAGCACATGCCTTGGCCGTCAGACCCTGACCTGGCTGAGCAATTATTGTTCATAAAGCATATTATAATACAAATTTAAGAATGGAAAGCCCACTCACTTTGGCTGGCGCAGCCGCTTGGTTTGCAGTAAAAAAAGCACAGACAACAGCGGCTTTTTGGCGTTGGCATTGTGTTTAAAGCTTGAATTTTATCTGTTTTTTAGGCAACTTGGTGGGCAGCAACTAAGTTGCTGTCAGACTGCTGCCAACCGCTTTTGCTGAATGAGAGCTGTTGCGTGGTACAGCCAAAGAATATCATCAGAACATATGTTAATATGACAGCATCCGGTGCCGTTGCCGCTGCGCAAAAGCCACACCAACCTTGTATTGAGGAGCCGACATGGGTCGTATCATTGAGAATTTAAATCTGTCAGAACAGGTGACCAACGATCTGGGGCGGGCCATAGTGGCTGGTGAATACAGTTGCGAATCCGGTTTACCAACCGAAGCCCAGCTGTGTGAAGAATACGGCATCAGCCGCACCGCTGTGCGTGAAGCGGTAAAAATGCTGGCAGCCAAAGGCCTGATCTCATCAAGGCCACGCCAGGGCATCAGTGTTGAACAACCCAGCAACTGGAATTTGTACGACACCAGTGTTTTAAGCTGGTTGCTCAACAGCAGCCCATCCTTAAATGTGCTGAAAGAGTTTTTACAGGTTCGCCTTGCTATTGAACCTCAGGCGGCGGCACTTGCGGCCGAGTTTGCCCGTGATGAAGATATCGACCAGATTGAAAAAGCCGTAGCCGCTATGCGGGCTGCAGCTGTTGACCCACAAGGCAGTATGCATGATGCCGATCTGGCTTTTCATACCAGTATTTTGTTTGCCAGTCGCAACAGGTTCTTTTTCCAGTTGCGCGACTTTATCCGCACTGCATTAAATGTCAGTATTCAGCACACCACACCGGCCAAAGCCAACGACTTAGCAGTGGCAGAAGATCATGCCAAAATTTGCACTGCCATCCGCAACCGGCAGCCGGAACGTGCCAAAAATCTGATGACACATCTGATTGACGAAGCCATGACTTTTATCGAAGCAGAAATTAAAAGACGCAGCTAAGAGTTTGCGTCCGGGGCAGAAAACATGCAGCACAACTTAAGCCACAAAGCGAATTACCCCAGTCTGCGGGGCAAAGTGGTTTTTATCAGCGGTGGTGGCACAGGTATTGGCGCCAGGCTGGTTGAGCGTTTTTGTCTGCAGGGAGCCAAAGTTGCATTTGTGGACATAGCGCGCGAGGCCGGTGAAGCGCTGGTACGTCAAGTGAGTCAGCAATGTGCGGAGGCGCCGCTGTTTATGCCTTGTGATATCCGCGATATTGCTGCTTTGCAGGCTTGTATTTCACAGGCGCAACAGCATTTTGGTTTGATCAGCATCCTGATCAACAATGCCGCTGACGACACCCGCCACCAGGTGGAAGAGTTGACAGTGGAATATTGGGATGAACGTTTTGCTGTTAATTTACGGCATTATTTTTTCGCCGCTCAGGCGGTATTGCCACAAATGCAGCAATTGGGCGGCGGCAGTATTATTAACCTTGGTTCTATCAGCTGGCGTATTAAACAAACCTGTATGCCGGCTTACACCACGGCCAAAGCCGCTATTGAAGGTTTAACCCGCACGCTGGCCGGACGTTATGGCGTTGATTTTATTCGGGTAAACAGCCTGATCCCTGGCTGGGTGATGACAGAACGTCAGTTGGCACGCTGGCTTGATGCCGACACTGTAAAAGAAATTAACCGTCATCAGTCGATTAAACAGCAGCTGGAACCCGATGATATCTGTGATATGGCGTTGTTCCTTGCTGCCGATGACAGCCGTATGTTAACGGCACAAAGTGTCATAGTGGATGGTGGTTGGGTCTGAAGCTGAACCGGCCTGCCTTTGATGGCGCAGTACTGTTAACGTCTTAACCTCTTCATCTTTTTAAGCTTTTTATCTTCCAACCTCACCCTGTGTTGTTTATCTGCGGTTATCAGTCAAAGCTTGCATTTATATAATTGTATTATAATATTTATATTCGCCGCATTCTGTGGCATCCATCACCAAGAGGCTGTTTGTTTGACTGAAGTGCTGCTGATAAATCTGATCCTGCTGACAGGCGCCTGTCTGCAAGGGCTACTTGGCTTTGGGCTGGGACTGTTTAGTGCACCCCTGCTGTTTATTCTGGCTCCACAATACGTGCCGGGTCCGATGATCCTGAACGCTTTGTTGTTGACCTTATTAATGTCGATCCGCAACCATCAGGACCTGCAATGGAGACAGACCAGTTATGCGTTGGCTGGTGGCACCTTGGGGGTGTTGGGGGCTGCGCTGCTGATGTCCAGTCTGGTGTTTGCCCAATACCGTATGCTGTTTGGTGGCCTGATTGTGATTGCGGTTCTGTTGTCTGTGGTGGGGGCAAGGCCGGCACTTAGCCCGCGCAATAACTTAATTGCCGGCATTTTTTCCGGTTTTATCGGCACTGCAACCTCAGCAGGTGGTGCACCTATGGGGCTGTTGTATCAGCATGCAGAACCCAGGCTGCGCAATGCCAATCTCAGTATGTTTTTCCTTTATATCAATGTGTTTGGCATGTTGGTGTTATGGTTAGGCGGCATTTCCGGTTGGGCGGATATTTATTTGTTTTTACAATCGATACCGGCTTTGTTAATTGGCTGGGGAATGTCCGGTTTTGTCGGCCGCCATCTGCAAGCGAAGCGTTTACGCCAGATGATTCTGCTGGTAGCCTTTGCTGCCGGCCTGATGTCGGTGCTGCTCTGACTGTGGACGAGTAGCTGTATTGCCACTTCGCCACATCGGATAAAAGGTTTTATGTTATCAGCACAGTTTTCTGTTTGCCCTGGTCATGCTGCCGCTTTGGCCGAAGGTATTTATTGGGATGCTAAGCGTAAGCGTCTGTTTTGGGTTGATATTCTGCATCCGTGGTTATACTGGTTTGAACCAGAAAGCCAAAAAACAGCACGAATTGCGTTGCAGGAACCCGGTTGCTGGCTGGTTGGCACCGAAGGGCAACTGCTGTTGCTTGGCATGTCGCGTAGCATTGGTTTGTTAGACCCCGACACAGGTCAGGTCAGGTTACTGCCGCAGTTGTTGTTGCAGACTGAACCGGCAGGCAACCGCTTAAATGATGGCGGTGTCGATCACAAAGGACGGCTTTGGTTTGGCACCATGGACAACGCCGAGCAGGTTGCTACAGGGCAGTTATACCGCGTTGACCAACGGGGTTTACAAAGTGTTGATACCGGTTATGTGGTAACCAATGGCCCTGTATTCAGCCCGGATGGACGTTTCCTTTATCACGCCAGCTCTGCCAGCAGGGAAGTGTACCGTTTTGCCTTGTCGGCAGAAGGTGAACTGTCCGACAAACAATGTTTTATCCGTTTTAGCGAACAGCAGGGTTTTCCCGACGGTATGGCGCTGGATGCAGCCGGCGGATTATGGATAGCGCAGTGGCGCGGCGGTGGTATCAGCCGTTTTGACCAACAAGGCCAGCTAACCCATCAGCTGCAATTACCCGTCAGCAATGTTACCAATCTCACTTTTGCCGGACCTGAACTGCGGCAGCTGTTTATTACCACAGCGCAGGCGGGCCTGAGTGCGGCAGAATTACAACAACAACCGGCAGCCGGCAAGTTATTTAGGGTCGACCTTGATATTCCGGGTATTGCTTTGCCTGTGATTGATATCGGGGCATTGCCGGAATAAGGGGGGACTGAAGTTCACTTTTCTTAAATCAGCCAAATATCAAAACAGTAAAACAGAAGTAGTAAGGATACTAAGCTCGCGATGAACATAAAATGCCCAAATTGTAGTACCAACAACACAATTGAATTTGCAGAGAACATCTGTTGCCATGCATGTAAAAAGAGTTTTGCTGGATTTTCGTTTCGAAAATATAAAATGCCCATTGCAGGTGTTACATCTGTTTTGTTGATTGCAACCTTGGGAGGGCTTCAGCTTGAGAGTTATGTTTTAGAGCCAAAACGTTATTCTACAGCTGCCATTTACGAGATAGTCAGTTATTGTGCTAATCCGACAAATGTGATGATAACGCAATCAATGCATCGCCAACTTGCAGAAGAATGTATTTGTGCACTGAATAAAACCATGGTCGAGATAAGTGAATCTGAGCTCACAATGCGGGCGGGAGAGTTCACAAGGTTGTTTAACAAACACAGAGCTAGTTGTTATTAAAAAGGCCGGATCCCTCCGGCCTGATGAATTGATATTAAATCTGGTTTTTTACGGGCGGGTTATTGCCGCGTCCAGGTCCTGATGGGTTTCCCGTTTTGCTGGGGCCGTTTGTTGGTGGTGTTTTTGATGCTGACGTTTTAGCGGCGATACTGGCTGCCTTAGCCGCAAATGAGTCTTTAGATACCTTGCCGTCGTTGGCCTTTGCGGTTGCTGATTGAATGCGAGCAGCGGCTTCTTTAGTCATAGGTGTAGACATTTAAATCTCCTTTGAGTTATCAACGCTTTGATAACTATTGTTTTAGCGTTCAACAACACTATTGTTGTGAACAGGAGTGATACTAAATTGCCGAACGGGACAAAAAGGGACACTGAGCAGGTTAAGCAGCTGCAAGTGCAAATTAAATCTATGCAAAAGCAACTCGGCTGGACCAATACTCAGTTGGCAAATGCTATCTATTGTGAGTTGTTCGAAGAAGACGATGATGATGGTATGCAGAAGTTTGCTGAAACGCTGAAAAAACAACTTAAACGCGACAGCACGCCGACTGAACTGCTGCAACGTTATATTCAGCTTATTAGCAGTCATCAAGATTACCGCAGAGCTGGCTTGATCGTGGCAACCCCGATACGTTTGGGGGTTGTTGATTTTCAGATTTTGCGTGCAGTGAGCGCAGCGTCGCAGAAACTAATCACAGACAACAATGTTAATGAAGTGAATTAACTCAGTAGTGAAGAGTTAATGCACCATGCTTAATTATTAAAAACAAATTCTCCAGAGCACCATGCCACTGAACGGTTTCGGCCATTTTCTTTGGCATGGTAGAGGGCGTCGTCTGCTTGTTTGATCAGTGAGTCTAAATCCTGGTTTGGTTGGGCGATGACGTAACCGATACTGATGGTTATTTTGGCGCCAGGCACTATTTGCTGAGCTTCAATTTGTTGTCTTAATAGTTCGGCTTTTTCTGCCGCTTGTTGCTGATTTACGCCCGGAAGGCAGACCAGAAATTCTTCTCCGCCCATGCGAAAAACCAAATCGTAGTTTCTAAAGGTGGCCTGACTGACGGCAGCCACCTGACGAATGACCTGGTCACCCATTTGATGGCCAAAGTTGTCGTTTACACTTTTAAAATGGTCGATATCAAATATCAGCAGTGCCATAGGCTGATGATTCCGCAGACAACGATTGAGCTCAGCGTTTAGCCTGTCTTGCATTGAATATCTATTGAGTAAACCTGTCATTGGGTCACGTTCTGCCCGAACTTCCAGCTCCAATTGTCTTTGCCTGGCTAAAATTATCAGGCCACCTGTCAGTATTAAAGCGGCATATATTGTCAGACTAAACCAGCCGAGTTGGTGCACAAATGGATTCGGTTCGGCAGCGGTAAAACTGTATTTTCCTGTGATAAACAGCGCACTGCGTAACAACATCTGTGCAATGTTAAAAAACATTACACACTGAAAGAAGGTCACTACTTTGCTGAACTTACCGGGGGTTGAGGTAAACAATAAGCGTAAGCACAGGACGTTAACTGCGCACATGATGGCAAATCCAATTAATAGTCTGCTGAACTGATCTTGCTGGAATAAAGGCAGGAACCAGACTGAGTAGGTTAGAGTGGCGAACAGAACCAAATAATAACGTTGTAGTGGCACCTGCAACAGTCGGTACAAGGCGCTTAGAATCAATAAATGAATAACCACTGTAATTGTATTAATAAAACCAGGGAGGATAAAATACGGCAGTGCAACATGATCGCGCATAATGGCAATAAATGCATGCATTATCAGGCAACAACCACTCAAACTAAAATCAAGCAGGTATTTTTGAGTGAGGTTTCTGCGGTACTCAATGCCAAAAAAAATGGCGGTGAATAAGCCAATCACCAGATTAATGGCGGCTAAAGTAAATAAATCCATTTAAGTTTTATATCCCTGAAACAATCGTTAAATTGTTGATTTTCTTTACAACACAAAAAGCAATATAGGTGATGACACGAGCGAGTACCTATTATTGCTCAGAATATAAGCTTACTCTAATTGAAGTCAAGGATGATTCGGAATAAACCAATAGGGTCTGGTGGCTCTGGGGTAAGTTATGGGCAATCCGGCCATATGCAGAGCATATGGCGTTCGCGCAGCAGTAAGTCAGATTGCTGACTTGCTGAAAGACCGGGCGGACCCATCAGGATTGACTCGCCGCATCCTGCGACTCGCCCTACGGGCAGCGCGTTGCGCTGTGCCAAAACGCTCCCGGCTTATACTCGTATCATCCTGCGGGTCGGCTGCGCCGTTCCAATTTGTTCCAGACAAATTGGTGGTCGAACAACATGTTCTCATCCGATAGGGTGCCATATGCAGAGTATATGGCGTTCGCCCGGCAGCAAGTCAGACTGCTGACTTGCTGAAAGACCGGGCTCACCCATCAGGATTGACTCGGTACATCCTGTACCTCGCCCTTCGGGCGTTGCTTCGCAACGTCCCAAACGGCAGTCCTGCCGTTTGGTCGAACAGCATGTTCTCATCCGATAGGGTGCTATAAATGCAAAAACCACCTGAAAAGGTGGTTTTGACATTTATGGCGCACCCATCAGGATTCGAACCTGAGACCTCTGCCTCCGGAGCGAGAAAAATATAAATATTTCATGCACTTAGATGAACAAGGGTGAACAATTATGGTCTATAACTATCTGATATCAGGTGAGTTTTTTTGGCCTGTTTGTTCTTCATCGTTCATTCAGTTTCGTGGCTGCACGATGGAGTTGCTATAAATATGCTATAAATGGAAAATCAGCGATGGCAATCAAGGCCAAAATTTCCCAATCGACCATCAAAAATCTTCGTCCTGAAGACAAGCGGATTAACGACACCGATCTGGCTGGTTTTCATGCACTCATCGCCGCAAGTGGCAAAATAACCTATTACCTGAATTATCGTCTGAACGGCAAACAAGGCAATTTTAAACTTGGCGTGGAAGGTCAAATTACGCCTGCCATTGCTCGGGATTTGGCAAAGCAAAAAGCCGGTGAAGTTGCCAAAGGCACAGATGTTCAGGAAGTAAAAAAGCATGAGCGGCAAGCCCGAAAGCTTGAAGCACAATCTACGCTGAAAAACTTTATCGAATCCAAATTCGCCCCTTGGCTTTATTCCCAAAATCCAAAAACAGCCAAAGCGCGCATTGACGTCTTTAACACCAGTTTTGCCCATCTGATGGATTACCAGTTAGCCGATATAAAGCCGCATTTAATTGAGCAATGGCGCATCGAACGCAAGGCCAAAGGCAATAGCAATGCCACCATTAACCGGCAAATAACTAACCTGCAAAGCTGTTTAAGCCGAGCGGTGGAATGGGAGGTGATTGAAAAGCATGAACTGAACAAAGTGAAGCGCTTGCCTGAAGACAATTCCAAAATTCGCTACCTATCCAAAGTTGAGGAAAAGGCACTACGCGCCACCATGCGCGAGCGGGACGCGAGAATTAAACAAGAACGCAGCAACGGCAATAAACATCGGGAAGACCGCAGTTATGAGTTGTTGCCTTGTTTAAGTAGCAAAACCTTTGCTGATCATCTGGAACCCATAGTGCTGCTGGCAATGAATACCGGCATGCGGCGCGGCGAAATTCTAAGCCTGTGCTGGGAAAACGTCAGTTTTGATACCAAAACCCTGACAGTACAGTTTGAACATGCCAAATCAGGCAAAACCCGCCATATACCGCTGAACGGTGAAGCATTCCGCACTTTGCAAAGTTGGCAAGCCGACACCGGCGACACCGGCATTGTGTTTAAAGGCCAAAACGGCAAAGCCATGACTGACATTGGCAAAGGTTGGGAAAAACTACTGGAAGATGCCGGTATTACTAATTTCCGTTTTCACGACCTGCGCCACCACTTCGCCAGCAAACTGGTGATGGCTAGTGTCGATTTAAATACCGTTCGTGAACTGTTAGGCCATGGCGATTTAGCCATGACCTTACGCTACGCCCACTTAGCGCCGGAACATAAAGCGGCTGCTGTGAATTTGATTGGATAGGTATAACTAAATGATTCAGAAAGAATATTATCAGTTGGATGAACTGAATAGCAGATTTCAGCTGACTAATGCCGATATTAAGTACTTCTTCGATAAATCTAAGCTGGTGCCGGTCTTTAATTTGCCATTGAAGAGTTATGTAGTCGGGACTTTTGCTCAGAGTCGTTTTGTAGGGTACGGGGCTTGCCATTACAAAGGTTTGGTATCAATTTTGAACCAGAATTTTTTGGAGCTGTGGGACAATAGTAAAACCGAGGTTGAACGCGTAATTCTTCGGGATATGTCAGTAATCCAGAACTATACCGAAAACAGCCCTTTCCAAGCGGTATTACCAACGAATAGCATTTATGCATGGGAGCAGAAAGCACAGCCTGCACTCAGGGGCGATTGTTGCATGGCTATTTTTTTACCAGAAGAAATCCAAAGCGCTTCACACTTCTTTAGTGGAAGATTCGCAGAGCTAGCTACTTCCACACATTTATCTGAGCCGGTGCGTAATCTTGCACAGCAAACAGCAGAGAAGTGTAAAACTGCCCCAGCTATTTCCCATAAAAAAATTACTCAGATATTTAAGCTAACTGACGTGTGTGTTTTGCATTCAGATTTGGTTCGTCTAGGTGTGATCAAGGAAACAAGCAATAGAGTTATTGTCACTAATGCAACCCAACAAGAAAAGCCCAGCATCAGTAATACTGCAAAATTTGCAAATCCTTTTCATAAGTTGATTGGTCAGATTTTGAGTGAACACAAAAATATTAAGACAAAAGGAGTGATTCGGATTTTATCTGAAGAGGTTAAAAAACAAGAAGATTCAAGAGATTATGATCACGAAAATATTCTACTGGATGATGTTGACGGTGTGTTTATCTGGCGAGATTTTTCTGCCAGAAAAACTGAACGGCATTGCAGTATTAACAGTATTAGAAACGTGATACGTGATGTGAAAGTTGCTATGCAGGGCAACTAGTTCAAGCATTTTAAGGCGCAACTGAACTGAACTAGTACACCTGATCTGCGCGAAGCAAACGGAGCGGGGTTGGTCGCCTTGTTAGGCGCGGCTCAAATGCACTAGCTCAGAATAGAGTACCCTGCTCGTTCTTGAGAAATCCAATCTTCTCTTTGAGGTTTAATTTTTTATCAGCTTGCTGGTAAGCATTTTCACTCATGTGAGAAACCAGACGCTCAAGGTCGGAAACCTCTTTAATTTTTAAGAATTCTTTTGCTTTGTTTATGTAAACCAAGGACATTTTCTTTCTTGTTAATAGTTCTATAGCGTTACTTAGCGTGCCAGTGCTTTTGGTATCCCATACCATAAGGCCATAGTCGCAATCTTTGGCCATTTCAATGTCTTTTGCTGTGAAGAAAGCACGTGTCCCGGGTGTGGTGTTTGAATGGATTTTCTTTGTGATCCAGTGGCCTATGTTATTTCTCGGCTTTTCGCCAGAGCAATAGACAACAACTGATTTTGTGTGTTTAGATTCCAAGTAAGCTTGAATTGAGCTGTCGACACCATCGGCATCGCCCAATATTATTTGATATTTTGATTCTATTATATTGTTTATTCTTTCAAGAACATCAGGATCAAGATTCTTGATTTTCATCGAGCCGGATATGAAAACTTTGTACATTATAGCCTCCTCGTTACCGTTGCAACGTAAACGTCTCGGATTTTACTATAACTTCTGAGGACGTTGGTAGCCGCTTCAAGGGATGAACCGGTATCAAATAGATCGTCGATGATTAATACATCATGTTTCCCTTGTGATAGTACGTCATTTACGGTGAACGCTCCCATGAGAGTTGATACTTTCTCTTCTCTAGTTCCAATATCTTTCATAGCAGATGTTACTGTTGTTTTTACTAATAAATCTTCAACACAAGGGATGCCCATTAGTTTGGCTAGTTCCCTAGCTATTTCTGTTACTGGCTGGCGTAACCTTTGCTTTGATGCGGGCATAGGAATAATAAGCCCACATGACGAAAAGGCCGCACCCAGAGATTGATGCAACTGATTGGCGATAATTGGTGCTTTGGAGAAGTCTGAACGATACTTAAGTTGGAAGAGGGCTTCGCCAATTTCTGGTCTAATAGTATCGAACTGCATGTGGCCTTGTTCATTGTAGCCAATCGGAGTGCTGCTTGTTGTGTGTTTATCAAGAGAGAATCCGCGCGTCCATACGCCAGATATTTCTTTAATTTTTACATCCATATGTATCTCCTCTCGTTGTTCACAAATACCTCAAAATATCTGATTTTTTCATTGAACTCAAAAATATATAAATTTTTAACCTGCATTTTTAAATATTCCCTTTTGGCTCGTTGTAACGCTTAAATTAAGCGATAATCTAAATTTGTGTTACGGATAAGTTGCGATTGGCTGATGCTGGCAGAATTCAGAGCAACTAAATTGCATTAGAAACTGCATTTTTGCACTAAAAACTGCATATGCAAAAACTCATACCTGAAGATGTCCTTGTTCATTAACGTGCAAGGAAATCAACATGAGTACATCAAACAAAAAAGTCCTATCCGAAATCGAAACTGCTGAATACATCAGCATGAGCCGTTCTTTCCTGCGTCAGTCACGGATGGAAGGCAACCGCGAGAACCGCACACCAGCACCGCCATTTATCAAAATTGGCCGGTCGGTACGCTACCTGAAAGATGATTTAGATCTGTGGTTAAGCAACTTGCAGAAGTTCAGTCACCTGAGCCAGTGCGGAGGTGCTTCGGTATGCTGATTACCCATCCAAAACTTTCGCCTAATGTGCAAACTTTGCTGGATTGGTTTGTGGCAGATGCCAGCCATGCGGTGGAGTGGTGTACGTCAGTTGGGCGCAGCATGGATAAGCTGGTGATTTTTGGTGAAGAGCCCATTAAGTCATTAAAACCAGCACTGAATACCCTTATTCAGTATGGTTTGCTCCAGCAAACTGAAGTGTTTAATACCGGCCTGCGCTGGACTCGGTTAACAGTTGCAGCAGGCACCAGCTTTCAGGTTTTAGCGGAGAGTGACGATGACAACTCGCAAACCAACTGAACTTGAACGCTTGTTTCAGCAACTAGATGAAGTTGATTCTGCCTTTTACCTGTCGCTCCACTCAGATGATCGTAAGTTTCTGCGCGGTAAGTTGGAAGGCTTGCCCTTTGCCATTCAGAAAATTTTGTTTAACCACTACCGCTCAACGGCAAATATCGTTAAAGCGAATACTGAGCTTCGGTTAGTAACGGCTGAAATACACCGGATATTGCCGGTGATATTCCGTATTAATTTTGATATGTGCGAAAAGCAAAGGCATGATTTATCCGAAGAGAATTCGCGCCGAATGAGCCGGATTTTTTTGCGTGAACTCAATCAAGCCCGTTCGATGTTGTTGCCGGAGTTTCTGAAAATTTCCGAAATCGTTTCAGAAACTCATTCAGAAAATGCACTCGTGGTTTCAGAATATCTCAACTCAGTTTCTGAAATCATTTCAGAAACCGTTCTGAAAAATTCCGAAATAGTTTTAGAAATTCCAGAAACAGTTTCTGAACCAGTTTCAGAGAATTTCCTGCAATTTCCAAAGGCATTTCAGAAACCCGTTAACGCGCAACTCCGCACTACTGCCGGAGATTCCGGAAATATTCCTGAAAAAAACTCCGTTAACGCACAAGTGCGGACGAAGGCGGAACAGTCCACATATTTTGCTTGCGCTGATTATATGAAACAGCTTGGATTACAGCCGCCAAAACTCACACGCAAAACAGGCTTTGCCGGTTGTCTGAAACGGATGCAGGATGCGAAGTGGTGGTGCAGGCAATTGCGGCGAGTACAAAAACGCAAAACCGAACAGGTAATGGCATTGCTTGGCAAAGTCAGTAAAAGGGCTGGCAAATATTGTAGTGATTTAACTTTGAAAAACCGCTTAGCGGAAAAGGCAGCTTCAGCTGATTACATGGAACGTACTTTTATCGTGAACCAAGATCAGCAGCGTTTTTCACTGAAAGAAGTTGCCGATAAAAACGTCTCAAACCCGACAATCCGCAAAGGCGAGTTGATGACTCGCATGCGCGGCACTGAAGATATTGCCAAAGAGCTGGGGCATGTTGGCTCTTTTGTCACCTTAACTTGCCCGTCTAAATATCACTGCGCTTATGCCAGCACAGGCGACAGAAACCCAAATTGGAATGGTGCCACACCTTACCAAGCGCAGCAGTATTTAAACCGAGTTTGGGCAAGAATTAGAGCAGAACTGGCGCGACAAGAAATAGCTATTTACGGCCTTCGCGTTGCCGAACCCCAGCATGACGGCACACCACATTGGCATATGATGTTGTTTATGGCACCCGAGCATTTAACAGCTTTTAGTGCTGTGGTGATGCAATACGCACTGGCTGAAGATGGCGATGAAAAAGGCGCACAGGAAAATCGCGTGAAGCTGGTGGATATTGACCCAACCAAGGGTTCTGCCACTGGTTATATTGCCAAATATATTTCTAAAAATATCGACGGCAAAGGCATAGATACTGACATAGACGGCGGTGATGCCAATGTTGCAGCGCAGCGGGTAGAAGCTTGGTCAAGCTGCTGGGGCATTCGCCAGTTTCAGCAAATTGGCGGTGTGCCTGTTACGCCTTGGCGTGAACTGCGCCGAGTAAAGGAAGGTACTGAACAGGACGAGCAGTTTGAAGCAGTGCGCGTTGCAGCAGATAAAGGCGATTGGAAAAGTTACGTGCAACTGATGGGCGGCGTGTTCTGTAAGCGCAAAGACCTGTTAATCCGGCCTTATTACCATGTTGAAGCAGACCAACAAACCGGCCTGATTAAAACCAGCTGGTTTGATAACCTCATTGTGTTAAAGCTCAAAGGCGTTCTGTATGCAGGTCAGGCAATTATCACCCGCCTGCACCAATGGCGGCTGGAACAGGCCGTAGGCCGCTCTTCGCCTTTACTTGGAGTTCTGTAAATAACTGTACAGTTTATTTTGTGAATCCAATCAATTCTAATACTTGGGACATATTAAAAGCTAAGATAACCAGTATTATATGTATAGTTGCAATAATTCCAGACATAATTTCAAAGCTACGACGTGGAGAGCGAAGCAGTTTTCCAACCTTGTCAGTTAACTCAGTAACAGGAATATGAGTATATTGTTCCGAGATCCACCCGTCCAAATTCTTTTTATTATCACTTAATACAAAGTAGCAATGAATCCTACGAATTAAGTAGGTGAAAATTAGATACACTCCCGCAGCTTTAAAGAAAAAATCAGCTTGCGTAGATAGTAAAATATCAGTTTGAATCATCGCTTTGGCAAAAGTACCTACTGTAAAAAGAAATGCTATAGACAATACATCCTTAATGATTCCATCAATCATGGTGTTTGTTTTGTCTACGTAGCTATTTACTAACTGTTTCACATCAGAATATAGCTCACGTAGTTCTTTTCGGTAATCTTCATTTCTTTTTGAAACAACATACTTGTATTTGCTTTTTGCCTGTTCAAATGATGGGGATAATTTTGAACTTGCTATATTTACAAAGTTGCATGAGTCAGTTAACTCAAGCGTTATGCGGTCAACGAGAAGTTGAATTCGAGTACTTGCATCATTCTCTTTGTAACACCAAATTACAGCATCTCGTATATCATTAAGCTCTTTCGAAAATATATTAAATTCAGAGTTAGGGACTAAAGAGCATTCAAGATGCTTGACTCCTTTGAGCTGAATTTTTTCTATTGAAAAAAAATGCTGCGAAAAGCAAGCAAGCAGTTGTTGAAGGTATGCAATACGAAATGGCAAGGCTGTGTCTGTATTAATTGCCCCCCAACTAATTTCAAAGCTATGTGGCGAAAGATATATATTTGTTTGGCTTACAACATTTATTTCTTTCCTTAGGCTTGCGGGGTCAGGTAATTCTGTTCCATTAAGCCAAAATTTTTCATCTGGCACGCCTTCCACAGGAACAACAGCCAACCGTGGACCACCAAACCCATTAGCTAAGCCGTTAATAATAATTTTAAGCGGTTTGATAGATAAAATCTTACTTTCTAAAAATGGTGTTTTTAATCCTATAGCATCTAAATTTTCTAAGAATGCAGGTTCTGAAGTAAAAAATACAACATCAATATCATCCGATATCTGATTGATAGAACGTAAGAAACTCTCTTTTCTGAAAGTTAACTGCCAAGTAAATCGAGAAAGACCAATGGAATCAGAGATAAAATCAGATATTTCAATTTGTGTCTGATCGATTTCTAAACGAAATAAGCTATTTGCGCCATCGAAATTAAGGGCGGTAATTTTGGCTAACT
>NZ_JAVBXS010000035.1 GCF_030824435.1 Rheinheimera sp.
AAACCGTCCAATATTGTGTTTGATGAAGAACAAGGCCAAATCAGTCTGGTCGACTGGGGTTCGTCGGTGTTTGCCCAAACCGACGAAAACGGTCAGTACATCGGCAATAACGTGATGCAATTAATGTCGGCCGACTTACAAAGCTCCAACGCCCGGCTGGGTGATGTTTATTTTATTGGTGCTGAGCAGCGTCAAGGTGGCTTATCCAATCCAAGATTTGATGAACAGGGCGTTGCCGGCACCTTGTATGCGCTGGCGTCCGGGCAGTCCTGTCGTTTTGGCCGTAAAGCATTGCCTGCCCGCAGCCTTGGTTTACCTATGGAATTTGCCACTATGCTCGACAGCATGCTGGCAGATGATGTGTTGTTACGCGCCGATGCAGGAGATTATTTTCTTAAAGTTATGCCCCGCCTGACCCAACTGGTGTTGCCAGATTTGCATTTGTTCGACGATAACCCACTGTTGCCGGTCAGACTAAGTGCTGAATTTAAAGAACTGGATACAGTGGTCTATTCCTCGCGAAAGTCATTTTTACGCGAACATAGTGAAGAAGAAGGTATCCAGTATGTGGATGACGTGCAGTTGGAACGTTATTACAAAAATTATTTAGAAGGTATGGGTGAAACTGAAAAGGCCTTTGTTGCTGCGGTCAGCCGGTTGGCCCGTTATCCGGTGGTCGGCGGCCTGGCCATTCACTGGCAACAACAGGGAGTTTATATCGACTGTAATCTTCACCTGTATGATAAAACACTACAAAGTGCTTTTAGTCTGGCGCTGAATAACGTGGTTTATCTGGCGCAAGCTATCGCTAAAGTGGGTATTTTTAAAGCTTGTTTATTTAATGCCCGCCAGACCATCCATTTATCACGTGTAAACACCAACACGCCTTTTTCAGCAAACGCCGGGCTTATTATTCCTTATGAAGTTGCAACAGCTTTGAGTCTGGATGAAAGCAGCAAACAACATTCATATTTTGAAGATGGTAAAGACCCCGATGAACAGCTGGTGTTGCCCGATGCTATCATGGCGGATATCGCCAAACTGAATCTTATTCGCCACAGTGGCTGTATTATTTTTGAAGTCACAACTTTGTATATGAAAATTCACAGTTACTTTCATTTACTGGACCCAGCGAAAGAGGTCGAGTTTGCTGCATTATTGGCGAATATCCTGAAAAATGTCAGCCTGATCACCGGCGAAGGTGTGGGCGGCTTTATGAAATTACCCCACAAAGATACCCGTTATTTTCCACATCAGATGGTACAAAATGCCCGTTATTACCCGGCAAATCCAAAACAATACAATGCCTTATCATAGCAATATCAGATTTTCATAATATTTTCAGCCTAAAGGTTCTCCCTCTGCTACCTTTGATCTGAGGTATCACCTGCTTTCGCGGGCAACCATAACGGACTTTGGTTATCGCTATGAGTGACGAAGAAAAATGGTCGCAACAACAACTGCAGATTTTTAAAGCTATCGCGGATAACTCTGGCGCCATCATTGGGGCCAAGTCACTTGATGGTGAATATCTTTATGTTAATCAACAATATGGCCGTTTATTTCAACGCCCGGTCAGTGATTTTATTGGTCGTAAAGACAGTGAGTTGTTTCCCACAGACACTGCAGCCCAGTTCAGGCGGGCAGATTTACTGGCACAGCGCAGTACCAATCCTTTTAGTGTGGAAGAAGTGGTGCCTGTTGATGGTATAGACCGCGATTTTCTTTCAATTAAGTTTCCTATTTTTTCCACTGAAGGCACCTTGTTTGCAACTGGCCTTGTTGCTGCAGATATCAGCAAAATTAAAGATTTACAGCGCCAATTGCAGAATATGGCTGATCATGATGTGCTGACAGAATGCTACAACAGGCGGAAAATCATGGAAATTGCCGCACTTTACCTGAAAAAAGCCAAAAGATATCAGCAGGATATGGCGGTACTGGTGTTTGATCTGGACCATTTTAAACAGGTCAACGATACCTTTGGCCATGCGGTCGGCGACTGTATCCTGAGCGGTTTTGTCGACAGGGTAAACGCCGAACTACGCAAACCCGATGAACTGGGGCGGCTGGGCGGAGAAGAATTTATTGCGATATTGCCTGACACCAGTGCAGTGTCGGCCTTAGCACTGGCAGAACGTATCCGCGATAAAATTGCCAATTGGTATCCGGAGCAACTGGCGGGCCAACAACTGACCAGCAGTATTGGCATTGCCGGTTTTTCTTTGTCATTACAATCACTGGATGAGCTGGTTGCTGCTGCCGATCACGCCTTGTATCAGGCCAAGGCCAATGGCAGAAACTGTGTCAGATTGTATTAACAGTCTGCACAGCAGTTGTTGTCACAGGACTTTTCAATCTAAAACGTCAGGCCTATGATGGTCGCCTTTATTTGGGGAGGCCATGATGTCTACATTTTTTCGCTGTTGTGTTGCATTTGTTGTTTGTATCCTTGGCAGCAATCCGCTGTTCCATTTGCAGGCTGCTGTAAAAGACCAACATAGTTTTGCCAATCCGGAGCACATCAGCTCCACCCGGCTAAAGCTGGATGTCAGCGTCGATTTTGAAAAATCTGAACTGCGTGGTTTTGTTGAACACCAGTTTAAACGTCATCAGCCAAACGCCAACACTCTGGTGCTCGACAGCAGGGCTTTGGTGATAGAAAAAGTGCTGCAACAAAACGCAACAGGCCAATGGTCAGCAGCAACTTTTCAACTTGGCCAGCCAAGTGGCATCCTGGGGCAAAGTCTGAGTATCAAACTTGCACCTGACAGCGAAAAAGTGCGGGTTTATTATCACACCACAGCCGACAGCAGCGGTTTACAGTGGCTGAGTGCAGCCCAAACCAGTGAAAAAAAACAACCATTTTTGTTTAGCCAGTCACAAGCCATTCACGCCAGAAGCTGGATCCCACTGCAGGATACACCAGCGGTCAGAGTGAGTTACCAGGCGAGGGTGCGCACACCAAAACAGTTACTGGCTGTGATGAGTGCTGACAACAGTAAAAACACTGAGCGTGACGGCGATTATCTGTTTGAGATGCCTCAACCTATACCGGCTTATCTGATAGCTTTGGCGGTCGGAGATCTGCATTTTAAAGCCATGTCAGCACAAACCGGAGTTTATGCCGAAAAAACCTGGCTGGACAAAGCAAGCAATGAGTTTGCCGACACCCAGCATATGATGGACGTGGCATCGCGGCTCTATGGCCAATATCCGTGGGGCCGTTATGACTTGTTAATCCTGCCGGCAAGTTTCCCTTTTGGTGGTATGGAAAACCCGCGTCTTTCTTTTATTACCCCAACGGTGATCACAGGTGATAAAAGTCTGGTCAGCCTGATAGCCCATGAACTGGCGCATTCCTGGTCGGGTAATCTGATTACCAACAGCAATTGGGAAGACTTGTGGTTAAACGAAGGTTTTACCAACTTTTTTGAAAACAGATTAATGGCCGAAGTGTACGGCAAAGGCCGGGCCGATATGGAATACAGTCTGAGTGTGGCCGATTTGCAACGGGCCTTACCTGATTTATCTCAGGCTGATCAGGCGTTAAAACTGCAACTGGCAGGTCGCGACCCTGATGAAGCATTCAGCCCTGTTGCTTATGTCAAAGGTCAGTTGTTTTTAAGTTATCTGGAACAACAATTTGGTCGTCAGCGTTTTGACGAGTTTGTGTCTTTATACTTTAAAACTTTTGCTTTTCAGTCGATGGATACACAAAGGTTTTTGGCATTTTTACAAACAAACCTGTTAGAAAAATATCCTGGATTAGTTACTGCAGCCGATGTTCAACGCTGGGTGTTTCAGGGCGGCTTGCCAGACACTTATCCAAAACGTCCTTCTGATGCTTTTGTTCAGGTAGAACAGCAACTGGCGCTGTTTCTCAAAGGTTCGCCAAACTGGCAAACCAGTCAATGGACTGTGCATCAATGGTTACATCTGCTGGACAAGTTGCCGCAGCAGTTATCAGCGCAGCAACTGATCACACTGGATCAGCAATTTGCCTTCAGCCAAAGCAAAAATGCCGAAATTTTTGTCGCCTGGAACCGGCTGGCATTGCCACTGAATTACGAAGCGCTGCAACAACCTCTGCAACAGTTTTTATTGCATGTCGGACGTTCTAAGTTTGTGGTGCCGTTATACCGGGCTTTGGCAACAAATCCGCACTGGGCGGAATTTGGCAAAAATGTTTATCAGCAAGCCAGGGCGGGGTACCATCCGCTGACACAGGCGCAGGTGGATAAAATTTTTCAATAAAATGAACGCAATAAGCAACATCATTTAACAGTTTACCAGGCTTATTGTGATTAATATGCAAGCCGGCTACAGCGCTGGCTTATGTTTTAAGTCGGGGTTCAGCTGAAGTTGTCACAATGCCAGCACTTTAATTGCAATCAAAAAACTCGTTCGCCCTGATGGAGAAACACAATGAAACTAATATGGCCACTGATGTTAATAAGCACTGTGCTCAGCACCACAGTCAGCGCCGAAGAATCACTGGCACTTATTACAGTGCAGGGCTCAGGTATGGTTGCGGCGGCGCCGGATCAGGCCAGATTACAAATGACAGTGGGTAGCCGCCAAACATCTGTTAATAAAGCCAAAATCGAAGTAGACGGCAAAATGGCGCAGCTAACCTCCATGGTACAAAAACTGGGTATTGCCACAGCGGATATCAATAACGCACCTCTGCGGATTTACCCTGAATACCAGCAAGACCAAAAAGCAGTTGAGATGTACCGTGTCGAGCGCGAGCTGACTGTGCAGGTACGGGATTTGACCAAATATCCGGCTTTACTGGAACAAGCTGCCGCACTTGGCATTACCCAGCTGTCACCGGCCGAACTGTTAGTGTCTGAACCCGCCCCTTTATATCAGCAGGCATTAAGCCTTGCTTATGCTGACGCTGAACAAAAAGCACAACAACTGGCAAAACTCAGTGGCCGTAAAATTAAGCAGGTACATCAAATTCAGGAGCAGGGTGTATCACCATCTCCACGACATAAAATGGCGATGATGGCCTCAGAGGCTTTGCAGTTTGGCAGTAATCAGGTGCGTGCCGACCTGTCAATACAGTTTGAACTTGCCAAACCCTGATAAATGTTCCGCCCAAAGGTTTAAATTTATAGCTAAACCAAGTAAGGTAGGGACCTTTGTTGTAGCAAGATACTGAAGACCCATGTTTGCTGAAAAATTAGACTTTTACCGCACTTTAACTGCTCAGGCGCAAGCATTGATTGCAGATGAAACCGACCTTATTGCCAATATGGCCAACCTCAGTGCGCTGTTGTTTAATGAAATGCCTGATCTGAACTGGTCAGGCTTTTATATTTTAAGACAAGATGAACTGGTATTAGGCCCTTTCCAGGGCAAACCTGCTTGTGTACGTATTGCCGTAGGTAAAGGGGTTTGTGGCACTGCTGTTGCCAGTGGCGACATTCAGCTGGTGAAAGATGTGCACGAGTTTCCAGGGCATATTGCCTGTGATGCCGCCAGTAATTCAGAAATAGTGCTTCCGGTGCGGCTGCGCGGCGACATTATTGCCGTGCTTGATATTGATAGCCCGTCGCTTGCCCGTTTTGATGAAGCCGACAAACAGGGGCTGAGCGAGCTGGTGGCTATTTTTGAACGCCGGCTGGAACAAACTTTATGAAAGATCTGGTCTCGATTCACGACTACTTATTCAGCCTGACGGATGTCGGAGACTGGGAAGGTGATGAAGAGTTGGTTGCAGACCGCATCAATGCTATATACCATGCCGTGTGGCAACAAATCCCCGAAGACACTGAAGTTGCATTGATAGATAAACTGCTTCGTGATATCTGGGACCAGCTGCGTGGCAGCCTGGTATTAATTGAAGCCGACGAATACGAATTAATCGACTGGGCCCTGGCCCACACCAGAAAAGTTCTGGATAAAGCTGTCGATGATGAAGATGCTGACGATAACGACAGCGATACCGATGTAGATGACGAAGAAGATGAAGAGTACTGATGCATGACCAGCCAAGTCGAACCACAAGTTAAACCACACAACGTGAAAGAAATCGTAGCCTTATTAAGTGAACAGTTTCCACTGTGTTTCACGCTGACTGGTGAAGCTAAACCGCTGAAAGTCGGTATCTTCCAGGATTTGGTTGAACGTTTAAAAGATAATCCGCTGCTGAGCAAAACTCAGTTACGTCAGGCGCTGCGGGTCTATACCTCCAGCTGGCGTTATCTGGATGCAGTAAAAGAAGGTGTTGCCCGTATTGACCTCGACGGCACCGCAGGCGAGCTGATTGATCTTCAGCAGGCGGAACACGCTTTAAAAACTCTGACCGAAAGTAAAGCCAAAGCTGCTGAAATCCGTAAGGCAAAAATAGCCGAGCAAAAAGCGAAACAACAAACACAAAAACCAAAAACAGACGGCCGTCCAGCCAATGATCGCAAAGCTGACAAAACTGGTTACAAAAAACCAGCAACAAAGCCTGACGCTCAACCGGCAAAAAGCTCTACTCTGAAAGAACAACGGCCAAAAGTGCAGGTTGCCAAAGCAGCCGAAAAAGAATTGCAGGCCGTATCGACAGCCGAACTGGTCGTTGGTGCCAAAGTTTTAGTGAAGCTAGGGCAGAACCCAATGCCAGCCACAGTAGTCGAAGTGGTTAAACAGGATGTCGTGGTGCAATTAGCCTCTGGTATGGTGGTCAAAACGCATAGCGGCAGTTTGTATCAGGCTTAACAACGCAGAGTCTCAGATGAAAAAATTATCCGGTATAGCGGCAGCTTTGCTGCTGATCTCAGGCAGTACGGTACTGGCAGCAGTCAATTCAGATACTGTGGTGATGCCAAAGCTGGCACAGTTGGACCAGCACTTCACCGCGAGTAAAAGGGTCGCCGCCATTTTTACCCGTGGGCATTACCTGCAGGTACAAATAGATGATCAGTTGTCGGCCAAAGTGTTTGAACGCTATCTGGATAGTCTGGACTATTTCCACAATGTAATGCTCAAAAGCGACATTGATGGTTTTGCCCAATACAAATTTCAGTTTGATGATGCCATTCAAAAAGGCCAGTTTGATTTTGCTTATCAGATGTTTAATCTGAGTATGCAACGCCGCGCTGAACGTTTTGATTATGCAATCTCTCTGCTGGAACAGCCATTTGACTTCACAGTTGCTGATCAATACGAATATGAACGTGAAGGTGCCCCCTGGCCGACAGATTTGGCTCAGTTAAATGAACTCTGGCGTCAAAGGGTCAAGTTTGATGCATTAAATTTAAAACTTGCCGGTAAAAATAATACTGAAATCAAAGACATATTGTTAAAACGCTACAAAAGCGCGAAAAAACGTCTGGCACAAACCGAAAGTGAAGACGTATTTCAGCTGGTGTTAAATTCATATGCCCGCAGTATCGAAGCCCATACATCTTATTTATCTCCCCGTAATGCCGACCGTTTTCAACAGGAAATGAACCTGAGCCTTGAAGGCATTGGCGCAGTACTGCAGCTGGATGATGACTACACCACTATTGCCAGTCTGGTCCCGGGTGGTCCTGCGGATCTAACGAAAAAGCTCAAGCCTAAAGACCGTATTGTTGGCGTGGCCCAGGGCAACGAAGATTTTGTTGATGTGGTGGGTTGGCGTCTTGATGATGTGGTGGACCTGATTAAAGGCCCTAAAGGGTCAAAAGTCAGACTGCAGGTGATGGCAGCGAGTGATACCGCAGGCACAACACCCCAACAAATTGAAATTATCCGCGATAAAATCCGCTTGGAAGACAGAGCTGCAAAAGGCGAAGTCTTTAAGTCAATGCTGCATCAGAATGGTAAAAATATCGGTGTGATTAATATCCCGAGTTTTTATAACAACCTGACAGAAGACGTGCGAAAAGAACTGACAGCGTTAAAAGAACACAAAGTCGACGGCATTATTGTTGATTTACGTGGTAACGGCGGTGGTTCTTTACCGGAAGCCATCACCCTGACCGGTTTATTTATCGACAAAGGCCCAGTGGTGCAAATCCGCGAAGGTAATGGTCGTATTACCCAAAACGATGACACCGACGCCAGTGTATTTTACGAAGGCCCAATGACAGTGATGGTTGACCGTTACAGTGCCTCAGCATCTGAGATTTTTGCTGCTGCTTTGCAGGATTATGGTCGCGCTGTAATAGTAGGTGAACATACCTTCGGTAAAGGCACAGTACAACAGCACCGCGGCCTTGGCCGAATTTACGACACCTTTGACGGTGAACTGGGTAGTGTGCAGTACACCATTGCTAAGTTTTATCGCATTAATGGTGGCAGCACCCAACACAAAGGCGTTGTCCCTGATATTGCATTCCCATCACCAATAGATCCGGCGGAATGGGGTGAAAGCAAAGAGAAAAACGCTTTGCCATGGGATTCAATTCCACCAGCCAGTTACAGCAGTGCCACAGATATTAAAGTTACTTTACCGCTGTTAATGGAAAAACATCAGCAGCGTATCAAAAAAGAGCCAGAGTTTAATTTCCTGATGCAGGACATTGCTGAGTATCAAAAAGAAAAAGATGTCAAAACAGTGTCTCTGAATGAAAAAGAACGTCTGGCGAAAAAAGACGAATTGGCTGCACGCGAACTGGCCCGCACCAATGAACGTCTGGCACGGTTAAAATTGCCGGTAGTGAAAAAAGCTGATGACGCGCCTGAAGTGCTGGAAAAGCTCGATCCTTTCCTGGAAGAAGCAGCACTTATCACCTCTGATCTGATTATGAGCAGCAAGTTGGCGAAAAAATAGCTTCAGATCAACAGCATTATCCCCCGACAAAGGACTGGTTTCAGTCCTTTGTTTTTTAAGTGAACTTTAGTTTAGGTTTTTTGCATGTTACAGCGCCGTTCATCTGTTCATGGCCAATGGTCCAGTCGTTTTACTTTTATTATTGCCGCAACAGGCGCCGCTGTTGGCCTTGGTAATATCTGGAAATTTCCTTATATCATGGGGCAAAACGGCGGTGGTGCTTTTGTACTGGTCTATCTGCTGGCTATTTTGTTGATTGGTTTACCTGTGCTGATGGCCGAAGTGCTGATGGGCAAAAGAGGGCGGCAAAGCCCGGGCTTATCAGCACGAATGTTAGCGCTGGAAGCCAATGCACATCCTTATTGGCAGCTGACTGGTTGGATTGGTCTTGTTGCCGGTTTTTTAATTTTATCTTTTTATTCGGTGATCGCAGGTTGGGCTTTTGCTTATGTCGGCAAAGCGGCAACTGGTGAATTTTCCGGTAAGACTGCCGCTGAACTTGGCAGCATGTTTGGCCAATTCTCCAGCGACTTAACCAGTCTATTGCTCTGGACCACAGTGGTGATAGTGACCACTTGTGCTGTGGTGGCCCGTGGCTTAAAAAACGGTCTGGAACGCACAATCCGCTGGATGATGCCGGCACTTTATCTGTTGCTGATTGGCATGGCTATTTATGCCAGTTTCACCGGTGAATTTCTGCAAGCCGCCCGTTTTATGTTTTATCCGGATTTTTCCAAGCTGACGATGAATGGTGTGTTGATTGCGCTTGGTCATGCCTTTTTCAGCCTGAGCCTGGCATCAGGTGTCATGATGATTTATGGCGCTTATTTGCCAAATAATGTATCTATTGTGCGCACATCAATCTGGATCGCTCTGGCTGACACTTCAGTCGCGCTGATAGCGGCTATGGTCATTTATCCTATTGTCTTTAGTCAGGGACTGGATGCAGGACAAGGCCCCGGGCTGATTTTTGTCACCTTACCCGTTGCTTTTGCCACTATGCCGGGCGGAGATTTACTTGGCCCTCTGTTTTTTCTGATGTTGGTGTTTGCCGCTTTTACCTCCACCATTGCCATGATGGAGTCAGTTGTCGCCTGGTTAATTGAATCTAAAGGCTTTAACAGGGTTCCGGCTGCAGCCTTGGGTGGTGTGGTGCTATGGAGTTTAAGTCTTTTGACAGTGTTTTCCTTTAGTGGTGCAGCATGGTCAAAGTTTGAGTTTCACTTTATTGGCAAAGATGTACATAACTTCTTTGAATTTATTGACCACCTGACCTCTGACATCCTGTTGCCACTGGGTGGTTTGTCAGTGGCACTCTTCACCGGTTGGGTGATGAAACGTCAGGCCATTGAAGAAGAGTTGAATACCAAGCCAGTTGCTTATACTATCTGGCGTTTCTGTATCCGCTGGTTCACACCTGTTGCTATAGCTGCGGTGTTTCTGAATCTGGTTGGCGTACTCTGATTATTAAAAATAAAGCCCGGTTCAGGGCAACTGAGTAGCAAAGATGACAAATCAAATCAAAAGACCCAGTCTGCTGGACGCGTTAATTCCGCTGGTAGTGTTAATTATTCTGTTAAGCCTGTCGGTATACCTCTATGGCAGTGACTCTTCTTATGGTCCAAACCAGATAGCACTTTTTGTCGGCGCGGCCATTGCGGTCATTATCGGCTTAAAAAATGGTTATCGCTGGGCTGATATGGAAAAAGCCATGATCCATGGTATTTCTTTGTCTTTAGGTGCAGTGCTGATTCTGTTTGCGGTAGGGGCACTTATTGGCACCTGGTTGCTTGCAGGTACTGTACCGGCTCTTATTTATTATGGCCTGCAAGTGCTTGACCCAGCGTGGTTTTATGCCGCCAGCTGTATATTGTGTGCTATCGTCTCTTTAGCCATCGGCAGCTCATGGACCACTGCAGCCACTATAGGTGTGGCGCTGATTGGGGTATCCGTTGGTCTTGGGTTATCACCAGTGGTGACAGCGGGCGCCATTATCAGCGGCGCTTATTTTGGCGACAAGATTTCGCCTTTGTCAGATACCACCAATCTGGCACCAGCTGTTGCAGGCGCTGAACTCTTTGACCATATCCGTCATATGACCTGGACAACAATTCCAAGCCTTGTTATTGCCATTCTGATATTTTCAGTACTTGGTTTTAACAGTGGTGCTGTGGCAGATGCAGAAAAAATCGTCACTTTAAGTAATGACTTGCAAGCGCAATTTAATATTGGTTTATTAAATCTGGTACCTATGGTGGTATTGATGGTGATGGCCATTAAGAAAGTACCGGCTTTCCCGACTGTTTTTATCGGCGCTTTATTAGGCGGCGTCTGGGCTTTGTTATTTCAGCCCGAGCTGGTGCAAAAAATGGCGGATACCAGTTTGCCTGCTTTCCTTGGCACTTTAAAAGTGATCTGGACCACGCTGCACAGTGGTTTTGTTATTGAAAGTGGCAATGCTGAACTGGACAAATTATTATCCGGTGGTGGTATGGCTAAAATGATGAATACTGTCTGGTTAATTATGTCAGCTATGGTGTTTGGTTCAGTGCTGGAGCATACCGGCTTGTTGCGCCGTTTTGTGGAAGTGATACTTGCGAGAGCACACAGCACAGGCTCACTGATTACCAGCACTATTGCCACTTGTGTCGCCACCAATATTCTAACCGCAGACCAATATATGGCCATTGTGATGCCTGGCAGAATGTATAAAGATGAATATGCCAGAAGAGGGCTGGCGCCGGTGAATTTATCCAGAACACTGGAAGACGGCGGTACCATTACCAGTCCTTTAGTGCCATGGAACACTTGTGGTGCTTATATGCACGGTGTGTTAAATGTCAGTCCGCTTGAATATATCTTTTATGCGTTTTTTAACCTGATTAATCCGGTTCTGGCCATTATCTACGCTTATTGTGGGATTAAAATTCTGAAACTGACACCACCGGATTCGGTAATCAATCCTGTCGCCGTCAAAGGCTGACCATCCTGAAAAAACCTGAGCAAGCTCAGGTTTTTTTTTCATCGGATAAGAATGATGGCAAGTGGCAAATCGGTTTGCAGCCCATGCTGTTTTCAGTACACTTGCGGCCATCAGCACTACAGCAAGACAAAAGCAAAACGGAGTTATTATGAGTCAGTCACGTCAGGCAAAAAAATTAGCCGATTATCAGGCACCGGCATATGCCATTGATAACATTGATATCGAGTTTCAGCTTGACCCTCATCAGACTCTGGTGACCGCCATCAGTAATTGGCGTCGTCTCGGTTCCGAGACTGCACTTGTGCTTGACGGACAACATCTGCACCTCGAAGCAATATGGCTTAATGGTGTTGCGCTGAATAACTACCAGCCAGGCGAAGAACAACTGCTGTTAACGGATTTGCCGGATACGTTTGAACTGAAAATTGTGACCCGATTAAACCCGGCAGAAAATACTGCACTTGAAGGTCTTTATCTGTCGAACGGTGCTTATTGCACCCAGTGTGAAGCCGAAGGTTTTCGCCGTATCACTTATTACCCTGACAGACCCGATATGCTGACCGTGTTTACCACCCATATTATTGCCGATCCGGAAGCTTTTCCGTATTTGTTGTCCAATGGTAACCAGATTGCATCAACACAGCTGTCCAACGGCAAACGCCGTGTCAGCTGGTTCGACCCTTTCCCTAAACCCTGTTATTTATTTGCCTTGGTGGCTGGCGATTTTGATGTGCTGGAAGACAGTTATCAAACAAAAAGCGGACGTGAGGTAAAACTGGCGTTTTTTGTGGATAAAGGCAATAAAAACCGCGCTTTGTTTGCGATGGAGTCGTTAAAAAAGGCCATGCACTGGGATGAAACCACTTTTGGTCTGGAATACGATCTGGACATTTATATGGTGGTTGCCGTCGACTTTTTTAATATGGGCGCGATGGAAAACAAAGGCCTGAATATTTTTAACAGCAAATACGTGCTGGCTGACGCCCAATCGGCCACAGATACTGACTACTTCCATATCGAAAGCATTATTGGCCACGAGTATTTTCATAACTGGACCGGCAACAGGGTAACTTGCCGCGACTGGTTCCAGCTCAGCTTAAAAGAAGGCCTGACAGTGTTTCGTGATCAGCAATTCAGCGCTGATATGGGCTCACCAACCTTGTGCCGTATTGATGCCATTAAAACTATCCGTACCGCCCAGTTTGCTGAAGACGCAGGCCCTATGGCGCATCCGATCCGGCCTGAGCAAGTTCTGGAGATGAATAACTTTTATACCGTCACTGTATACGACAAAGGGGCCGAAGTGATTCGGATGCAACACACTTTGTTAGGTGAAGCAGGCTTTCGAAAGGGTATGGACTTGTATTTTGCCCGCCATGATGGTCAGGCGGTGACCTGTGATGATTTTGTGCAGGCCATGCAAGACGCCAACAATGTTGACCTCACACAGTTCCGTCGCTGGTACCAGCAAGCGGGCACTCCGGTCATTCAGGCAGACTACCGGTATGAAACCAACACTCAGAGTTTTGTATTAACCCTGACGCAGCACACAGCAGCAACAGCGGATGGCAGTGCCAAATTGCCTTTGGTGTTACCGGTACGTTTTGAACTGATTAGTGCCAGGTCAGATGCGCACCAAATTGAATTATTAATTCTGAACGAAGAACATCAGCAATGGCGCTTTTTAAATCAAGCTGCGGATGTTATTCCTGTACTGCTGGCTGACTTTTCTGCACCTGCCAAGCTGGTGGTCAATTACAGCACCAACGACTTGCTGCTGATTGCCGCAAAAGCCAAAGATGGCGTGGCCCGTTGGGATGCAATGCAACAATTGTGGTCTTTGTTAATCAAAAATGCAGTGGAACAAAGGGAAGTTCCAACTTTGCCAGAAGCCTTATTGCACAGCATGAGGCAGCTGCTACAACAACCACTGGCTGATTTGGCTTTTACGGCTGAGTTATTAACTTTGCCAGGTTACGACACTCTGGCCGAACAATATGACCAAATCCCTGTTGATATCATTCTGAGCACATTACGCCAGTTTAAACAACAAATTGCCGACACTCTGCAGCAGGAACTGCTGCATTGTTACCGGCAGCTGCCACGCGAAGTTTATGCCTATCAACCAGCGCAGACAGGCAGCCGTCAATTACAGGCGTTATGTATGTCGTATCTGGCTTTTGGCAAGCATGACAGTCTGTTGCTGAACCATTATCAGCAAGCTGACAATATGACAGACCGCTTAGCTGCTATTAAAGCGGCGGTTTTTGCCAGCTTGCCCGTGGCGGAACAGATGTTAAAAGACTTAGGTGAAGTATATGGCGCTGATCCACAGGTATTTGATAAATGGGCAAGTTTACAAGCGATAAGTCCGGCAGCTTCGGTGTTTGATAAGTTACAACAGCTCTCTGAATGTACGCAGTTCAGCTGGACCAATCCAAATAGGGTGAGGGCGGTTTATGGTGCTTTTGCCATGCAAAACCCGGAACAGTTCCACCGCACAGACGGCAAGGGTTATCAGGTTTTAACGGACATTATCCGCAAATTAGACCAAATCAACCCACAACTAACGGCTCGCCTTGTCACGCCATTATTGTCCTGGCAGCGTTTTGACCCAAAACGCCAGCAGTTGATGCAGACGCAGCTGAAATTGTTGCTGGCGCTGCCAGATATCAGCAATGATTTGTATGAAAAGGTCAGCCGTAGTTTGCGCTAATGAACAGAACCTATCAATTTTGGGTTGTACTGACTGCTGAACAGTGCCTTGCTTATTATCAGGGCGCTGTGACTCAGGTGCTGGTACGTGCCGATTCCGGCGAAAAAATACAGCTGCCAGTTCATCATTTCCGGCCTTATATCAGTCATTTTGGTTTAAATGGGTATTTTCAGCTGACGACTACGGCAACCGGCAAGTTTATAACGCTAAAAAAAATAAATTAGAGTATGTACTTTAAACGGTAGATTAAAACACAAGCTGGAAAAAATTACCTTTTGCTGTTTATTTTCATCAACTTAACCCCGTTTCGTACATTTTTTGTAAACCCAGTTAAACTGAGGGGGGCGTTATAGTGGCGTAACCGGGCACTTCACAGAAAAAACTAAAGACAAATCAACAGATTTACGACATCGCAAGCCTTGCGCCCTTTATAAAATGATGTAATTATTTTACCCAAGTGAGCAGAGATCAGAGCAGTTGAACTTGCTCATTACATTAAAAAAACAAAATAGACCTGCAGGGACAGGGGGGGAGATCACAAGATGAACAAAAGGCCATTTGCCTTTGCTAAAAATCCTTTAGCAATAGGTGTCGCGTCTGCGCTGTTAGCCTTGTCTGCAACATCCATTCAAGCCGCCAGTTATACATTAGGCGACGATGTTGAAGTTGTATTTGACTCAAGCTTTTCTTATGGCGCCAGTTGGCGCGCTGAAGACAGGAACTGGGACACTATCAGTAAAGCAAATAATCCTGCGCTGAACTGGACTGGTTATAATGCAGCAAGTAACACTATCTACACCTCTTCACAAGTTTGGCAACAAACAGGCGGTTATTCGTCTAATGGTGATGCTGGTAACCTGAATTACGACAAAGGCGACATGTTCTCCGAGTTGTTTAAAGGCACTCATGAACTGTCGGTGACCAAAGGTGATTTTGGTCTTTTTACCCGCTTTATGTATTTTTACGATGCAGCCTTGATGGACAACGATGGTGCTTACACCAACCCGGTGTCTGGTAACAGGGTTGATGCCTGTGCCGACGACGAAGGCCGTGATTTAGCTTGTCGTGATATCCGTCTGTTAGATGCTTATGTATTTGCTAACTTTGCTTTGAATGACGGTGCCAATCCTTTGTCAATCCGTGTTGGTAATCAGGTGTTGAGCTGGGGCGAAAGTACCTTAATTCAGCATGGTATTAACATTACACCTATCGATGTGGGTATTGCCCGTTTACCAGGCGCTGACTTAAAAGAAGCTTATATCCCTGTGGGTATGATTTCTGCCTCTTTAGGTTTAACAGAGCAGCTGTCTGCCGAAGTGTTTTACCAGTACGAGTGGCAAAACAGCTATCTGCCGGTACCAGGCACTTATTTTTCTACCAACGATTTTGCCGGTAAAGGTGGTTATAACCAAAACATTCAGTTAGGTTTTGCCGGTAACCCGGACCTTGATTTAAGCACGCTGCTGGCAGGCTTAAACAGCATTGGTACCAATATCAAATCAGCCAGTGCCATACTTGCCAATCCACAGGCAAGTGCAGCGCAAAAAGCACAGGCTCAGGCTGCTATCAGCGCCTTATCTGCATCTTACCTGGCTTACCCAACCAAAGTGACGTTGCGTCCATACGGTGATGCCGGCGAAATTGAGCCGGAAGACGGTGGCCAGTATGGTGCTAAATTAGAATATTTTTCACCAGAGCTGAACGACACTGAGTTCGCGCTCTATTACATGAATTACCACAGCCGTACGCCGGTGATTTCCGGTATTGCCTCTGACTTCAGGTTAGCGGCAGTTCAGTCAGATATTGGTTATCTGGTGGCGAACGCAGGTAATATGACCAAAGAGAACGTGTCGAATTTAAAAGGCATGTCAAAAGGTCTGATTGAATACCCTGAAGATATCAAACTGTACGGTTTTAGCTTTAATACCACATTGGAAGGCACTTCCATTGCCGGTGAACTGGCCTACCGTCAGGACGAACCACTGCAAATTGACGACGTAGAAATTCTGTACGCTGGTATGCCTGAACAGTTAGCCAATGGCGCTGCCACCAATCCAGCTTTAGTAAACTTCCTCGGTTTTGCCGGTATTTCACAAATTGGTCGTTATGACGGTAAGAAAATTCAACCAGGTGAGTTTGCTCAGGGTTATATTCTGGCCGATACCACCCAGGCTCAGGTCACAATCACCCATTTATTCGGGCCTGTGCTAAATACTGACAACTTCACCTTATTAGCTGAAATTGGCGGTATCAAAATTAAAGATATGCCAGATCAGGACGTTTTAAGGTTAAATGGCCCTAATACTGACCGTAGCGGTTACCCTTTGATGGGCACCAATGGGGTCGGTGGTCCACTTATCCCAAAAACCGGCTTACATACTGGTTTATCTAACGGCGCTGAAACCAACCCGTTCCCGACAGCTTCGGCCTGGGGTTACCGTGTGGTTGCCAAGGCTGACTACAACAACGTCATGGCTGGTGTAAACCTGTCACAACGTCTGACCTTTGCACATGATGTAAACGGTATTACTCCAGACCCGTTGTTTATGTTCTCGGAAGATAAAAAATCATTAAGCTACGCAGTCAGCTTTGATTATCTGAATCAATGGTCAGCAGAAGTGTCCTACAACGCGTTTTTCGACGGTGTAGGTACCACTAACAACACTGAAGACCGTGATTTTGTGTCTTTTAACATTAAATATTCATTATAAGGGACGAGACAGTCTTATGAAAAAACTCACCCTGCTATCGTCCGCGATTGCGCTGGTTTTAAGTTGTGGCGCAATGGCTAAAATCGCACCGGACCAGGTTGCACGTTTAGGTGCCGATTTAACTCCGCTTGGCGCGGAAAAAGCCGGCAATAAAGACGGCAGTATCCCAGCCTGGACTGGTGGTATTCAGTCTGCGCCAGCTGGTTTTAAACCAGGTGACCACCATCCGGACCCTTTTGCTGCTGATAAAGTGGTGTACACAGTAAACAAAGCCAATCTGGAACAATACAAAGCGTTATTGTCACCAGGTCAGCTGGCATTGTTTAACCTTTATCCGGAAACGTTCAAAATGAACGTTTACCCAACCCAACGTTCAGCTTCTTATCCGCAGTACGTTTATGACGCTACTAAAGAGATAGCCGGCAAAGCTGAGCTGGTGCAGGGCGGTAACGGTATTATCAATGCTGCTATTGGTATTCCGTTCCCGGTACCTGCCAATGGTTTGGAAGCTATCTGGAACCACATAGTGCGTTTTCGTGGTGTTGCAGCAACCCGTAATGGTGGTCAGGCTGCACCAACAGCAACTGGCGCTTATACGCTGATAGGTTTTGATGAACAAATTAT
This sequence comes from Rheinheimera sp., assembly GCF_030824435.1. Taxonomy (GTDB): domain Bacteria; phylum Pseudomonadota; class Gammaproteobacteria; order Enterobacterales; family Alteromonadaceae; genus Pararheinheimera. The sequence continues at coordinate 17,796 of NZ_JAVBXS010000035.1, forward strand.
GTTCAAATATTCTGATCAGAAAGCCAGTGCACAAGCGTTGCAAGCAGAAAACATTCTGTTCCGCTTTAAACAAAGTGTAACTACACCGGCTCGCCTGGCAGGGACTGCGCTGTTAGTGCACGAAACCATGGACCAGGTGAAAACACCACGTCAGGCATGGACTTACAACACAGGCCAACGTCGTGTCCGCCGTGCACCAAACGTGGCTTATGATGCACCAGGTACAGCATCTGACGGCTTGCGCACCACAGATGATTTTGACATGTTTAACGGCTCACCAGACCGTTATACCTGGGAGCTGAAAGGCAAACAGGAAATGTTAATTCCTTACAACAGCTACAAGCTGCACAGTAAAGAAACCAAATACGCCAGCCTGTTAACTGCGGGTCACTTAAACCCGGATTATGTGCGCTGGGAAAAACACCGTGTTTGGGTAGTTGAAGCCAAACTGAAAGACGGTATGCGCCATGTGTACGGTAAGCGTGTATTTTATATCGACGAAGATAGCTGGCAAATTCATGTAGCTGATTTATATGACGCTCGCGGCGAGTTGTACCGTGTCGCGACGGCGCATGGTCTGAACTATTATGAAGTGCCAACCCACTGGAGTACACTCGAGGTCTATCATGATCTGAACTCTCGCCGTTATATCGCGATTGGTTTGGACAACGAAGACAAGATGTATAATTTCTCAGTGAAATTATCAGACAACGACTTCACGCCGGCAGCGCTGCGTCGTGAGGGTACCCGTTGATCTGAAAGCCCGGCAAAAACGGTTGGCTTGTTGCCAACCGTTTTTGTTTCAGTTTAACCCTCGAGTATAAGCTCTAATGATATCGAAACTACTTTCTGGTCTGGGTGTATGTTGTGTGTTGACGTCTTCAATAGCAGCAGCACAGGTGCAGCCGCAGGCAGCCTACTTATTACCAAGGGCGGTCAATTCAATATTGACTGATATAGTGCCTGTTGCTGGCAAGTTTTATGTCAGTGCAGGTGAACGTGGCCATATTTTATTGAGCAACGATGGCGCCAGCTGGCAACAAATGCCGGTACCGCTGCAGTCGAACCTGAACTCGGTATATTTTCCCGATGAAAAACACGGTTGGGCAGTAGGGCACGATGCCAGCATTCTGCATTCATCTGATGGCGGTCAAAGTTGGGTTATCCAGCAGTTTTTACCTGATCTCGACAAACCTTTGTTTGATGTCTTTTTTAAAGACGCCACCCACGGTATTGCAGTAGGCGCCTATGGCATGTTTTATCGCAGTAGCGATGGTGGCAAAAGCTGGCAAAGTGAGTTTCACCCAGAGCTTGCAAGTGAAGACGATCAGGCATTATTGGCAGAACTGAAAGAATCAGATCCAGAGTCTTATGCCGCAGAAGCCGAATCTGTGTTACCGCATTTTAATCGTCTTTATGCCGATGGCAGCACCTTATATCTGGTTGGCGAAGCGGGTTTTTTTGCCAAAAGTCTCGATTTTGGCACTACATGGCAACGTCAGCCGGAATTTTATAATGGCTCGTTATTTGGTATTACCCGTACCCCGCAGTTGAGTTTGATCACTGTTGGCCTGCGTGGCCATGTGTTTCGCAGTACAGACCAAGGCCAGACTTGGCAACAAATTCAGGTCCCTTCACCGGCAACTTTAAACAGCGTACTGAGTACCAGTGACGGCAAAGTATATTTGCTCGGTAATGCCGGCACTTTATTGGTAAGCAGCGATGATGGTCAAAGTTTTACTGCGATGAACCAGGCCGATGGCAAAGCCATTATGAATGCCGTTAAGATTGGTGCTGATCTGGTTCTCGCAACTGAGGTTGGTATTAAAACAATTCACACTAAAGAAACTGAACAACCATGAGTGCAAACCGTTTTATCAATAAATGTGAATATGCGCTGTTCCGGCATCGCGGTCTGGTGATCCTGGCTTTTGTGCTGGCAACCTTGTTTTTATTATTTAAAGCCAGCCAAATTAAACTGGACGCTGCCTTTACCAAAAACATTCCGCTGAAGCATGAATACATGCAAACTTATCTGAAACATGCCAAAGACTTTGGTGGCGCCAATAATATTCTGATCTCTGTCTGCGATGCTTCAGGCAATATTTTTAATCCGGATTTTTTTGAGTCATTCCGCAAAATTCACGATCAGGTGTATTACATGCCGGGAGTGGATAGGGTTCTGGTAAAGTCACTGTTTAGTCCAAGTACCCGTTTTGTTGAAGTGGTGGAAGACGGTTTTGCCGGCGGCCCTGTGATCCCGGCTGATTTTGTGAACGATGCCAATGGTTTGGCTATTGTGAAACAAAACGTCGAAAAAGCCGGTATTGTTGGCCGTATGGTGGCCGATGATTACAGCTGCGCTATGGTCACAGCCCAGTTGCAGGAAATTAACCCGGATACCAACGAAAAGCTCGATACCATTGCGTTTGCAAATCAGCTGGAAACTGAGGTGCGTGGTCAGTTTGAAAACGACAAGGTGTCAGTGCACATTATTGGTTTTGCCAAAATGGTGGGTGACGTTGCCAATGGTGCCAAAGGGGTACTGGCATTTTTTGCTGTGGCTATTCTGATCACCGCCATCATGGTGTTTTTGTTCTCCAAATCAATCACGTTAACCATATTACCTATTGCCTGTTCCTTAATTGCCGTGATTTGGCAGATGGGTTTATTAACTGTGCTGGGTTTTGGTATCGACCCTATGTCCATTCTGGTGCCGTTTTTAGTCTTTGCCATTGGCGTCAGCCATGGTGTGCAGATGATCAACGCCACCGGCAAAAACGTCGCAGCCGGCCTTGATGCCAAAACTGCGGCCCAGGCCAGTTTCCGCAAGTTGTTGATCCCGGGTGGCGTGGCGCTTTTGTCCGATACTGTCGGTTTTATCACTTTATTAATTATTGAAATTGGCGTGATCAGGGAACTTGCAATCACCGCCAGCTTAGGTGTTGGCGTGATTATCCTGACCAACCTGATTTTATTGCCGGTGCTGATGTCTTATGTGCGCTTTAAAGCAAGTTATGTCAAAGCAGTGTCTGCACCAACACCCGTTGCCGATAAGTTCTGGTACAAACTTTCTGCTTGTGCTGAACCTAAAGTAGCCGCCGTTATTTTGCTGGTCACTACAGCCTTATTTGCTTTGGGTTATATCCAGAGCAAAGAGCTGAAAATTGGTGATTTGCAGCCAGGCGCGTCGTCTTTACATGAAGACTCCCGTTACAACCAGGATACTTTCCTGATCACTGACCGGTATGCCATTTCAGTTGACTACATCAACGTGATGGTGGAAACCGACGCCAATGGTTGTACTTTCCATCCTATTATGGAAAAAATTGACCAGTTCCAGTGGCAGATGGAAAACGTGCCTGGTGTGCAAAGTGCGGTGTCTTTGCCTTCAGTGTCAAAAACCATTAACGCAGCTTTTAACGAAGGCAACGTTAAATGGCGGATTCTGCCACGGACCACTGAGTCTTTGGTGCAGTCATCATCCCGTGTTGAAACCAGTACAGGTTTATTAAACCCGGATTGTTCCGTGATGCCGGTGATTTTATTCCTGAACGACCATAAAGCCGAAACCATTGAAAAAGTAGTGGCTGAAGCCAAACGTATTGGTGCTGAACTTGGCACTGACACTACTAAATTTATGCTGGCATCGGGCCCTGTTGGCGTGATGGCAGCAACTAATGAAGCTGTTGCTGCTGCTCAGGATCCAATGACCTGGTATGTCTATGGTGCTGTACTTCTGCTTTGTTTACTCAGCTTCCGCTCATTGCGGGCAACTTTGGCGGTTATTATTCCGCTTTATGTGGTGACGATGCTGGCAACGGCGCTAATGACAATACTGGAAATTGGTCTGACAGTTTCCACTTTGCCGGTGATTGCGTTAGGTGTGGGTATTGGTGTCGATTATGGCATTTATATTCTGACCAATATGACCCAGCCGCTGCGTCAGGGCGTGCCGCTACGTAAGGCTTACTTTGAGGCCTTAAAATCAACCGGCAGTGCAGTGCTCTTTACCGCAGTGACCTTAGCCATTGGTGTCAGTACCTGGGTGTTCTCAGCGCTGAAGTTCCAGGTTGATATGGGTATTTTGTTGACCTTTATGTTTATCGTAAACATGTTGGGTGCTGTTTTTGTATTACCTGCACTGGCCGCCTTTTTCTGGCCAAAAAACCGCGAATAAACGAAAGATTCGGACGGCTAAGCGTGTTGCCGTCCGAAATTAATCGCAGCATCTTTATGCATAAAATCTAATAAAAATGGCCTACGGGCCATTTTCTTATTTAATTAGGCTGAATATCTTGTCAAATCAGCTTTTCCGCTCTGGTACAACCAGTTTGAAAGCCGGAAATAAAGCTCGAAAAGCGCAGGAATAGGCAATAAACTTCGCACCTGACACGCTCTGTATGTAATGCACAATCCTGCTTCCCCTCTGCAGAGATTAAAACAAGGATACAAAAATGGCACTGATAGACGGTCAACCATCTGTACTTCTACAAAATGTAAGTAAACTCATCCGCCAAAAAGTTAAAGATCAGGTCGAACTGGTCGAGAAATTCGCCTTCACTCTCTATGGCAATGTTGCCAACGAAGATATGTTTGGTCGCAATGACAGCGACTTATATGGTGCGGCTTTAAGCCTGTGGCAAACCTTTAACACTCATACTGAAGATGCAGCCAGGATCCGGGTGTTTAACCCGGAAATTGCCCGTCACGGTTGGGAATCCAAACACACTATCGTTGAGATAGTGGTTAAAGATATGCCTTTTCTGGTTGATTCGGTGCGTATTGCACTGAACCGCCATACCATCACTGCGCATTTACTGCTGCATTACCCGCTGCAGACTTTCCGTGATGACAAAGGCAATATCACCGAATTTAACAAACTCGGCACCAAAGCCAATCCGTCCACCCAACAAACGGTGTTTCATATTGAAATTGACCGCATGACGGATAAAGTAGCAATGGACAATCTGGTCGCTGAGCTTGATTCAGTGATGCAGGATGTATCCCTTGCGGTCAGCGACTGGCAGCCAACCCGCGCCAAGCTTGAACAGGTTATTCAGGAGCTGCCGAAAAACTGTGGTAAAGCAAGTAAAGAACAACTTGGACAAACCACTGAGTTTTTAAATTGGCTGGCCAAAGATAACTTTACCTTGTTGGGTTATCGCCAGTACAGCATAGTGCCGGTGCAGGGGGATTACCGCATTGCCGGCCAGGCAGATACCGCTCTTGGTTTAATGCGTCGTTCTGTTTCACGCGATTTAATGTTGTCAGATTTGCCCGATGTGGCCCGTAAACAGGCATTGAGCACAGATCTGCTGATTCTGACCAAAACCAATAATAAATCGAGGGTTCATCGCCCGGCATATATTGATTACATTGGTATCAAACGTTTTGATGCCAACGGCAATGTGGTGGGTGAAGACAGGTTTATTGGTTTGTATTCGTCATCGCTGTATAACAACAGCGCCGGTGATATTCCACTGCTGAAAAACAAACTCGCCACTGTGATGGCGCGTTCTGGTTTTGCCGTAGGTACCCACGCTTATAAAGCTTTACTGAACATTCTGGAAACTTATCCACGGGACGAGCTGATTCAGGCAGACAGCGATGAATTGCTGGAAATCGCCACAGGTGTGCTGCAGATGCAGGAACGGGATATGACCCGGCTCTTTATGCGTAAAGATGCGTTTGGTCGTTTTGTTTCTGCCATGGTGTATGTGCCGCGTGAGCGCTACAACACTCAGCTGCGCAAAGAAACCCAACAAATTCTGCAACAGTTTTTAGGCAGTACCGAACCGGTGGAATTTACCACCTATTTCTCTGAATCCGTGCTGGCCCGGACCCATTATTTCATCCGGATCAACGACAGTAATATCGAGTTCAATGTGAAAGACATCGAAAAAAATCTGATAGAAGCGGCCCGTACCTGGGAAGACAAACTGGAAACAGCCCTGATTGGCCGTTTTGGTGAACTGAGTGGCCGTGAGCTCAGTCGTAAATACGTTAACGCTTTTCCGCGCGCTTATAAAGAAGAAATGTTACCTAGTGACGCGCTGGTCGACATCGCCAAACTGGAAGCATTAACCGAAGACAACACCCTGGAAATGTTGTTTTACCGGCCACAGGAAGAAAGTGCCGAATCTAAAGCGGTGCGATTAAATCTGTTCCATAAAGACCATCCAATTCATCTATCAGACGTGTTGCCAATGCTGGAAAACTTTGGCTTGCGGGTTATTGGTGAAACACCTTATGCAGTGCGTTGCCCTGAAGGTTCTGTCAGCTGGATCTTAAACTTCAGCATGGAATTAAACGGCAAAGTGCCACTGGATTTTGAAGTGGCACAGCAGTTGTTCCAGGAGTCTTTTGCTAAAGTCTGGAAAGGCGATTTGGAAGACGACGGTTTTAACCGTTTAATTCTGGGAGCGGGTTTAACAGGTCGTGAAGCTTCGTTATTACGTGCTTTTGCCAAGTACAAACGTCAGATTGGTGGTACTTTCAGTCAGGCGTATATTGAATCGACTTTTGGTCGTTATCCGCTGTTGGCCAATTTACTGGTACAACTCTTTAATGCAAAGTTTGCCCTGAATAACACAAGTGGCAGCAACGCTGAAAAACTGAATAACGAAATTCTGGCACAGCTGGAAAATGTGGCGAACCTGGATGACGACCGTATTATCCGTCGTTTCCTGGCTATTATTCAGGCTATTGTACGTACCAACTACTTCCAGCAAGCAGCAGACGGCACCGACAAACCTTATATTTCGTTTAAAGTGCGTCCGGCGATGATCCCGGATATTCCGTTACCACTGCCGTTTTTTGAAATTTTTGTGTATTCACCCAAGGTAGAAGGTGTGCACTTACGTTTTGGTAAAGTTGCGCGTGGTGGTTTACGTTGGTCTGACCGTCGTGAAGACTTCCGCACCGAAGTACTGGGCCTGGTAAAAGCACAACAAGTAAAAAACACTGTGATAGTACCAGTGGGCGCCAAAGGTGGTTTTGTTTGTAAAAAATTACCTGAAACCGGTGGCCGCGAAGCCTGGTTAAACGAAGGTAAAGCCTGTTACCGCACCTTTATCCGCGGTTTATTAGATATTACTGACAACATTCTGCAAGGCCAGATTGTGCCACCAAAACAAGTGGTACGTTTAGATGAAGATGACCCGTATCTGGTCGTTGCAGCCGATAAAGGCACTGCAACCTTCTCTGATATTGCCAACAGCATTTCACTGGAATATAACCACTGGTTAGGTGATGCTTTTGCCTCAGGTGGCTCGAATGGTTATGACCATAAAGGCATGGGTATTACGGCCCGTGGCGGTTGGGAATCAGTGAAACGCCACTTCCGCGAAGTGGGTATTGACTGCCAGACCACTGATTTTACCTGTGTGGGTATCGGTGACATGGCCGGCGACGTCTTTGGTAACGGCATGCTGTTATCTGAGCATATCCGCCTGCAGGTTGCCTTTAACCATATGCACATTTTTGTGGACCCAAACCCTGTGGCGGCAAGCTCTTTTGCTGAACGTCAGCGTCTGTTTAATCTGCCAACTTCAACCTGGGATGATTACAACAAAGAGCTGATTTCTGAAGGTGGTGGTATTTTCCTGCGTAGTGCCAAGGCCATTAAACTGAGCCCACAAATGCAGGCGATGCTCGGCACTGACAAAACCTCATTAACGCCAAACGAGCTTATCCGTGCTTCATTAATGATGGAAGTGGACCTGATTTGGAACGGTGGTATCGGTACTTACGTCAAAGCATCGGATGAAACTCATGCTGAAGTAGGCGACCGCGCTTCTGAACCACTGCGTGTCAACGGTAAAGAAGTGAAAGCCAAAATCATCGGTGAGGGCGGTAACTTAGGTACTACCCAACGTGGCCGTATTGAATACGCTGCCAATGGTGGCCGTATTAACACCGACTTTATCGACAACGTCGGTGGTGTGGACTGTTCGGACAACGAAGTCAACATCAAAATCCTGCTGAACGCCATGGTTGCCAGCGGTGATATGACGTTAAAACAGCGTAACGAACTGCTGTACAGCATGACCGATGATGTAGCAGATATCGTCATCAATGACTGTTACCGTCAGACCCAGAGTATTTCAGTGTCATCTTTGCTGGGCGCAGAGCAGCTGAAAGAATACACCCGTTTTATCCACGCTTTGGAAAAAGACGGCAAGTTAAACCGCGAGCTCGAGTTCCTGCCATCTGACGATATGCTGGCTGAACGTATGGTCAAAGGTGCCGGTTTAACCCGTCCTGAGTTGGCTATTTTGACCGCTTACGGCAAGATGGTGTTAAAAGAGCAATTGGTGCTGCCGGAAATCTTTGACAATGCTTATTTTAAGCAGGAATTGATCGGTGCTTTCCCGAAAGTGCTGCAAGAACGTTATGTCAAAGAGATGGAAACCCATCCATTAAAAGCTGAAATTATCGCCACTAAGCTTGCCAATATGCTGGTGAACGATATGGGCGCTAACTTTGCCCACCGCATGATGGAAGAAACGGGTTCAACAGTGGCCGAAGTGATTATTTCTTATGCCATCGCCCGCGAGCTTTTTGATGTTGAGAGCATCTGGCATCAGCTGGAAGACTTAGACAACGTCATTGCTGCCGATTTACAAACCCGTTTATTGTTCCAGTTGCGCCGCACCATGCGCCGTGTGACGCGTTGGTTCCTGCGTCACCGCAATAAGGCGATGGATATTGCACAAACAGTGGCGTTTTTCAAACCGGCTTTTGTGCAAATTTCTGAACAATTACCGCGTTTATTGGCTGCCGGTGAAGCAACGGCACTGCAAGCCCATCAGGATAACCTGGTTGCGCAGCAGGTGCCGGTGAATGTAGCCCGTTATCTGGCACAGTTAAGTACTGTGTTCTCGGTGATGGACATTGCCCAGGTGGCTGATGCTGAAAAAACCGACCTGTTATTGGCCGCCGAGATTTATTTTAAACTTGGTGACAAGCTGGATCTGCACTGGTTCCTGGAGCAAATCACCCAACAACCTGTGACCAACCATTGGCAGGCTTTGGCCCGCGCTTCATACCGCGAAGAGCTGGACTGGCAACAACGTGCCTTGTCACAAGTGGTGGTACGGACTTGCCATAATGCCTGTTCATCGGATGAAGTGATTCATAACTGGCTGAAATCTAATGAACTGGTGCTGTCGCGCTGGAGCATGATGCTGGCTGAGTTTAAGACTACCAAGAGCCATGAGTTCGCCAAGTTCTCTGTTGCTTTGCGTGAACTGATGTTATTGAGTCATCACTGTGACACTGTGAAATAACACTGTTGCTGTGAACTTTACAAAATAGCGCTAGAATGCCCCGTTCAACGGGGCATTTTTTTAAATGTGCTGCTGGTTTATCTTTTTAATAAAAACAAAGGCATGGTTATGTTTTACAAAATTGCTCGTGATCTGATGTTTTGTGCTGATGCAGAAAAGTCGCATCATTTTGCCCTCGACACTTTAAAGGCATTACAACATACACCGTTGTCGATGTTCTGGCGCCAGCAGATCCGGCAAAAACCTGTGACAGTGGCTGGTATCACTTTTGATAATCCCGTGGGGCTTGCCGCTGGTCTTGATAAAAACGCCGACTGTATCGACGCTTTTTCACAAATGGGATTTGGTTTTATCGAAGTTGGCACTGTCACGCCGAGACCTCAGGCTGGCAATGACAAACCACGTTTATTCCGTTTACCTAAGGCCAATGCCATTATTAACAGAATGGGATTTAACAACAAAGGTGTCGACTACCTGGTAGAAAATGTAAAAAAAGCACAATACAAAGGTGTGCTTGGTATCAATATCGGCAAAAACAAAGACACACCAAACGAGCAGGGCAAAGACGACTATGTGCATTGCATGCGCAAAGTGTATCCTTACGCCAGCTACATTACAGTAAACATCTCATCACCCAACACTCCAGGCCTGCGCGATTTGCAGTTTGGCGATGCATTGCTGGATTTATTAAACGCCGTGAAAAATGAACAACTGGATTTAGCAGCCAAATACGGTAAATATGTGCCCGTTTTTGTCAAAATTGCCCCCGATATGGACGAAGTTGCAGTGCAACAGGTGGCTGAGACTTTGCTGCAAAGCAAAATGGACGGTGCTATTGCTACCAATACCACACTAGAGCGCTCGGCAGTGGCTGGTATGAAACACGCTGATGAAATGGGTGGTTTAAGTGGGGCTCCGGTGCGGTTAAAAAGCACTGAAATTGTCCGGCAGCTTAGATCCGCAGTCGGCCCCGATATGCCTATTATTGGCGTCGGTGGTATCGACAGTGCAGAGTCGGCGCAGGAAAAGCTCAATGCCGGCGCACAGTTAGTTCAGGTATATACCGGCTTTATATATAAGGGGCCAGGCTTAGTGCGTTCGATCGTAGACAGCTTATAACGATCCGGTTGCGATCAAGGCAAGTTAGAGCAAAATAGTCTTTAACATGTTGATCTAACGGGTGTAAAACGGCTGCATCGGAGAATTTCATTCAGGTGCAGCATGTCCGCTTTTACCCCGTCAGCCTGTTGGCACTGGCAAGTTAATGCCGGCAAATTACAACTGCATACCAGTTCAGCAGTGCACAACACACCTTTTCTGCTGAATGATTTAAATGCCATGCCGGCACCTGAGTTTACGCTGGCTCAGGCCGAGTTATTCTGGCAGTTCAGGCACACACTCGAAGCACTGAACCTGCCAGAAGCTATTTGTTTTGCTGCAACAATAGATGCTATAGCAGCGCAGCTATTTTTACGTCAGACCGGCCATAAAAGCTGGTGGTTTACGCCTGTATCTCATCTTTATTTACCTCAAGCCACCGAATTGGTTTGGATTGGTGCTGCTGAACCTTTACTCGCCATTATCACAGCTCAGCATGGTAATTGTTGTCAGCTGTTGTTGTTACAACAGGGCCACACCCTTCAGGGCAAACAGCTTTATGCCGGGCAAGTGTTAGTACTGCTTAATGACAGAGTACAGGCTTTTGCTGCACCTTCACACCATCCACTGGCAAAATCAGCCTGATCACTGCTCTGCAACAAGCCACATCACAAAGTTTTTTTGTTGTTTTGCCACAATATGCTAGGCAGCCCGATCGGATTGGGTAAAATAGCGCTGATTCTATTTTCCAGGTAATACAGTGTGACCGATCCAATTGTTAACTTTGACGATATCCGCCCTTATCACGATGATGAAGTTGCAGCAGCTGTGCAGCGTATCATTGCGGATCCCGATTTTATCCGCGCTATTATCCGTCACCGCCTCGGCAGTTCATCGTCATGGCTTACGCATCTGGCTGCACCTTTTTTCAGCTGGTATTTGCGCCGGCACTGGTCTGGTTTTAAAACAGTGGAAGCAGTGCAAAGGTATGTCGCCGCTTATCTGGATAAAAGTCTGAAAAAAACCACTGCAGGTGTCAGCTGCAGTGGTCTGGAAAAACTAGACGCAACCAAGTCTTATTTATTTGTATCCAATCATCGTGATATTGCGATGGATCCGGCTTTGGTGAACTGGTGTTTGCACCAGCAAGGTTTTGACACAGCCCGCATTGCCATTGGCGACAATTTATTAAAAAAACCTTGTGCCACTGAGCTGATGAAACTGAATAAAAGTTTTATTGTACGCCGTTCGGCCAAAGGCCCACGTGAAATGCTCAAAGCGCTTGGACAACTGTCTGCTTATATTGGCCATTCAATTCAGACCGGCCACCATATCTGGATAGCGCAAAAAGAAGGGCGGGCTAAAGATGGCAATGACGCCACAGATCCAGCCATCCTGAAGATGTTTTATATCAACGGCAAACATCAACATGTTGATTTTGCGGACTATATGCGTTCTTTGCATATAGTGCCTGTGTGTTTGTCGTATGAGTTTGACCCTTGTGACAGTGCCAAAGCCAACGAGTTGTACCAGCTGGCAACACAAGGCAATTATCAGAAAACTGAATTTGAAGATATTGAAAGTATCATCACAGGTATTGTTGGTTTTAAAGGCCGTGTACATGTGCATTTTGGCGCTGTGCTGAACCAGGACCAAGACTTGCAAAACCCGGACACTTTGGCTGCGGCCATAGACAGGGAGATTTATCAGGGTTACAGGTTATATCCGGCCAATTATCAGGCGGCAGAGCAGCCAGGCACCGAAGATGATAACGGCGCCTTTTTAGCACGCTTAAACGCTTTACCACCGGCTGTACAACCATATCTGCGTCAGATGTATGCCAATCCACTCAAAAACGCTCAGGCGCATTTAAAGACGTCACAAACAGCGGCAACGCAGGAGAGTCATTGATGGCCAGAGCTATTACTTACAAATTTAAAGGCCAGCCGCGTAAAATTGCCTTTAGTTATGACAAATTTCACGATATTTACGAAGCAGTGGCAGCAGCAGAAGGCATAGATTTAACCGCCTTTTTAAAGATGGAACAACAAGTAGCCATGACGGCCAAACGTACAGCTGCCATTAAAGACTTCCGGCAAAAAGAATTTATCCGTTTTGGTTTTAGCGAGATTTATTTGCATAAAGACGATTCAGAGCTTTAAGAGCTTGCAAACAAAGGCTTGTTGTCAGCAACAAGCCTTTTCTGTTTGTGTGTTATGAGTTTTGCTTTGTTTTTTTAGATTGTTATTTGCGGTTCTTTTCACTCAAACATAAATCAGTCTCTGCCAGACTCTCGACAGAGTGCTCCGCCAGATTTTCTGCGAAGGGTTCGGCCGCACAATACACAACCGAATCACCGACCTGAACGCCTGATTTGCTAAACCAGCCCGGCGCCATTTCAAGCGCAGCGCGCACAACTTGCCCTGAAGGGTGCAAAGTTTCGGTATTGGCCTGCATCGATGTGATGGCCACAATTCGCCAATTTACATCAATAAAGGCCACATCCAGCGACTCTGGTGTGTTTTTCATCCAGAGTTGCATTTGTGCCGGTTGTTGCAACAATAACAACATGCCGTATTTTAACGGCGTTTGCCCCATTAAACCCTGACTACGTTTTGCCACAGTATCAGCCAGCTGCACCTGTACTTTATTGCCATTGATTTGCAGTTGTACCAGATTAAATTTCTCTGAAAAACTTGCTGCGTTACAGGCAGTTAAAGATAAAAAACAGCTCAGCAGTATAAAACGCAATAACATACAAAACTCTTTGTCGGAAAAGGGGCATGCAGATATTAGCCTGAGGCCTTTGTGAGCGACAAGGAAAATGGTACTGATTGATGTGGTGTTGTTTATCAGAGAACTGTTTATAAGAGAATTGTGTCCACTGATATTCAGCCATAAAAAAAGCCAGCATCAAGCTGGCTTTTTAAACTAAAACAAAAGTTTAGTTAGCATTTAACGCCTGACGCGGGTCAACATAAGCCAGTTTTAATGCGTCAGCAACATGCTGATTCACTACCTGACCGTTGATCACGTTCAGACCATTTAATAAATGTTGGTCTTCCAACAAAGCAGCCTTATAACCTTTGTTCGCCAGTTTAATGATAAATGGCAAAGTGGCGTTATTCAGCGCAAAAGTAGAAGTTAAAGGCACCGCGCCTGGCATGTTGGCCACACAATAATGCACAACATCATCAACGATAAAGGTTGGTTCAGCATGGGTGGTGGCATAAGAAGTTTCAACACAACCGCCCTGATCGATAGCAACGTCAACAATAGCTGAGCCTGCTTTCATTTTACGAACATGTTCACGGGTAACTAATTTAGGTGCAGCAGCACCTGGAATTAACACACCACCAATCACTAAATCTGCTTCCAGAATGTGTTTTTCCAGTGCGTCAGCAGTTGAATAAATGGCTTTTACAGCGCCGTTAAACTGGGCATTGATACGACGTAATACGTCAACACTGCGATCCAGCACCACAACATCAGCACCTAAACCAACTGCCATTTGGGCTGCGTTGGTACCAACCATACCACCACCAATGACCACAACTTTGGCAGGTTCAACACCAGGCACACCACCTAACAACATACCACGGCCGGCACAGGATTTTTCTAAGGCACGGGCACCAGCCTGAATTGACATACGACCAGCCACTTCTGACATAGGCGCCAGCAGCGGTAAACCACCACGGCTGTCGGTCACTGTTTCATAAGCAATACAGATTGCTTTTGATTTCATTAAGTCTTCAGTTTGTGGTAAATCCGGTGCTAAGTGCAGGTAAGTAAACAGAATTTGGCCTTCGCGCAGCATAGCGCGCTCAACAGCCTGTGGCTCTTTTACTTTGACAATCATGTCGCTTTTGGCAAAAACTTCAGCCGCTGTTGTCAGCACTTCTGCGCCGGCTGCTGCGTAATCAGCATCACCAAAACCGATACCGCTGCCGGCATTGTGTTCAACATATACTTTGTGACCGTGAGCAACCAGTTCGCGAACGCTGGCTGGAGTCATACCGACGCGGTATTCGTGGTTTTTAATTTCTTTTGGCACGCCAATAATCATGATTTTTTGCCTATGTAGGGTTGGTAAAAATATTTCGCTAGTATAATGCGATTTTTATGGAATGAATGGTTGTTTTTCATGGCGTTAATAGTGGAAAATGCTGAAATTAAAACTTAAATAGAATTTTTATCTGGTATGTTCCCTGAATATAAAGCAGCAAAAAAACTCGACCGAATTGACCGTAAAATATTGGTTGAACTGCAAAAAGACGGCCGCTTATCCAATGTGGAACTGGCCAAAAGGGTAGGGCTCAGCCCAACCCCTTGTCTGGAGCGGGTCAAGAGGTTAGAGGCCGACCAGTTTATTCTGGGTTATACAGCACAGGTTGACCCAAACAAAGTGGGCGCCGCGCTGTTGGTTTTTGTTGAAATTACCTTAAGTAAAACCTCGCCGGAAGATTTTGATGAATTCAGCAAAGCAGTGCAAAAGCTGGATGAAATTCTGGAATGTCATTTGGTGTCCGGCAGTTTTGATTTTTTATTAAAAACCCGGGTAGCCAATATGGCGGCTTATCGCGAACTGTTAGGTGAGACCTTATTGCGTTTACCCAGTGTGCGCGAAAGCCGCACCTATGTGGTGATGGAAGAAGTGAAGCAAACAACTTTTATTACTGTAGCTGGTTAAAGAACAAGCAGATAGCGTGATTTTGATGGGCTTTGACAGTTTGAAACTGGTGCACTAAAGGCTGGTCTCTGGTATCGTAACAGCGCATTTTTTTAGTTTTTTTATAGGGCAACAGGCTTGCAAGCGAAAACGGTATTTTCACTCAATGGTGTTCAGCGTCTGGTTGAAGTTGGACTGATCCTTTTTGCGGGCGCCGCCGCCTTTATGTTATTGGCGTTATTAAGTTTTGACCCGGCCGACCCTAGTTGGTCACAAACCGGTTATCAAACGGATATTCAGAACTTTGCCGGCCCTGTGGGCGCTGAAGTTGCCGATATTCTGTTTTGTGTATTTGGCTGGTTGTCATATTTGTTTCCGCCATTTTTTGCATTTTGTGGTTATATGTTATTTAAACGCTTTAAAGACCTGATTTCATTGGATTATTTGATTCTGGGCCTACGGCTTTTGGGTTTACTGCTCACCGTGATTTCCGCCTGCGCTATCAGCAGCATTAATTTTGATGATTTTTATATTTATTCATCCGGTGGTGTTGTGGGTGATGTCATTGCCAGTATGTTATTGCCGAATCTGAATTTTGTTGGCAGTAGTTTATTGTTGCTTTGCAGCTTTTGTATTGGCCTCACTTTATTAACCGGTATTTCATGGTTAACAGTAGCCGACGAGCTTGGTCGTTTTGTGGTGGAAAGCTGGTATTTTTGCAGTGCATTACCGGCAAAATTCCAGCAGTGGCGCCATCCACAACACAACGAAGCAGCCGAACATCATCATGCCAAAGCTGTGGCCCGTTCCAGTGTAAAAGTTGCGCCTTATGCCGGGCCTGAAGCTGAAACTGCAGCAGAAATACCAGTTGCTAACGGCACTGCTGATGATGAACATACAGCACAACAACCTTATACCGAAGTGATAGCGCCTGTTGCTGAGCGGCGGGAACCGGCATTTTCGCTTAACCGCGATGAAGCGGTCGAACCAGTGTTCAGCTTCGACACTTTACATCAGGAACCTGAGCAATTTTATGCAAACAGCATCGTCACGGCTGAAGTTGTCCCGGATATTGCAGCAATGGCTCCACCTATGCCAGCAAAGGCTGATCTTGCGGTTGAACCGCCGGCTGCAGTGATTAAGTTAGATCCACAGTTACAAAGCCGTGCTTTTTTCCCGGCACCTGATACGCAGGTTGAACCTTTACCTTTTGCACCTTTGGATATCAGTACCGATGCACGGGCTTTTGTCAGTGTCGACGAATTGTCTGATGACGATTTAACTTTCAGCGCTATCGATGACAGATACGCAGAAGCCGAATTACAACAAAGTTTTGTGCATACCCAAAGCGCTAATGCTACCTTGACCGACTATGTGCCTTATCAAAGCGCGCCGGTTCGCGGCGCTTCTGCAGCAGAGCAGCCGCCATTTGATGCAGAGGACGACGACGAAGGTAATGCAGCTTATCTCACAAGGCCTGTGCTGCCAAAATCAGCAGATGAGTTGCCTTCAATTCATTTACTCGACAGGCCAAACAAAACCACCAATCCAATTTCTGAAGAAGATTTGGAAAAAGTCTCCAGACTGGTTGAAGTCAAACTTTTGGACTTTAACGTTGATGCCAAAGTAGTGGGTGTTTATCCGGGTCCTGTAGTCACCCGTTTTGAACTTGATTTAGCCCCCGGGGTAAAAGTCAGTAAAATTACCGGTTTATCCAAAGACTTAGCCCGCTCTTTATCTGCCATCAGCGTGCGTGTGGTGGAAGTTATTCCGGGTAAATCTTATATAGGTCTGGAACTGCCAAACCAGCACCGCGAAATAGTGCGGTTGTCGGAAGTGATTGGTGATGAAATTTTTGAGCAGTCTAAATCGCCGCTTACTATGGTGCTTGGTAAAGATATTGCCGGTAAATCTGTAGTGGCCGACCTTGCCAAAATGCCACATTTGTTGGTGGCAGGTACCACAGGTTCTGGTAAGTCAGTTGGCGTTAATGTGATGATCTGTAGTCTGCTCTATAAATCTACACCGGACGACGTACGTTTCCTGATGATTGACCCAAAAATGCTGGAACTTTCTGTTTACGAAGGTATTCCGCATTTACTCACCGAAGTCGTCACCGACATGAAAGAGGCGGCCAATGGCCTGCGCTGGTGTGTGGGTGAAATGGAACGCCGTTATAAGCTGATGTCAGCGCTTGGTGTACGGAATTTAAAAGGTTACAACGTCAAAGTGGCAGACGCTATTGCCGAAGGTAAACCACTGCGTGATCCGCTGTGGCGCCCGTCGGACGATATGCGGGGTGAGCCGCCGTTGCTCGAAAAATTGCCGTCTATCGTGGTGGTTATCGACGAATTTGCCGACATGATGATGATAGTTGGTAAAAAAGTTGAAGAGCTGATTGCCCGTATCGCGCAAAAAGCCCGTGCTGCCGGTATTCATTTAATTTTGGCGACACAAAGGCCGTCGGTGGATGTAATCACAGGTTTGATTAAAGCCAATATCCCAACCCGTATTGCCTTCCAGGTGTCGTCAAAAATTGACTCGCGCACCATTCTGGACCAACAAGGCGCTGAGAGTTTATTAGGTCAGGGTGACATGTTGTATCTGCCACCAGGCTCTGGTGTGCCTAACCGGGTGCACGGTGCTTTTGTCGATGACCATGAAGTGCATGCCGTCGTGGCAGACTGGAAAACACGCGGCCGGCCAAATTATATTCCGGATATTCTCAGTGGTGAAACCAGTGAAGAAAATCTGCTGCCGGGTGAAACGCTGGACGATGAAGACGCTGAAGCAGATCCGCTGTTTGATCAGGCTGTGGCTTTTGTTACCGAAAGCCGTAAAGCGTCGGTATCGGGTGTACAACGTCGTTTCCGTATAGGTTATAACCGCGCCGCCCGTTTAGTAGAAACAATGGAACAAGTCGGTATCGTCAGTGGCCCTGGCCATAACGGTAACAGAGAAGTGTTGGCACCTCCGCCACCAAAAGGGTTTTAAATGAAGAAGTTATTATTAGTTCTGGCCGCTATGTTAATAAGCCAAAGCGCAGTTGCCGCCACTCAGGCCGATGAGCTGAAAAACAAACTGGCACGGCTTTATAGTTATCAGGCCAGTTTTCAGCAAACTGTGGTAGACGCAAAAAACCAACCGGTGCAAGAGCAAGGTGAAGGCGTATTAACCTTAAAACAACCTTCATTGTTTCGTTTTGAAACCTTAAGCCCTGAGCCAAATCTGTTTATTGGTGATGGTAAAACCTTATGGCATTACAACGAGTTGCTGGAGCAAGTCAGCCTGTACGACGCGAAAAAAGAAGTCAACCGCACACCATTTGTATTGTTAACTTCCAACGATGCCAGCCTTTGGGCGCAATATGACGTCAGTGGTGAAGGCCAGCAGTTTGTGATCACGCCTAAAGACAAAGATAATCCGGTGCGCCAGCTGGTGCTGACCTTTGCAGGTGTTGGCCTGTCGCATATGGCGGTGCTGGATAACAACGGCCAGAAAACCGATTTTGAATTTTTAGCCATTCAGAACAATATCAATATCGACAGCAGCCTGTTTAAGTTTGACGTGCCGGCTGGTGTTGAAGTGGACGACTTACGCAACAAGTGAGCAGCCTGAGTTTTGATTTTCAGCCTGATGTAAGGCCCTTAGCCGCCAGACTCAGACCTTTAAAACTGGCCGACTATGTCGGCCAGCAGCATTTGCTGGGCCCCGGTACGCCGCTACAACGTGCGATAGAAAGCGGCAAAGTCACGTCCTTGATTTTATGGGGGCCGCCAGGCACAGGCAAGACCACCCTGGCTGAACTGATTGCTGCCCATGCTGATGCTTATCTGGCAAAAATTTCTGCTGTGACTGCTGGTGTTAAAGAAATCCGCGAAGAAATAGCCGCTGCTAAATCGCGGCTTTTAAGCCATCAGCAAAGAACTTTGTTGTTTGTTGATGAAGTCCATCGGTTTAACAAAAGCCAACAAGACGCTTTTTTGCCGCATATTGAAGATGGCACCATTATTTTTATTGGTGCCACCACAGAAAACCCATCTTTTTCGCTGAATAACGCTTTGTTATCGCGCGCCCGGGTATGTATTTTAAAAAAAATTGAAGCAAGCGAGCTTAATAAAGTGCTGCAACGCGCTTTAACAGATAACGAGCTTGGTCTTGGCGCCTTAAAGCTGGCGCTTGATGAAGAAGCGGCGCAGTTTTTACTCATGCTGGCCGATGGTGATGCCCGCAAACTTCTGAATTTGTTAGAACTTGCCAGTGAAGCTGTGCAAAGTGAAGGTTCAAGCCATATCAGTGTTGCACTTCTGAAACAGCTGGTGCCCAGGCAGTTACCAGGTTTTGATAATCAGGGTGATATGTTTTATGACCTGATTTCAGCTTTTCATAAATCGGTGCGTGGCTCCAGTGCCGACGGAGCTTTGTATTGGTATTGCCGTATTCTGGAAGGCGGCGGCGACCCTTTGTATGTGGCACGGCGTTTGTTGGCCATTGCCTCTGAAGATATTGGCAATGCCGACCCAAGGGCGCTCACCATAGCGCTGGATGCCTGGGATACTTTCTCCCGGGTTGGTCCTGCCGAAGGCGAAAGAGCCATAGCACAAGCTGCTGTTTATTTAGCATTGGCACCTAAAAGTAATGCGGTGTATAACGCCTTTAATCAAATGCGCGCTCTGGTGCAACAACAACCTGCCTTTGAAGTGCCGCTGCATTTACGCAATGCCCCCACCAAATTACTGAAAGAAATGGGTCACGGCGACGGCTACCGTTATGCCCACAATGAAGCGGGCGCTTATGCCGCAGGTGAAAGATATTTACCGTTGGAGCTTGCCGGTAAGCAGTTTTATCAGCCATCCGATCGCGGTCTGGAAAAACAACTGCTGGAAAAACTGAAATATCTGCAAAACCTGGACGAACATGCCAAAGCACAGGGGAAAAGCCGTGACTAGTGCCTTATTTACCTATAGCGCCATTGCCATTGGCGGTGCTATAGGCGCCTGTTTAAGGTTTGCCTTAAGCGAATGGATGTTACATCTTTTTGGCAGAGCATTTCCTTTTGGCACTTTGCTGGTTAATATTCTCGGGTCTTTTGTCATTGGCTTGTTGTATGGCCTGTTGATCACCGAACAAATTGCCCCCAATCCATGGCGGATTTTTATTGGCATTGGGGTGCTGGGTGCTTTTACCACTTTTTCAACATTTTCGATGGACACTGTGTTGCTGTTACAGCAGGGCGACTGGCAAAAAGCCATCGCCAATGTGGTGCTGAACCTGGTGTTGTGTTTAACCCTCGCCTGGCTTGGATTGAAGCTGGGCTCGATGAAGTAAAAATTTATGTTAGATAGCAAATACTTACGCAGTGAATTAACACAAACCGCGCAGCGGCTGGCAACCCGTGGTTTTAAACTTGATGTGGCGCAAATCAGCGCTTTGGAAGAGCAGCGCCGCGAATTACAGGTAGCAACTCAGGAGCTGCAAAACCAGCGTAACAGCAAATCCAAAAACATCGGTCAGGCCAAAGCCCGGGGTGAAGATATTGCGCCTTTGCTTGCTGAAGTGGATGGTTTAGGCGCTGAATTAGACGCTGCCAAAATTAAACTGGACGCTGTACTTGCCGAGCTTGACCAGATTGCGTTGTCGTTACCCAACCTGCCGGACTTAGCAGTGCCTGTTGGTAAAGATGAAACTGATAATCTGGAAGTGCGCCGTTATGGTGACATTCCAACTTTCGATTTTGAAGCCAAAGATCATGTGGCTTTAGGTGAAGCGCTGGCCGGTGGTCTTGATTTTGAAAACGCGGTTAAAATTGCCGGTTCACGTTTTGTGGTGATGAAAGGCCAGATTGCTCGCCTGCACCGTGCTTTGTCGCAGTTTATGCTGGATTTACACACTGAGCAGCATGGTTACACTGAGCTTTATGTGCCTTATCTGGTGAACCGCGATTCGCTGTATGGCACAGGTCAGCTGCCAAAATTTGGTGCCGATTTATTCCACACCCAGCCTGCCACTGAAGAAGGTGTGGGCATGAGCCTTATTCCAACGGCTGAAGTGCCGGTGACTAATCTGGCGCGTGATCGCATTTTTGATTTAACTGAACTGCCACAAAAATACACGGCCCATACCCCATGTTTTCGCAGTGAAGCCGGCTCTTATGGTCGCGACACCCGTGGCCTTATTCGCCAGCACCAGTTTGACAAAGTAGAGCTGGTGCAGCTGGCGCATCCGGATCAGTCGATGGCAGCTTTAGAAGAGCTGACAGGCCATGCCGAAAAAGTATTGCAGTTATTGGGTTTACCTTACCGCGTGATGCTGCTGTGCACCGGCGATATGGGTTTTGGCTCTTGCAAAACGTACGATTTAGAAGTGTGGTTGCCGGCACAAAATACCTTCCGCGAAATTTCCTCTTGCTCCAATATGGGCGATTTCCAGGCACGTCGGATGCAAGCACGGTTCCGTCCGGAAGAAGGTAAAAAACCTGAATTGCTGCATACCTTAAACGGTTCAGGTCTGGCGGTAGGCCGTACTTTAGTGGCTATTTTAGAAAACTATCAACAAGCAGACGGTTCTATCCGTATTCCGGCGGTATTACAACCTTATATGGGTGGTAAAACCGAGATCCGCGCTTAAATAACCTTGTGGTGCCGGGCTTCATGTGGCACCACAACTTTTGTGTTTGATCTGCAACACAGCATAAAAAGCACTGTTGAAATAAGCGGTAACAGGGTAAAAAATGACAACAACCACCCAAAATGCAAGGTCACAGCCAGCAGTTAAAAAAACCAGCGTTAAAAGGCGTACCAGTGCACTTAAAGTAGCGCTGAGGGCAATTTATTGGATCATCGTTGTTGCGGTAATAGCCGTGGTTGGTTTTATTGCTTTTGAAGCTTTCTGGACTTATTACAGCAATAGCCGTTAAAACCACAGCTCAGGAATAACTTCAGTGAATTTCGCGTTTTACAGACCAACGGCAGCTTTATTCAGGCTGCCGTTTTTATTGGCGGTCTTATAAACAACGCGCCGGTTTAGGCAAACCGGCAATTCGGGTGGCTTGTTTGGCCGGCCCTTCAGGGAATAATAAAAACAAATATTTACTGTTGCCTTTGTCGGCCCCCAGTTTTTCTGCCATGGCTTTTACAAGCAAGCGGATAGCGGGTGATGTCTGATATTCCTGATAAAAATCCCGCACAAACCAAACCACTTCCCAGTGGGCCGGCGTTAACGTGATATTTTCCGCTTTGGCAAATTCAGCGGCCAAAGCTTCGCTCCAAAGCGACAAATCGGCCAGATAACCGTGTTTATCCAGGGGTACGGTTTTACCTTCAATCTGTAGCGTCAACACAAGATCACCTGATTGGCCGTTAAGGTCAATTCAACCCATTGTTGGTCGTTAATAAGCTGGAAACCCTGACTCAGTTGCAGGCCACGCGCCAGTAAATCCTGCTCCAGTACATAAAGCTTATTTGTCGGCCAGCTGCGTTGTTGCTTCAGCAGATAGACCGCGTCCTGGCGCAATAACACTGCATCTTGTGCACCAGCCAGACTCAAAATGACGTTGGGTTCAAGGGTGGTTATTTGATACAACAACATCTCAGCACCTCAGGACATGGTCTTGTTGCAACAGCAACGTATTAATTTCGGCTTTTGCCAATACAGCTGCTTCAATACGCAAATCATTTACAGCCAGCTGGTATAACAACATGGCATCTTCAGCGACCACAACTTGCTCAATATCATATAAAGCAAACAATTTCTGCGCAGTAGTGAAGTCTTTTACACCTAAGTTTTGTGCTGATGAGAGCGGCAATAATTGCGTGACGGCAGCGCCAAGATAAACCAGCGTAACCTGATGCTCAACAGCAGCAAGTGCCATAGCTAAATCCTGCGCTTCACGGCTGTTGCTAAACGAAAAAGCACTTTGGGTAAATACAATAGCGACTTTTTTCATCAGAACTGCACCACACGATCAACAGCATCCAGACGCATGGCAAATTCAGCCAGACCAGCGGCAATAAAACCAGCACGGGCAGGGCGGGTTTCTGTGGCAATACCCCGTTTTTCAGCAGCGGTGACACAATAAAGCAAAGGAATGTGTTGTTGCTGACAAAAATCGACAAGTTTTGCCACATTGTCGGGCTCGTCTGAGGGCAAATCGCTGTCGGCAGAAACCGCCAGCACAGCGTCCTGATAAAAGAAAATATGATCTATCTGATGTTGTAAATCAAAGGCAGCCCCGGCAAAACGCAGTAATGACGCCAGCGTCTGGCAGCCGTAAACCGGTGATTGCACATACAGTGCGAAAGTGGCCATCAGAAATCCCGCCATAAAAAATACCCCGACAAGCGGGGCATTTTAATGGAATTCAGTTACTGTGCAACCACAGTGGCCGAATTAGTCATCACTGTTTAAAAAACCAAGCAGCTGCAGCAGCGCGGTAAACAGATTAAACACGTTCAGATACAGGCTAACAGTGGCGCGGATATAGTTAGTTTCTCCACCTTGCACTATACGACTGGTATCAAACAGGATAAAGCCTGACATCAATAACACTACTACAGCACTGATAGACAGCTGCAGCGCCGGTATTTGGAAGAAGATGTTGGCAATAGCAGCCACCACCACCATGATCAAACCAACAAACAAAAAGTTACCCATAAAGGAGAAATCTTTTTTGCTGGTCAGGGTATAGGCTGACAAACTAAAGAAAATCAACGCAGTAGCAGCAAAAGCCTGCATAATAATTTCAGGTCCGTTTGGCATACCAGCGTAACGGTTCAGCATAGGACCAATAGAAGCGCCCATCACACCGGTAAAGGCAAAAACCCAGAATAAACCCGCAGCGCTGTCGGCAGTTTTTATCACCACAAACACCAACACCAAAGCCAGAATACTTAAACCTAAACCTAACATCGGGCCAAAGTCGAGTGCCATGGCGATACTGGCAGTCACAGCACTGAAGGTCAGTGTCATTGCCAGCAACATATAAGTGTTACGAAGTACTTTGTTGATACTGACGCTGTCTGCGCCTGTCATCACCTGATGGTTTTGATAAGACATAATCACTCCTGTGGTTGTAAATACTTTGCGACTATACAAGCTTCATTGGCGCAAGTCAGTAACTTTGACCCAAGGTGGCAGTTAAAATTCCCGTTATTGTTTATTTACCGCCCGACGATCGCACAGCTTTTATGCAAACAGATCTTTATAATGGAATTCAACGTGTTAAACGGTAAAAAAATACTTTCTTTTGTGCGCTGAAGTTATTAAGATACGCGCCATTGGAGAGATGGCAGAGTGGTTTAATGCACCGGTCTTGAAAACCGGCGAGGGTTAGTAGCCCTTCAAGAGTTCGAATCTCTTTCTCTCCGCCATATTTAACAAGTTAAAAAGCCCGCTTTAAGCGGGCTTTTTGCTTTTTGTCATCTGTGCTCGGCAAGTACCAAGCCCTGCTTGGTAATCCAGCTTTGTGCATCTGCCTGCAGTGCTTCTGTTTTTAATACGCCGATTTAGAAGGGGGCAAGGGCTCTTCTTTGGGTGTATTCTGCTTACAATGCTGCTGAGGTTTAGCTGCAAGCTATAAAAAAGGCCGGTGTTATACCGGCCTTTTTGCCAAAAGCATCATT
Organism: Rheinheimera sp.; assembly: GCF_030824435.1. Lineage (GTDB taxonomy): Bacteria > Pseudomonadota > Gammaproteobacteria > Enterobacterales > Alteromonadaceae > Pararheinheimera. The sequence continues at coordinate 42,476 of NZ_JAVBXS010000035.1, forward strand.
CGCTGTGGTGCTAACTCAGAACTTCGCGGTAAGGCCCAGCGTAATGGCGCGTCCAGGTAATGGCGCATCAGCTTTTATAAAAGAACTGTGGACATAACCTAACTTGTTGCTCAGGTTAGTACCCTTTAAAAACGCTGTTACATCAACAGACTGCAAGTTGAAATAATAATTCAGGCTGGCATCAAAACTGGTGTAAGCCGCAGTTTCGCTTTCATAAACCGATATTTTATCCTGACGTGCATAATAAGTTGCGCCAACAACTGTGCTCCATTGTTGTGCCTGATACTGATACTCCACACCGGCTTTTATGGGCGGAATACGGGGCAAATCGCCGCCGGATCTCAGCCTGGCCCGCACCATATCGGCAAATACCGACAGTTGTTGTTCAGTATCTAGCTGATAACTCAGCGCAAACTCAGCACCATAAAGCCGGGCATCACGCTGCTGATACTGATACACATCAAATTCACTATGCTCTTCATGATCATCATGTATTGCTGCGTCATCATGATCGGCGTCTTCTGCATGCTCTGCTAAATCATCCATAGCCAAGCCTGTATTGGCAAGGTACAGATAATCGTCAATCTGGTTGTAGAAGAAGTTATAACTAAAGGTTAGATCACCTTCTGTTTTACGAAAACCAAGATCAAGGTTATTGGCGGTTTCACGTTGCATCTTGCCGTTATAAAATCCAATGTCACCATCCTCATCAAGCTGATAAGCAAGCCCAAGCTCATAACTGGAGGTGGCGATATGAGCACCGTTGGCGTAAATTTCGGCAGCACTTGGTGCACGTTCAGAGCGGCTGGCACTTAAAGCCCATTGATAACCTGGCTGAAAATTCCAAACCAGACCGGCCGACACACTAGCGGCATTAAAACGGGCATAACCGGCTTCATCGTCTACATCTCCGGCGTGCGCTTCATCATGCAGATGTGCGAGTTCAAGCGCCTCGGTATCGTGTTTAGTGCGCTCGAAGCGACCACCCAATTGTGCGGAAAATTCACCAAATCGACGTTCTTCCAGGATAAAAAGGGCATAACTACTGGTTTTGGCATCCGGGGTGAAAGCTTCTTCACCAAAAGCCCGATAATCGTTGTGTTGATAATGCAAGCCAACCAGACCATGCCAGCCCAGCAGGTCACTGTGCTCAACACTGAGGCGGTTTTCAAAAGACTTGTTTTTAAAGGTGGTACCGGCCACTCCAGCATCCATCTCAATATGCTGATAATCGGTGTAAGCGCCACTGAGGCTTAAGGTTTCAACACCCTGAACCGGACTATACAACTCGCCGGCATAACTCAGTCTGTCTTGATCTAAATCTGCATACACAGCCTCAGCCGCGTGGTCATCGTGTCCGGCATGCTCTTCTTCAGTTTCAGCCCCATGCGCCTGATGGCCAGGTATGCCGTATTGGCTATTGATACGGCCAACAGCAACACCAAACAAACCTCTGCTACCAACCCAGCTGCCGCCAATATTCAACGCCTGATTATCCAGTGCGCTATTTTTAAGCGTCTTTTGGCTTTCACCTTCATCATTGACAAACTCAGGCACTTTATAGTTGTTGCTGCTGCGGTCAAAACCGTCAAAATGCCAGGCAAACTGCTCCACAGCGCCGTCATGCGCCAGCGCGTAGCTTTGTTCATCAGCAACATTATTGCGACGGACATCTATAGTGGTTTGTGGACTTCTGAGCTGGCGAGGCACCCTGTTATCGACGATATTGACCACTCCGCCAATAGCACCACTGCCATATAACAGCGTGGCAGGGCCGCGCAATACTTCGATTTGTTCTGTGGTAATGGCGTCGGCACTAATAGCGTGATCAGGGCCAACGCGCGACACATCACCTGTATCCATGCCGTTACTCAGCAGCTTGACGCGGGGGCCGTCCAGACCACGGATCACCGGACTTGCAGCCACAGGACCATAATAATTGCTGTGGACACCAGGCAAAGTTTTTAACGTTTCCCCTATAGTGGCTTCGGTATGCCGGCTTAAGTCTTCGCCAGACATCACGGACACCGGATGAGCCATATCCAAATCATAATGGTGTAACCCTGACGCCGACACTGTCATACGCTCCAGACCACCACTGCTGAGTTTTACGGTAAGCGGCAGATCACTGGCTGCGACAAACTCGTCACCATAACCTTTAGCCGCAATATGCAGCTGCGCGTCGGCCGGGCTTTGAATACGAAATTCGCCTTTGTCATTGGTATACACATATTGTTGACGACCGTGCACATGGACTTTGGCATTGGCAACGGGTTGACCTTGCTGATTGACAACAACGCCGGTAAGAGGGGTTGTCTGCGCCTGAACCTGACAGGAAAGCGTGATACAAAGTGCCAGAGCGGCAGGCTTAAAATAAAAGCCCGCTGGAAAATGGTTCAAAACAGATCTCATTGGATTTTCCTGTATGTTTTGTGTGATGTTATAACATTTTACGGGGGAGGTTTGGCAAAAAACAAGCCTTTATCGTATTTCAGTCAGAAAGTCGCGACCAATGTGCTGTTTTTACCGATGACCTGTAGCTGGTAAAACAAAGGACTGTTGTTAGAGGTACTGACTGAATTAGAATAGTTTTTTTGTTTTTGTCCGCTGGGGTAGCGCTGTTATGTCGTTTTGGCCTGAATTTTTATTGGTGGCTTCGGTTCATTTTGTTGCAGTTGCAAGTCCGGGGCCTGATTTTGCCATAGTGCTTCGTTATGCGGTGCGATACGGTGTAAAAGTGGCATTGTCTGCCAGTATAGGTATAGGCCTTGGCATTTTATTGCATGTTGCCTATTCACTACTGGGTATAGGTTTATTGTTACAAACAACCCCCTGGTTATTTCAGTTGTTTTCTGTTTGTGCCGCCAGTTATCTTGCTTATATAGGTACTCAGGCGCTTCGCAGCGGCCCACAGCTGGGTCGGGAAACTGAACAGGACGATAAGCTACCTGCAATTGGTTTATGGCAATCTTTTCGCACTGGTTTGCTGACCAACGGTCTGAACCCCAAGGCCACGCTGTTTTTCCTGGCGTTATTTGCCGTCATTATTTCGCCACAAACACCACTGAGTTTCAAAATTATTTACGGTGTTTATATGGCGATTGCCACAGCCCTGTGGTTTTGTTTGCTATCTTTTGTATTAACCCGACAAAAAATAAGAAGTTTTTTATTGCATCAAGGCTATTGGTTTGACCGCTTGATGGGGGTTGTCCTGTTGGCATTGGCTATGCAGTTGCTGTATAGCGCTTTAAAGGCTTTTTAAACTTTATTGCGCCTTTTGCCGACAAAGCAGCAAAGGGGGGTGCTTATGCGGATGCAAAGCAAAGTGATAAGGCTGGATCTGAGTTACAACTCAGAGCAATCACATCAATATCTGAAAGAAACCTGTTATCTGGCACCATTTCAGGACGAAGATGCCAGTCATTTTGCCAAACGAATTCTCACTTACCTGAGTTTATATGAACTGCATCCAGTGCTGGCAAAACAACAACCGTCCGGTCGGCAACCCGATTTATATCTGCAGGACCAGCAACAACATTTTTTACTATGGTGCCAGGTCGATTTGCCGTCGGAAAAACAATTGCAGCGCGCCAGCCATCAGGCGGAGCAGGTGCTGTTGGTAACAGATTCTGCAGATCAGGCCAAAGCCAAAGCGCTGATACGCGGTTTGCCCAATGTGGTGTTATCCACTTTAGGCGCTGAGCAATTGGAAGAATTCTGTAAGATGTTGCGTGGACACATGCAGCTGTCTGTATGGCGGGAACAGGATTTACTCGTGATAACCGATGGTCAGCAACAGCTTGAAATGCAGGTGGCACCTATATCTTACCTGCAATTACATTAAACATTTCAGCCGGCACGTCACCAAACGCCCGCATTTCTGAACAACATAGTTTTAAGATCGCCAGACCTCCAAATGTCGTTCACTTACAGCTTCGATTTACCCTTGTTCATTGATGGCGTATAATGCGCGCCGGTTTTCTTGCGCCGGATTTGCGATCCGGACTTAGCAAAAAGGATAAAAGATGTACGTTGTAGCTGCTTTATATAAATTTGTGAACCTGCCTGATTATGTTGCGCTGCGCGATAAACTTTATCAGCATCTGGTACTGAATAAAGTCAAAGGCACCTTGTTGCTGGCCGAAGAAGGCATCAATGGCACTATTTGTGGTACCCGTGAAGGCATTGATGCTGTTTATCAATTTTTGCATGTCGATGGCCGTTTTGAAGGCATGTCGTACAAAGAATCTTTTGCTGATGAACCTGCCTTTTACCGCACCAAGGTGAAACTGAAAAAAGAAATTGTCACTATGGGGGTTGAGGGCATTAACCCTTCGCATATTGTCGGCACTTATGTCAAAGGGGAAGCCTGGAATCAGCTTATCAGCGACCCCGACACTATTGTGATTGATACCCGTAACGATTACGAAGTGGCTATTGGTACCTTTAAAAATGCCGTGAATCCAAACACCACCAGTTTCCGTGAATTCCCGCAATGGGCAGCTGACAATCTGGATAAGACCAAACATAAAAAAGTAGCCATGTTCTGCACCGGTGGGATCCGCTGCGAAAAATCAACCGCCTTTTTAAAAGAGCAGGGTTTTGACGAGGTGTATCACCTCGATGGCGGTATTCTGAAATATTTAGAAGAAGTACCAGAGCCGGAAAGTTTGTGGCAAGGCGAATGTTTTGTGTTCGACCAGCGGGTTGCGGTGAAACATGGCCTGGAGCAGGGCAGTTATGATCAGTGTTACGCCTGTCGTATGCCATTGTCTCAAAACGAAATGTTGTCTCCCCTTTATGTGAAAGGCTTAAGCTGCCCACACTGCCATGACAAAATCACCGACGAACAACGGGTTTCTTTTACCGAAAGGCAAAAGCAAATTGAACTTGCCAGACAACGTGGTGAACAACATATCCGTGACGGCAAGGTCGATTTTTAGTTCTACACTGACGTGACAATGCGGTGAGCACTTCTGACCGCAACATGGAGGTTGCAATGCCGGATAAAACAGTGTTGTTGGTGGATGACTCAGCTGCCTTGCGTCTCATTGCAGGGCAGCTGCTGACAGAAGCCGGTTATCAGGTGCTGGAAGCAGATGACGGAACTAAGGCATTGCAGCTGCTGGATGGGCGTAAAATAGATTTGATTATCACTGATGTGTACATGCCTGAACTCGATGGCCTTGCCTTGATCAAACAAGTGAAACAACTGAGTGCTTATCGTTTTACCCCCATTATGTTATTAACCCGCGAAGCGGCAGATGGCCCAAAATTACAGGCACAACTACTCGGTGCTAAAGCCTGGGTGGTCAAACCTTTTTCCGCACCTCAGCTGTTACAGGCGGTTGCTAAAATTGTCAGTTAAATGTCCGCTCTAAGACGTCAAATGTCAGCCTATAGCTGTATTTCAAATTTCATCAACCCGGGTTCACAGCCATGGCTGGGTGCCCCTGATGGCTAAACCCAAAATGCCGCCCGGCACTGTTGAAATTTTTCTGCAGCCAGGTGAAATGTATTTTGCCAAAGGCAGTGTGCGGATCAGCACCTTGCTGGGCTCCTGTGTTTCTGTCAGTTGCTGGCACCCTAAACATAAAGTAGGGGGCCTTAGTCATTTTTTATTACCAGACGCCGGTAATGGCCATGACGCCAGCCATAGCAGCCGTTACGCCAATAGCGGTTTTGAGCTGATGCTCAGAGAAATCCACAAACTGGGCCTGCCCAATAAAGAATTCGAATTTAAACTTTTTGGTGGTGGCAGCATGCCAAAACCTGCAGGTGCTGCACATCATCAGATCGGCAGCAAAAATGTAGTGGCAGCCAAACAATTATTAAATCAGCACCATCTGACTATTGCCGCTGAACATACAGGTGGTGTTGGTTATCGTAGATTGATGTTTGATGTCTGGAGCGGACAAGTCTGGCTCAAATATGTGGCGCTGGACTTGCCATAACAGCGGCTGTTGATATGACTGCAAATACCGTCTTTGTTACTCCGCTTCTCCTGCGGCTTTACAACCTTGAGTGACCCAAAAAATAAAATCACTGTCTGACATAGGTTTTGCCAGATAATAACCCTGAGCCATCATACAATTTGCCTGTTGCAGATAATCCCAGTCAGCGGCGCTTTCCACACCTTCAGCCACCAGATTAATACCCAGTTTGTCGCACATCAGCAGCGTGCTTTCAAATATCACCTGCAGGTGTGCTTTATTGTGAATGCCATCTATTAAACTGCGGTCAATTTTCAGTTCGGTAAAAGGGATCTGTGACAATTGTTTCACCGATGAATAGCCGGTGCCGTAGTCATCAATCGACAAACCAAATCCGGACAAACGTAGCCTTGTTAAAAACGCCAGCGCCTGGCCCATATTCCGGATCACCGCAGTTTCAGTAACTTCAAAAATCAGATTAGAGGGCGTGATACCTGAATGTGCCAGCAGTTGGGTAACCTGCTGTAAAAACTGTTTGTTATCAAAGGATGTAGCTGACAAGTTTACCGAAATTTTGCTGGCAAAGCCCTGATGTTGCCAAAGCTCCAGCTGCGCTATGGCCATCACCAACACTTCATAACTCAGGGCATCAATCAAATTGTAGCGCTCGCAACTTTGAATAAAATCGTTTGGGTACACCAAACCCCGCTCCGGATGACGCAGACGAACCAGAGCTTCGACACCAGCCAGCTCTTTACTGCGCATATTCAGTTTTGGCTGATAATGCAGTACAAATCTGTGCTCCTGCAATGCAAGCTGCAGTTCATGAAACTCCAGTGGTGCATGTTTATGGTGTGTCACTGCTTTTTTACAGGGTAAGACGGAGTGTTGTAACAGCTGTTGCAAACTGGCCAGCAACACGGGTTTGGCCAGACTGCCAATCACATTTAGACCGTCGGCTTTGGCCATCAACTCGACCGAAGCTATCAAATTTGGTTCACGGCTGCTGACAATCGCAATAGCAGAGTCCAGATCCATACTAGCCAGCTGATGCAACAACTCAATACCATCCATGTCCGGCATTTCCAGATCACAGATAATCAGATCAAATTGTTTATCCCGGCTTTGCAACATATCAAGCGCTATATGACCGTTGGCAGCTTCACAAATATCCAGCACTCCGGCAGCTGTGCACAACTGCCGCATATATTCACGTTGACTTGGACTGTCCTCGACCACAAGTACCGAAAATGTGTTCATCCTTTTCCTCAACTACTGACTGTATTTCATGATAATGGCAGGCACCTGCGCAAGCGATACAACATGATCAGCAGCCCCTCGTTTTATTGCTTCTTTGGGCATACCAAAAACCACACAACTGGCCTCGTCCTGCGCATAAGTGCGGGCTCCCGCTTGCTGCATCTCTAATAAACCTCTGGCGCCATCATCTCCCATACCGGTCATAATAATACCAATGGCATTGGCCCCAGCCACCTTGGCAACAGAACGAAACAAGACATCAACCGAAGGGCAATGCCGGTTGACAGCAGGCCCAGGTTTGACCACAGCCTGGTAATAAGCACCATTGCGGGTGATGGACAAATGTTGGCCGCCTGGTGCTATCAACGCCAGACCTGGCCGGATCCTATCGCCATGTTGCGCTTCTCTGACCTCAATGTCACAGATACTGTTTAATCTTTGCGCAAAAGCTGCGGTAAATTTTTCCGGCATATGCTGCACTATCACAATACCTTCAGAAACTTTGTTCAGTTGCGACAACACAAACTCCAGCGCCAGCGTGCCGCCGGTGGAAGTGCCGATGGCTATCACTCTTTCCGTTGTTTTTGCCATAGCGCCCAAAGGCACAGCTTCAACCGGCACTGTCATTTGCGCTTTTTGCAGCGGTAAGGCATGTAAGTTTTTCAGATTGGCTTTGGCAGCTTCGCGGATGGCATCAGCAAATTGTTGTTTACTGGCCTGCAAAAAATCTTTGACGCCAAGCTGGGGTTTGGTAAAAATCCCGGCGGCGCCGGCCTGTAACGCCTGCAAGGTTGTGGTGGCACCTTTTTCTGTCAAAGATGAACAAATCAGCACCGGGGTAGGCCTGGTACTCATAATTTGTTTTAAAAAGGTAATGCCGTCCATACGCGGCATTTCAACATCAAGTGTGATGACATCCGGCCATTCTTTATTCATTTTTGCCATGGCAAAAATCGGGTCCGGCGCTGCGGCTATCACCTCGATATCGGCAATACCGTCAAGCATCTGACCAAGCACCTGACGTACCAGCGCTGAGTCGTCGACAATCATCACTTTGATCCGGCGTTTACTCATACAACGCTGCTCTCATAACGGTCCGCCAGCAAATGAACCGGTTTATAACGGTAACAACTGGCCTGTAACTGCACCAGCCCCTCATCGTAACCATGGATACTTTCAGAATGGCCCACCAGCAACACACCCCCGGGTTTCAGTTGGCGCAGAATATTTTTTACAATAATTTTTTTATCTTCTAACTCGAAATAAATC
>NZ_JAVBXS010000072.1 GCF_030824435.1 Rheinheimera sp.
CGTGTCAAGCGTCTTTTTATCGACATTTTCAACTTATTTCAAACTCACCCGGCTTGCTGCTTTCGCACCACCCCGTCGGCATGGCGCGCATTATAGGGCGTTTTTGAAATGGCGCAAGCACGAATTTGAAGAAATATGACATTTCGAATTCAACCGCGCATTAAACAAACAAATTGTGTTTTTAACCGGCATTTCCGGTGCAAAATCCACCGCAAAGTGCCAACAAAACTGAAAAATCCGTTTTTCAGTTGTCTGTTATATAGAGAAAGGTCCTAGCTTAAGTTAGGTGCCAGCCACATTTGTGCTTGTTCTTTGGTAAAACCTTTACGGTTGGCGTAATCCATCAACTGATCTTCAGCAATTTTGCTGACAGCAAAGTATTTACTGTCCGGATGGGCAAAGTACCAACCTGACACTGCTGCACCCGGCCACATGGCATAACTCTCTGTGAGCTCCAGACCAATCTCCGGGGTGACATTCAGCATCTCAAACAAAGTGCCTTTTTCAGTATGCTCAGGACAAGCCGGATAACCTGGTGCCGGACGAATGCCCTGATAAGCTTCGCGGATCAATGCTTCGTTATCTAAAACTTCATCGGCGGCATAACCCCAGTAGTCTTTGCGCACTTGTTGATGCAGATACTCAGCTAAAGCTTCGGCCAAACGGTCAGCCAGAGCTTTCACCATAATACTGTTGTAATCATCATGGGCTGCGGCAAACTCAGCAGCAAATTCGTCGGCGCCAAAACCTGTGCTGACAGCAAAAGCACCTATATAGTCGGCAACACCAGAAGATACCGGTGCAACAAAATCACCTAAACAGCTATTCGGTGCGTTATTACGCAGCTGCAGTTGCTGACGCAGGTTATATAAGCGGTGTTTTTCGACACTGCGGCTTTCATCGGTATAGACAATAATGTCATCGCCTTCACTATTAGCCGGAAACAACCCAAAAATGGCACGACCGGTCACTTTGCGTGAACCAATCATCAGATCCAACATCTCGTTGGCTTCCTGATACACCTTACGCGCTTCCATGCCTACTTCAGGGTGATTCAGAATGGCCGGAAATTTCCCCGATAACTGCCAGGTTAAAAAGAATGGCGTCCAGTCGATAAAATCGCGCAAAGTTTGTAAATCCACATCCTGCCAGATATGAATGCCTGGCTTTTTTGGCGCTGGTGCAACTTTGCTTAAATCCAGTTGGAATTTATTGTCGCGCGCCTCAGCGAGCGTCAGCATCTTCTCACCAGGACGGGCGCGTTGATGTTGTTCTACTGCACGACGGTATTCATCATCCACCCGCGCCAGATAATCCGGCTTTTGCGTCGCGCTAATTAGAGATTGCACCACCGACACACTGCGCGATGCATTAGGCACATAGACCACGCCGTGTTGATAGTTAGGCGCAATTTTTATCGCAGTATGGGCTTTTGATGTAGTAGCGCCACCTATTAATAGTGGAATGGTAAAACCAAGCCGCGTCATCTCTTTGGCGACATGCACCATTTCATCCAAAGACGGCGTAATCAAACCTGATAAACCAATGATATCCACATCCAGCTCTTTGGCCTTTTGCAGCAAAGTGGCACAAGGCACCATCACGCCCAAATCAATCACTTCGTAGTTATTACACTGCAGCACCACACCCACAATATTTTTGCCGATGTCGTGTACATCACCTTTCACAGTGGCCATCAGCACTTTGCCCTGCGCTTTGGCGCCGGTACCAGCTTTTTCCAACTCTATATAAGGTTGCAGATAAGCCACGGCTTTTTTCATCACCCGGGCCGACTTGACGACTTGCGGCAGGAACATTTTGCCTTCACCAAATAAATCACCCACCACGTTCATGCCGTCCATCAGCGGGCCTTCAATCACATGAAGTGGTCTTTCAACCTGTAAACGGGCTTCTTCGGTGTCGATATCAATAAAATCGGTAATACCTTTCACCAGCGCATGTTCAAGTCTTTTACTGACCGGCCAGCTGCGCCAGGCTTCGTCTTCTTTGACAGCAACGCTGCCATCACCTTTAAATTGGGCCGCGATTTCGAGCAAACGTTCGGTGGCGTCGTCACGGCGATTGAGGATCACATCCTCTACCCGCTCACGAAGTAGTTCTGGAATGTCGTCATATACAGCTAACTGGCCGGCGTTGACGATGCCCATATCCATGCCGGCTTTGATGGCGTGATATAAAAACACCGAGTGAATGGCTTCACGTACCGGGTCGTTACCCCGAAATGAAAAAGACACATTCGATACACCACCGGAGATTTTAGCGTAGGGGCACAACCTTTTAATTTCACGGGTGGCTTCAATAAAATCCACAGCGTAGTTGTTGTGCTCTTCAATACCTGTAGCAACGGCAAAAATATTTGGGTCAAAAATAATGTCTTCAGGTGGAAAGCCAATTTGTTCCACCAGAATTTTATAAGCACGCTGGCAAATTTCGACTTTGCGTTTTTTGGTATCAGCCTGCCCTACCTCGTCAAAAGCCATCACAACAACAGCAGCGCCATAACGGCGCAACAATTTTGCCTGATGTAAAAACTGCGCTTCACCTTCTTTCAGTGAGATGGAATTAACCACAGCTTTGCCCTGAATACACTTGAGCGCAGCTTCAATCACTTCCCATTTGGACGAGTCGACCATAATGGGCACACGGGAAATGTCGGGCTCAGACGCTAATAAGTTCAGGTAGCGCACCATGGCGGCTTTGCTGTCGAGCATCGCTTCGTCCATGTTGATATCGATTATTTGTGCGCCGTTTTCTACCTGCTGCCTGGCAACCTGTAATGCAGCTTCATATTTGCCGTCGAGAATAAGCTTTTTAAAACGGGCTGAGCCTGTGACATTGGTGCGTTCACCAATGTTAATAAACCTGACTTGTTGCATTACCACTCCAACGAAAAGGCTTCGAGGCCAGCCAGATTAAACTGATGGGATTTTGCTTTGGGCTGACGAGGCGTCACACCTGCCACTGCCTCACTAATAGCTTTTATATGTTCAGGTGTAGTGCCACAACAACCACCAACAATATTTAAAAACCCCTGCGCCGCCCAATCTTTAATTTCCGCTGCCATTTCAACAGCACCTAAATCATATTCACCAAACTCATTGGGTAAACCGGCATTTGGATGCACAGAGACATAACATTCTGAAATACCGGATAAGGTCTCGACATAAGGTCGGAGTAAATCTGGCCCCAAAGCGCAGTTCAGACCAAAAGTGACAGGCTCGACATGAGCCAGTGAATTATAAAAAGCTTCGGTAGTCTGGCCCGACAAAGTACGGCCGGAAGCGTCGGTAATAGTGCCGGAAATCATCACCGGCAATTTATAACCAATCTCATCAAACACCTGTAGCACCGCAAAAGCGGCCGCTTTGGCGTTGAGCGTATCAAATATGGTTTCCAGCATAATAATGTCGGCCCCACCTTCAATCAGCGCAAGCGTTGATTCGGTATAAGCCGCAACTAAAGTATCAAAATCGACATTACGATAACCCGGGTCGTTCACATCAGGTGAAATAGAAGCAGTTCTGTTGGTCGGGCCAAGCACACCGGCAACAAAACGCGGTTTGTCCGGCGTTAGCGCAGTAAATTCATCACAGGCCTTACGCGCCAAAGCTGCAGCTTCGCGGTTAATACGCGCCGACAAATGCGACATGTCGTAGTCAGCCATGGCAATAGTAGTAGCGTTAAAGCTGTTGGTTTCCAGAATATCGGCACCGGCGGCTAAATATTTGTAGTGAATTTCGCTGATGATCTGTGGTTGAGTCAGTACCAATAAATCGTTATTGCCTTTCAAATCAGAAGGCCAGCTGGCAAATTCTTCACCTCTGTAATCAGCTTCCTGCAGCTGATAAGCCTGGATCATGGTACCCATAGCACCATCCAATACCAGAATGCGTTTTGATAGTAACTGCGCCAGCGCTTGTGGTGTTAACCGCGCTGAACCTTGGGTTTTGTTTATTACCGCCGTCATCACACCCGCTCCTGGCTAATTTGTTGAATATCAAAAGGTGTGGCCTGATACACATAGTAGTTCAGCCAGTTACTGAATAATAAAAAGGCGTGGCTTTGCCACAGTTTTTGCGGACCTTTGGCTGGGTCGTTGTCGCGAAAGTAATTTTCCGGCACTTTGGGTGCCAGATTGGCATCCAGATCACGTCGATATTCATCATTTAACGTGGTTAAATCGTATTCCGGATGGCCTGTGACAAAGACCCTGCTGCCGCTGCTGTTTTGCAATAAATAAGCGCCAGTCACATCAGCTTCAGCCAATACGTGGATATCAGCATGTTGTTGGTATTTTTGTTTCGGCACCTGAGCATAACGCGAATGGGGTACCAAAAATTTGTCATCAAAACCACGAACCAATGGGCTCAGTGGCTGTACTACATCCTGCCAGTACACTCCTGAAAGTTTCTCCCCACGGATCTCACGTTGTAAACCGTAATAATAATAAAGGGCGGCGTGTGCAGCCCAGCATAAAAACAAAGTGGAGGTGACATGACGATCGGCCCAGGCCAGAATTTCCGAAAGCTGCGGCCAATAACTGACATCTTCATAATCCACCAAACCGAGCGGCGCACCGGTGATAATTAAACCGTCGTAGTTTTGTTGCTGCACATCAGAAAAATACTTATAAAAACAATTAAGATGGCTTTGTGAGGTGTGTTTACTGACATGGTTGTCCAAGCGGATCAGGTCAACATCCACCTGCAAAGGACTGTTGGCCAATAACCTTAACAACTGTATTTCAGTCGTTATTTTGTTTGGCATCAGATTCAGAATGGCAATTTTCAGTGGCCGGATATCTTGCTGCAAAGCGCGACTTTCGGTCATCACAAAAACGTTTTCCGCTGATAAAGCTTCTACTGCGGGTAATTGATCCACCACTTTGATTGGCATGCCGGCTCCGGATAATAAAATAAAGTGCGGCTACTTTGGCTAAAACAGGTTAAATTGTCAACTTCTAAACGTTTAGATGGCCAAATAAAAGTATGAAGCCAACAACAAATCCACCTATGCTTGTTGTGACTGCTTTTGGATCTTTGTCTTATGTTGCAACAAATTTTAACTCTGGTCATTTTCACTAATCTGTTATTCAGCATGCCACTTTATGCTGAAAAGCTGCACTCTGCGCCCGTTGAAATTTTTATCCGCGACGATGTTTATGAAGATTATCAAAAGTTTGTCGCTGGCCGGGATGTACTGACCGTAACCGATTTTCATAGCCCCTTTATGCGCCGAGATGTGGCCGACATGGTGCTGCTGCAACAAGCTCTGGCACTGGGTGGTTTTCAGCGCAAATTTTTATATCTGCCTGGCAAAGTGAATTTTCGCAATACCAAAATGCTGGAAACCGGTGAGCTGCTGCTGAGTTTTGATACTTATTGGCTCAGCGATGCCAAAGCTTTAAAAGACAAAGTGTTGATAAGCAGCGCTGTGATTAAAAAAGGCCAGTATTTGGCAGGTATTTATACCAGTCCAAACAACCACAAAGTGTTCAGTTTAAAAAAACTGGCTGATTTAAAAGAACTCAGCGCAGTATCTACACCAAAATGGCACACCGACTGGCAAACCATGTCGGCTTTGCCACTAAAACAACTGGTGCGGGAAGATGAATGGCTCAGTCAGGCACGTATGGTGCATATGCAATGGGTCGATTTTATGCTGATGCCTTTTGTAAACAGCAAAAACGGTGAGTACAAACTTGAGCAAATTCAGCTGAAACTGGTGCCTGGTGTTGCAGTGTTACTGAACGACAGCCGGCATTTTGTGGTCAGTAAAAACCATCCGGCTGGCGCCGAAGCTTATGCCGCTTTACAGCGTGGGCTTGCCGCACTTGAAAAAAATGGCCGTATGCAGCAGCTGTACCGTCAGGCAGGATTTTTAGTTGACCAGAATCAATATAAAGTGCTGAACCCAGATATTAAATCCAAGCCCTAAAGCGAATGGCTAAGCCAAATGACTAAACCAAAATTCTGTGCCAAAACGCAGTTTTAGAGCTAAAAGCTAAAAGCTAAAAGCTAAAAGCTAAAAGCTAAAAGCTAAAAGCTAAAAGCTAAAAGCTAAAAGCTAAAAGCTAAAAGCTAAAAGCTAAAAGCTAAAAGCTAAAAGCTAAA
>NZ_JAVBXS010000048.1 GCF_030824435.1 Rheinheimera sp.
GACAACAACTGCGGTTGTGTCACCGCTTCACCACTGTTGTGTTTGTCAGTTAATAACTGCATTTGTACCTGTTGCCTACGGCTTTGTTCAGCTGCCGGTGACTCCAGTTTTGCCAGCCATTCCAGTGCCAAAGTGAGATCGGCACGGCTTAAAGTTTTTTCCTGCTGCTGGTTAAACACCAAACGGTAGATAGGCGGCAAATCGCTGAGATTTGGCTGAGGTTGTTCCAGAGCACTAAACAACTGGCGATAACTGTCGAGCTCAGCATTTTGTTGTAAAGCTGCCAGGTTTTGTTCTACTCGCTGTTTTAACGCTTTTTGGCTGACAGCCTGTTGTTCATCAACTGGCTTGAACTGCGCCAGTTGTTGTAACTGTTGCAACAAGGCTTTTTCGTCCTGTGCTTCATTGACGCTTTGTGTCAGCGTTGCCAGTACATCAGTTTGTGCCAAACGTTCAGCTTCTTGTTGTTGCTGTAACGCTTGTTTGTGCGCAGCACGGCTTTCAAACCAGCTGTCACAAGCTGCTCTGAATTCCAGCCACAGCTGTTGATCAACGGCTTTACCGGCATAACCCAATAACTTCCATTGTTGCTGCAGCGTTTTTAATTCGTTGCCAGCCTGCTCGTTTTGCGATTGTGATACCGTTTTAGCAGCCTGAACCAAAGCGGTTTTCAGCTCAACATTTTGTTGTTGCTGAGCTTTTTGCTGTTGTTTCAGGTTATTCAGCAGTTGTTGATACTGCGGCTGCAAGTTTGCATACACATCTTTTTCCACAGATCCACTTTGTTGCCAGTCTTTACTGTATTGCGTGATCAAAGCGTCCAGCGTTTTGCCACTGACACCGGCGTCAATTGAAGCCTGCATCTGCTCAATGAGCTGCTGTTTACGCAAAGCACTTTGTGCCCGCTCTGCGTCCAGCTTGGCAAAATAGTCACGGCAAGGCGCAAAAGCCAACTCACAAGCGCTGTTAAAAGCGTCATTCAGTGCAGCTTCAACATCGGCGTCAGCACGGCCCAGCGTATTCCATTGTGCTCTGGCATTTTTGACGGCTGCCGCACGTTCTGTTGGCGTGAGATCTGTTGCAACAGCCAGTTGTTGCATACTTTCAACCAGCTGCTGTTTACGCGGCGTGGCAATATAAGCCTGTAACTCGGCTAAATCCTGCACCTGCGCTTCCAGCAACTGATACTCTTTTTGCAAACTTTGCTGCTGAGCGGCGTTTAGCTGCAGGTAATCAGCGGTGATACCTTTAAAAAGCCCAAACAGCACATTAAATTTACCGGCCTGATGCAGCCGTTTAAATTCTGCCATTTTGCTTTTTAACAAACGTTGTACTTTATCCTGCTGCGCCAGTAGAGGTTCACAGTGTTCACGCCACTGCTGCACCAGTTGCTGATAACTGCTGCTGAAACTTTCCGGCATCAGTTGTTTCAGTACTTTGCTCTGGCGTTGCCATTGTTGCTGCCAGTTTTTAAACAACTGATAAGCAGCTGCAACATCGTCATTTGCTTGTGGCAGCGTATGAGCGGCAGCTTCAGCCAATAAACGCGCCGATTGCGCCAGCGCTTCAGCGAGCTCAGGCAGTTTATCCAGCTGCTGGCTTATTTGTGTCATTTGTTGCTGTAACTGCAGATTAAAAGCTGTGGGCAACTGTGCAACCGCAACTTCAGCGCGAACATCATCCAGCGACTGCTGATACCCAGCGGCTTTGGTGAGTTCTGCTTCATTCAGTGCAACAGCAAGCTGTTGTTGCAGGTTTTCAAGTTGCACAGACAAAGCATTAAAACGCTGCTCTGCAGCTTTTGCCAATACCTGCTGTTGCTGCATTTTGGCAAATTCTGCAATTTTCGGTGCTATTGATCGTTCAGTCAGTTCAACAACTTTATGATATTTTTCAATAAATTCAGCAGCATCTGTCAGGCACACCAGCTCAGGTGACAGCTGTTGCCATTCTTGTTGATAAGCTGCATATCTTTGCTGCAGCTCAGCAAAATCGGTTTTTTCCCGCACTGAATTTAATTTGGCAAGCAGCAGCACCACTTGTTTGCGGATACGCTCAGGCTTTTGTTTTTGCTCAAGATGCACCGCCAGCAGTGCATCTGCCGTCTCACGTAACTCACCGGTTAAAACACGGCTGAGTTTTTCCAGTGTTTTGTCATCGTCAAGCTGATTCAGCAGTTGTTTGCGCTGCTCTATGCTGAGCTTTTCATCCAGCACTGCTTGCTGGAACAAATCCTGACGCGCCAAACGTTGCAACAGGCTGAATTTCAGCTCAGCGTCCTGCTCTGTTTGGGCCAGTTTTTCCAGAATACTGCTGCGGTTACATTCGCTGATAAACTGTGCTTTTAAATGCGCTGACACTTTATTATCCAGCAACATTTGCACCAGCTGCTGCTCGGCAAAATGTTTTAATCGTTCAGCCGGCTCATGTTTGCTGGCCTGCCACCATAAAGAAAATTCATTTAACCGCTCAAGTGCAGTACGACGCACCGCTTCGGCGCCGTCATTAAAAGCCAGCTCATGCAGAATTTCTTTCTGTGCTGGTGTTTTGTCATCAAGTTCGGCAATGGCCAACTGACGGATTGCAGCATTTTCGTGCTGCCATTTTGGCTTAAACCAACGTTTAAAGATCATCGTGCGAAAACCTTGCAATAGCATCCATGGCTGCAGGCGTCGGTGCGGCTGCTCCAGCGAATTGTTTTTTCATTTCAGTTTTAGATTTCACAACCATCTGGCCATCGGCACCAATGGTAAAAGGTTCATCCGAGCGCAGAATTTTGGCCTGATAAGCCATCACCAGCTGCATACTGTGCGCGTGTTGAGCATCGCTCATCATCGTGCCATCAGCCCAGCGTTTGGTTGCCACACATTCCACCAGATTCTGGTAAGTTTCGGCAGACATAGCTGCAACTAAGGCGTTGAAATCCATCTTATTTTCTCTTATACATCACAATGCGAACCTTGGTCACCACATACCAGATACAACCGATAATCATGGCACCATACAGGGCTTTTTGTTCCCAGGAATCCGGCTCAGGGGCACGGTAATAAAACCAGGTAAAACTGCCCAGAAACAACACCAGCGCCAGCATAGCGTGGTTATTCAACCGTTGACCTTGTGCCAGACGGTTGTCACGTTGCATGCGCTCCAGTTTTTCGACCGAAATTTCCGATAAATTATTGCCACAATGGTTACAGGTAGCGGCTTTATCTGAGACTCTTTTATCGCAATAAGGACAAGCAATAATCGCCATATACATCACCTCTTTTGACAGCGCACTATAAAGCAAATGATTGCTGTTGCAAACCGCAGATCCCGGTTGTTTTTATCTGGTTCACAAAACAAATGGCACCTTATTGGTGCCATTCTTTGAAGCTCAGTACGGTCAAATTTTTAT
Source organism: Rheinheimera sp. (assembly GCF_030824435.1). GTDB lineage: Bacteria > Pseudomonadota > Gammaproteobacteria > Enterobacterales > Alteromonadaceae > Pararheinheimera. The sequence continues at coordinate 3,398 of NZ_JAVBXS010000048.1, forward strand.
AACTGATCAACCACTGCACGCACTGCAATCAGCGTATCCTGACCCAGTTTCATTGAACGTACATCAGACCAGCCAAATTGTTCATCCGGTAGATTGGCGTTGTCTTTAAACGGCATTTCAAAAGTGTAAGCCAGACACTTAAACTGCTCAGCTACCCAGGTAGAAGCAATGGTCAGATTGGCCTGACCCGGTGCATCCAGCTCGTAACCAAACTGGGTCTGAAACTCTGGTGTTGCCGTTAACAAAGCCTGTTTAAAAGCGGTTTCGAGACCGGCCATTTTAGCGTTGTACGAAGGCACACCTTCGGCGCCAGCGACAAAGTTGTAAGGCAGGTTTTCGTCACCATGAATGTCGAGGAACATATCCACACCCACTTCCAGCATTTTCTGGCGAACCAGATAGACTTCAGGGCTTTTTTCCAGACTTGGTGTTTGCCATTCGCGGTTCAGGTTCACACCTGCGGCGTTGGTGCGTAAATGACCACGCACGCTACCATCCGGGTTCATATTGGGTACCACATAAAACACTGCTTTTTGCAGCAGTTCACGGGCAACACCGTCGTCTTCGTCCAGCAAACGGTCTAATAAACCTTCAATAAACCATTCCGCCATGGTTTCACCCGGGTGCTGACGGGCTGTGATCCAGATTTTCTTTTTACCTTCAGCAGGTTCACCCACCACCAATAAACTCATGTCGCGGTTATCGAGTGTATTGCCTAAATCAACCAGCTGACACATGCCACTTGCCTGTGCCTGACTTAATAAGTCCATATGACGCTCATAGCTGTAAGGCGCGAAATAAGCAAAATACACAGACTCAGCTTCAGGGTAATGATGAATGGTCAGCTCTTTACCGTCGTATTCGGTTGGAACACGGAACCAGGTTTCACGATCGTAAGAAGCTACGGCCTGATAATCGGCCCAGCCGCCAGGATAAGCAGAAGTTGCCACATTGGTGATCTTGATGGTGTGTGGTTCAAAACTGTCAGAATGCAAACGGAAATGGAACCACTGATAAAAATCTGAGTTGTGGTCTTTGCGGATTGCCAGCTGAATATTATCAACGCTGTCCGCCTGAATGACTTCGATATTACCACTGTCAAAGTTACAGGTAATTTTCATAACTTAAGATCCCATGCATGTAAAAAAGGTTGTGAGGGTAGCACAGTCCGCCAGCGGTGAAAATGCGCTGTTGTTCGCAAACCCAACTGGTGTGTCCAGCCTATTGGCCCGATAAGATTGCTGTCGCAAAAACAAAGCCGCACTAGGCGGCTTTATGGTTATTTTCAATAACGTCTGACGATTAACGTGCCAGTGGCAGCGTTGGATACGCAATACCGGCCATTTCGTTCATCACGCGAATAACCTGAGTGCTGTAACCGAACTCGTTGTCATACCACACGTACAACACACAACGGTCGCCATCCACAATAGTGGCTTGTGAATCCACCACACCGGCGTAACGTGAACCCACTAAGTCGCTGGAAACAATCTCAGTTGAGCTGGTGTAATCAATTTGATCCTGTAATTCAGAAAACAACGACACTTTTTGCAGGTATGCATTCAGCTCGTCACGGTTGGTTTCTTTGTTCAGGTTTAACGACAAAATTGCCATAGACACATTCGGGGTTGGTACCCGGATGGCGTTGCCTGTCAGTTTACCTTTTAATTCTGGTAAAGCTTTGGCAACAGCAGAAGCAGCGCCGGTAGAAGTGATGACCATATTTAATGGTGCAGCACGGCCACGACGCTCAGCTTTGTGATAGTTATCAATCAGGTTCTGGTCGTTGGTGTACGAATGAACAGTTTCAACGTGACCGTTTTTAATGCCATATTCGTCGTTTAAGGCTTTTAACACTGGTGTAATAGCGTTGGTGGTACAGCTGGCAGCAGAAACGATGGTATCTTCTTTTGCGATCATTTTATGGTTAACACCATACACCACGTTTTTCACATTACCTTTGGCCGGTGCTGTTAATAATACCTTGGCAGCACCTTTGGCTTTAAAGTGAATAGACAGTTCTTCGTCGTCTTTCCAAATGCCCGTATTATCAACAACTAAAGCGTCATGAATGCCATAAGCGTTGTAATCGACCTGCTCTGGTGAATCGGCATAAATGACTTTAATAAAGGTACCGTTGGCTTTAATACCACCGTTTTCCTGATCAACAGTAATGCTGCCGTTAAAAGGACCGTGGATAGAATCACGGCGTAATAAACTGGCGCGTTTTTCTAAATCGCCTTTACGGCCACCACGCACCACAATGGCACGCAGACGTAATTTGGCACTTGGACCTGCACGTTCAATCATCAGGCGGGCCAATAAACGACCGATACGGCCAAAACCATAAAGCACCACGTCTGTTGGTTTGATGTTGTCGTCGTGATCCAGTAAGTCTTCCAGCTCACGCTGCAGATATTGCTCCAGCGTTAAACCATCAGCTGCGTTTTTGTAATGATAAGCAAAAGCCAGCTTGCCAAGGTCGATACGACCCGGTGCTAAGTTCAGTTTGCTAATGGCTTCAAGCACAGGGAAACTCTCGCGTAAGCGCAGTTTTTGTTGTTCAAAACGCTCAACCGTTTTGTGAGATTTAATAATATCGATAGTGGTCGCATTCACCAATGGTTTGCCATAAACCACCAGTTCAACAGCTTTGTTACGGTATAACCGGCCGATGATCGGCTGCATGTTTTCAGCAATTTCCTGGCGTTCCTGCCAGCTGCGTTGATACTGTTCTTCGTGAGATAAGGTCATGCTGTCGCCTTTTACTTCGTAAGTTAAATCAGTTGAGTGTAGGGTGCCTGACGCGAGGCGGCTTATTGTAATTGAATTGGTAATACTACAACAACAATTACAAAAGATTTTTTCAGCGCTATTGGTTATGCTAAAAATCGTCATTACGGAGATACAGATGAAATTACGCTATGTAAGCCCGCTACTGCTGAGCCTGGTTGCCTGCGGCGAAAAAGAACTGACCGTCAATCAGCTTTGTGAAGAAAAACCGGGGCTTTGCAGTGACTTAAATGATGACTCCCACTGCAAGCTGGAGCGGCGCGATGTGATTGTCGGCCGTTATGATGAGCAGAAAATGCCGTCAGACAAAAACAAATATAAGTTGCTGATAGGTTTTGAAAAATACTCAAAATGTATTGAGCTGGCCTCAGGTATAGAACACATCAAACTGAAAGAGAAAAAAACCACCAGGGTGAATGGTTATCTGACCAGCCTCAGTGAAATTAAAAGACTCAATGACGAAACCATCACTTCAGACGAGCCAGGGTTATTGCATTACCACTGGTCACGCAACCAAAGTGAATCCCATCTGCAAAAATTCCTGTTGGCTGAGCAGGCCAAGCAGTTGGAAACACCGGAATTACAACTGGCTTTGGCCAGTTATTACATGAAACGAAATAGCCTAAAAACCATAGATATTCTGCATCATGCTTTAACTTTATACCCAGCTGACGCGCAGGTTGATCCGGAAATTTATACCGCACTCACCACTATTTATTACAAACAGCGAAACTATAAATTGTCTTATCACTGGGCCTTACTGGCGGAAAATGCCGGAGTTCAGCGGATTGAATTTAAACAAATGAAAGCAGAGCTCGACAAACAAAATATCGACACTGATCTGATTGAAAATGCAGCGGATGAGACCATTGAAAGTATTCAGGCGGGTCAGTTTAAACAGCCAAACTTATAACAGGCGCCTATCTGGGTTCAATCTTTAAATAAAGTCGACGAATATTCATAAAAAAACCGGTAGGCTACTCGCTTCACCGGTTTTTTTATGGCCATAGTGGCAGAACACTAACAACGCCCGACAACAGTTTTGTTGTGTTTGCCGGCAAGGGCACAGATCATCAGCAACAGCGCTACAACCCCAAAAAAGGCCTCAGCTTTTTTACTCCGGTTGCCGGGCAAAAGTTAACGACACTGAATTGACGCAATATCGTTGCCCTTCCGGCAAAGGGCCATCATCAAACACATGGCCCAGATGGGCATCACAGGCGGCACACAAAATTTCAGTGCGCCGCATGCCGTGACTGTGATCAGGCTGATAACGCACCTGACCAGGCAAAGCACTGCGAAACGACGGCCAACCGCAACCAGAGTCAAACTTAGCGGCTGAATCAAACAGCGGTGCATTACAACAAACGCAGTGGTAACAACCACTTTGTTCGTTATGTAACAAAACGCCGCTAAAGGGATATTCAGTGCCTTTTTGCCGGGTGATATAAAACTGTTCATCACTGAGCCGTTCACGCCACTGTGTTTCTGTCAGTTTCATCATCACTCCCGTTACGGCACGTTATTGCCGGTTTTGTAGTCGTTATTTCACTTTGACCATAGGACGGCCTGCCAGACTCCAGTCCACATGGAAAAATTTGCCTTTGCTTTTGTCAGTGCGTTCAAAAGTATGGGCACCAAAATAATCCCTTTGCCCCTGCAACAGGTTGGCTGGCAATACCGCGGTGCGGTAAGAGTCGTAATAACTTAACGCTGAACTTAAGGCAGCTACCGGCACCCCAAGCAAAGTGGCATCAGCAACGGCACGGCGCCAGTTCATCTGATACACCGAAATTTGCTTGGCAAAAAACGGGTCGACCAGCAGATTAGCCAGGTCATCATTACGCTCATAAGCGTCAGTAATAGACTGTAAAAATACCGCCCGGATAATACAACCTGCCCGCCAGATTTTGGCAATTTCAGCAAAGTTCAGCTGCCAGCCGTGCTCAAGACCAGCGGTTTTCATCAGATCAAAACCCTGAGCGTACACACAAATTTTGGCGCAGTACAAAGCGTCGTGCAGCTGGGCTATCACCTGCGCTCTTTTCGCTTCAGTGGGTTTATCCTGCACCGGCCCAGCCAGCAAGGTAGAAGCTGCTACACGCTGCTCTTTTAAGGTTGAAATTGATCGGGCATACACAGCTTCGGCGATAGTTGGCGCCGGACAACCAAGCTCAAGACTACTGACCGCTGTCCATAACCCTGTGCCTTTTTGGCCTGCTTTATCCAGAATCACATCTACCAGCGGTAAGCCTGTTTCAGAATCTTTGGTGGCCAGTACTTCGGCACTGATTTCCATCAGGTAGCTGTTCAGAATGCCCTGATTCCACTCTTTAAACACGCCGGCAACTTCCTGAGCTGTCATGCCAAGGGCGTCACGCATCACCTGATACACTTCACAAATCAGCTGCATATCAGCGTATTCAATACCGTTGTGCACCATTTTGACATAATGGCCTGAACCGCCAGCGCCGATATAAGTGGCACAAGGTTCACCTTCAGTCACAGGGTTACCAGGTTCAAAACGTTCAATAGGACGGCCTGTGGTTGGGTTTACTTTAGCGGCAATAGCACGCCACACAGGTTCAATGCGGGTCCAGGCATAAGGGTCGCCACTTGGCATTAACGAAGGGCCAAAACGCGCGCCCACTTCACCACCGGAAACGGCAGTGCTGAAGAAAATAAACTTGCCTTCATAATATTTTTCGCGCCGCACTGTGTCAGTCCACAGGCTGTTGCCGGTGTCGACAATAATGTCATCGGCCTGAATACCGGCGTCTATGAGTTTAGAGCAGACATCATCAACAGGTTTACCGGCTGGTACCGACAGAATAATCAGATGTGGGCGGCTTAACTTAGCCAATAATTCGGTGTAAGAGCTGCAGGCAACCACACGGCCGCCACGGCCATTGGTTTCCAATACATCCTGCGTAATTACAGATTCGAGTTTTTTATGGTCAAGGTCAAAAGCGGCAACACGGTAGCCATGATCGGCCAGATTCAGGATGAGATTTTTGCCCATCACACCCGCGCCTACAAAACCAATGTCACACTGTACTGTTGTATCTGTCATCAAAGCATTCTCCGGACTGCCGACCCTGCAAAATGCCGGCGATTATACTGGAAAAGCCACTCAGAAAGCAGCGCATGGTAAAAAAGAATATGCTGTTCAGACCATTGGCGTACAAGCAACAGCAAGTAACCCGGTTAATAAGTGCCTTGCTCCAGCCAAATCGACATCGAACTGCCCTGCTGCTGGTACTCCACAGCGCCTGCCGTCAACACCGAACTCAGTCCCTGTTCAAAAGCGGTGTCAAGCACACAAAACCAATGGGCAGAAGGTAAACGGATCTGCACTGCAGCACCTGAAGCGTTCATACTGATCAACAACTGATGATGGTTGCTGGTATTACGGATAATAAACACACAGTGACTAACGCTGGTGTCGTACCAGTCACTTTCAGTTTTTAACCTGCCGTCACTTTGGTACCAGTCAATCTGGTGTTTATCGCCATGCAGCTGATAATGATCATCGAGTAAAGACAACTGCTGCAAACAGCTGTATTGCTGGCGCAGCGCTATCATTTGTCTGACAAAACTTAAAAACTGGGTGGCATGGTAGTCCAGATGCCAGTTGAGCCAGCTGATGTCGTTATCCTGACAATAAGCATTGTTGTTACCTTGTTGACTGTGGCTGAGCTCATCACCACCCAGCCAGTGCACCATACCCTGACTTAAAAACAAACTGGCCACCAAATTGCGTTTATGTAAAAAACGTCGCGCCAGTACTTCAGCAGAACTGGTTGGCCCTTCAACGCCGTAATTGACACTCAGGTTGTGGTCGTGACCGTCGCGGTTTTGCTCTCCATTCAGCCAGTTATGTTTGTGCTGATAACTGACTAAATCCTGCAAGGTAAAACCGTCGTGATAACTGATGTAATTTACGGCACAACAAGCAGGTCTGTGATGTTTTTGAAAAATATCACGTGAACCAAGCAGCCTGGTGGCAAATTCAGCCAGGGTGCCACTGTCACCCCGCCAGAAACTGCGGGCTGAATCACGGAATTTATCGTTGAGCTCAGACCACAGCGCTGGAAATTGACCCAGTTGATAACCATAAGGGCCAACATCCCAAGGCTCGGCGATCAGTTTAGCCTGCGACAAGATCGGGTCTTGCGCCACTATCTGCAAAAAAGCGGCATGGGGGTTAAATCTTTTGTTTTCGCGTGCCAGCGTCACCGCCAAATCAAACCGAAAACCGTCAACCTGCATTTCAGTCAACCAATAACGCATGGCGTCCAGCACCATTTTTTGCGTGGCTGGATTGGCAATATTCAGCGTATTGCCACAACCGCTGTAATTGGCGTATTGCTGGTAGTCGGTCATATCGGCATGAGTTTCAAACAGATAATAATGACGGTTAGCCAGCCCCCTGAAACTTAAGGTGTAACCGCCAGCTTCTGCGCTGTGGTTAAACACCACATCCAGGATCACTTCTAAGCCATGCTGATGATAAGTGCGCACCAGGGTTTTAAACTCGGTAACGGCGTCTTCAAGCTGATAACGGGGCTCCGGTGCAAAAAAATTGACCGGGTTATAACCCCAATAATTGGAGAGTTTGAGTTTTTCCAGCCTGGGTTCACTCATAAAAGCCGCAACCGGCAACAGCTGCACTGAAGTAATACCCAGCTCTTTCAGATGGGCAATAACAGCCGGATGGCACATGCCGAGGTAAGTGCCACGAAGTTCTTCAGGCACATCTGGATGCAAAGCCGTCATGCCCTTTACGTGGGCTTCATACAAAATGGTTTTTTCACGGGCAATATTGGGTTTGCAGCTGCCTTGCCAATCGAACTCAGCCTGACCGAGTACAGCTTTGGCCAACATATAATGACTGTGGCCCTGATACAGCCTTTCATTAAATACCAGAGCACGATTGAGCTGACGGGCATAAGGATCAAGCAACAAGCGGTCGGCTTCAAAACAGAATCCCTGCTCCGGTAGTTGTGGTCCCTGAGCCTTTAACCCATACAAAGTGCCTGCAGCAATCCCCTGTACTGACAAATGCCAGATTTCGCCGGTTCGCCCGGCAAAAGCCAACTCGGCAATCAGCTCTTCGGTGTCCGCACAATACAGGCAAAGCAACATACCTGTGGCATCAGGTGCAAAAACGGCAAAATTCCAGCCGCCACCGGACAACCGGGTTGGCCCAAGCGGGGCCGCCTGGCCTATACCACAGATAAAACCGTGCTCAGCCGTTGCGGCATCTTGCTGCTGTGCCTCAGCCATCAGTAACACCGCCGCCGCAGATATAAAGTTGCTAAAGGTGGTAAATCTACCGTCAATTGCCAGCCTGGATTTAAAAAACCACTGTTGGCGGTAAGGCTTGGTCCGACCGGATAATTGCTGCCCCAATAATAACTGCTGTCGGAATTGAGGATCACTTCATAATCACCACTCTGCTCTACATCCAGTAAAAAAGCTTTGCGTGGTACCGGCGTAAAGTTACTGACGATATACAACACCTCGCCGTTTTTGCCGTAACGCTTAAAAGATAAAGTACTGTGATCAGCATCCTGATGGTCAATCCAGGCAAAACCTGCAGGTTCATGATCCAGCTGATGCAAAGGTGCACAGCGCCGGTAAGTGTGGTTTAAGTCGCGCACCAGTTGCTGAATACCACGGTGTTTTTCAAAGTCGAGTAAAAACCAGGGCAACGCCTGATTGTGATTCCACTCAGTGCCCTGGCCAAATTCGTTGCCCATAAAATTCAGTTTTTTACCCGGATGGGCAAACATAAAGGCGTAATAAGCGCGTAAATTGGCGGCCTGTTGCCACTCGTCACCCGGCATTTTCGTTAAAATACTGCCTTTGCCATGCACCACTTCGTCATGGGACAACGGCAAAATAAAGTTTTCGGTAAAGGCATAGACCATCGAAAACGTCAGATCGTTATGGTGAAACTTACGATAAGCGGGATCTTTACTGATATAACGCAGGCTGTCGTTCATCCAGCCCATATTCCATTTAAAGCCAAAACCTAATCCGCCTAAATCCACCGGACGACTGACACCATGAAAAGAAGTGGATTCTTCGGCAATAGTAATGGCTTTAGGAAACTGGGCGTACACTTCCTGATTCAGCCACTTCAATAAACTAATGGCTTCATAGTTGTGGTTGCCACCATCAACATTCGGGATCCACTCGCCATGCTCCCGCGAATAATCTAAATAAAGCATTGAAGCAACAGCGTCTACCCGCAAACCATCAATATGGAAATGATCCAGCCAATACAAAGCGCTGGCGACTAAAAACTGCCGCACATAATCTTTGCCGTAATCGTAAATGCAGGAATTCCAGTCCGGATGCCAGCCACGACGTGGATCGGCATATTCATATAAATGGCCACCGTCAAAACGCGCCAGACCATGGCCATCTTCCGGAAAATGCGCCGGCACCCAATCTAAAATCACGCCGATACCGGCCTGATGGCAGGCATCGACAAAAGCTTTAAATTGATCCGGAGTGCCAAAACGGGAAGTGGCAGCAAAAAGCCCAAGCGGCTGATAACCCCAGGAGCCGGAATACGGGTGTTCCATCACCGGCATCAGTTCAATATGGGTGTAGCCCATATCCTGCACATAAGGAATAAGGGTTGCGGCAAGTTCTGGGTAGGTTAAAGCTGAACCATCGGCATGAGTGCGCCAGGAGCCAAGATGCAGCTCATAAATACTCATCGGGCTTTGGTAAGGCTGATGCTCACGTTGCAACCACTGGCTGTCCTGCCACTGATATTTACTGTGATCAAAAACTAACGAGGCATGAGACGGGAACTGCTCAGCGGCAAAAGCCAAAGGATCGGCTTTATGCGGTAACAAATGCCCGCTGGCATCTTTAATTTCATATTTATAACGCACACCGGCCGCCACCTGTGGCACCACCAGCACCCAATGGCCACACTGAGTGCGCTCCATCGGGTGGCAACGGCCATCCCAGTCGTTCATATCACCAATCAGACTGACAGCACTGGCATGAGGCGCATAGACCGCAAAACGGGTGGCTTTGAGCTCCTTTTTTCCAACCGTCAGGCTGATGATTTGCGCGCCCAGCTGGCTATAAAGGTTCTCCGGACGCATATTGACATAATGCACCGCAAAATAAGCTTCATCTTTAAACTGATAAGGGTCAACCAGCTCAAACTGATAATGCCCTTGTGTCACCAACAGTTTATAAGCTTCTGTTTTACGTTTACGCGGCAGTTCCAGCACAAAAACACCGGGAACTTCAGCATCTGGCGTCATGCTCCCAAGTACGCTGTTGTCCGCCAGCGACAGCACTTCCACCGCCAGCGCTTTGGGTAAATACACCCGAATTAACAAGCCTTTATCAGCTTTTTGCCAGCCTAAATATGCAAAAGGATGGGCACAACGAACTTCAGGTAACGAGGCAAGACTCATAACATATCCTTTGACATTGATCGGTACCATGTTAGCCAGGCGCAACAAGGGGAAACCTCCGGCAACCTTGACAAGGGTACCGGAGGAATTTTATCGAATTATGAATATAAGCCAGAACGGCGATTGGCTGTCAAATTTTGCAGATGTGCGCTGATATGTGCTGACGATTCAAGCTGTTCGAGCGTCATACTGAGTTTGCGCCGCCAGTTTGGGTACTCGTCACTGGTGCCAGGTACATTCACCGGCTCCAGCATTTCCATCCAATCTTCCAGTTGCAAACATAACAACTGACAACTGCCTTTGGCCAGATGTTGTTGCAAGGCGTAATTTAAGGTTCTGTCCATGCCGAGGTTTTCCACCGAACGTGGATAATCCGCCGGTAAAGCATTGTGGCCATGTAACGAGTCCAGAATACGCTGTTTGGCTTTGTGCCGGTCGGCATAAAGGCCCGGCAGCAACGCTTCGGTATAAAGCCCAAGCTGTAAACCCAGCTTTAAATCTGAACAATGCCAGAAGCCAATTAAAGTCGGCATATCGTGGGTGGTTAACGCCGACATGGCCTGCACCGGATAATGTGCGGTAGAAATATAACCACCATCTTCGGCCTGTTCAAAAAAGAAGATGCGGTACGAATACATACCAAATTGTTGTAATAACTCAAAAATACCGTCCGGCACTGTGCCTAAATCTTCGCCTATCACCACGGCTTGCTGACGCTGACTTTCCAAAGCCAGAATGCCAAGCAAATCCATGATAGGGTAATAAATATAAGCACCTTCGCCGGCTGAGGCTGCACCTTTAGGCACCCACCATAAACGTAACAACGCCATCACATGGTCAATCCGCAAAGCACCCGAGTCCTGCATATTGGCGCGAAACAGCTCAATCATCGGCCTGTATGCCTGGCGGAACAGCTGATAAGGCAACATAGGCGGTAAACCCCAATTCTGGCCTTTAGGGCCAAGAATATCAGGCGGCGCCCCGACACTGGCATTGCGGCAATACAAATCCGGATTAGCCCAGATTTCGGTGGAGGCTTCGCTGACACCCACTGCTAAATCACGGTACAAACCTAATAACATACCGCTTGCTTTGGCTTGTTGTTGCACCCGCGCGAGTTGTTGCTGCGCACAAAATTGCAGGTAACTGTAAAATTCGATGTCGTCCTGATGAGCCGCAGCGAATTGTTGTACTGCTTCGCTATGGGCATCGCGGTATTGCTCCGGCCAGTTTGGCCAGCCCCAGGCATTGGCGTCTTTTGATATTAAAAACATATGCAAAGCATCATAAAGCGCTAACTGGCGCAGGCTGTCGCCACCTTGTTGTTTAAAAGCAGAAAAAGCGGCAGCGAGTTCAGGTTTGGCTTGTTGATGTTCACTAAACCAGTGGAATAAGGTTTTTAATACCGGCAGTTTGATTTGCATCACACCGGCATAATCAACCCAGTCTTTGGCGCGTTGCGCAGCTAACGCCTCTGCAAAATGCGGTGCATTCACCAGCGCCGCTGTTTGCTGACACTCGGCAAAACCCGGCAATTGTGGCACGCTTAAATAAATAATGTTCAGCCAGCGTCTGGAAGAAGGGCTATAAGGGCTTGCCGACTCAGGCATCGCCGGATAAAGCGCATGAATAGGGTTCAGACCGACAAAATCTGCGCCTTGTTTGGCTAAATGCGTGACCAGACGGCCTAAATCGGCAAAATCACCAATGCCCCAGTTGTTTTCAGATTTCACACCATACAACTGGACTGAAACGCCCCACTGTTTTTGCTCTGTGAATTTTTGCGGTTGGAAACAACGTTCAGGGGTGATAATCAGTGACTGTTGATACTGATCGTCATCCCCTTCAATAGCCAAAGTCAGCTGATGATAACCCAAAGGCAAATCACAGCTGAAACTGTGTTCGTATTGTTGATATTCAGTGTCGTCAAACACCACGACGCCGGACAATTCGGCATCGATGGCGCTGTAGCTGAATGAATGCGACTGGCCTTGTTCTGTGCTGATGGACACTGTTAACTGCTGATGCACTTCATCAATCGGCAATCTGATTTGCAGTTTATACAGCTTGTCTGCGTTTTGTTGTTGCACTGACACCGGGTCCAGCGGCTCTAACCAGTGGAACTTCTGCCGCTCTTCCAGTTGTGCAGCGGCCGCGGCATCGTTATCGATTTGAAAACCAAGTGCAGACAGCAATTTAAGCTGATCCTGCTCTTTAACTTCGGTGGCTTTGCCCCAGGCGTCGGTAAAGGCTGTTTCAATACCATTAAACCGGATTAAATCAGCAAGAAGTTTTTTGTCCATAAAGGCTCCAAATCAGTGCGTCGCGGTGGAAGTGCCGGTGTTTTCATTGGTTTTTTTACTGCTTGCCGGCTTTGCCTGAGCAGTATACGACGTAAAAAATTACTTTCGATGGCTAAATGCGGCTTTATGTCATTAAATTACATAAATACGATTGCATAACGTTTTTCAGCTTGAAAAATGGCAAAAAACATGTAATTTTACTACACAATTGACAAACATCTGGGGTGAGCCATGACAATTCGTGTCGCAATTAATGGATTTGGCCGTATCGGCCGTAATGTTTTACGTGCTTTATATGAAAGTAAGAAGTCGTACGACATCAAAGTCGTGGCTATTAATGACCTGGGTGACGCTGCTATTAACGCCCACTTACTGAAATACGACACTGCACATGGTATTTTCCAGGCCAACGTTGAACATTCAGATAAAGCCATTTTTGTTAATCAGGACGAAATTCTCACCCTGAGCGAGCGTAACCCGGCCAACTTGCCGTGGGCCGACTTAAACGTAGATGTTGTGCTGGAATGTACCGGTCTTTTTACTGATCGCCAAAGTGCAGGCGCCCATTTAACGGCTGGCGCGAAAAAAGTCATTATCTCAGCACCGGCCAAAGATGTAGATGCCACAGTGGTTTATGGTGTAAATCACAATGTGATCACCCCTGACATGACCATCATCTCCAATGCCAGCTGCACCACCAACTGTTTGTCACCCATAGCTAAACCGTTAAATGATGTGCTTGGCATTGAATCTGGCCTGATGACCACTATTCATGCTTACACCAACGACCAGCGGTTAAGCGATGTGTATCACACCGACGTGCGCCGTGCCCGCGCAGCCGCTATGTCGATGATCCCAACCAAAACCGGCGCTGCCGCCGCTGTTGGATTAGTGGTGCCAGAACTTAAAGGTAAATTTGATGGTTTAGCGGTTCGCGTGCCAACTTTGAACGTGTCTTTGGTTGACTTAACCTTTATTGCTGGTCGCAACACCACTGTTGAAGAAGTGAACGACATTATCCGCAAAGCTGCCGGCGAATTCCCAATGAACCAGGTACTTGCAGTCAATGATTTACCGCTGGTTTCTGTGGACTTTAACCACAACCCGATGTCGTCTATTTTTGACGCCACTGAAACCCGGGTGAATGGCCGTTTAGTCAAAGTAATGGCCTGGTACGATAACGAGTGGGGTTTTAGCAACCGTATGCTCGATAACACAGTACAAATGATGAAAGCTTAAGCTGTTCAATTCGCTGTTAAGTGTGCAGTTGTTGGCCGTCACAAAAACGACCTCCCGCTACACACTTTTACGACAGCAAATAAATAACCCAAAAAGGCGACTCCGGTCGCCTTTTTCATCAATAATCTCACCACTTTTTATTGTCCGGTTTTAACAATGCACAATAACTCTATTCAACAACTGTCAGGTTTTGGCTCTTTAGCCGGTTTACCTTGTTACCAACTCAACGCCAATGGTGCCACTGTGGTGGTGTCCGCTTATGGCGCTCAGGTGTTGTCGTACCAAAATGCCGCCGGCCGTGAACTGTTGTGGCTATCGCAAAAGGCAAAGTGGCAAAACAACAACGCCATTCGCGGTGGAGTGCCCATTTGTTGGCCATGGTTTGGTAAAGCCGCTGCTGAATTTGGTCCTGAAGCTGCAATTCTGCCCAATCATGGTTTGGTGCGCACAGCATTCTGGCAAATGACGCAACAGCATATTTCAGCGGAGGCTGTATCCATCAGTTTTATCATTGAGCTTGCTAAGCTGCCGTGGTCCCATAAAACTGCTAAAGACAATAAACCGGTCAGATTAATTTATCAGGTGACATTATCAGATGTTCTGGAGCTGCAATTAAGCTGCGACAGCCTGATGATGCAACAAGCGGCTTTGCACAGTTATTTTCAGGTAGCACAGGCTGAAGGAGCTGTTGTCAGTCCTTTGCCATTAAAATGTTATGACAAGGTAAGCAACAGCACATTGCAGCTTAACGAAGCTCAGCTGCATTTTCAGGGTGAAATTGACCGGGTTTATCCGGATACCGCCAGGACACTGACTCTTTCGCTAGCAAATAGCACCACTCCACAGCTGACAATTGCGCAACATGGCCATGACGCCAGTGTGTTATGGAACCCCGGTCATCCAAAAGCCGGGGCTATGGCGGATATGCATTTGGGGGCTGCCGGTGAGTTTGTCTGTATTGAAAGTGCAAGGCTCGCTTTGGAAGCTAAGCCATTATCATTAACACAAATTATCCGCGGTTAAAGCAAATTGTCTGTGGTTAAGTTGTCTGGGATTAGGTTGCCAGGGTTAAGTTATCAGCAGTTAAATTGTCTGGTGGTTAAAAACAGCAGGATGATGATGGCTTAATCCGGCCAGCGCGAATAAAACACGTCTTGCAGCTTTGTTGTTTCACCGTTTTGATAAGTTACTTCAAGATCAAGTTGCCACAACATCCGCGGTTCAGTGCAGGCGCCTAACATCAGTTCAGCCTGCCATTGTTGCTGCTTTAACTGAAACCGCAACGGTATTTCGCCCATATACATGGTTTTGCCGCGAATGACGCCTTTAACTGCCAAAACCGCCTCTTTGCCGGTATCTAGTTTGAGCAACAAGGGCGTTTCTACCGGCATATCACCAGGCAGATAAGTCAGGTTAAATGTTTTGAGTTGCACCTGACGTGCAACTGCTGTTTTGACGTTTTCTTGGGGTGTGCATCCAACTAACATCAGCAAAACACAACCAAATACACTTTTCATCACAAGTTGTTTACCTCATTTATCTGCGCCTATTGTAAGGCTTCAGACACAGGACTGTGAAATTTAAGCCATTGCGCTTAAAAACTGAACAGCAACATTGTTCTACATCATAAAACCGGCGAGTCCGCCTATCTTTTTGGGGGTAAAACTCGTATTATCGCGCCCAAAGATTGGCAGGCAAAACAAGGTTGTGTCAGAAAAACCTTGCTAAACTATCGGTCTATTATAAGAAGGGTCACCCCCAAGGGTGTTTTTTAATAACTAGCAAAAAACTGCAGCGGAACTCAACATGAGCCAGACCAAATCGTTAAATGTTGACTACAACTACACGGTTGTCCGCCTCTTTGCCCTCACAACAGTGTTGTGGGGTATAGTCGGCATGACAGTAGGTGTTTTATTAGCGGCGCAATTATATTGGCCAGCACTGAACTTTGATACAGCCTGGTTGACTTACAGCCGACTTCGTCCTCTTCATACCAATGCGGTAATTTTCGCTTTTGGTACCAGCGCCTTGTTCGCAACCTCTTATTACGTGGTGCAACGTACCTGTCAGGTTCGGCTTTATGCAGAAAAACTGGCGATGTTTACCTTTATCGGCTGGCAAATTGTCATTATTGCCGCTGCTATTACCCTGCCGATGGGCATCAGCCAGAGCAAAGAATACGCCGAGCTGGAATGGCCGATTGACGTATTAATTACTATCGTCTGGGTTTGTTACGCCATTGTGTTTTTCGGCACCATGATTAAACGTACCACCAGCCATATTTATGTAGCCAACTGGTTCTACGGCGGTTTTATTATCACTGTTGCTGCGCTGCACATTGTCAACAGCATGGTGATCCCGGTGTCTCTGACCAAATCTTATTCTATCTACGGCGGCGCAGTGGATGCCATGGTGCAATGGTGGTATGGCCACAACGCAGTAGGCTTCCTGTTAACAGCGGGCTTCCTGGGTATGATGTATTACTTCGTACCAAAACAAGCCGGCCGTCCGGTGTATTCTTACCGTTTGTCTGTTGTGCACTTCTGGGCCTTAATCGCCTTGTACATCTGGGCCGGTTCGCACCACTTACACTACACTGCCCTGCCTGACTGGACTCAGTCTGTGGGTATGGTGATGTCAGTGATTCTGTTTGTGCCAAGCTGGGGCGGTATGATCAACGGTATCATGACCTTATCTGGTGCCTGGCATAAACTGAAAACAGACCCTATTTTACGTTTCCTGATTGTATCGCTGTCTTTCTACGGCATGTCGACTTTCGAAGGCCCGATGATGGCAATCAAATCAGTAAACGCGTTATCTCATTATACTGACTGGACAGTTGGTCACGTGCACTCAGGTGCTTTAGGCTGGGTTGCCATGGTGTCCATCGGTGCACTTTATCACTTAATTCCGGCCGTATTTGGTCAGGGTCGTATGTACAGCGTGAAACTGGTTAACACTCACTTCTGGTTACATACCACTGGTGTTGTACTGTACATAGTTGCTATGTGGATCAGCGGTATTATGCAGGGCATGATGTGGCGTGCAGTGAACACTGACGGCACCCTGACGTACAGTTTTGTACAGTCGTTGGAAGCTTCTTACCCGTTCTATCTGATGCGTTTTATCGGCGGTCTTTTTGTAGTCACAGGTATGCTGGTGATGGCTTACAACGTGATTAAAACAGTCCGTGCCAAAGAAGGCGTGTTAGAGCCAGTAGCAGAAGCGGCATAAGGAGCTTATCGTGTCTAAGAATTACCATGAAAAAATCGAAAAAAGCGCTGGCTGGCTGGCTATTTTAACTGTGGTAGCCATCAGCTTTGGTACCCTGGTTGAAATTACCCCTTTGATGTTTATCAAAGAAACCACTGAGCCTGTTGATGGTTTAAAACCCTATACTGCGCTGCAAATGGAAGGCCGCGATATTTTTATCCGTGAAGGTTGTACCAATTGCCACAGCCAGATGATCCGTCCATTCCGTCATGAAGTTGAACGTTATGGTCACTATTCTGTTGCCGGTGAGAGCATCTGGGAACATCCATTCCTGTGGGGTTCTAAACGTACTGGTCCTGATTTGGCCCGTGTTGGTGGTCGTTACAGCGATGACTGGCACTATGCTCACTTAATGGATCCACGTTCTGTTGTGCCACAGTCAAATATGCCTGGTTACCCATGGCTGGATGAAAACGTGCTGGATGGCAAACTGACGGCGAAAAAGCTGGAGACTTTCCGCTCTTTTGGCGTGCCTTACACTGATGAAGATATCGCCGGTGCCGAAGCCGCTGTAAAAGGCAAAAAAGAAATTGAAGCCCTGATTGCGTATCTGCAATCACTCGGCACAGCGTTGAAGTAATCCCTATGGACTACGCAACGATTCACAGCTTTTATACCGTGATTATTTTGGTGGCTTTTGTTGGACTTCTGGTTTGGGTTTTTCTGATTAAACGCAAACCAGATTTTGACGACGCAGCAAATGCAATCTTTGCTGACGAACAAAAGCCACAACAAAAACAACAACAGGAGTCGGATCATGAGTAGCTTTTGGAGTGCTTGGATCACAATCTTAACGATCGCATGTATCGTGTTATGTACTGTGTTATTAACATGGAACTTAAAAAACCATGTAGGTGTGGACGAAGGCAAAACCACAGGTCATGAGTTTGATGGTATTGAGGAAATTAATAATCCACTGCCAAAGTGGTGGACCATTATGTTCTACGCCACCATCGTCTGGTCAGTGTTTTATTTTGCAGCTTACCCTGGCCTCGGTAACTGGCAAGGCCTGCTTGGCTGGACCAGCTCAAATCAGGGCATCAAATCTTTAGCAGAATCAAAAGCCGCCATTGAAGCACAAAAAGCTGCCGGTACCCCGTCACAGCTGGATCGTGAATATATGAAAGCCGACGAAACTTTTGCCAAAGAGTTTGCCAAATACACCAGCCGTCCTATTGATGAGCTGGCGTATGACACCCAGGCCCTGAAAGTAGGTCAACGTTTGTTCCTGCAAAACTGTGCCCAGTGTCATGGCTCTGATGCCCGTGGCCAACGTGGTTTCCCAAATCTGACTGACAATGATTGGCTGTATGGCGGTACTGTCGACAAGATCAAAGAAACCCTGATGTACGGCCGTAAAGCAGCAATGCCAGCCTGGGGTGATGCTTTAGGCGAACAAGGCGTTAAAGAAATGACCGCTTATGTGCTGAGTTTGTCAGGCCGTAAAGTCAACGACAAAGACGCAGCTGCAGGTAAAGCCAAGTTTGGTATGTGTGCAGCCTGTCACGGTGCAGACGGTAAAGGCAGTCTGGCACATAACCTGCCATTTGGCGCGCCGAACCTGACCGACAATACCTGGTTATACGGTGGTTCAGCCGGTTCTATCGAAACCTCGTTAAATAAAGGCCGTAACGGTGTAATGCCAGCCTTTAAAGACACTTTAGGTGAAGATAAAATCCACGTGATTGCCGCTTACGTATACCGGTTATCCCGTCCGGACGACACTAAATAATCAGTTGTCGTTGATAAAGCGTTAAACCGCTGCAATAAGCCCCGCTCTCGGGGCTTATTGTTATGCAGCAGAGGAACACAGATGTTGATCAAACCCTGGTACAAACAATTCTGGCCATGGGCTTTAATAGCCCTGCCGGTGCTGACCATGTTTAAAGCCGCCCACACCATCTATATCATGAATCAGCAAAAACCCGATTTGGTGGTGGATGACTATTACGCCGAAGGTAAAGCCATTAATATGAATCTGGCCAAGTACCGAGAAGCGGCGCTGCGCAACCTGCAAGCCAATATTCTGTTGGCCGCCGATAAAGCCGTGGTGCGTTTTGCCAGTAAGCCGGAGCTTGGCGATACACTGGAACTGCAATTTGTGCATAACACTGTGGCCGCTAAAGATTTTGTGGTGAAGGCTGAGCGCAGCGGCGAAAATTTATATATCACACAGTTGCCAACAACTTTAAGCGGTAAATGGAATTTGGTGGTGACAGACAACAGCCAGCAATGGAAACTGCGCGCCGAACTGACATTACCCCATCAGGGTGAAATCAAGCTGACGTATTGATATGACAAAGCCCCAGCTGCAAAACTGTTTTCATTGTAATGAGCCGGTTCCGTCTGGCAGCAACTTTAGCCAGGCATTTGACGGGCAACAACGTTTTTTTTGTTGTCCCGGTTGTGAAGCTGTGGCGCAGAACATCATTTCACAGGGGCTTGGTGACTACTACCGTTTTCGTACCGCCCCTGCCAGCAAAGCCAGTCCATTGCCGGAAAAACTGCAACAGCAACTGCAAAGTTATGACAATGCCGATGTGCTCGGCGACCTGACCACCCAGGACGGTCAATGGCAGCAGGTGGAACTGTCTATCAGTGGCATGAGCTGCGCCGCTTGTGCCTGGCTGATTGAAAAACAACTGAAACAAGACCCGGCCGTTGCCAGTGCATCAGTGAACTCCTCAACTTCCCGTTGTGCACTGCGCTGGAACCCGGCAAAAACCCAGCTGAGTGTCTTGCTTAAAGGCATTGCCGGACTCGGTTATCAGGCCAGCCCTTTTATTGCCGATAACGAAGAGCAAAGCTACCAGCAGGAAATGCGCGCTTATTTAAAACGCCTGGCCGTTTCCGGCATTATGTCGATGCAGGTGATGATGCTGGCTTTTGGTTTGTATTTTGGTGAATACACCGGCATAGAACAACAATACGAAGGTTATTTACGCTGGATAAGTCTGCTACTGACGTTGCCCGTGATGTTTTTTGCCGCAGCGCCTTTTAGCCAGAGCGCCTGGCGTGCCCTTAAAGCAAAAGAGCTGAATATGGATGTGCCTATAGTGCTGGCACTGTATTACACCTTTTTAGCGTCCACTTACGCCACAATCAGCCACAGCGGCGAAGTGTATTTTGAATCCGTTTGTATGTTTGTATTTTTACTGCAACTGGGTAAATTTTTTGAATTCCGCGCCCGTAAACAAGCGCGTGACGCCACCAGTAATCTGCTGAAAGTTATGCCGGTCAGCGCCTGGTTATGGGACGGTCAACAAGCAACTGCAACTTCAGCACGGCGTTTAAATGCGGGCACGCTGATTCTGGTTAAAGCTGGTGAAACTATTCCGGCTGATGGTGTGGTGCAAAGTGGCGAAAGCAGCGCTGACGAGTCGATGCTGACAGGGGAATACAAAGCCATTGCCAAAGCGCCCGGTGATACTGTGCTCGCCGGCAGCGTGAATCATGACGGTATATTGGTGGTACAGGTGCAAAAAGCGCTGACAGAATCGCGCCTTGGTCAAATTATTTTATTGCAACAACAAACCTTGCATCAAAAACCACAACTTCTTGAAAAAACCGACAAAATTGCCCGTTTTTTTGTGCAGCGTTTATTGGTGATAGCCAGCTTCACCTTTGCTGTCTGGTACTTTTTTATCGATGCCGACCGGGCATTTTGGGTGACTTTATCTGTATTGGTCGCCACCTGCCCTTGTGCACTCAGCCTTGCCACCCCAACAGCGATAACCTGCGCTTTAGCCAGGCTCAATCGCAAAGGCATTCTAATCAAAAACCAGCAAGTGCTGGAAGTGTTACCCAAACTCAACAGAGTGTTTTTTGATAAAACCGGCACCCTGACACAGGGCCGTTTTAGCATTCAAACATTTGTCGTCCATCAACACCACTACAGCGCTGATGAATTATGCAATCTGATTGCCAATCTGGAAGCATATTCAGAACACCCAATCGCAAGGGCTTTTGCCACGCAGCATAGCCGGCAACTTGACCTCAAAGAGGTTCAGTTGCAGGTGGGTGCTGGTTTGTCTGCGCTTTGGCAACCACAGGCTGCAACAGCACCGCTGATGGTTAAAGTAGGCAGCGCACGCTTTTGCCAGCAAGCTCAAAGCGGTGCCCATGTGTATTGCACTATAGAGGGTGAGCTGGTTGCATCTGTTGTGCTTTCAGACGCGTTGCGCCCTGAAACCACAACGCTGATGCAAAGCTTAAAGGCACTGGACATTCAAACCAGTATTATTACCGGTGACAGCTCAGCTCAGGCAGAAGAAGTTGCGCAGCAGCTTGGTGTGCAGCAGCTGTGGAAATCCTGCACGCCGGAGCAGAAAGTTGAACATATTCAGCAGGCTGTAGCTAAAGGCGACACTGTATTGATGGTGGGTGATGGCATTAACGACAGCCCGTGTTTTCATGCTGCTCATGTGTCGGTAGCGCTTGATTCAGGCACTGATTTGTCAAAGAACCAGGCCGATGTGGTGCTGCTGCACAACGATTTATCTTTGTTGTCTGAGCTTATTGCCGGGGCAAAACTGGCAAAAAAAGTAGTGCGGCAAAATTTACTTTGGGCTGTTGGGTATAATCTGGTCATTATTCCACTGGCCGTTTGTGGTTTTGTGTCGCCTTATGTGGCGGTGATCGGCATGTCGTTCAGTTCTTTATTGGTGGTTTCCAATTCACTCAGGTTATTAAAACAATGAGCATTATCTCAGTATTAATTCCGATTGCCGTGTTGTTTGTTATTTTGGGCCTGGCCATCTTTTTCTGGGCGGTGAAATCCAGACAGTTTGACGATTTGGATAAAGAAGCTTTTAGTATTTTGTTTGACGAAAAACAACAGCACAAAAAGTCAGAGCCGGACAAAAAAACTGATGACAGCACCAGCTGAACTGCTATCCGCCCTGCTGCCTGCGTTACTGATAGGTTTTTTCGGCAGTGGTCATTGCCTGGTGATGTGTGGCGGTCTGGTCAGTGCATTACAAATGATGATGCCAAACCAAAACCCGGTAGCAAAACTCAAACTGCAACTGGCATTAAACGCTGGCCGTATCAGCAGTTATGTACTTTTTGGCGCTCTGACCGGCTGGCTGGGGATGCAAGGTATGATGCTGGCTGGTGCCGGCAAACCTCTATTGCAGTTATTGTCGGGTCTGATGCTGGTGCTGATGGCACTTTACATCAGCAGGCTCTGGACAGGCCTGACCGCGCTGGAGAACCTTGGTAAAAAGCTGTGGCGTTATATTCAGCCGGTTGCGGCGCGTTTATTACCACTTGATTCAACCCTAAAGGCCTTTGGTTATGGCCTGTGCTGGGGTTATCTGCCTTGTGGTCTGGTGTATTCGGCTTTAGCGGGGTCGCTGGCCAGCGGCTCAGCTTTGCAAGGTGCAATCTGGATGCTGGGTTTTGGTCTGGGTACCTTGCCGGCGTTATTATTGGCCGGACAGGCAGCAGCCACAGTCCAACAACTAAAAAACAAAGCTGTAGTACGTTACGCAATTGCACTATTGCTTAGCCTGTACGGCTTGCAGACAATTTACCTTGCACTTCGCCGTTTAGTTTTTTAAGCTGGTTGGGTATTTTTTGGCATTAAAATGGAAACCTTTGTAATGAGCACTTCGTCTATTAATTGCCAGGACTGTGGCTTTAGCCAGTTATGTTTACCCTTTTCCCTCAACGAAGCTGAACTTGATAAACTGGACGACATCATCCAGCGCAAACGCCCTTCCCACAAAGGTGATCATTTATTTGAAGCGGGTAAACCGCTGCAGGCACTTTATGCAGTTCGTACCGGCTCTTTTAAAACCTACACCCTGACCGAACAGGGTGAAGAGCAAATCACCGGCTTTCATCTGCCGGGCGATGTGATAGGTTTTGATGCCATCGGCACTCAGCAACACCCAAGTTATGCTCAGGCGCTGGAAACCGCCATGGTCTGTGAAATTCCGTTTCATACGCTGGAATCTTTGCTCGACCAACTGCCCAAACTGCGCCAGCAACTGATGCGGCTGATGAGCCAGGATATTTCCGGTGATCAACAAATGATGTTGTTGTTAAACCGCAAAACCGCTGAAGAAAAGTTGGCAGCTTTTTTAACCAATCTGGCACAACGTTTTGGCAACCGTGGTTTTTCCAAAAAAGAATTCCGTTTAACCATGACCCGCGGCGAAATTGGCAATTATCTGGGTCTGACGGTCGAAACGATCAGCCGTTTGCTTGGGCGTTTTCATAAAGACGAACTGATTCATGTCGACGGTAAGCTGATTGTGATCACCAATTTTGAGGCGCTGAGTAAAGTTGCCGGCATGGCAAAAATCGCCAGTTAAGCCGCATTTGATCCAGGTTAAGCTTTGCCTGCCAGAAAACCGATATGTTGGCTACACTTTAACCACTAGTGTAAATTCAATCGGGAGAATGACATGGCAACTTATCAGGACGTGCTGGTGGTGCTTGACCCCAGCCAACAAACACAAAAGGCGTTAGCCCGCGCGCTGGAGCTGGCCGAACATACTGCTTGTCGCCTCACTGCGTTTTTATCTATTTACGACTTCTCTTATGAAATGACCACCATGCTCTCCGGCGAAGAGCGTGAGTCGATGCGTCAGGCGGTCATTGCCGACAGGGAGCTTTGGATCAGCGAGCTGGTAGCGCCGGCAAGGGCAAAAGGCATGGCGGTTGCCATTTCGGTGGTATGGCATAACAGACCCTTTGAAGCCATTGTGAAAGCCGTGAGCGACCATGGTTATGATTTGGTGATCAAAGGCACTCATAACCATGATGTGCTTAAATCAATGATTTTCACGCCAACCGACTGGCATATTCTGCGTAAATGCCCCTGCCCTGTGTTGCTGGTTAAAGAGCATGCCTGGCCTTTACATAGCAAAATTCTGGCGGCAGTGAATGCGGGCAGCGAACAACCTCATCATGTTGAACTGAACAAACGTATTATTCGTCAGGCGCAGGCTGTTGCAAACATGCTGCAAGGTGAAGTACATCTGGTGAATGCCTACCCTGGCACTCCCATTCATGTTGCCATTGAAATTCCGGAATTTAACCCGGCTGAATACAACGACAATATGAAACACCATCACCAACAGGCGGTTGCCGAATTGGCAGCTGAGTTTAATATTCCATCGAACCAGACCCATGTGCAGGAAGGTATGCCGGAAGATGTGATCCCAAGAGTTGCCACTAGTCTGGACGCAGAAATGCTGGTGATTGGCACCATAGGCCGCACTGGCCTGTCGGCTGCCATTATTGGCAATACCGCTGAACATGTGATAGATCGCCTCGATTGTGACGTGCTGGCATTAAGACCAGACGCTAATGTGGTCGCCCCCTGAAACTAAGCCCTCAGTTTGAGCATTGCGGATTGGCAAAAAGTGCCAATCCGTTATAATGTGCGCCATTTTTTCGCAATCTGGTGTTGTTATGTCACATGCTGCAGAAGCTAAAGCCCAATACAATCTGAATAAACTGCATAAACGTTTGCGCCGTGGTGTCGGTCAGGCTATCGCCGACTTTGGCATGATTGAAGCGGGTGATAAAGTGATGGTGTGTTTGTCAGGCGGCAAAGACAGTTACACTCTGTTGGACATTCTGCTGAATTTACAACAATCTGCACCTATTGATTTTTCAATTGTTGCGGTCAATCTTGACCAAAAACAACCGGGTTTTCCGGCCGATGTATTACCGGGTTATTTAAGCCGGATTGGTGTTGATTTTAAAATTGTCACCGAAGACACCTACAGCATCGTCAAAGATAAAATTCCGGAAGGCAAAACCACCTGTTCACTCTGCTCACGCTTACGCCGTGGCATTTTATACCGCACTGCCAAAGAGTTGGGCGCCACTAAAATTGCATTGGGACACCACCGCGATGACATGATTGAAACCATGTTTTTAAACATGTTTTATGGTGGCAAAATGAAATCTATGCCACCAAAACTGCAAAGTGACAATGGCGAACATATCGTGATCCGCCCGCTGGCTTATTGCCGCGAAAAAGACATTGAAAAGTACTCAACTGCCAAAGGTTTCCCAATTATTCCTTGTAACCTGTGTGGCTCACAAGATGGCCTGCAACGTCAGGTGGTAAAAGAAATGCTGCAGGACTGGGATAAACGTTTCCCCGGCCGCATCGAGACGATGTTCCAGGCCATGCAGAACATAGTGCCCTCTCATATGATTGATAAAAACCTGTTTGATTTTGCCGCGGTACAACATGGTGTACAAGTGGCCGAAGGCGACACCGCTTTTGATAAAGTGGAAGTACCAAAGGTACCAGTGGGCCTGGTTGAAGCGGACGACGACAATGAGCCATCTTCTGCTGTACAAATTCAGCGTATTGAACTGGCCTGAGTAATGTAGGGAACCGGCAGTCACGGCCGGTTCGCCGTCAGGCTCTTGACGCTGTACTGCAGCAAATAAAAAATCCGGCAACGCCGGATTTTTTATTTTTAAGCACAATGCGTTAGCTTGCCTGTAATAAAGCCGATAACTCAGCTGTTTTGGCCAACATCAACCCAATATCAGCCCTGCTTTCTACATTCAGCCGCACCAGAGGTTCGGTATTGGAACTTCTTAAGTTAAAACGCCAATCGGCAAATTCCACACTGATCCCATCTGTATGATCAACCTTCAGCGCTTTCCCCTGATATAAAGCCAAAATTTCTGCCAGTTTGGCGGCAGGGTCTTGAATTGTGAAATTGATTTCTCCGGACGAAGGGAAAGCAGCGATACGTTGTTGTACCATGGCCGATAAACTGCTGTTTTTGACACAAAGCAGCTCTGCCACCAACAACCATGGGATCATGCCGCTGTCACAATAAGCAAAATCGCGGAAATAATGATGGGCACTCATTTCGCCACCATACACCGCATCTTCTTTACGCATCCGCTCTTTAATAAAAGCGTGGCCAGTTTTCGACTGCACAGCAATACCGCCAGCTTTTTCAACTAAATCAATGGTATTCCAGCTGAGCCTTGGGTCGTGAATAATACGGGCGCCCTGGTTTTTTTGTAAAAAGGCTTCTGCCAATAAACCAACGATGTAATAACCTTCAATAAAACTGCCTTTTTCATCAAATAAAAAACAGCGGTCAAAATCGCCATCCCATGCCACACCAAAATCGGCCTGATGGGCAAGCACAGCTGCTGAAGTATCAGCACGGTTTTCTACCAGCAGAGGATTTGGAATGCCATTGGGGAAAGTCGCATCGGGTTCGTGATGCACTTTGACAAACCGGATCGGAATTTGCTGCTGAGCAAAAACCTGCTCCAGCGCGTCTACCACATGACCGGCGGCACCGTTGCCGGAATTTACCACTATTTTCAGCGGCTTGAAGTTCTTCGCCTGAATGTAGGTCAGCAGGTGTATAACAAAATCATGCAGGATAGATTGTTGACGGTAATTACCGCGTTGACTAACAGTTTTAAAATCACCCTGCTCAGCCAGTTGTTTAATTTGCAATAAACCGCTGTCGGAGCTGATAGGTCTGGCTCCTTGTTGCACCAGCTTCATGCCATTGTAATCGAGTGGGTTATGGCTGGCGGTTACTTCAATGCCCCCACAGACACCCAGATGAAAAGTGGCAAAATACACTTCTTCAGTGCCAGTCATGCCTATATCAATCACATCCACACCGGCATCCATCAAACCATCTGCCAGCGCCAGTTTTAATGCTTCGGAGGTGGCGCGCACGTCACCACCGACGACCACGGTTTTGGCTTGTTGATATTCACCAAAAGCGCGGCCAATACGGTACGCCACATCGTTATCAAGCTGCTCGCCAAGTTTGCCGCGAATATCATAAGCTTTGACACAATCAATTTTGCGATACATCTCAGGCCCTGCCATAACGGTCTTCAAAACGCACAATGTCATCTTCGCCAAGGTAAGAGCCGGACTGCACTTCAATCAATTCCAGCGCAACTTTGCCCGGGTTTTCCAAGGCATGCACCGCAGTAATTGGAATATAAACAGATTGGTTTTCAGTCAGGAACTGATCAACACCGTCAATAGTCACTTTGGCGGTGCCTGACACCACTATCCAGTGTTCAGCGCGGTGATGGTGCATCTGCACTGACAGCTTGGCACCTGGTTTTACCGTAATACGTTTCACCTGAAAACGACTGCCATGGTCAATCGAATCATATTTGCCCCAGGGGCGGTACACTTCACGGTGGAAAGTCGCTTCCGGTCTTTTTGCCGCTTTTAACTGGTTCACTATTGCTTTAACGTCCTGCGCTTTGTCTTTGTGAGCCACCAGTACCGCATCTTTAGTGCTGATCACCACCAGATCGCTGACACCAACTGTGGCCACCAGCTGCTCTTCGCTACGGATAAAACAATTCTGTGTGCTATCGGTCATAATGTCGCCCTGCAGCACATTGCCTGCTTCGTCTTTTTCGGCAACCTGCCAAAGTGCAGCAAAACCACCTACATCATTCCAGCCGGCGTCCAGCGGCACTACCACCACTTCATCCGAATGATTGGCCGTCAGTGGTTCCATAATGGCGTAATCAATAGAGTCTTCCGGGCAAGCCATAAAAGCATCTTTATTAATACGGATAAAATCCAAATCCGGCGTCTGGTCGAGCAAAGCGGCCTGACAGGCCTGATAAATATCAGGTCTGAATTTATTCAGTTGCTGCAAATACACTGATGCTCGGAACATAAACATGCCGCTGTTCCAATAATATTCTCCGCTGGCAAGATATTGTTCAGCGGTTTGCAGATTGGGTTTTTCCACAAAAGACTGCACCAGATAAGCATTCTGGCTGACAGCACCACGACGGATATAACCATAACCAGTTTCAGGCAAAGTCGGCACTATACCAAAGGTAACCAGTTTACCTGATGCGGCAAACTGCTCTGCTTGCGTGACTGCGGCCTGAAATGCTTTGGTATCACTGATAACATGGTCAGCCGCCAGTACCAGCAATAAAGGGTCTTCTGAGCCCTGCGTTGCTTTAAATGCCGCCAGCGCAATAGCGGGTGCAGTGTTGCGCCCTGCCGGCTCCAGTAAAATAGTGCCTTCAGTAACAGCCAATTGCCGCAGCTGTTCAGCTGCAATAAAACGATGTTCTTCATTACAAATTAACAGCGGCGCACTGTGTGGCAACCCCTGCAGGCGCAATAAAGTTTGTTGCAGCATGGTAGAGCTGCCGGTGAGCGCCAGAAACTGTTTTGGATAGTTGCCACGCGACAGTGGCCACAAACGCGTCCCTGAACCTCCAGCCATGATGACAGGCATAAACATGGTGATTTCCTTTTTATAAAAGCTCAATTGCGCTCAGTCTGTATGGCTGTCTGCCATGTGTCAACTGGCTGTTTTTATGAATAAATGGCCTTGGAAAGTCAGGTGGCAAACAAGGCACTTTTGTTTGTGATTGCCACCACCAGTCAGCGCTGTGCTGCTGCGTTGTTGTTCACCGGATAACACAAGTTGTGGCCATCCCGCGGCAGCAACTCTGGCTGTTCAAGCGTCAAAAACACCATCAAATGTCGATATGACGCCAATCCAGCCAGCGGCTGCCATTGTTATCCTGCACCTGAACGCCGGTAGCCCGGATATCTGTGATCAGTCCTTGTTTGGTGTTCATACCGGCGCGCAGTGCAGCTAAACGCTCTGCCCGCTGACGTTTGGCACGAGCCGCAGGATCGGCGCCGGCTTTTAATAATAAAGCCGCTATCTGGGAAGATTCAGCCACCAATAATAAAGGAGTGTCTTTATAAGCAAAGGTTGCACCTATCGGATGTACTGCATTACGCTGCTGGCCATCATCTGGCAGTACCCCAAGCTGCAATAACTCCCGCACCACAGGTATCACTGCGGCTTCGGGAAACTGATTGCTTAATAACTGATACAACACAGGCGCATCACCACTGCGATAACGTAGCATTGCCCGACTGACATAAGGTTTAAATAGTTCGAGTAATTGCAGTGACAAACCCGGATCACGATGAATATCACCACTGACACCGGCATAAAATGCTGCTTTGCCCGGAGTCTCTCCACGGCGGATCAGTGCCTTTAGCAAGCTGATTTGCCCAAAACGCGCCGCCAGCACCAAAGCAGTGTCCTGCTCCGCCTCTGCAGAAGACACAAATGCCGGATCCGCACCAAGACTAAGCGCCCGTTCCGCCATGGCAAACTGTTGTTTTTGCATCAGACACTGAAACAAGGTTTGATACGCCGAACGCAAATTCACCGGCAACTGAAACTTTTCTGCCAATAACAAGGCCTTATCACAACGGCCATTTTTAAAAGCATATTCAGCCACTTGTGCCAGTTCAGTTTTGTTAAATTGCTGCGCCTGTACCTGCTGCAGAAATTCCGCATTGTCTTGTTTGAGTGCACCTGAACTGTAGACAAACTGATCAGGGGTACTTTTACAACCAAAGATAAACAACAATAAAACCCAGCAAAAACGATTCATCACAACCTCTGTTCTCTGATGTGCAGGCTCTGAGATCTGGTGTCAGTTCAGGCGCATGTAGTTTTTAAACCAGTCGACAAAATGTTGCATACCAAGCGCAAGGGGCGTTGCCGGCTTAAAGCCAACCAGTTGCTGTAACTGACTGACATCCGCATAAGTTTGATAAACATCACCCGCCTGCATCGGCAGATAATTTTTCACGGCTTTCACCCCAGCCGCAGCTTCAATAGCGCTGATAAAGTCTTCCAGTGCAACCGGCTGATTATTACCAATGTTGTACAAGGCATAATAAGGATTATTCTGTTGTTGTACCGGGTATCCTGCTGTGGCCGGAATTTTATCCTGAACCCGCAATATACCTTCAACAATATCGTCAATATAAGTGAAGTCACGCATTAGCTGACCATGGTTGTACACGTCAATTTGCTGCCCTGCCAGAATGGCTTTGGTAAATTTCCAGGGCGCCATATCGGGCCTGCCCCAGGGGCCATAAACGGTAAAAAACCTCAGTCCTGTGGTAGGTAATTGGTACAAATGGCTATAGGTATGCGCCATCAGTTCATTGGATTTTTTGGTGGCTGCATACAACGAAATGGGCATATCAACAGGATCTGCTTCACTAAAAGGCACTTTTTGCTGATTGCCATACACTGAACTAGAGCTGGCATACACCAGATGTTCCACCTGATGATGACGGCAGCCTTCCAGAATGGTCATCATACCAACCAGGTTAGAATCTACATAAGCCATTGGATTATCAATAGAATACCGTACCCCAGCCTGAGCGCCGAGGTGGATCACTCTGTTAAATTTTTCCGTGGCAAAAAGTGCGGCCATACCGGCGCGGTCGCTTAAATCCAGCTGGATAAAACGAAAAGCAGATGCATGAGCCGCTGGTAAAGCGGCTTTGATCCGCGCCAGACGGGCATCTTTGAGTTTTGGGTCATAATAATCGTTCAGATTATCCAGCCCGACCACCTGATGGCCCTGAGCACAAAGTTGTTCTGCAACCTGGCTGCCAATAAAACCGGCTGCGCCTGTGACTAAAAATTTCATATAAACATCCGTTATTGTCAGATTTGGGCAGTGATTGCGGTTTTGTCCGTTATGTTGACGACAAAGCCAATGAACACTAAAACTTCACGCTGGTACTACCCAATCCATTTGAACCATCAGAAGTTGTTATGCCACAACCGTCTGGTTGTTGCGGCACAACATTGCAGACTTATTCCGCCAGCAGCTGGGTTAATTTGCTTTTAAACTCGCTGCCAAAAGCAGAACGTAATGCATATTCCGCATTGGCCAGGGCATAACCCAGTTTGTTACCACAATCATGAGATTTGCCTTTGATATGATAAGCCTCTATCACTTCCAGCAAACGCAGTTGATGCAGCGCGTCGGTCAACTGAATTTCGTCACCTGCACCAGGCGGCGTAAAGGCCAATAAATCCCAGATGGTGGGCGACAACACATAACGACCTGTGATAGCAAAGTTACTTGGTGCTTCGTCCAGATCCGGTTTTTCCACCATGTCCACCACAGGTACACTTTGGCCCTGACTGAGTGGAGCGCCGGCTAAATCAACCACGCCATATTGATTCACCAGATTTGCCGGCACTGGCTCGACCATGATCTGGCTATGGCCCGTTTCATTGTATCTTTTGATCATTTCTGCCAGGTTGTCTTTTTTCAGATTGCTGTGGTACTGGTCCACTATCACATCCGGCAACAACACGGCAAAAGGATGGTTCCGTACCACAGGGCGCGCACATAAAATAGCGTGACCAAGGCCCAGCGCCTGTGGCTGACGCACTGAAATTACTGTAACGTTTTTTGGCGTGATATTACGCACTTCATCCAGCAACTGCCGTTTTACCCGTTTTTCCAGCGCAGCTTCCAGTTCAAAACTGGTGTCAAAATGGTTTTCAATGCTGTTTTTAGAAGAATGTGTCACCAGCACAATTTCGGTAATGCCAGCTGCAACCGCTTCCTGTACTACATATTGAATCAGCGGTTTGTCGACTATTGTCAGCATTTCTTTTGGCATGGCTTTGGTGGCGGGCAACATGCGGGTGCCAAGACCGGCAACCGGGATCACTGCACGTGTTACTTTTTTATCATCATCAAGGCGGTTTAATTGCGAAGAGTGCGGATGTTTGCTATCCATCAGATTGGTCCCGTTCCATAGTGAAAATTACAATTTTTATGGAACCGCATCATAACAGAAAAAATTTGCAGTTCCCTCTACTTCAATCTATCTGCAACACACTGGTGTATTTAACAAAATGCGCTGTGTAAAAAATCAGCTCCGGCATGAAGTGGCTTTTATAACTTCTTCACTGTTTAAATGCAAAAAACAGTTTTGAGCAAGAGATAGCGATAACATCGCCGCTATTTTTCCGCTTTTTCTGGCTGATTAAAAGCCAGAAACAACTGTTGTAACTCTGCTGCTGCCTTTAAATAACCCAAAGCAGATAACAACATACAAACAGATTCGGCGGTACACCAGCCCATATCCTGTTGATTACGTCTGAGCCGGTAAACAGATTTTTCCGTTGAATCCAGTGATATCGCAGGTAGTTGTTTTAAATAAGCACTTTGATTGTACATTTTACGCGCCAGCTGCCAGGTGGCGTCCAGCACAATTAACTGCAGCCTTGGACCCGGAGGACCAATATTGCTGCTTTCAGCTTGTTGCTCATGTGTCTCTGCCGCATTTTGTTGTAATTGCTGCTGCCAATATAGCTGCCACTTTTGCACATCAAGCAACTGCGCTTGTGGACCAGGATACAATAAAAAACTCGGTTGGCTGGCAATGGCGGCAAGCAGCTGTTGATCAGGCGCCACTCTTGACCATAAAGGCCGGCGCACCTGGATCCGGTTGTCCCCACTTAGGGCCGTAACCAAAACCCCGGTATTGGTGGTTTTTAAAAATTCGGTTTGATGGGTTAATAACATCAAATCCAGACCTGCCGCCATTGTTGCCAATGGCAACAATGGCAAACTGGCATTGCTGGTCATTTTCTCGGTAATAATGGCAATACCAACGCAGGCGCCTGCTGAAACTCAAGCACAAGGCTATCAGCAACCTCTTTTGTCTGCGTCAAATCCAGCTGACATTGATTCTCTTCACACTGCAAGGCCTGACTCAATTCAGCTGGCACGGCCAGCACCATAGCTTCAGCGGCAAACTGCAGGCTAACGCCCGTCATGGGCGGCAGGAAATATTTGCCAAGCCCCGCCAGCTCTTTTAACAAAGCATCAAATTGCCGGTGCATCATCCGCAATTGTCTGAGCTCCACTCTGGCATCCAGCGGTAAACGGCTGCGTAACCGGAAATTTAGATCACAAGGTGCAGCACCTTCGGGTTGTTTTAATACAATCAAGGCCTTGCGGTTGTTTAATAACTCTGAATAGGGCAACACCAGCTCGCCATTGGCAGCAACGGTCAGCGGATCGTCACTGATATCTGTGGTGATGCGCGCTGCTGTCAGCTCACACGCCTGTTGTGTGCCCTGGCGCTGCAGCATAAAAGCTAAAGTAATATGGCTGAATTCTGCTTTTTCACTTTTTTTCAACCGGGCGTAAAAACCATCGTAATTAAACTGGGTATTCGCCATTGAAGGTGAAACAAGCAAAGCGGCCAACAAAACCAGACAAAAACGCATTAACTTTCTTCCATAAATTTATGATTGGCAGCAATCATGTCACGAATTTCAGTGACATAAGATTCACCGCGCTCTGAATAACGAATTAAACCCTGCGCCAGCTTCTGACCTGTCAATTTGCCGTCTTCTTTGCGCAATTGAGCGCGAATAGCACGTAAGTCGTCATACACATAAAAAGTGTTCAGGTTATAAAAATAGGCATTCACGCTGGCGGCTATATCTTTAAACATCGCCACTTCATGATATTTGCCGGCTGGACGTTTCGAAGGAACAAAACCACAACCTGCTTTAAAACACCATTGGCCAAAAAAATTAAAACCATCAGTGGCAAAACGGCTGGAGCCCCAACCTGATTCTTTCGCCGCCTGTGTTAACACCAGACTACTTGGGATCACATCTACCCGGCTTAACAGGTCGCTTAAACCCGTATCATCAGCTTCCGGATAATCCACCTTAAACTCATCAAACAAGCTGTAAATAAAGGCATACTCTTCCAAAGTAAGCTCTTGTTTTTTAGCGCGTTTTTGTTGTAACTCAAGGATCTGACCACGCAGTTTTAACAAACGGCCGTTTTCACGTTCGATAAAAGGTTCCAGATATTCAAAAAAGGCTTTTTTGCGTTTGGCAGTATCTTTAATGGCTGCAAAATCCGGCACTGCTTTTAATGCAGGCATATGCTGCGGATAAGTCAGCCGGGCCAATAGCTTTTTTTGATCAGCACTGTCCAGCGCCGAAATCCGGCTTGGCATTTGCCAGATGGCCAGCTCCTGAGCATCCGCCAAAGGATCGGAGCGTAAAAACGGATAGGCAGCTGCGAAGATCACAGCAATAGCGGCACAAGTTTGCGCCGTTGTTTTCAGCCATAGTTTCATAACCAACTTACCTCTGTGCAAAATGCGCTGACGTGATGAGCCACAAACCAACATCAATACAAATTTGCTTACTTCATTTATTGCAGGTTGGTCATTTTAACCACTATGCCCAGCTTTTTCGACCAAAACATAGTGTTAAGTACAAAATGTTCTAAGCAATATATTTTAAATCATTGATTAAAAACAAAATTAATTATGGCCTGTTTTATGCTAACCCTTAAGCAAATTACCCTCAAGGAGCAAATAACATGAAAAAAGTATTAGTTTTAACCCTGATTGCCGGTCTGAGCTGTGTTTCTGCATCCGCTACCGCGAAACAACTTTCAGCACAATTTCCATCCGCCGAGCTCACCCATCTTGAAGTACAAAATGGCGTTGGCGAAGTGAAAATTGTACAGAGCAACGATGCCACTATCAGTGTTGAAGTGAAGGTAAAACCGGCCAAAAAATGGTTGTTTAAAGAAGCAGATGCCGACTCGGCCACACTTGAGTCTTCGCTGAAGGCCGGCCGTTTGACAGTATCAGTGCCGATGGATGACACAGAACAAGAATGGCTGGTGAAAATTCCCAAAGGCATGGCACTCGATTTACAACTGGGTGTTGGCGAAATTGACATTCAGGCAGAGCCTGCGGACATCAGTGCCGAAATTGGTGTTGGGTCTTTTGCAGCCGAAGTGTTATTAAGCAACTACAAAGATGTGGAAATGAGTGCCGGTGTGGGTGAAGTCAGCGTCAAAACCACAGAAAATGTAAAAGAAAACAGTCACTTGGTCGGTGGCGATATTCATTTCCGCGGTCATGGTTCAGCCAATATATCCGTTGAAGTGGGTGTAGGTGATGCTGTAGTTCGCGACAGCGCGCGCTAAACGGCTCTTTTATCTGGATATACATCAGGCGCAGTTCATCAAGCGGATGTTTACCGATAAAAAACAGACTGCAACCATTTGCAGCCAAAAAAACCACCTCAGACTGAGGTGGTTTTTTTATTGGTTGATATCAACCTGCTGCCACAACACTTCACTACGCCAGAAGTGGCTTAATTCGGTTTTTAAATCAAAAAAGCTGGTGATGGGTAAAGAGCGGCCACTGACACAAGCCTGGGTAAAACGATGACAGTTGTTGGTTAATAAATCATATCGCTGATAGGTAAATATCTGACTGATTGCCCGTTCTGCACATTCGTGGCTGGTTATCACTTTTCCTGCCCTGTTGCAGGCTGCAAGCAAATGGTTGCCACTTCTGTTATCAAAAAAGCGGTTTATTGACACTGAACGCACTAAACCTGTGCCCTGCAGCTCAACAATTTCACCTTCGCCGATATAAATACCTGTGTGTTCAAACAGATGAAAAATCTCGCAAACAACAACAGCACCTGGCGGAACCTGAGATAATTTCAGCATAACTCATTTTTTTTCCGGGAATTTGGCTCAGTATGATTGCAAAAGACCTGTGGCTGTGTAAAAAGGTGTAAGTAAATTTAAATCGTCAAGATGTCCGGATGGATGTCTGAATTCAACAAAATGCGGAGGCAGTAAGGTAAGCGGTATGAAACCAATTGAGCGTTCGAAAAAATTAGATGGTGTGTGTTATGACATTCGTGGCCCCGTTGCGCGCGAAGCAAAAAAGATGGAAGAAGAAGGCCATCGTATTTTAAAACTCAATATTGGTAATCCCGCCCCTTTTGGTTTTGAAGCGCCGGATGAAATTCTGAAACACGTGATTCATAACCTGCCAACAGCCCAGGGTTATACTGACTCACAAGGTATTTATCCGGCCCGGGTTGCTGTGGCGCAATATTACCAAAGCCGTGGCATTTTAGGCGCCGACGCTGATGATGTGTATATTGGCAATGGTGTGTCTGAGCTGATTTTAATGTCGTTACAGGCGCTTTTAGATAACGGCGACGAAGTACTGATTCCATCACCCGATTACCCGCTCTGGACAGCAGCTGTGAATCTCGCCGGTGGCAAGGCGGTACATTACCGCTGTGATGAAACGGCTGACTGGTATCCGGATACTGCTGATATTCGCAGCAAAATTAACAGCCGCACCAAAGCCTTAGTATTAATAAACCCAAACAACCCAACAGGTGCTGTGTACAACAAAGCCATGTTGCTGGATTTATTAGCCATTGCCCGTGAACACAACCTGGTGGTGCTCAGTGATGAAATTTACGACAAAATTTTATATGACGGCGCCGAACATATAGCAACTGCGTCGCTGGCCGATGATTTAGTGCTGCTGACTTTTGGTGGTTTATCAAAAAACTACCGTATTGCCGGTTTCCGGGTCGGCTGGTTGTTTATCTCGGGCGCTAAACAAGCGGCGCGGCATTATATTGAAGGCCTGAATATTCTGGCGTCGATGCGGCTTTGTGCCAATGTGCCTTGCCAGCATGCAGTACAAACCGCACTGGGTGGTTATCAGAGCATTAACGAGCTGATTATTCCGGGTGGCCGTTTGTATGACCAGATGGATTTGGCTTATAAGCTCATTAACGATATTGACGGTTTAAGTTGTGTGCGGCCCAAAGGAGCCATGTATTTATTCCCGAAAATTGACCGGAAAAAATTCCCCATCAAAGACGACGAGCTTTTTGTGCTGGATTTTTTGCGTCAGCACAAAGTGTTACTGGTGCATGGCCGTGCTTTTAACTGGCCTGAGCCGGACCATTTCCGCGTGGTGTTTTTACCGCATAAAGAACAGCTGGAAATGGCGCTTGGCAAACTGGCGCAGTTTTTACCTGGTTATCGCCAGCAATAACGGATCAATCTATGAGCCAACAGAGCCACTTTTTTGCTCATCTGTTCAGGATGAAACTGATTAACCGCTGGCCGTTAATGCGCAACGTCAATATCGAAAACGTGGCAGAGCACAGCCATCAGGTAGCGATGGTGGCGCATATGCTGGCGGTGATTGGTCAGCAACTTTTTAAAGGCGCCATTAACCCGGAGCGGGTGGCGACTCTGGCGTTATTTCATGACGCCAGCGAAGTGATCACCGGTGATTTACCCACACCGGTGAAATACTTTAATCCGCAAATTGCGGTGGAATACAAAAAGATTGAAGCTATTGCCGAGCAAAAACTGCTGTCAATGTTACCGCCTGAATTACAAGCTGTTTATCAGCCTTTGTTGTTGTCGGTGCAGTATAACGAAGCAGAAAAACGGCTGGTAAAAGCTGCTGATCACCTTTGTGCTTATTTAAAGGCGATTGAAGAAATTTCGGCCGGTAATCATGAATTTACCATCGCCAAAAGAAGGCTGGAGAAAATGCTGCAAAGTTATCCTGAGCCTGAAGTGCAATATTTCCTGCATACTTTTGCCGCTAGTTTTTCACTGACGCTGGATGAAATCAGTCTGGACGATCCGCTTTAAATACCAAGCGGCTGATCACAGCCGCTTTATTCTTATCCACTGAACACTTCCATCAAATTTTTCATGCAAAACAGATAGATGCAACTATGGGTTTAATGCCCATGCTGTTTATGCCCGCCGTGTGAGCAATGGTCATGGTCATGGTCATGGTCATGGTCATGGTCATGGTCATGCAAAGAGCTTGTGCTGCTTTTATTGTCACGGCAAGCTTCATCGGCTGTTTCAAATTCAACTGTGGTATGCGAAAGCAGATAAGGTGCCAACAGTTGCCTGACTTCAGATTTATAATAAGGCAGCTCGCGGCCATCAGCCTGGGCTTTAAGCACCAGATGCACAGTCAACACGTGCTGCTCACCATCCAGCGACCACAAATGCAAATGATGACAATCAGCCACAAAAGGCAAAGCCTGTAGTTTTTCTGCAAGCTCAGCGGCAAGCTCTGGGCTTGGGCTCACCTGCAAAAATAACTGCAAAGTTTTACGCAAATTACGCCAGACATTCAGCAGAATAAAACAGGTAAAACCAATACTTAACACAGGGTCAATCCAGGCCCAGCCGGTCAGATACAACAAAATACTGCCAACAAGCACAGCTGCCCAGCCTAAAACGTCTTCCAATAAATGCCAGCTCAGTACCT
This sequence comes from Rheinheimera sp., assembly GCF_030824435.1. Lineage (GTDB taxonomy): Bacteria > Pseudomonadota > Gammaproteobacteria > Enterobacterales > Alteromonadaceae > Pararheinheimera. The sequence goes on from NZ_JAVBXS010000048.1 coordinate 41,458, forward strand.
GCTCGTTTTGGGTTTTACCAAGACGCAGCTTATAAACAGCAGTGCCATTCACCAAAACACCAAGTACAGCCAAAGCTATCATGCCTTCAGCCATCGGCAATTGTGGTTGCCACAATCTTGGAATAGCTTCAGATAAAATCCATACCGAACCCAGCACCAGAATAACGCTGTTCACCAAAGCACTTAATAAAGACCAGCGCCGGTAACCGTAGCTATAACGCACATTGGCTTCCCGGTTTGCCACCTTGCTGGCCACCCAGGCAAAACCAATTGCCAGACAGTCACCTAAATCGTGCATTGCGTCGGCCATAATGGCTACGCTGTTGGTGAGATACCCGCCGACAAATTCAATCAGCGTAAAACAAAAATTCAGCCAGAAAGCGACGGCAATATTGCTGCTTTCGCCTTGATGATGGTGGTGATGATCGTGTGGCATCTGCTTAGCCTGGATAGAAAAACTTACTTTAACTTAACCAGTTAGCAGTAAAGCTGCAAGTCAGAGCAACGCTTGCCGGAGATTTTGCTGCCCAAACCAGCAATCAGGCCTACATCACACTGAAAATGTTGCACCGGATGACAGAGCGCTATAGGCTGACGACTTTGTTTAGTTGCCGGAGTTTGTTGTGCCGCAGTTGCCTTTCATTTTGTTTGCCAGCCTGATAAGTGTCACTGCCCTGGCCTCGCCACGTTTTGTCGTACAAACACCTGATTTTACCCAGGGCACCTGGCCCGATCACAGCCAGGATTTATGTTTTGTTGCCGACGAAACGCTGAAGTACCTCAATAAAGGCCAAAGTTATGACCCTGCCGCTATTCACGGTGGCAAAATTGCGGGCGCGAGTTTTGACCTCAACAGAATAAAAAGCACCTTGCAGTTTTTATGTACTGTCAGCCAACAAGATAAAGCGGCCGGCCGCAAATCACGGCTGACCGATCCGGCTTTTATGCAACAAGAATTTGAATTTGTGCGCTGGTACCCCGACACCAAAGCGGCGGCCAAAGTTGCCAAAGACAAACCGCTGTTATTAAAACTGCCGGCAGATAAGCTGCTGCAAACCAAATATTATGTGCGTATTGCTGATGGCCAGACGGCAAAATCGGCCAGCCACCCGCAAGCACTGTATGGTTTGCCTTTTGATGAAGCCCATTTAAATCTCGAAGATGCCGACAAACTGGGCAAAAGAATCACCCGTTTTCAGCTGGGTAAACAAGACATTGTCGCAGGTGCGCTGGAGCAAAAACCTTTAAAAGCACCGGCTTTGGTCTGGCTCAGCAGAGAGGACTTAGAAGGTGCGTTATTACAGGGTACAGCTGTAATCCCAAAACCAGATGGCAGTTACCGTTATTTAAACGTACATCGCAGTAATGGCATTCCTTACAACAGATTGCTCAAACCAGAACAACAGCAGCGTTATTGGTATTTTAAAGACGTGAAAAGTGTGTTGGGTTATGGCAAAGACGCCGACTATAAAATTCCAATTGCACCGCAAGTGACTGTTGCAGGTGATATTGTCAATCTGGGTCTTGGTAAGCTAATCTTGCTGGCGACGCCAGAGCGCGGCACTATCCATTATCGGTTAACTGTGCTGGCTGATACCGGCGGCGCTTTTGCCAATAACCAGTTTCAACTGGATTGGCTTAGCGGTTATTACCGCGACTGGGACCATTATTATCAGGACAACAAACACCGTGGCGACTATAGCCAGGTCTGGTTGCTGCTGAAAAAACAATAATAAAGTGGAAAGGATGTACATTCAGCATGAGACTTTGGTGTGTTCTGTTGGCATTATTCAATACATCTTGCCTGGCAAGTATTGACTATGCAGCCTGGTCAGGAAGTAACAAAGATGGTAGCTGGACCAGAACTGCCGAATCTGCTGTGGCAAATTCTTTATTAGTAGAGATGGTGCCCAAAGACGTCCAGTACTTTTGTCCGGCTTATCCCCTGCTTGCCAAGTCCGAACGTCGTAAATTCTGGGTCGGTCTGTTATCTGCCATGGCAAAACCTGAAAGTAATTTTAAGCCCCATCGTTTTTATCGCGAAAAATTCCGTGACCGCAAAGGTCAGGCTGTTGTGTCCCGTGGTTTATTGCAAATCTCTATTGAAAGTGCCAACCAAAAACGTTACGGCTGCGCTATCACTGATGCGGTTAAATTGCATGATCCGGCGATAAACTTACGGTGTGGTGTAAAAATCATGTCCAAATGGGTGGCCACAGACGGCATTATCGCCAAGGACCACAAAGCACGCAGCTATAAAGGAGCCAGCAGATACTGGTCAACGTTAAGACCTCAGCATGGCCATTTACGCACTATTGCAGACTTCACCCGAGGTCTGGCTTTTTGCCGGCAAAACAATTAATAAATAACAAAGTTAATGTAGCTAATTCACTGTTTAATTTGTAAATTAATAATCTGCGGCTAGCATTAGTTGCTATAGGGAACCATGTTACATTCTGTTGTTATTGCAACTCGCCAAGCGACACAGTTGCACTTTTACAAGGTAGCAAGAGCGTATGGATGACCGCGGTCGCATGATCAGATTAAAGCTGACCGGCAAGTTAATGGTGGTCATGGCTGCTATTCTGATCTTTTGTCAGTTGTTACTCTCAGCTACACATTTGTATCAAAGTAATCAGCAGCTTAACCAACAGCACAAAGCAAGATTGGATGCTACGATCAAAACGCTGGCCCAGAGCATCGCCATAGATGTGTGGAATTTTAATCCGGGTTCACTTGAAGTGCTGGTCGGCCCTCACCTGACAGATCCTGGCATCAGAAAAATTGAAATCAGAGATGGTGCTGATAACAGCCTTGAATTACCAAATCAAACATTACGCAGCAACAATCAGAATGATGCAGTGCTGGAAAAAGCGATAGAGCTGACTCTCGGCGGCCAGCAAACCAGTGTTGGACAACTCAAACTTTATAGCAGCACCGATTATATTGCTGACGAGCTGAAACAAATTATGCTGCGTCAGACCGGTGAAATGGTGTTATTAATTCTGATCCTGGCCGCGGGCTTGTCGCTGGCACTGTCAAAACTGGTACTACAGCCGCTGCGAAAATTAAATGCGGCTTTAACTGCAGCAGTGAATAGTCAGGATGGCATAGTACAGAACCCACTGCTTGGTCTCGAAGATGAGTTTGAAGAAGTTGCGGTCAGTATTGCCGGTTTATCAGGCCGCTTGTCTGGCGATATCAAAACTATCTCTCAGGCCAAAGCCGATCTACAACAAGAAAAAGAACGCACCGAACAGGCTCTGAATCATCTGAAACAAACCCAGGATGCGTTGTTGCAGTCGGAAAAACAAGCATCACTTGGCTCTCTGGTTGCAGGGGTGGCGCATGAAGTGAATACGCCGCTTGGGGTGGTAATCACCAGTATTACCTGCATTCATGACATGGTTCAGCAACTGCTGAATGATACTGAAGCGGGCAGCCTGACTAAACCGCAACTGGTCGGTCAGTTAGATAAACTAAATGAAGCCACACACCTTATTATCAGCAATACCAGTAGAGCATCGCAATTAATTAACAATTTCAAACTATTATCACAAGAACAACATGGCGAAGCACAACGCTGGTTTAATTTGTCCAATTACATTCTGGACGTCGTTGCCAGCATGCAGGATCAATTGACCGAACATCAGATCAAACTGCAGTTACAGATAGAACCTGACATTATCCTGTCCAGTATGCCTGGGCTTTATGCACAACTGGTCAGTTCTTTATTATCCAATGTGATGGAACACGCTTTTCCGCAGGGTCAGGGCGGGAACTGCCTGCTACGCCTGGCACTGCACCAAAATGAAGTTTGCTTAAGTTGTAGTGATCAAGGTATGGGTATTGCGGCTGAGTTACAAAAACGGGTTTTTGACCCTTTTTATACCACCAAACTCGGCGTCGGCAGCAGTGGTCTGGGCATGGCGATCGCCTATCGGATTGTTAAATTTAATCTGCAAGGTGATATTCAGGTGCACAGTGTTGAACAACAAGGAACAACTTTTGATATCAGGATCCCCTATCATGCTGCGCAACTTGACTAGTGTGCTGTTATTGCTGGCCTGTAGCGTTGCTGCAGAAACCGACATTCACGGTTTTGGCTCTGTACGGGCCGGTAAAATGTTACCCAAAGGCGACAATCCGAAATTAGTTGATATGTATGCCAGTGATGGACTGATCTGGCGGGATGAAACACTTTTTGCATTGCAAACCACCACAGATTTGCAAGAGTCCTTACGTGTAACTATCCAATTAATGGCCAAAGGTAGCGACGACTTCAGCGCTAAAATGAGTCTGGCTTTTTTGAGTTATCAGCTAAATCCCGACATGCAACTCAATTTTGGCCGTATTGCTAATCCGTTGTTTGCCCAGTCCGATTTTCAGTATGTGCGTTATGCCCATGATTACGCCCGGCTGCCCAAAGCTGTGTATTGGAATTTTGATTTTGAAACCATTGAAGGTTTGTCATTTGAACATAAAGCCACAGTGAGTGATTTTGCTGTCAAATACCGGCTGATCACTGGTGATTTCAGTGGGAAAACCTTTAAGAGTGTACGCCCTGAAGGAGTGCCGATTAAATTACACAATATTTTTAACGGTTATCTTGAGCTATCACGGGACTACTGGACTTTGTTTGGCGGTGCAATGCAAGCCGACGGTGACGGCTCAGCTATTGATGAGCAGCTGATTTTCCCTGTGGTATTACCTGCCCTGGCAGCATCAGGTGCCAGCCCGGCGGAAAAACAACAGTTATTAGATACGTTAAGCATGTCCAAAAGAGCCAGATACTATTATTTTGGCGGCCGGTTGCAGTTTGGTGACTGGAAAATTGAAGGTGAAAAAACCAATTACGGCATCCTTGATAGTGCAGATCCACGTAATACAGCACATTACATCGCAGTATCCAGGCGATTTGATCCTTTTATCCTGACTTATCACCACGAATGGAGCATGCAGGATATTAACGATCTCGGATTTATGAAAGATATTTCCCACCCTGTGCTCAGGCAAATTGGTACCCAGGTTTATCAGCGACTGGCCACACCCAACCGTTTTTCGATGGATGTTCTTACACTGAGATATGATCTGCAACCTGGTGTCAGTTTCAAAATCGACTATATGCAAGGGCGGGATCGTCAACCAAGAGTGGACGAATTCCGGGGTTTTTCTTTTGGCGTAGACTTTGTGTTTTAGGGTGCACAGATGCGACTGATCATACTAACCCTCACCCTGCTTCTGAGTTTGCGGCTCAGTGCAACAGAGTTAATTCTAATCGCACATCAGAACAATACCAACAAACTGGAACAGCACAGTCTGATCCAGTTATATCTGAATAAAACCAGCACCTTTGCTGACGGCTCTGCAGCTGTGATTTTCCATAGTGCCAGAGATTCAGAACAGCACCAGCAATTTTGTCTCAGTCTGCTTAACCTGACGGCCGCACAATACCAGTCTTATTGGTCACGGCTGATATTTACCGGTGCAGCTGCACGTCCTCATTTTGTACTGGATGATACTGAAATGTTGAAAAATATAACCACAAATAAATCAGCAATAGGTTATATTTCCGCACAAACTATTCCTAAAGATGTCCGGGTGATTGGTTATTTAACCAAAGGAAAATGGCAGTCAGTCCCATAATCGACTGCTAAAATGGTTAAAAATCCCCTGTTCAAACACTAAGTACAGTTTGGTTTGTGCAGAAATCTATCATAACAATCATAAGTAGAATTGTTTTGTTCGCGCAATTCATATGCTCTGAACAGACACTCTTCCAACACATTTGACTGAACCAGCTCATAATACAAGTCATCCGGCACAAGCCGACAAACTCTATCACCGCGTTAAAAAAATTTATTAATCAATATCTTATATGAATTTTTAAAAAGAGAATAAGCTGGGCTATGCACTGCCATAATTTTGCAGCTGATTTTAAAGATTGCAGCGGATCCGGCCAAAATGATCTTGAGGAACATGATTAATTTGTTGGCAATATCATGAAACAATACCGGATTGTTGCGGTAGAACAAAAATGTCAAATGTTGCATGTTGCATGTTGCATGTTGCATGTTGCACAAGTAAATATTAAACATTTTATAGGGTGTAAAATGCCCATAGGAGCCTTGATGCCCTTCGCAGAGCTCAGGGCCGTTCAGCTGGAAGGAAGCCAAATTATTGGCTTCCTTCCAGCTTCACTGTACTACTCGCATGGGAATGCCCTGCTCGGGCAATAGACCACCAGAATGCCATAAAGCACTAAATCCGCAGGAGCGGATTTGGACGGCACAGCCGGTCCGCAGGACATTTTACAGGACGTAAAATGCAAAAAGGCCCAGTCGTTAGACTGGGCCTTTCTGGCTTTATTGGGAGCCTTAATGCCCTTCGCAGAGCTCGGGCCGTTCAGCCGGAGGACTGCAAAATTGTTTGCAGTCCTAAATCCCGTCTTCACTGTACTACTCTCCAAGTAATCCACAGCCAGAATCGCAGTAAATAAAAAAGCCCCAGTCTTTCGACTGGGGCTTTTCCATTTATTGGGAGCCTGGCGGTGTACTACTCTCGCATGGCATCTGCCACACTACCATCGTCGCA
>NZ_JAVBXS010000051.1 GCF_030824435.1 Rheinheimera sp.
CATCGCCTTTAAACTGCTCGTTGGCCGGTGTGGAAATGGCATAACCATTGTTACGGCAGAAAAACAGCACTGGCGCTTTATGCACAGCGGCCATATTTAAACCGGCGTGGAAGTCGCCTTCAGAAGCGGCGCCTTCACCAAAATAACAAATGGTCACGTTGGATAAACCACGTAATTTTTGCGCGTAGGCATAACCTGCCGCCTGAGGGATTTGTGTTCCCAACGGGCTGGAAATGGTCATGTAATAAATATCTTTAGAGCCGTAATGCACTGGCATCTGACGGCCTTTACCCAGGTCTTTTTCGTTGGAAAACAATTGGTTCATAAATTGTTCCAGCGAAAAACCACGGTAACGTAAAGCACCCTGTTCACGGTACTGCGCCATGATCATGTCTTTGTCATCCAGCGCAGCAGCGCTACCGACAGTGGCGGCTTCTTCACCTAAACACTGCATATAAAAGCTGATACGACCCTGACGCTGCGCAGCGAGCATCCGCTCGTCCAGCACCCGGATAAAACTCATGCTGTGATACATTTTCAGCGCAGTTTCTTTATCCAGCTCAGGTGCCACAGCACCAGGATAAAGAGTACCGTCGTCCTGCAGAATACGAAGAGTTGGGATCTGTAACGCGTGCCCACTGATAAATCCGGCTGTATGCACAGTCGAAATGGTGGCGTTGTTAGGGTTGGTCATAGGTCTCTCTTTAGGTTTCGGGTAACGCGGACCTTGGTTGTTTGCCGGCATTACCTTGAAATTGAACCAGACTGGTGGCGCACCATTGCTCTTTGGCAATTATTGGCAGGCAAAACCAGCTTCTCCCCATGGTGCGACTTGCATTGTTAGCCTGAGCAAACGCTTTGCTGGTATTCAGACTTCTGCGAGTCTGTACTTTACGTGAGCGTCAACCCAAGCTGTGCTGGCAGCACCCGCTATTCTCGTTTTTAGAATGCGATCGATTTTAGAATGCGCCGCAACTTTACCTTTACGTAAACTGCATTGCAACCGGATCAGCCATTAAAAATTAGCAGAAAGCAGAAAATACGCTGGCGCTATTTTAGTGTTTTGGCTTTTTGTTGGCCGGTAAAGCAATGGCATTTTGCTGGTTCACAACAGGCCAAAGCCCCTGATGTTCAACATTTGCAGCCTGTTACAACAAAAAAGCTGCCAACAAAGGCAGCTTTTACAGAGGAAAAAAATAGCTCAAACCTCAGGCGGTACGGCCAGCCACTGACACTGGTTTGACCATCAGCATAGCTCTTTGGCCAATGGCCACTTTGGCATTCGGGAAAATTAACGCTTCACCCGGCTGATCCACCTTATATTCAATACCTTGATCCCGCGCCAAAACAGTCCCTATCGGAAACTGGGTAAAGTTTTCGATATTGGCCGCAAAACAAAGCTCAAAAGCTTCAGTTTGTTTGTTAATGGAGCGATACACTTCGAACAGCTGAAAATCAGTTTCTACAAAGGCTTTGGTATTTATCACTTCGCCGCTGATAAGTTGACGCAAAAGCACAGCAACCTCGGCAAAACGGCTATGGTCGTTTTCGCCAAAAGGCCGTGCTTTACCAAGCTCCAGCGTAAATGCGTGGGCGTTATGGCTTTGGGCACCGTAATAACTAAAAGTAGTGGCTGGTGTTTGCATTAATAAAAAGGTGTTTACCCCACAACTGCCCCATAAACTGAACTGCTGTTCAGACCAGGGTTTGTCATGTAAATACGGATACACCGCAAATTTTTCAAACTTAGAACCACGAATAGCGGTATGTAAATCGTATAAAGCACGTTGCCGCCCTGTGGGCATCACCTGGTAAAAACGGCTAACGTATTGCTCTAACCGGGCACAACGTAATTTTTCAAATGATAAACCAAGCTGCTGTGCCTGATTTTCAAAGGCTGCCGTTGCCAGCACAGCAGCATCTATCTGATGGGCACCGGAAAAAAACCTGTTCATATTGTCTGTTATTTCGCGCACCCCGGCATTCATCGCCGCTGGGTTACCAAATAAAAACAACACTCTTTCTGTCAACTGCAGCTTTTCCTGCAGAATGTCTTTGGTAAGTGCAGCGCAAATTTCAATTGGCGCAGTTTCGTTACCATGTACACCAGATGACAACACTATGTCGTTATTGCCATAACGCACAGGCGTAAAACAAATCACGCCGGTGTCCCAAATTTCACATTGCGTTCCGTTATTAAGTACAAAACTGCTGGCCGGGTAAAATTCAGGGTGTTTGAGCGTAAAAGCCAAAAAGTCGGCATCGGCAAGTTGTTCGGGTAAAGCAGATGACATAACTGGTCCTTGTGGTTTTATTTGCCGGTTTTGTTGCCGGCTATTGTAGACAGCAAGGGCCTAGTTTTGCAGCAAAAAAATGACGGCCAAAGGCCGCCATTTTGAGAGAACAACAAAGTTTATAACGAGTGGCCTCAGTGCGGCGAACTGCTGTTATAAAGAACGGCTGTTCTTTATGGGCAGGCGCTGCCATAAATTGAGCTCGCCCATTGTGGGTTGTCGATAAAAGGATTGCGGTTTTTTTGCAGTTCATAAATCCTGTTATTACGGCGCTGCTCAAAACTATCGACCGGATCGGCCAGATGCCAGGCCAACAACACACAAAGTTTGCCCATTTGTGGTGCTGTGCTGCCGGTTGGTGCAATATTTGGAATAGATAAGTCTGGTGTGCCGCTGTCATCACCGCCCTGATAACGGACGTCCATATAAAACAACATCCGGGCTACGTCGCCTTTCACCGCTGCGCGCGGTTCAAAACTGTCGCTGTCGGTTTTGTTTAATGGCGCTTCAGCAACTGCAGTACCACCATTATCAAAATCTTTATTACCGCGGGTGGAATTAAGCGACACGTCTTCCGGCCTTAAATGATGTAAGTCGGTATGGGCATATTGGCTTTCATCCGGAAAACCATGGCTTTTTGCCCAGACATGCTCGCGGTTCCAGGCGTCTAACGAACTGCTGGTGTTTACTTTAAAGGTTTTTGGCGTGCTGCGACCCGCGTACAACAAAATTACATTGGCGGTATTGGCCGGATCTTCATCGGTATAACTAATGGCATCCCAGACTTCGCTGTAGCTAAAACGGACATGGCCACGCAAAATATTGTTTAATGCGGTTTTAAGCGCCGAACCGGTTAAACCTGTGGTGCCGACATAATAAGTCGGCAGATTGACAGTGCCGGAACCGCCTGTATCACCACCACCGCCATCACAAGAAGTAGCCAGTAACCCAGACCCCGGCGTGCCTGCATTGCTGCTGACCTGCCAGTCGGCTGCTGTGTTGCTGTCCGGCACGTTTTTGCGTGCGACAGATTTATCTACAGCATTTAAACCCCAACCGCTTAAGGCATTTTCAAAAGCAACCAGATCAACGTCAGTGCTGCCCTGGCGCAACTTAACATAATCACCGCTGTTGCCAAGGGATAAAGTCATACCGTTTTGATTGGCACTTTTACCGGTTAGTGCCAACAAAGCACTGCTGTTTTTTGCCACCACAAAATAACCACCGGCGCTGATAGTGCCGGTTAAGTTAAAGCTGCCACTGTTATCGGCCAGGTTATAACCGGTCAGACTGACGGCTGCGCAGCTATCGTTATAAATTTCAACATATTCTTCGGTACTGTCGTTATTAGGTGCGTCATACAGCACTTCCGACAATAATAATTTGGCTTGTACAGGTTGTAATATAAGGCAGCAACAAGCCGCCAATATCAGACGTTTCATCAGTTCCCCACTTTTTTATATTGTTTGTCTTGTGCTATTGGCAGCAAAAACTACTGACAACAATCACTGTCACTGATCTTGTATAGACCAGCCCAACAGCATAAAGCAGGAATATGACAATTGTCTTATTTAACTTTACCTTATTAACAAATGTCTGACATTTCGAAACCTGATGTTTCGAAATCAAACACTCAAAGTCAGATATGACAAACTAAAGTGGCGTCCACTTTAAGCCCACATCACCAAAATAGCGGCCAGCACTATCAGTCCAAGCCCCAGATAATGTTGTTTTTTCAGTTTTTCTTTAAAGAAAAATGCTGAAATAAGCAAAGTAAACAGCACTTCCACCTGCCCCAGCGTTTTGACCAAAGGCACTATTTCCAGGCTCATAGCGGTAAACCAGCCCAAAGAGCCAATACAACTGGTGACACTGGTCAGCAGCGTTAACCTGGGTCTGAGCCATAAAGCACGCAAGGTTTGGGCGTCACGAACAACCAGATACAACAGCAATAGTACTGTTTGTAAACTTATGACAAAAAGCAACACCCAGGCCGCACCATAAGGAAATGGCAAACCAAGCGCCAGACTTGCTTCACGCACCCAAAGTGAAGTCAGCGCAAAAGCCAGACCAGAGGCTGAACCTATCAGCACAGTGGGCCAACTGATGCTTTTCATACTGCTTAAACCGCTTAACAAAAATACCGCTATGCTGCCGAGTAACACCCCAAGCCAGCCAAGCAGTGTGAGGGAACTTGCAAAAAACAACACCCCAAGCACAGCAGCAAAAATGGCTTCACTTTTGGCAAGCCCCACCCCAATGGCGTAGTTTTTTTGTTTAAACAGCACCACCATTAAAGCCGTTGCCAGAATTTGCATTAAAGATGCCGCCACCACATAAAACACAAAACTGCCGTTCAATTGTGGCAACTGCGCAGTGGGCTCCCGATATAACAACCACAGATACAAAGCCGCCAAGGGGCTGGCGTAAATAAAACGCGCCAGCGTCACGCCAAGCACATTCACATCCACACTTAGCTGTTTTTGAAAGGCATTGCGCCAGGCCTGCATAAAAGCGGCAAGCAAGGTAAATAAAATCCACATAGGGTTATTTTCTCTTCGGAACTTATCCGGTTTGGCAATTACAGGCGACAAAACTGCTTGTATTGTCGCAAAAAGCAAACTGCCAGATGGCCGGATGGATGTGATCTATGGTGTTAATGTAACGGATTTTGGCAGCATGTATTGTGGATATTCTGCAGAAACCGGTTAAAAACCCAGCAGTTAAACCAGAAGAGCCAGACATTCCGTTGCAATCAGGGCGAAAAGCATTATGATAAGCCGCAATGTCGGTACGTAGCGCAGCTTGGTAGCGCACTTCGCTGGGGGTGAAGGGGTCGGAGGTTCGAATCCTCTCGTACCGACCATTAATCCCCTGTTTTATAAAAGCTTTCTCATAAACTCATTGGCGTGCTGTAGTGCACTCGTTCTGCGTACATAGACAATAGCCAAGCGTACTCTTTATCCTTTAAATACCTGATAACCATAACGAAGCAGTTTATTGCGTAATAACATATGGTGTTTTATCCATCTTTGCCCTTCTGCCCAGGCAAGTTCATTTACATCTGCATTGGTATAAAATTCAACAGTCTTGACACGTTTAAGCGCAAATTCTTGTTGTAGCAGAAGATATAACAACAAACGCCCAGGCGAATAACATGCATGATTTGGATCATGAGCTGTTTTTAGTAAAATCAACATCTCTGCAGACAAAATGCATAATTCCATCGCGACGGATTCACCACCAAACATCAGTTCATATACACAGGCTTGACCACTACCGGCGAAGTTTTCCATCATCGCCTGATAAAAATGGCCTTGTTCATTTTCAACATGCACAGCAGTGCCCTGAGTTTGCTTCCAGCCTTTTGATTCCATGTCGCCAAAACGCGTGATGGCTGAATGCATTTGCTCCGGATCTTCTATCTGCTTCAGGCACAGGTCATAACCTGCTTCCCGTACTTTTTTAAAACGCCGGGACAGATTATTTCTGAATCTGGTGGTGCGGGACGCCAGATAATCATCAAAACTGCCGTTATCCAGCCTGATATTGATAGTTAAAGCGTGTTGAACAGGGGCACTTTGCCAGTCGGGCAGTGTGTTATCCAGCGGGCTGTAACAAGGATCCTGACAGGGAAAGTCCAGCCCAAGCAACAAGCCAGGCAGCTTTGGCAATAAGGTCCTCAGGTCTTGTGGCTGGGTTAAGAATAAGGGTGTGATCTGAGCCTGTGCCGGAGTAAAAACCGACCATTTGGCCGGGCCTTTTGGTTCAATTAGCAACATACCATCAATAGTTTCAGCACTGCGATGCACACAAAGTTGCACCTGATCATTGGAAAAATATTTTAATAAAGGTGCAATAAACTTGCTGTCAAAATAAGGATGGCCAGCAAACAAAAAGGCATTAAGCCGGTCCCATGCTTGTTGATACTCACCAAGGCCATTTTTTGCCGGATATAAGCTCCAACTCTGCACTGCCTGCCCCTTTCTAATCAGAACTTATATGCCAGAACCAGCACCGGCTCCGGCCTGAGGTTAGTGTTGATCCCGACTGATACTTACAACTTGGTTGTTGTACAGGTAGAATAAAAACCGGTTTTTATATCTGGTTGAATTCTCTGACTATCAGCCACTACAGCTGAGCATAGCAAAAACAGTTGTGCTGAATATTGTCGCAGGAAGATTTATCTGTCACTGCCTGCAAAGTTGTTTTTTTATAGTGGTTTAAGTTTGTTGTCACTCAAGGATTATCGATGTCAAAAAAAGTTTATTGTATAGCGCAGTTTTTACCCAAAGCCGGCCAGGAACAGGCGTTGTTTCAGGTATTGCAAAGTCTGGAAGCCAATACCCTGCGTGAAGATGGGTGTTTGCAATACCGCGTCACCCGGCAAATTCCAAGCCCTTTTGCTGAAGGCAAAAGTTTCCCTATTGTTTTTAACGAAATCTGGGCCGATTTAGCCAGTTTTGAAGCCCATTGCCAGCGCCGTGAAATTCAAACCTTTTTCAGCCGTTATTGCCTGGCTGAAGATGGTCTGGCTGCGGACTGGAATGTGTGTATTTATTCAGACGAACCCCAAGGTTATGACGCGCCGGTATTTGAGCACGCAGGTTAAACTGCCTGCTCAAACTTGTATTACTTTGTTTGTGTTTAAGCCTGTGATTAATAAAACCAACCCAGCCACTGTTGATAAAGCGGTAAACCAAACAATACATTCACCGGAAAAGTAATACCCAGGGCGGCCAGCATGGCAAGACCAATATTGGCGCCCGGTATGGCCGCTTTAATAGCAGCAGGCGCTGCAATGTAAGAAGCACTGGCACATAATGCAGCCAATACCAGCGCACTACCCTGAGGTAATTGCAACACAAGGGCAGCTGCTATCCCCACCCAGGCCAACACAAAAGGCGCTATGGCGGCAAAAGCCAATAAACGCCAGTGCTGCAGTGGCAAAGGTGAACAAACCCGGGCGGTACAAAGCCCCATTTCCAGTAAAAACATCGCCAGCATGGTTTTAAAACCACCGAGCAGCACTGGCGATAACGGCGCTAAACCTTCAGGACCATAAGTTGCGCCAATCAGCACACCACCACCCAATAACAACACACCACGGCTGGTTAAAGACTCACGCAAAATGCCACCTGCACTGCCCTTGCCGGTTAAACGCCGGTGCAACCAAAGCATCATCACAATGGCGGGTAGTTCCAGCAATACCAGATATAAGGTGGTTTCGGCATTCAGTGGCAAACCAGCCTGCTCGGTAAGCGCCAGCACCACGGCAAAAGTACCGGCACTGACAGAACCATAATGGGCGGCGATACTGACGGCATCATCCTGATTCAGCCGCACCAGAGTACGTAACACCGGATAACAGAGCAGCGGCAAGGTAAAACCCAAAGCGGCGATGGTTAAAAGTTCAGGAATAATTTGAGCTGAAAGCTGGCCATGCAAAGCCAAACCACCTTTAAGTCCAAGCACCAGCATTAATAAAATGGATAAAGTGTCATAAATCGACTGTGGCACTTTTAAATCAGATTTTAATAAACCGGCCACCAGTCCCAATGCAAAAAACGCGATAACAATATCTGGCACTTTCCCCTCCAGCGATAAAAAAGTTGTTTAAAAACCAGGGTTTTATCCGGCTATAACTAAGCCAGATAAGCCCCTGTTGTTGCTGGCTGGCGATTTTGCCTGCCTTTGGGTATATTGAATAATTAAATCTTTCCGAAACATGTATAGATAATTATCAATGGATATTCGTCATTTAACGTTTCGTTTGCTGCAGGTGTATGTACAAGTGGTGCGGCTGGGATCGGTTTCGGCGGCAGCCAGAGCCTTACACCTGACTCAGCCAACAGTGTCGTTGCAGCTGAAAAAACTCAGTGAAGAAATTGGCTCGCCGCTTTTTGAGCAGCGCCAGCAGCAGATGGTACCTACCCATGTGGGTCAGCAGCTGTATCAGGCCGCTTGTGATGTTTTGGGGCGTTTTGATGATTTTTCGCTGACGCTGACAGAAGCGGAACAAGGTATGTCCGGCCATTTAAGTTTGGGTATTGTGACCACTGCCAGTTATGTGATGCCACACATTCTGGGTGGTTTTTACCGGCATTTCCCCAATATTAAAGTCACGCTGAATGTGGGTAACCGCGCTCATATGCTGGCGCGTTTTGAGCAGCAACTGGATGATTTATATCTGTTTAGTCACCCGCCTATTGGTCATGCAGTGCAGGCAGCCCGTATTCTAAAAAACCCCTTGTGCCTGATTGCACCAGCTTCGCACCCTGTTAGCACCACAAATAACATGCTTAATATGGCAACTTTACGCCAGCACAGATTTTTATTACGAGAGCCCGGCTCTGCCACCCGGCTGATGTTCGAATCCTGGCTCAGCAGTCAGGGCATTGAGCTTAGCGATACCATGCAGATAGAAAACAACGAAGCCATCCGGCTTGGAGTGGCTGCCGGTTTGGGTTTAGCCGTGGTATCGGCCCATAGTTTGCCGCGCCAGCCTGAAAACGATATCAAAGTGCTGGACGTGGCCGGTTTTCCGCTGGATGGCCACTGGTATCTGGTACGGCGAAAAGACCGGCGTTTACCCCAAACGGCAGAGCAGTTTGTGCGTTTTATCAGTCAGCATATTCACGATTGTGTAGCGCCGCAGTGGATAGTGCCAGGTATTGAAAATTTAACAACGGCGCTTTCAGCAACGGCAGTTTCGACAACGGCACTTTCAACATCAAAACAGCCAACAGCATCACAGTGAAACCTACCTTGTTATCAAGTCGCTGCACTTAACCTTTGCACCGGCACAACTGCCGCAGCCGCATATTGTTTTAAAGCTGTTTCAGGCACAATAAAGCGCTTTTTTTGATACAGACCCAGTCTTTACCCGGTTTTGTCACAACGCCTTAATCACCCAAACGATGCAAAAGCAGGAAGGTTTTATGATTGATTTACGCAGCGATACTGTCACCCGCCCAAATGCCCAAATGCGCGAGCTGATGGCCAAAGCCGAAGTGGGTGATGATGTCTTTGGCGACGATCCGTCGGTCAACCGGCTGCAAGGGTATGCAGCAGAACTGCTTGGTTTTGAAGCGGCCTTGTTTGCGCCAAGCGGTACTATGACCAACCTGATTGCGCTGATGAGCCATTGCCAGCGTGGTGATGAAGCGATCCTGGGCCAAAACTGGCACACCTACAAATGGGAAGCTGGTGGTATGGCCGTATTGGGCTCTATTCAGCCGCAACCTTTGCCACATCAGGCTGATGGCTCTATTGCCCTTGCTGATATCGCCGGTGCCATCAAACCTGATGATCCGCATTTTGCCCGCACCCGACTGATAGTGATAGAAAACACCACAGGTGGTCAGGTATTGCCTGTTGCATATATGCAGCAGGTGCAAAGGCTTGCGAAACAACATGGCCTGGCCTGTCATATTGACGGTGCCCGCATTTTTAACGCTGCCACTGCCCTGGCGGCACAAGATGGTGCTGATGTTTATCAAAAAGCACGGGAACTGACCGCAGGTTATGATTCAGTGTCCATTTGTTTATCCAAAGGACTAGGCGCACCTGTTGGCTCTTTGTTATTGGGTTCAACAAGCTTTATCCAAAAAGCTATCCGTATCCGCAAAATGCTGGGCGGCGGTATGCGTCAGGCCGGTATTCTGGCTGCTGCCGGTTTATTCGCGCTGGAGCATCAGGTGCGGCGTCTGGCCGACGATCACCAACATGCTGCTTTGTTGCAACAAGGTCTGATGGCACAGGCAGAAGCTTTTGGGCTTAGTGATGTTTTTCAACCAGCACCAGTGCAAAGCAATATTCTGTTTTGTGATTTAGCGCCTGAATTTGCGGCTTTTTACCAGCAACAATTACAGCAACAAGGTATTCTGTGCACCGGCGGTCGTTATCAGGCCAGCCAGGGCCCAAGGGTGCGGCTGCGTTTTGTCACTCATCTGGATATTAGTGCAGCACAAATCCAGCAAGTGTTGTTGGCAAGTGAAAACGCACTTCGGGCCTGGTGTTTAACACAACAATAACGAATGCGGAAACAATCAGTTTCCTCAGTTGCAGCTGTTGCTGCTTTTCGCTTTTGTTAAGCTGTGTTGTTATTTTTTAGCTGTTCCCACAGGTTTATTCCGCTGTTTTTAACGCTTTGTGATGTAAAGCTTTTTAGTTTCAGAGCTGGTGTTTTAAAAGTATTTTTTAGTGAAGGTATTTATGCTGCGTTTTTTCGAAAAACTCACCCAACCCTTTCCGGCCGGCGAGCCCAGTCAGCCGCCCCAGGGCTTATGGGCTTTTTGCCGTCATTACAGTCAGGGCATGACAGTGCCGCTGCTGGTGATGGCGACCCTCACCGCTTTGTTAGCCATGCTGGAAGTGTCGTTGTTTGGTTTTATGGGGCAGCTGGTGGACTGGCTGATTGAAAAAGACCCGGCCACTTTATGGCAAAGCGAAAAAGACACCCTTATTCGGATGGGCTTTTTAACTGCTATCGGTATTCCGCTGTTGGTGTTGTTACATTCGGCCGTTATTCACCAGATGATCCTCGGCAATTTTCCTATGGCCATCCGCTGGCAGGCGCATCGTTATCTGCTGAAACAAAGTGTTAGTTTTTATCAAAATGACTTTGCCGGCCGTATCGCCACTAAAGTAATGCAAACTGCGTTGGCCGTGCGGGAAACCGCCACCAAATTGCTGGATGTGATGGTGTATGTGTTGGTGTATTTTGGCTCTATGTTGTATCTGGTGGCCGACGCCGACTTTCGTCTGGTGTCGCCGCTGCTGATATGGCTTTTGTGTTATATAGGCCTGAATATTTATTTTGTGCCACGGTTAAAAGCTGTGGCCAGCCGTCAGGCCGATGCCCGCTCTGAAATGACCGGCCGTATTGTTGACAGTTATACCAATATCAACACCATCAAGTTGTTTTCGCATACCAGCCGCGAAGCAGAATATGCCAAAGACAGCATGTCGCAGTTTTTATTGCCGGTGTATCAACAAATGCGGCTGGTCACCTGGCTGACTTTTTCAGTACAAACCCTGAACTACCTGCTGGTATTTGCCGTCGGTGCTATGTCTATCTGGTTGTGGACAGAGCAGGCGGTCAGCATTGGTTCTATCGCTATTGCAGTCAGCCTTTCATTACGTTTAAACGGCATGTCGCAGTGGATCATGTGGGAAGTCAGCAGTTTATTTGAAAATATCGGCACAGTGGCCGATGGCATGACCACCCTCGCCCAGCCGCAACAAGTGCAGGATATGCCCGCAGCCAAACCACTGCTGGTGAACGGCGGTGCTATTGAGTTTACTGATTTAAGCTTTAACTACAGTAAAGTGGTCAAAGACAACCGCGGCCCTGTGCTTGATCATTTAAATCTGCAGATCCAGCCCGGCGAAAAAGTGGGTTTAGTGGGTCGTTCCGGTGCCGGTAAGTCCACTTTAGTGAACTTACTGCTGCGTTTTTACGATGTGGAACAAGGCAAAATTCTGATTGATGGCCAGGATATCAGTCAGGTGCAACAAGAAACCTTGCGCGCGCAAATTGCCATGGTGACGCAGGATACTTCGTTGCTGCACAGGTCGGTGCGGGAAAACATTTTATACGGTAAACCCACAGCCACTGAAGCTGAACTGATTGCCGCCGTGCGTGCTGCAGAAGCCGATACTTTTATCGACGAGCTGACTGATCCTAAAGGCAATTCTGGTCTGGATGCTCAGGTGGGCGAACGGGGTGTAAAACTGTCCGGTGGCCAGCGCCAACGTATTGCTATTGCCAGGGTGCTGCTTAAAAACGCACCTATTTTAATTTTGGATGAAGCCACCTCAGCACTCGATTCTGAAGTGGAAGCTGCTATTCAGCAAAGTTTAAATACGTTAATGGCAGGTAAAACTGTGATTGCCATCGCCCACCGGTTGTCGACCATAGCGGCGATGGACAGGCTGATAGTGCTGGATCAAGGCCGCATTGTTGAACAAGGCAGTCATCAGCAGCTGATTGCCCAAGGTGGCATTTATGCTCAGCTGTGGGCGCATCAAACCGGTGGTTTTATTGGTTTGGATTAACCAGTTGTCTTGCTGGCTTTTATCTGGCACACCCGTTGTTTTCGGCTGTCACTGAACAACAACGGGCTTTCAGGCTAACTGCTTTGGTTACAGCAACACCTGTTAAGACAGACGTGGATCTGTTTCTGCAACACCGGCATGCTGTGCTGCAGTCACCACAAATTCCAGTAATGCGCTAAAAGGGGTTAAATCCGCAAGTTTGCGAAACGAAGCCCAGTCCAGCAAAGCATACAAACTCATTGCCAGATAGTTCCAACGGGCAAACTCCCCTGCAGCCGCTTTTTGCTCAAGCACTGCCAACACAGCTTCGGTACGTTCACGTTGCAGATTAAAAAACAGTTTATTGTCATTGGTGTCAAAACCACTGCGCTGGCATAACAAAATTTCAACCAGTGAATCATTCACCGCATTGATCAGGGTTAAAGTATTTTCTTCATCCCAGCTCAGTGGTGAAAAACCGAACTTGGCCGACAGATAACGATAAATCACACCTGAGTCAAAAATAACCTGTTCGCCGTCCATCAACATCGGCACCTTGCGGGCTGGGTTAAGTTTGATCAGCCTTTCCCGGTCGGCTGATTCAAAAATATTCATGCCGATAAATTCATAAGTTTGCTCTGCCAATAACAGACGTAAACGGCGGACAAATGGTGACGATTGTGAACCATATAATTGCATGTTGACTCCCTTTTTAATAACAAGACGCCCGCAATGCGGGCGTCTGACTCATCTTTTTTATTCGATCTGCCGGTTTGACTCTATCGGCCTTTCCTGCCGCTCAACTGGGGGTTGATACACAGGCTCTGGCTGTTGGTACACAGGTTCTGGCTGTTGGTACACAGGTTCTGGCTGTTGATACACCGGCTCTGGTTGTTGATACACCGGCTCTGGTTGTTGATACACCGGCTCTGGCTGTTGATACACAGGTTCTGGCTGTTGATACACAGGCTCTGGCTGTTGGTACACAGGCTCTGGCTGTTGGTACACAGGTTCTGGCTGTTGGTACACAGGTTCTGGCTGTTGATACACAGGTTCTGGCTGCTTATATACGGGCTCAGACTGCCGGAATATTTCATTTCGCCGCTCGCGTTCAAGCTCAGCTGGCACTTCGTTTTGAAGTTCAGGCTGTGTTTCTAAAGACTCGCGGGGAGTTTCGACCACAGTGCCAAAACCTGAACCTTGTTGCAGCGTCGTGCCTGAGTCGCCGTTGTTGCTGGATTCGGGCATAGGCTCAGGCAATGGCGCCGGATCCTGTTCAAATTTTGGCATTCTGCCACCACGACCTTCACCTGGTTCTGGTCGCTCGCGGTTCTGGCCGCCTCCGTCGTTTTCTCTTGGCATTGGTGTCAGCTCCAGCTCTGCCGGATTTTGCACCGTATCGCCTTCCTGTTCAGTGACTTCCATCCTGTTGCCACTTTGCCCGGTGGAACTGTCATTCTGCCGTTCAATCACTGGCGCTGTCTGACCAGGGACTCTCATCAGGTCGCGATCAGCTGGCACCCGTTCAAAATCATCAGCTACATCAGGTCGCACCTGCTGTTGCGGATCACCGGATTGTTCTGTGACCGGATATTGCTGTCTGATGTTTTGATCACCAGGCAGCACCACATTCTGTTGTTGCCGTTGTTCGACCGCCCAGCGTCTTCTTTCGCCAACATCATCCTGACGATAGTCGTTGCCGCTTTGCTCGCGGGTTGGCTGATAACTGGTGTGATAGACCACACCATGACGATGGCGCGGATTATGCCGCCAATGACGGCGCTCTTCATGACGGATAATGTCGTCATAACGGTAATAACGGTCGGGTCTGTGGTAATGGTTAATCACCACTATTTCGCGCCTTGGCCAATAAAAAGTGGAAAAATAAAAACCAGTAGACACCCGGGCACCACTACCCCAGTACACCATGGACGCATGATTGCCATAACCAGGATGGGGCCAGTGAATAGGTGGGTAATCACGCCACCACCAGTCACCATACACCACACGGGTGTCGTATACAGGTACGTACACAACTTCGCGTTGACGCGGTTCGATAATAATGACTTTTTCTTTTTCACGGCGTTGTACTGTGATGTGTTCCTGATCTTTCAGGTTACCTGCCGCATATGCTTTTTCACGCAGTGCCTGCACAGTTGCCATTACTTGTTGTTGCTGTACCAAAAAGGCATCACCGAGTTTTTGTGTCCACTCCAGCTCGTTATTCATTTTGGTAAGCAGCGGTGCAAAAGCCACTAAAGCACGTACGCTTGGGTCCCAGGGCTCGTTCTCAGCAGCTTTAAGCGCTTGTTCCGATGTCATGCCTTTTTGTGCACTCAACCAGCGGGTTGCTTTGACAATTTCGAGCGGATAAGTAGCAGCTATTAACACGTGCGACAACACTGTGTCCGGATACAGCGCCACAGGGGCCAGCATTTGGTCAAGTTCGGCCTGACTAAAGAGTTTTTGTCCTGCAACTGCATTTTGTTGACCGGCAGCCGTTGTTGTGGCGTTTTTTGTACTGCCCGCCGACACTGTTTTGGTCTGCCGTTTTTGTGCTGCAGCATTGGGCTCGGCAGCGTCAGCAGGAGGCAGTTGCAATGCCAGCGCAAGACTAAGCGTTATAGTTGAAAACCGCAACACTGAGCTTTTCATCAACGAACTCCTGCTGCCTTGGCAGCTTTCATGCTAAAGATGCCGGTTTGTGTTGATTCAACCAGACCAGCTTTATAGGTGTTATGACACAATGGATCTGAACAGGTTCTGAATTGAGGTGATAAGCAGTTATCTTTTTGCCCATAACTGCACTGGACGAAAACCTGTGACCAGAGCAGTGCCCGTTAACACTGCCAAAGCGCCAAAAGCTGTATGCCAGCCGACTTGTTCACCCAAAAACAAAGCGCCCCATAACACACCAAAAACAGGTATTAAAAAGGTCACTGTCAGTGTCTGTGTAGCGCCAACTTCCTGCACCAGCTTAAAATACAATAAATAAGCGACACCGGTACAAACAACCCCCAATGCCAGTACGGCCAATGCAACGGCCGGGCTGATATCGGTTTGTGGCCCCTGTATAAGCGCTAAAGGCAGCAACATCAATAGCGCCCCCCACATACTGCCATGTGCATTGGCAAAAGGCTCCACAGCTTTGGCCCGGCGGGTGTAATGTGTAGCAATGCCATAACAACAAGCCGCACTTGCAGCAGCTGCCACCGCTAATAAAGCGCCAGGTTTTACCAGCACAGGGTCAAACCCAACCAGAATAGCCACACCGCTGACACCAAGCACAAGGCCAGCCATTACAGACACTGATAACGGCTGACGGAAAAACAATATACCTATCACAGCACCCCAGATAGGTGCAGTTGCGTTCAGAACCGACAACAACGAAGCGGTTAGCACAGTGGCGCCATAAGCAAACAGTAAAAAAGGTAAAGCGGAGTTAATAAATCCAAGTTTGATGTAATGTTGCCAGTTGTCCCGCCAATACAGCTTTTTATGCAGAAAAACCGCGATCAAAGATAAGAACAAAGCCGCAAATAATACCCGACCGCCCATCAGCATGGCTGGACCAAGAGACGGTACTGCAATACGGATAAATAAAAACGAAGCGCCCCAGATAGCAGCCAGCAACAACAAACGACCAATATTTAACAACGACATCATGTATTTCCCTGATTGCCCTGCCGCCCTTTGTCATTTGGCAGCGGTTGATAACTGTTAAATATGCAGTAAAACTGCAATCTTCTGCAAAAACACGCTTGCATGACTTCGCAGATTTATTGCATAATCACCGCGCTTCATTTTTGCTTTATTGCTTCCGCCCATGCATTTTTGCATGGGCTTTTTCATTTTGGTGGATCTGTAACTGGCAAGCTGCAAATATTCAGCGCCCTGATACTTTGTCGTCCTGATTAATCCGGCTTGCCACTGCACCTGTTTGTTGCTGATACTTGGCGTCTGTTCTTTTGTTATAAGGCCTGTCGGCCGCACCTGTCATCAGTTCAAAATTCAGCGCACCAATTTTCATGCCCGGACGCAATGCCAGCGGTAACCGGCCACTGTTATAAAACTCAAGCACTATATTGCCAGACCAACCCGGGTCAATCCGGTGGGCAGTCACGTGCACCATTAAACCCAAACGCGCAAGACTTGAACGTCCGTCCAACCAGCCAACAATGTCGGCAGGCAAAGTGACAGACTCAAGGGTGACAGCCAGCGCTAATTCACCCGGGTGCAGATAAAATGCTTCATCGTCTTTGAGCACCAGCTCATCACTCATCACTGAATCAAGTGCTTGTTGTACTTCTTCCCTTGGGCCACTTAAATCAATAAAAGGCGCAGCATAAGCGGTAAAGCTTCTGAATTTATGGCCAAGGCGGATATCTACACTAACGCCACTGATCATGTCCTGGGAGGGCATAGGGTCAATACAAATTTTGCCGTCTGCCAGATAGCGTTCGATGTCGCGGTCACAAAGTCTCATGTTAATCGTCCGTTATAATAATTTGTGGTTGTTGGGCAATTTTGTGCTGGGCTTGCCAGTATAAAGCGAAGATTAGTTGCCTGGCTATTTTCTGATAAATTTCAGAAGATTGTTCATTTTGATTCAGCACTACAGGGCTGCCATTGTCGCAGTGTTCGCGGATTTGTTTTTGTAGTGGCAGCTGGCCTAAAACCGGCACCTGATAACGTTCTGCTAACGCGATGCCACCCTTGCTGCCAAAGATATCGTCAATATGACCACAGCTGCTGCACTGGTAATAACTCATGTTTTCCACAAGGCCAAGCAATGGAATATTCACTTGCCGGAACATGTTTATGCCTTTTTGTGCATCGGCCAAAGCCACGTCTTGTGGTGTTGTCACAATAATTGCGCCCGCCACCGGTAACTTTTGTGACAGCGTCAGCTGAATATCACCAGTGCCTGGCGGCATGTCTACCACCAGATAATCAAGTTCCGGCCATAAGGTTTCGTTTAATAGCTGCAATAACGCCTGACTGGCCATTGGGCCACGCCAGACAGACGCTTGTTGCGGGTCCACCAGAAAACCAATAGATTGCATAAAAATGCCAAATTTATGCTGTGGCGCTAAGTGTTTATCATCAGGTGAAGTGGCTTTACTGCCGACAAGTCCAAGCATAGTAGGAATAGAAGGGCCGTAAATATCAGCGTCTAATAAACCAACCTTAGCGCCCTGTTGTGCCATTGCTATTGCCAGATTGACTGCGGTGGTTGATTTACCTACACCACCTTTGCCCGATGCCACCAGAATAACCTGGCGGATGTTACCAAGGCTCGGTGGCAAAGGATTCTGATACGTCAGAGACACATCACCACTAAAACCAGCTTCGGCCAGTGCCTGACGCAACGGCGACAATATGGACGTTGCAGCAAAAGGTAACTGGATACAAAGACTGTTATCGCTAAGCTCAATATCGGTGGCAAGCTGCGATAACGCCACCGGTATCTCTTCGGTCTGAAAATTATCCAGTACCTGTTGTTGTGCACTGCTGAGCTTTGTTGTGTTTTTGTTTTTCCACCAACCAAACATCGGATACCTGCTATGAAAAAACCAGTTTATGGTTTGGGGTTTTTGACGCAGGCGCACTTTAACAAAAAAACTGCCGGTGCCAGCAACAGAAAAGCTGGCGGAACTGCAGCAGCGGGAGTGCGCTTTAACGGCCGTTATTGTATCATGATGCCATCTCTTTTCAGTTATTTATGCATTCAGAGTTCTATTTGATGACACAACGTAAAATTTTGATCACAAGCGCCCTGCCATACGCCAACGGCCCTATCCATTTAGGCCATTTATTGGAATATATTCAGACCGACATCTGGTCGCGTTTTCAAAAAGCGCGCGGTCATCAATGTTATTACGTCTGTGCTGACGACGCGCACGGTACCCCAATTATGCTCAAAGCGCAGCAACTGGGTTTAACGCCTGAGCAAATGATTGCACAAACCTCTGTTGAACATCAGGCTGATTTTAAAGAGTTTTTAATCGACTTTGATAACTACCACAGCACTCACAGTGATGAAAACCGTGTTTTTGCCAGTGAAATTTATCAAAAACTCGATGCCGGTGGTTATATCAAACGCAAAACCATCAGCCAGCTGTTTGACCCGGAAAAACAAATGTTTTTACCGGACCGTTTTGTCAAAGGCGATTGCCCTAAATGTGGTGCTTTGGATCAAAACGGCGACAGCTGCGACTCCTGCGGCGCCACTTACAGCCCGACTGAACTGAAAAACCCACGTTCAGTGGTGTCAGGCGCCACGCCGGTGTTAAAAGATTCCGAACACTATTTCTTTGATTTACCTGCCTTTGAACAAATGTTGCAGGACTGGACCCGTGGCGGTTCGTTGCAAAGTGAAATGGCGAATAAACTGCAGGAATGGTTTAAAGAAGGCCTGCAGCAGTGGGATATCAGCCGCGACGCGCCTTATTTTGGTTTTGAAATTCCAGGTGCACCAGGCAAGTTTTTTTACGTTTGGTTGGATGCGCCAATCGGCTATCTGGCGAGTTTTAAAAACCTTTGTGATAAAACCGGTATCAACTTCGACGACTTCTGGAAACTCGATTCTGACGCTGAGGTGTATCACTTTATCGGCAAAGACATTATTTATTTCCACAGTTTATTCTGGCCAGCCATGCTGGACGGCGCCGGTTACCGCAAACCAAGCAGCGTTTTTGCCCATGGTTTTGTTACTGTCAACGGCGCCAAAATGTCGAAATCGCGTGGCACCTTTATTAAAGCCCGTACTTATCTGGATAACTTAAACCCTGAGTATCTGCGGTATTATTTTGCCTCAAAACTCACCTCAGGCATTGTTGATCTGGATTTAAACCTCGAAGACTTTTCGCAAAAAGTGAATGCCGATTTAGTGGGTAAAGTGGTCAATATCGCCAGCCGCTGCGCCAGCTTTATCAGCAAAAAATTCGACAGCACTTTATCTTCCGACATCGCCGAGCCTGAGCTGCTGGCAGAATTTGTGGCTCAAGGTGAAAGTATTGCCGCTTCATTTGAACAACGGGAATATGCCCGTGCTATCCGCGACATTATGGCGCTGGCTGATAAAGCCAATCAGTATATTGACGCTAAAGCGCCATGGGTGCTGGCCAAAGATGAAAGCAAACAAGTTGAAACCCATCAGGTTTGTTCTATGGGCATCAATCTGTTCCGCGTGCTGATGCATTATTTAAAACCCGTGCTGCCGGCCATGGCCGCTGAAGTAGAAGCCTTTTTAAATATTCAACTGCGCTGGGACAATTACCAAAACGCTTTGGTGAATCACCGCATTAAGACTTTTAAAGCTTTGATGCAGCGGGTTGATCCGCTGAAAGTACAAGCCATGGTGGACGCGTCCAAAGAAAATTTACAAACAGCTGAGCCTGCAAAAGCTGCAAGCAAAACTGCGGTAAAAGCTGACGGCAAAGCCGACGAGAAAAATGCAAAAACAGCTGATGCAGCAGGATATGAGCCGTTAGCGCCGATGATTCAGTTTGATGATTTTGCCAAACTCGATTTGCGGGTTGCCCGTATTGTCAGTGCTGAGCATGTGGAAGGCGCGGATAAACTGGTGAAACTGCAACTGGATTTAGGTTTTGAAAACCGTCAGGTATTTGCTGGTATTAAATCAGCTTACGACCCTGCCGATTTAGTCGGTCGGTTAACTGTGATGGTCGCCAATCTGGCGCCACGCAAAATGCGCTTTGGTATGTCCGAAGGCATGGTGATGGCGGCAGGCCCTGGTGGCGCAGATATTTTCCTGCTCACGCCGGATGATGGTGCTACACCTGGCATGCAGGTGAAGTAACTAAGCTTGATATAAAGCAAATAATCACCAGAGCCAATTCTATAGCTAAAAAGTAAGTTGTATACCCAAAATTATTGACGTTGCAGGTAGGCGACAAGTAAGCGAATCTCCAGGAGCATAGTTGTACTATGTGACTGGGGTGAGCGAACGAAGGCAACAACCCTGCGGCTTCAAGGATGAAGGGTATAGCGTAAGGACAGCAGATGTCTGCCACAATCCGCTCATTTTCTTCGTTATACCTCGCCACTTTACTGATGGTATTGGCGGCCGGTTTACTGACTACTTATCTGGGTTTACGCCTGGCGGCTATTGACGTTTCCAAAATATGGATTGGCGCCATGATGTCAGCTTATTACCTTGGGCTGGTGGCGGGTTCTAAAATTGGCCACAGGTTAATAGCCAGAGTTGGCCATATCCGGGCTTTTGTGGCGACGGCGGGTATTGTCACTGCGTCGGCGTTGGGCCATGCATTGATTGACGATTTAAACGTCTGGTTATTGCTGCGGCTGGTGGTTGGTATTTGTATGATGTGCCAGTACATGGTGCTGGAAAGCTGGTTAAACGAACAGGCCGACAGTAAAAACCGCGGCACTGTGTTCGCAAGTTACATGATTGTCTCTTATTTAGGTTTGGTGCTTGGTCAGGGCGCGATGAGTTTAAACCCTGAACTGACGATAAAACCTTTGTTATTAGTGGCGATTTGTTTTGCGCTTTGTATCGTACCCTTGGCATTGACCCGTCGTATTCACCCGCAACCTATGCGCCCTGCACCGCTGAAGATTAAAGCTTTTTGGCTCAAAGTGCCGCAGTCGCTCACCACCATTGCTATGGCGGGCATGATAGTGGGTTCTTTTTATGGTTTAGCCCCTGCTTTTGCCGCAGCTCAGGGTATGAATACCGAACAGGTTGCCGCTTATATGGCAACTACAGTGGTCGCTGGTTTATTAGCACAGTGGCCTATGGGTAAATTGTCAGACAGAATAAGACGTTCGCGCCTTATTCGCACCAATACAGTGATCTTAGGTGTATTGGTGCTGGCCATCGCTTTGTTGCCTTTGTCCGGTTACGTACAACTGGCCTTTACCTTTTGTTTTGGCATTCTGGCTTTTACTTTGTATCCGCTGGCCACTGCAATGGCCAATCAACATATTGAACAAGATGAACGGGTTGCACTTTCTGCCACCATTTTATTAACCTTTGGTTTAGGCGCCAGTACCGGCCCTTTAATTGCGTCGGCTTTTATGCAGTTTGGCGGCAGCCGGATGTTATACGCTTTTATGGCACTGGTCGCTGCCCTGCTGTTTTTGCGGTTAACTCAGGTAAATTATCAACAGAAACAACAGGATAAATCGCAACCAAAAGATTATGTGATGGCATCAGGTGACTTGGTTTCGTCGCCATTGGCAGCAGCATTGGACCCAAGGGTGGATCAGGCCACTGCCCAGCAACAGCTGATGGCCGAGCCACAAACACCGGTTGTTGAACCTGGTCAGGGTGTGCAGCAGGAAATGATGTTTGAATACCATGCTGCAGCCAGAGCTGCGCAGAATTCAGCAGATTCAGCTGCAACAACAGCAACTGATCCCGGCGGTGTTGAAGCTGATGCAGCGATGATTGCAGAGCAACAAGGTAAGCCTGCTGACCACAACAATACAAAACCTCAGTAAATACATCAAAACATCATCTTCCCGGAGTGTCAGCCCTATTGTGGGCTGATACTCATGGACAGATGCTTAACACCAGTTTGCCGACAACAGCGTTATTCGCCAGCAGCTGATGGGCTTTGTCAGCCTCTCGCCAGTCAAAGCTTTGCGCTATCAGCGGGCGGAGTGCACCTGTTGACAAGTGCCCGCCAAAACGCTGTAAAAAAGTCTGACAAAGTGCCGTTTTGTAACTATCAGTGCGGTTGCGAAGTGTTGAACAAATCAGCTGGCCGCGTTTTTTAAACATCAACGCCAAATCAAAAGCCGGAACCTGCCTGCCGCCCATCATCGCCAGCACCACAATACGACCATCGAGCGCCAATAATTGCAAATCTTTGGGGATATAATCCCCTGCCACAGGGTCGACAATAACGTTAAAACCTTGCGGCACTAGAGCTTTGAGCTCAGCAGAAAAATCAGCATTTTTGTAATTAATACAAAAATCAGCACCCAGTGCTTTGCAGGCAGCGGCTTTTTCATCTGATCCAACCGTCACAGCAACAGTGGCGTTCATTGTTTTGGCCAGACGGATGGCGGCAGTACCAACACCGCTGGCGCCGGCATGAATAAGCACAGCGCCGCCTGCAGAAAGGCCGCCGAGCTCAACCATGGCCTGATAAGCCGTTAAAAACACTTCGGCTGTGCCTGCCGCCTGTAAAGCGCTGATCCCATCCGGACGCTGTAAAATATGGCCTTTATGCAACAGCGTATATTCGGCATAACCACCACCAGGTACTAAACCAAATACTTCCTGGCCCAGCCAATGTTGCTGACTGTTATCACCAACAGCGACCACAGTGCCGGCAACTTCTAAACCGAGAATGGGGCTTTCCCCAGGTGGTGGCGGATAAATACCGGCCCTCTGGGCTAAATCTGCTCTGTTAATGCCGGCAGCAGCCACTTTGACCAGCACTTGATCCGCTGAAGGCACCGGCAGTGGCAACTCAACAAATTTGAGTGTGCTGTCTGGCCCCGGATGTTCTACATCTATGGCACTCATGGTTTTGGGTAGTGATATGTTGTTGGATAACAAAGTTGTGGCAGCTAAATGTGGCATAGAGCATCCTTTTATTCTGCTTTTATACAGCAGCTTTTTTGCGGTTATGCAGAGCAATAGTTTTAACATAAGGGCTTAAACCACAAACTCCAAGCAAAACACCAGGCAAGAACAGAAGTTTTGCTTTAGCTTTATACTTTTCGTGCTTAAAATGCGCCTCTTTTATTTTCAGGTGGATATCCCAACATGACAGCCAGCATCATTTTACAAAGCGACCGCGACAAATCGTTAAAACGCCGCCATCCATGGGTGTTTTCACAAGCAGTCAAGCAGGTGCATGGCACTCCCAATTCAGGAGACACTGTGGATATCCTGACCGAAGATGGCAAATTTGTTGCCCGCGGTGCTTATTCGCCCAATTCACAAATCCGCGCCCGAGTCTGGACCTTTGATCAAAACGAACTTATTGATGTAGAATTTTTCCAGCGCCGCATTCAGCAAGCCTGGTTTTTGCGCCAGCAACTGTTTGATTTAAACCAAACCAACGGGATCCGGGTGGTGGCTGCTGAGTCTGATGGTTTACCTGGTGTGACTGTTGATTTATACGCCGATGTGCTGGTTTGTCAGCTGTTAAGCGCCGGCGCTGAGCGTCAACGCAAACACATAGTAGCTGCGCTGAAACAGCTGTTTGATGGTTACAGTATTTATGAACGTTCTGATGTGGACGTGCGTAAAAAAGAAGGTTTAGAACCACGCACCGGCTGGTTACATTTGCCGCGCGAAAGCGGTGAAGTCACCATCAAAGAAAATGGCCTGAATATTCTGGTGGACGTCATCAATGGCCATAAAACCGGTTTTTATCTCGATCAACGCGACAGCCGTGCCGCCGCTGGCCGTTATGCCAAAGGTAAAACTGTACTGAACTGTTTTAGCTACACCGGCACCTTTGGTCTGTCGGTATTAGCAGGTGGCGCCACTCATGTGACCAATGCCGATTTATCTGATCTGGCGCTCGCAACAGCAGAGCGCAATATGGAACTGAATCAGCTGGATTTATCCAAAGCCACTATGACCAAAGCCGACGTGTTTAAACTGCTGCGCCAATATAAAGAAGAAGGCAAACAGTTTGATATGGTGATTTTAGATCCACCAAAGTTTGCCGAAAACAAAACCCAGTTGGTCGGTGCCTGCCGGGGTTATAAAGATATTAACCGTGTTGCTATGCAAATTGTGAAACCAGGTGGTTTGTTATTAACCTTCTCCTGCTCTGGTCTTATGGAAGAAAGTTTGTTCCAAAAAGTGGTAGCAGACGCAGCCCTTGATGCCAACCGTGGCTGTTTATTTATTGAAAGGTTAAGCCAGGCGAAAGACCACCCTATTGCCAGTTTTTACCCTGAAGGCCATTATTTAAAAGGTCTGGTTTGTATTATTCAATAAGTCAGTATTTTCAATAACAGGGCTGGTGTTGCGCTTTAGCACCAGCCTAACGTCCCACTGCGATACACATCTTTATTCCTTTTGTTGCTTCTGACTTTTGCCAGCTTTTTTCATCCGGGGCAAAACATTAAATTCATTAACTTTTGCTGGTTGTCATGGCTCGACTTGGTTACCATCAGCCTGTTGTTGTTTCAGTCTTGCCAACACAGGCAAAATCCATTCAAACAGGAGTTTTTATGCGTTTATTATTGGCCGCTGTTGCCCTCTCCACCAGTTTTGCAAGTCAGGCTGCCTGGCAGCTGAGCCCTGAACAATCCCAACTGCGTTTTGTGTCGGTAAAAAACGGGACTGTGGCTGAAGTACACAAGTTCAGCCAACTGTCGGGCAATTGGGCTGATGATGGCAAAGTTTCCATTCAAATTCCGGTGGCAACTTTAGATACCATGATCCCAATCCGTAACGAGCGCATGCTGGAGCATGTATTGAATGCTAAAAGCTTCCCGCACATCAGCGCCAGTGCCCGGATTGAACCAAAACTGCTGTCTGATTTAACAGTAGGCGCCAGTATGCAGCACAGCACTGAGCTGAGCCTGACGTTGCTGGATAAAAGTCAGACTTTGCCGGTGCAGCTGACGCTGACCAAACTAGCTAACGACAAAATTCAGGCAACAACCACAGCGCCTGTGCTGGTGAACAGCGCGGCCTTCCAGTTAGACACCGGAGTGCGTAAATTGCAGGAAATCGCCAAGCTGAACGACATCAGCCTGTTGGTACCAGTCACTTTCCATGTGGAATTTAAACGCAACTAAAAGCGGCAATTCTCTAAACGCCTGAATAAACGGCAGAAAAAAAAGACAAGATGAACCTTGTCTTTTTTTATTTTAAATCAGCAACCTGAGATAAAAACTGGGTTTTATTAAACCTATATTAAAACAGTATTAAAACAATAAATGCGCCATACCAGCTATCACCGGCAACGTTACTAAAGTACGCAGCAGGAATATCAGCAACAAATCCCATAAAGTGACCGGAATTTTACTGCCAAGTAACAAAGCGCCCACTTCAGACATATAAATCAGCTGAGTCACTGACAAAGCAGCAATCACAAAACGGGTCATGTCACTGGGCACTTCGGCAATAAGAATCGACGGCACAAACATATCGGCAAAACCCACCATCACAGCTTTAGAAGCGTCCACCGCAAAAGGAATTTGCAAAAGCTCAAATAAAGGCACAAAAGGTGCGCCAAGCCAGCTAAAAACAGGCGTGTACTCGGCAACCATTAAAGCGCAGGTGCCAACCGCCATAATCACAGGCAATACACCAAACAACATGTCCAATACAGTTTCAACACCCTCACGCGCCGTTGCTTTGACACCAGGCGCCATACTGGCCCTGTGTAAACCATGGGAAAATGCCCGGCGCCAGACCGATGTCTGGTTAAAGTGGCCACCTTCGGCTTTCATATGATCAAAACCATCAATAAAAGTGTCAGGTTTACCACGAAGTGGTGGCAGATAAGGCAACACTATTGCGGCAACAATACCCGCAAGACAAATGGTGCCATAAAATGGCACAAACATATGCTCAAGCTTCACCTGCCCCAGCACCACTAAACAAAAAGTCACTGAAACCGCAGAAAAAGTAGTGCCAATCACCGCAGCTTCGCGCGCTGTGTAAAAACCTGCTTCGTATTGTTTGCTGGTCAGCAGAATACCCACACTGCCATCACCGAGCCAGGAAGCGATACAATCCACAGCCGAGCGGCCAGGCAAACGGAACACCGGCCGCATTATTTTGGTCATCAGGGTGCCAATCATTTCCAGCAAACCAAAATTCAGCAGCAAAGGCAAAAACAAACCGGCAAACACAAAAACACACAAAAGCACCGGCAATAAGTCGTTAAATACTAAACCGCCGGTCGCGCTGCTATGAATGGCGTTGGGTCCAATGGCAAAAAGCGTGGCAAGAATAAACACTGCGCCTGTGAGGCGCACCCATAACCAGACGGGCGCTGGTTTAAACAATTTTTGCCAGACATGATGTTGCATAAAAGCCGCTGGCTTCACAAAGGTCCATAGGGTCAATAAAGCTGAGCTACTGACAATAGTTGCCAAAATCCAGGGCATCATCGCTGCCAAACTGGTTTTTAGCCAATTGGCCAGCACAGCCACCGGAATGGTCAGGCCTTTTTCTGCCGGAATAGGCGTCATAAACAAAAATAGCCCGAGCGCCGAGGGCACAGATAAAACGGCGAAATTACGCCAGCTGAAATAATTAGTTGTGGTGTTGGCTGACATCTTTTATCGATAGAACAAGATTAAAAGTGCGGCAAGGGTAAAGGCTTTAGGCTGAACTGTCATCCAGAAAAAACGTACAAACACTGTGAATGCTGATTTTTTAACTTCTTCCCGTCACGGATATAAGTAGTGAAACTCATACTTTATAGTAGCGATAACAAGTAAATTACTGGAAAAAAACCAATAAAAACAGTTAATTCATTTCAATAAAAAGCAAACCCAACAGATATAAGTCTTCACTTTCCTGTGCACAACGCACCACTTTAGCATGAGCATCTAATGGCGCCACACTGGCGTTATTGGAATCAAGCCGTACATGCAACATCATGCCCATTTCCAGCGGTTCATCCACCTCAACCGACATGCCTGTTGCACTTAAGTCACGGCAAATACCGTCAAGCTCACGGCCTGACTCCGGATCGTTAATCAGGATCTGCACGTCACAATTAATCATCATCCTAAAATAATTGCGTTTGTCATTTCTGCTCAGCATACAATCCCCGGGCTTTTTTTAGGCTCTGCATTGTTATAATGCCAATAAGGCTCAGTGTAAAGGCAATAATCCGGCACTGTCAGGCCGCAATGAAAGCAAATAAGTCTGTCTGTTATTTCAGCTCCTGCACCGCCAGCAATACCCTTTTACCGGAAATTGGGTAAGGTGTGCCCAACTGCTGCGCGAATAACGACACTTTGAGCTCTTCCAGCATCCAACGAATGGCTTCCACCTCTGCCGGTATTGGCTTACCGGCAAATTTGCCCAACAGATTTTTATAAGCGTCTTCAGCTTTTTGATACTCGTGCATCATTAATCTGTCACGTTGTGGATCCACCGGCAGTTTCTCCAGCCGTTTTTGTAAGGCCAGCAAATAACGACGGACATCATCCAGCTTTGCCGCGCCATGTGCCGACACAAAACCTTTAAATAACAAGGTATCAAGCTGTTGTTTAATATCAGCATTGGCATAAGCCAGGGCTAAATCCAGCCGGCCGCGCAGCCTTTTCGAAATATCATGGCCAATGGTCAGAATTTGTTCGACTTTCAGCGCAATTTGCAGCACTGTGTCGCCAATCTCAGCGCGTACTTTGTCACGAAGCTGCACAAAATCCTGCTGATTTTGTGGCCATGGCTGAATTGCGATGAGCTGGTCGACACCCGCAGCAATACAATCATCAATCAGCTCCAGCACTTTGCCAAAAGGATTAAAATACAAACCCAGCTTGGCTTTATTGGGCAATGAATCCTGCAAATACTTCACCGGTGACGGAATATTTAAAAGCACTAAACGACGAAGGCCCAGTTTTGACAAAGCAGCAGCTTGCTCTGGGTTATCCAGCAATTTGACCGACACACTGTGCTTATCATCCACCAAAGCCGGAAAAGCTTTGATCTGATAACCACTTTGCACCTTGATATATTCGCGTGGCAGCTCGCCAAAACTCCATTCAGTGAGTTTGTCCTGCTCTATACCCTGCTCGGCCACTGCACTCAGGCTTTGTTGTACCTTGCCCTGCAGTTCTTGTTTTAACAAAGCTAAAGAGCGGCCTTGTTTCAGGGTATTGCCTTTATCGTCCACCACTTTAAAGTTAAATTTTAAGTGCGCGTCAAGCAGGCTAAGCTCCCAACTTTCATCGGGGATAGTGACGCCGCTCATGCGTTTTAAACGTTGTGCCACGACTTGCAATAAAGGCCCATCGCCTGGTTGAATGGTTTGCATCAGCGCATCGGCATAATTAGGCGCCGGCACAAAGTTACGGCGTAGGCTTTTCGGTAAAGATTTTATCAGCGCTACTAACAGTTCATGCCGAAGGCCAGGAATAAGCCAGTCAAAACCTTCATCTTTAAGCTGATTCAGCAAAGTTAAAGGCACTATCAGGCTAACCCCATCATCAGGCGCACCAGGTGAAAAATGATATTCCAGCGGCAATGTTAAATTATCCTGACACCAAATCTCCGGATAACTGTCGGCGGTAATGCTGTCGGCATTGTGTTTACGCAGCTGCTCTGGGTCAAAATTCAGATAAGTGGCATCTTTTTGTTTTTGTTGTCGCCACCATTTTTGAAAATCAATGCGGTTATTTGCCCAAAGCGGTATTTTTTCAGCGTAAAAACCGGCCAGGGTGTCTTCATCCACCAGAATGTCACGCCGTCTGGATTTGTCTTCAAGTTCAGTGACTTCGTTAATCAGCCGTTCGTTAAAACTTAAAAAAGCTTCATTCAGACCAAGCTCCTGATTCACCAGCGCTTCGCGGATGAACAGCTGATGACAAAGCGCTTCATCAATTTTGCTGTACAGCACCGGTCTTTTGGCAACAATAATCAGGCCATATAAAGTCACTTGCTCATAAGCAATCACGGCACCGCGTTTTTTCTCCCAGTGCGGCTCGGCATAACTGCGGTTTACCAGATGCTGTGCCAGCGGCTCTATCCACTCAGGCTCAATTTTGGCGAGAGTCCTGGCATATAAACGGCTGGTTTCCACCAACTCGGCGCTCATCACCCACTTCGGTTTTTTCTTAAATAAACCACTGCCAGGGAACACAAAAAAGCGGCTTTGCCTTGGCCCCATATAATCAGCTTCAGCATCACGCTGACCAATCTGGCCCAATAAACCGGTTAAAATGGCGCTGTGAATACTGTGATAATCGGCAGGCTCAGTATTGAGTTTGAGCTGCATTTCGTTACAAACCTGCGACAGCTGACCAAATAAATCCTGCCATTCACGCACTCTTAAATAGTTCAGCAATTCCATTTTGCACATCCGGCGGAACTGGTTGTTGCTGAGCGCTTCTTGTTGGTTTTGCAGATAATCCCACAGCTTTAACATCGACAAAAAGTCAGAATCAGGCTCGGTAAAGCGGCCATGCAGTTCATCCGCTTTTTGTTGTTTATCCAGTGGCCGCTCACGTGGATCCTGAATAGACAGTGCAGCCGTGATCACCAAAAGTTCGCGTAAAGCATTGGTGCCAGCCGCGGCCAGCACCATACGCGCCAGTTTTGGGTCGACCGGTAAACGGCTTAACTGTTGCCCCAGTGGCGCCAGTGCCAATTGGTCGCCGCGCCCGGGTTTTAACGCGCCCAGCTCTTCCAGTAAGCGAATACCATCGTTGATAAAACGGCTGTCTGGTTTTTGTAAAAACGGGAATTGCTGAATATCGCCCAAACCAAGCGCCAGCATTTGCAAAATAACGGAAGCAAGGTTGGTACGCAGAATTTCCGGATCGGTAAATTCCGGCCGGCTTAAAAAGTCTTCTTCACTGTAAAGCCGGATACAAATACCAGCCGCCACCCGACCACAACGGCCTTTACGCTGATTGGCGCTGGCCTGACTAATAGCTTCTATCGGCAGCTGCTGCACTTTAGAGCGGTAGCTGTAACGTGACAAACGTGCAGTACCAGGGTCTATCACATAACGGATACCAGGCACTGTTAACGAGGTTTCTGCCACGTTGGTGGCAAGCACAATACGACGGCCGGTGTGACTCTGGAAAATGCGGTTTTGTTCGCTGGCACTTAACCTGGCATATAACGGCAACACTTCAGTATGCGGCAGTTTGAGTTTATCCAGCGCATCAGCAGTGTCACGGATTTCCCTTTCACCATTTAAAAAAATCAGAATATCGCCTGGCGGCTCACGGTACAGCTCATGCACGGCGTCAAAAATGGCTTGCAGCTGATCGGCGTCTTTATCGTCGTTATCCATGGGGCTTCGGTAACGCACTTCCACCGGATAAGTGCGGCCCGACACTTCAATCACAGGAGCGTTGTTAAAGTGTTTGGAAAAACGCTGTGGGTCAATAGTGGCCGAGGTAATAATCAGTTTGAGATCGGGGCGACGTGGCAACAACTGCTTTAAATAACCCAGCAGAAAATCGATATTCAGACTGCGTTCGTGTGCTTCATCAATAATGATGGTGTCGTATTGATTTAAGAATCTGTCTTGTTGAATTTCGGCCAGCAAAATACCGTCTGTCATTAACTTAATATGCGAAAGTGGCGAGCTGTGGTCGCCAAAACGCACTTTATAACCCACCTGATTGCCAAGCTGGCATTGCAGCTCGTCAGCCAGGCGCTGCGCCACACTGCGCGCGGCTAAACGCCTT
Source organism: Rheinheimera sp. (assembly GCF_030824435.1). Taxonomy (GTDB): domain Bacteria; phylum Pseudomonadota; class Gammaproteobacteria; order Enterobacterales; family Alteromonadaceae; genus Pararheinheimera. The sequence continues at coordinate 30,699 of NZ_JAVBXS010000051.1, forward strand.
GGTTGGGTATGACCGATAAAACCTTCCACACCCCGGCCAAGCTCAAGGCAAATTTTCGGCAGCTGGGTGGTTTTACCCGAACCCGTTTCACCGGCAATAATCACCACCTGATGCGCTGCAATAGCAGCTTTTATATCTTCGCGCTTCGCAACCACGGGCAATTCAGGCGGATAAGTGATAGTTGGCAACGTGGCCAGACGTTGTAACTTGAGCGCAGCAGAGCGGTCTATATCAGCAGCAATTTTTTCCAGCACTTTGGGCAAAGCATCGACACTTAATTTTTCTGCGCCATGCAAACGTTTTTTCAGACCAAAACGGTCTTTTGGCATACAAGCGGCTAATTGGGAAAATAAAGCAGATACAGTTACAGCAGCAGTCAAAACAACGCCCTCACAGCAAAGAGGGCGTTATGCTAACAAGTTTCATTGAGGCAAATCCAGCAAACTCAGTCCGACGCAGCAAGATAAGTTTCAAGCCGCACCAAAGTGCTGAAAAAGCACGCAAAGCGGCTTAACTCACAGCACGATAATGTGAATGTAACTCCTGATCTATGGCTCTTAATACGTCAGTGCGGCTAATCACCCCCAGCAGCACACCATTGTCATCCACCACCGGATAAATTTTTGGTTTAGCGCCCAACATTTGCTGGGCCAAATCAATAATGCCGGTATAAGGTTTGACCGTCAGCACTTCAGTACGCATCACATCGCTGACATGGGCGCTGACCTGATCATGATAAGACGACAACAACATCCGGGCTAAACAATCCTGCTCAGATAAAAACCCTACCACTTTACGGTTTTTATCAATCACAGGGCCGCCCAACTGACCGGCATCTGTCAGTTTGTCGACCGCCGTTTCCAACGTCATATCGGCACTGAAAGTGACGGGATGATGGTTCATCTGGTCTGCCACTTTTAATAAATTCATGTGTTCCCCCTCAGGAATATGGCTTTATGCGACATCAAAGCAGCGAATTAACGCTGCCGTTTCAAAAGCGTAGTGCATATTCATGAGTTCAGCCCTGCTATTGTGGTTTTTTCGCAAGGTCCTGAAAAATAGCCACTTGCGCTGCCTGCCCCGCAACTCTTTTGCCGCGATACATGCCTTCGGTATTAAAAGGCCAGCTGATATTGCCTTGTTTATCCATCACAATGACACCACCAGTGCCACCTGCTTTTACCAACTCCTGATGGATCACCTGATCTGCAGCTTCTGCTGCGCTGACACCACCGTATTTCACTCTTGCACAGATATCAGCAGCAACGCGGTATAGGATAAAAAACTCACCATGGCCAGTGGCAGAAACAGCGCAGCTTTGATTGTCGGCAAAATTACCGGCACCAATAATAGGCGCATCACCAATACGGCCGTATCTTTTTGCTGTCATACCACCTGTTGAAGTGGCAGCTGCCAGATTGCCTTGTTTATCAAGCGCTACTGCGCCAACAGTGCCCATATTCCAGGCTGGGTTCCAGGCTGGCGATAAGCGCAAAGACGCCTGATGGGGGGATTTTTGCTCCGCTTTTTTCATCGCTTCTTTGGCTTTTAGCAAAGCGTTATAACGAAATTCAGTATCAAAATGACTGTTGGCGACCAGCTGCAGGCCTTGTAGTTTGGCAAACTCTTCGGCGCCTTTGCCCGATAACATCACATGCTCAGACTTTTCCATTACAGCCCTTGCCAGCAAAACCGGATTTTTCACTATGGTGACACCGGCAACAGCACCGGCTTCCAGGGTGTCGCCGCGCATAATGGAAGCATCTAAATCATGACCACCTTCATAGGTGTAAACTGCACCTTTTCCGGCGTTAAACAGCGGTGAATCTTCCATCACCAGCACCGCCTGAGTCACAGCATCCAGACTAGTGCCACCAGACTCCAGCACCTGATAACCGGCATTCACAGCTTCTGTCAGTTTTTGCTCATACGCCTGTTGTTGTGCCGGGCTTAATTGCGCTTTGTTAATAGTGCCGGCACCGCCGTGGATAACGATGGCATAGGGCGCCTGAGCCACCACTGCGCCGCTGATAAACAGAGTTATCAGCGACAACATCAATTTTGATACACGCATTCAGTTCACCTGGTTGATTTTGCAAAAAGTACTGTAGTGATACCCCGAAGACAGGTCGGATTGCAATGCGCTCAGATGCTGTTGCGCTCAAACAGCAAAAGCTTGCGTTAAATCAAAACAGCGTTGTGTCAGCTTGTTAGCATCATGTCATCACAACATGATAAGACCGTTGGTCTGCACTAAGGGGTAACGATATGACATTAGAAAAACACAGTTTATTGCAGGAGTTTCCGGAGTTTCGTCAGCGTATCCATCAGTTAAAAACAACTGACCATCACTTCGCCAGATTATTTAGCGAATATCACGAAGTGGACCACGAGGTTTTTCGTATTGAACAAGGCACTGAGGTGAGCTCTGATGACTACCTGGAAGAGCGCAAAAAACTGCGGCTGAAATTAAAAGATCAGTTGTTCAGTGCGCTGAATGCCTGACAACCCACATAAAAAGCATCGCTACTGACGATGCTTTTTATGTGTTCACTCAGCCGTTGTCCGGCTATAGCTGCATACAACTGATACTGGCTGCTTATTGGCAGTTTTTAGCTTTACGAAAGCCTGCCTGCAACGCTTGTTGTTCAGTCTGGAACCAACGTTGATTCTTAACCCCTACCTGACTAAAGCCCGGACAGTCGGACAGATGATAAATCTTACTGTTTTGATTGCCGAGCACCTGCGTTTGTTTTGTAACGGTATTTTTATTTGGCAAAGCCTTTGCAGCATCTTCTGCAGTTACAGACCGGGCCTGCGTTATTGTTGCTACCGGCGTTTTATCCGACAAGCGACCAGCTAAACCATAAGCTGTTGGTTGGTAACCCAAAACCCATTGCCGTACTTCGGTGACAAAATAATTCGGATGCCCCATCTGCTGGGCAATACGGCGGTTTAACAGCCTTTCCCGGTCGTCCACCGGATCGTCCTGATGCCACCTTATCAACAACAGTTGTTGTGATTTTGGTAGAGCCAAAGCGTATTTATCGGCCATGTAAAAATAAATCCGCGCTATATCCCCCCGGACCTGAGCACGGGGTTCAGCCAGTTGTGCCTGAAAATCGACTTTAAAGGGGCAAGCGCCATACTGCGGCGGCTGAGCAGGCAATTCAGCAAAAGCAAAGTTGGCTCTATCGCCATTTACTTCGCCAATAGCCGGCTTTAAGTTAAATAAATCCGCTTCCATCCTGCCAAACAAGGTATCTGTTTGCTGACAGTTGTCCCGCCCACCTTGCTGCCAACATGGCAGGCTTTTACCAAAATGATGTGCTGGTACTACGTGTTCCCACTCAATACGCTGGGCACGAGGCCCATTTTTCCTGACTTTGTAACCACAGCTTTTTAAATCGGGGATCCCTTTACCTCCTTGCCAACGCAAAGGGCAAGCACAATAAAATGTTTGGTTTTCATCACTATAAATACGCTGGGCTAAACGTTTTGCTTCACTAAAATTATCAGGTGCAGCACGAACTTGCAGTACAACGAACAGGCAGAGCAACACAAAAGCAGTGCCTAAAAACCGCAACAACATAAATTTCACTCTTGTTATACAACAGACCACAGTGTTCTGCTTTGACGATAGCCATATTATGCCACAGCGCGCTGTGGCAATAAAATCAAGGCATTGCATTTGCGCCTTGATTTTATTGCCTTATACTGCCGCGAGTTTTGCGTGTTATCGGGGTGTATTTTGCCAGCAACTTTTTACTTTCACGACTACGAAACCTGGGGGGCGGATCCGAAAAAAGACCGCCCAGCTCAGTTCGCAGGCCTTCGCACAGATATGGCGCTGAATGCTCTTGGCGAAGCGCAGATGTGGTATTGCCAACTGGCTCCGGACTATTTGCCCCATCCGGTTGCCGCTTTAATTACCGGTATTAGCCCGCAGTTGTGTCAGAAAAAAGGTTTGCCGGAAGTCCATTTTATGCGGCAAATCCTCACAGAGTTCAGTGCGCCCGAGACCTGTGTGGTCGGCTATAACAATCTGCGTTTTGACGATGAAGTCACGCGTTACAGCTTATGGCGTAACTTTCTTGACCCTTATGGCCGTGAATGGCAACAAGGCAACAGCCGCTGGGATTTAATAGACGTGGTGCGGGCTTGTTATGCGTTACGCCCTGAAGGTATTCAGTGGCCATTACACGACAATGGCACACCAAGTTTTCGCTTGGAAGATTTAACCAAGGCCAATGGCCTGACGCACGAGCATGCCCATGATGCCCGTTCTGATGTCTACGCCACTATCGCTATGGCAAAACTTATTAAAGAAAAACAACCGAAACTCTTTCAGTATTTGTATGAACTTCGCAAAAAAAGTCAGGTTCAGGCGCTGATAGATGTTGCCGGGTTAACACCATTAGTGCATGTTTCATCCAAGTTTCCGGCGTTGCAGGGTTGTTGTAGCTGGATAGTGCCGCTGGCTTATCACCCCAGCAATAAAAATGCGGTTATTTGTTTTAATCTGCAGTCGGATCCAAGACTCCTATTAGATTTACCTGTACAGGAATTGCATCAGTTGCTCTATCGCAAAACCGCAGATTTGGCCGCAGATGAGCAACGGCTTGGGTTAAAACTAATCCACCTGAATAAGTGCCCAGTGCTTGCCAATGCTAAAACTTTAACTGAACAAAGAGCTGCAGAGCTTGGTATCAGTCGCAGTAATTGTCTGGCAAATCTGGAATGGCTGAGGCGGCACCGGGAACTACAACAAAAAGTGGTGGCCATATATCAACTGGAAAATGAATTTAAAGCCGAAACAAACCCGGATTACGCTTTATATCAAGGCTTTTGCAGCGACAGTGATAAACAACTGATGCAACAATTACATCAAATGAGCCCAGAGCTGCTGGCAGCAACGCCTTTGCTGTTTCAGGACGACAGGCTGAATCAAATGTTGTTCAGGTTCCGGGCCCGGAATTACCCTCTTACACTGAATCACGATGAAATGTTGAAATGGCAGCGTTACTGTCACGACAAATTAACTTTAGGGCTGGATAATCCTTCGTTAACGCTGGAGGAATTTACCATTGCTTTGGAGAATGCCGCTGAGCAGCATCAGAGCGATGAGCATAAACTACAGCTGTTGCAGGCACTGTATCGCTTTGTTGCTGTTGGTTGAAGCGGCACGCAAACGCTGACTGGACTGACTACGTAAATCAGCGTAGGATCACTGTCAATTCAGTTTACAAAGATTTGTTTTTTATCCGAGCTTTCGGCGAAAAAACACTATGATACAACGACATATGTTTGTGGCACAAAATATGCTTAACACTAGTCTGTTGTATTAGGAGGAAGTTATGCAAGAGCAACCCGAAAACAAGTCAGTCGAATCATCCGTTCCTTCGGTCTCTGCGCATGCCACAGATTCTGGTAAGTCACGTCGCCAGTTTTTGACAAAAGCAACAGCAGGTTTAGTGATTGCCAGTCTGCCAGCACGCTCAGTTTGGGCAAGTGGCGGTGGCGTAGCGCAGTCTATCGTCGCTTCAGGGCACGGCTCTGACTTCTCCGGTGGCGATCCTATCGAATTATTGTCACCTGGTTATTGGTCAAATCATGAAATTCAGAACCATACATTAAACTTTTACACAGTGTTTGGTGGTCGCGCCTTTACAAAAAGCGGTTCTCCTGCGTTAAAAACATCCCTGACCTTTGGTGACATTCTGGTTGGTGATCCCAAAAACAAAGGTGCGGGTAACTGTAACTTCCATATGGTAGGTATCTATCTGAACGCTATCTATCATGGTCAATTTGGTATCAATTATCCTATTATTGGTATTGGTCAGCCTTTTGCAACCGCAGGTGATTTTGCCAGTTACCTATACAACAAAGCCTTGCTTGATCCTTACAGTGTCGGCAGCGAGCTGAGCTCCATTATCGATAACTACCACGCTTAATACCACTGTCTGCAATGGAGCAGTGGTTTCAACAAGCAGTTGTTATTCACAGTTTTGCGGATAACTCAGGTACAGTGTTTTTTCATATGCACAGCGGCGAAACTTTAGCTTTAAGTTTGCCGCTTTTTGCTATTTATCAGCAATTGGCTGAGACCTCATCAGAATTACGTCAGAATCGGTTAGTGATGCAACGACTGAAATTGTTTCTGTCTGACACTGCGGTCAACAATCTGAGCCCCTCCGATGACATTTAACGTCAGATACCTGAACCTGCCACCTTTTTGTTTTGAAATCCGCACTGACATCAGCAAAGTCGCTGCCAATTTGCAACATATTTACGGTGATACTTTGTCATGCACAGCACAAATACCTGATTATTATCTGACTTTAAGTGCCGGCAGCGGGCTGCGTAAATATATCAGGCCTCAGGCGAGGTTTTTGGCAGATCAGCAGGAGCCTTTTAAACCAATTGAGGTTGATAACGGTTTTGCATTACTCGAATGGGGTATGAACTGGTGTATTGCAACCACGGAAATGCGGTTTGTCATAGTGCATGCCGCTGTTCTGGCAAAAGATGGCAAAGCGGTGTTGTTTCCAGCGCCGCCTGGCTCGGGCAAAAGTACCCTCACCGCCTGGTTGGCATTTAATGGCTGGCGTTTATTGTCTGATGAAATGGCGTTGTTGATCCCGGGTACTAATACAGTTATTCCTTTTGTGCGCCCTATTTGCCTTAAAAATCAATCTATTGATTTGGCCAGAAGCTGGTTCCCTGAAGCCAGGTTCTCGTCCGTTGCCAAAAACACCCATAAAGGTGATGTGGTTCATTTGTCGCCCCCTGCCGACAGCTGGTTGCAGAACACTGTATCTGCTGAAGTGGTTGCTATCGTCTTTCCTAAATATAACAAAGCCCAACAACTGGAAATTACCGCTTTAAGTCAGGCGCAGGCCTTTATGGCACTGGCAGAAAATGCCTTTAACTTTAGTTTGGCTGGAGCCGAAGGTTTTCACACCATAGTGAAGCTGGTAGAACAATGTCAGAACTACGAAGTAACGTACAGCCAGGTGGCTGAATTGGCAGAGTTTTTACAACAGGATGTGTTGCCTTATGCCCATCCGTGACATCATTATTCAGTTATTCCTCGGCAAAGATCCGGGACCACTACAGCCGCAAGACTGGGCCAGTATAATCCGGGTACTGCGGTATCAACAGTGTCTGGCCCGTTTGGGCTGGCGGCTGCGAGATAAGGGGTTATTGGCAACTTTGCCTGATTATGTGCTGAATCATCTGAAAAACGCTGAGCTTATTGCACAAAAACAGTATCACCAGGTGCAGTATGAAGCCAAACTGTTAAACCGTTTGCTGAAGCCTTTGACTACAAACCTGCTGTTTCTTAAAGGTGCAGCTTATTCGTTAACAGAGCACGCCAATGTTGGCCTTGGGCGCACTTACAGCGACATCGACCTGCTGGTCGATCGACCAAGTTTATTGCGGATCGAACAAGAACTGTGTTTATACGGTTTTTTTGCAGAAGATCTCGATGAATACGACCAGAAATATTACCGTGAGTGGTCGCATGAAATACCGCCATTACGCCATGGCAACCGCGGTACCCTGCTGGATGTGCACCATAATTTATTACCGCTGATGACAGGCAGAGCACCCGACATCCAGCTGTTTTTTCGCCATACCCAACAAACCAGCGCTGGTTACTTTGTGTTTAGCCCGGCAGCCATGTTGTTACACAGCGCAATACATCTGTTGCTGAGCGAAGAAATTAAACATGGTTTTCGCGATCTCACCGATTTGTATTTAATTCTTGAGCAGTATCAAAGTCCGGATTTTTGGCAGGAATTATTGCTGTTGGCCACACAAAGCGGTTTTGCCAGCGAACTTTTTTTAGCTTTGCGTTATAACCAGAAAATTCTGGCTTTTGATGTTCCACCACAAGTTTGGCAACAGCTGGAGCCCTATCAACCCGGCAAATTTCAACAACGCTGCCTTGATTTTATCTTTATGCGTAAGCTCCAGCCTGCTCACCCGATATCTGCCACAAGCGCCGACGCCATTGCTGATTTTTTGCTGTTATTACGTGGCCATTACCTGAAAATGCCATTGTGGTTGCTGTTAAAACACCTTAGCCGTAAGTTCAGCCGGCAAATGCTCAGCGCTGTTTTTGGCAGTAATATTTTTGACAAAAAGACCGACCAGTCCAGCCAGAAGTAAATTCAAGTTGTATTTTAAGTAACAAAATAATTATACTCGGCCCCACTTGTCGGAGTGCCCATTTGGGCTGAGACCGCTTTATGCGGGATCCGTTGAACCTGATCAGGCTAGAACCTGCGAAGGGAACAAGGGTAATGTGCATCCACCTCACTGTTGCCTTGGCTTTGTTCACCAAGTTTTTGGCACCAATTTATGCAGCGGCGAAGTTAGTATTAACGCCGTCATTACTCCAACTCACTCCAGATAAGCAATTTAATTTAACCCTTTGGTTTATTAAGGATTGCTATGTCTAAACCACAAAACCGCCGCGCCGCACGAGTGCAGGCACAACAAAATATTCATGCCTTAACCCCTCATTTATTCTCTGGCTCCAGCCGGGTTTACCTGGATGCAGGTGACCATATTCAGGTGCCCTGCCGTGCTGTAACCCTGACCGATAAAACGCAAAGTCAGGTGTTGCTGTACGATTGCAGTGGTGCTTTTGGCGACCCGGCGCAAAGCCTGGACGTTCGCCGTGGTTTACCACAACTGCGCAAAACCTGGCTGGAAGAACGTGGAGATACCCAGGAGGTGAAGCGCAGTTATCAGGATGACAGTATTGAACTGGACGCCTGGCCTACAGAATTTGATGTAGCTTGCCGCGTTGCGCAACAAGGCCGAAGGGTTACTCAGCTGCATTATGCCCGCGCCGGTATGATCACCGCCGAAATGAAGTTTATTGCTTGTCGGGAAAATATGGCGCTTGCCGATTTAGCCAGGCAGCAGGATGAACGTTTAGCGCCACAACATCAGGGCGAAAGTTTTGGTGCTGCTATTCCCAAACAAATTACTGCCGAATTTGTCCGCGCTGAAGTTGCCGCTGGCCGCGCAATTATTCCTTTAAATATCAATCACCCTGAAGCAGAACCTATGATCATTGGCCGTAACTTTCTGGTGAAAGTAAATGCCAATATCGGCAACTCTGCGGTCAGCTCCAGCATTGAAGAAGAAGTAGAAAAGCTGATTTGGTCGGTGCGCTGGGGCGCTGACACTATTATGGATTTATCCACTGGCCGGCGTATTCACCAAACCCGCGAGTGGATCATCCGCAATAGCCCTGTGCCTGTGGGTACTGTACCTATTTATCAATGCCTGGAAAAAGTTGGTGGCCGGGTCAATGAGCTGAGCTGGGAGTTATTTAAAGAAACGCTGATAGAACAAGCCGAACAAGGGGTGGATTATTTTACTATTCATGCCGGTGTGTTACGGGCGTTTTTACCACTCACCGCCAAAAGGTTAACCGGCATAGTGTCGCGCGGCGGCGCAATTATGGCGCAGTGGTGTGAACTGCATCAGGCGGAAAACTTCGCTTACAGCCACTTTGAAGAAATTTGTCAGCTCTGCGCCAAATACGATATTTCCCTGTCTTTGGGGGATGGCCTGCGCCCTGGTTCTATTGCCGATGCCAATGACGAAGCGCAGTTTGCTGAACTTCGAACTTTAGGTGAGCTGACCAAAATTGCCTGGGCTTATGATGTACAAGTGATGATTGAAGGCCCGGGCCATGTGCCTTTGCATCTTATTCAGGCCAATATGACAGAGCAGTTAAAACATTGTCATGAAGCGCCTTTTTACACTTTAGGCCCCTTAACCACCGACATAGCACCGGGTTATGACCATATTACTTCCGGCATTGGCGCTGCGCTGATCGGTTGGTTTGGCTGCGCCATGCTTTGTTATGTGACGCCAAAAGAGCACCTGGGTTTGCCAGACAAAGAAGATGTAAAACAAGGGCTTATTACTTACAAAATTGCCGCTCATGCCGCAGACTTGGCTAAAGGCCATCCGGCGGCACAGCTCAGAGACAACGCGTTGTCGGCTGCCCGTTATGATTTTCGCTGGCAGGATCAGTTTAATCTGGCGCTCGATCCCGACACAGCACGCAGTTATTACCAGCAAAGCAGCCCGCAGGCCGATGAACATGCCGAATTTTGCTCTATGTGTGGGCCAAAATTCTGCTCGATGAAACTCAATCAACAATTGCGTGAGTTGTCGGTGCCGGTGGATGCGGTGCGACCACAAACCGCTGCTGTCGCCGGCACCACAATGGCGGAATTGCCATGAACGGCGAAAAACCCATTGTCTGGTGTATTGGCGGCAGCGACAGCGGCGGTGGTGCCGGTATTCAGGCCGATTTGTTAACTGTGACTGATTTAGCTGCCCATGGCTGCACTGTGATCACGGCAGTCACAGCACAAAATAGCGTGACTGTAGCGGGTGTATTCCCGCTGCCTGCCGACATTTTGTGCAGCCAGCTGGATGCACTCTGGCATGACTTACCGCCAGCTGCCATTAAAATTGGTATGCTCGCTGATGACAAACAAATTGAAGCTTTGGCTTGGTGGCTGGCCAAACATCAACCGCAATGTCCGGTGATCTGGGATCCTGTTTTAATGGCAAGCACAGGCCGTTGTTTATCTGACATCAGCTGGCAGGCTTGTCTGGCACTGCTTAAACAGGTGCAGCTGCTCACCCCTAACTTGCCGGAGCTGGTATATTTTGCCAAAAAGAACCAGCAAGCGGCTGCTGCTGATACAGAGGAAGCAACAACACAGCTGCTGGCACTGCGGGATATATATCAGGGGGCCATTTTATTAAAAGGTGGCCATGCCTCGCTGAGCGACAGCGACAGCGACAGCGACAGCGACAGCGACAGCGACAAAATAGTGGATCTGCTTGTGCCCACCGCGGATAACCTTGTGGTGAAACTTTATAACGACAGGCTGGATAACCCACATCAACATGGTACAGGCTGCACTCTGGCGTCGGCCATCGCCGCTTTATGGGCGCAGAGCTACGACCTTCTTGATGCCGTTGTATTAAGCCGGGCTTATTTACAACAAAGCCTGCGCGCCGGTTATGCCACTGGTCAGGGCGCAGGTTCGCTTGGCCGGTTGGGCTGGCCGCTGCAACAACAGGATTTTCCGGCACTTTATAGGGTATCAGCCAATACCGGATTGCCAGAGCAAAAGGCTCTGGCAGAGGAAAACCTGAACATCAAAACAGCTTTATTCCCGCGTTTAAGCCAGAGTATTGGTCTTTACCCTGTGCTTGACGATATCAGCTGGTTAAAACGGCTGTTGCCACTTGGTTTGCAGACAGTACAGCTGAGGCTGAAAAACAAAACGGAACACGAGCTGAGGGCGCAAATTTCGGCCGCTGTGGAATTTTGCCACGATTATCATATCCAGCTTTTTATTAATGATCACTGGCAGTTGGCGATTGAATATCAGGCTTATGGGGTACATCTGGGGCAAGAAGACTTAGAGCAGGCTGATTTAACAGCTATAGCCGGCGCAGGTCTTCGTCTTGGCATTTCCACCCATGGTTATGCTGAACTTGCCACTGTGTTACCACTTCGGCCTTCTTATATTGCGCTTGGCCATATATTTCCAACCAAAACCAAAGAGATGCCATCCAAACCTCAGGGCTTAAAACGCCTGGCTGACTATGTCTGGCTTTGTGACGATATTCCAACTGTCGCTATTGGCGGTATCAATCAACAGAATATAACCGAGGTGCTGCAAACCGGCGTGCGTGGTGTAGCTGTGGTGTCGGCTATTACAGCGGCAGCGCAGCCGGAACTGGCACTTAAACAGCTGATTTCCTGTTGCCAGAGTTTGTATCAGCCCGCCCAAAAAAAACCGCTGAAAGGAGCTTATGATGTCCTTTGTTAAGCCAATAACACTCAGCGACAACGAGTTTTTATATTATAGCCGTCAGCTGTTATTGCCCGACTGGTCGGAAAGCCAGCAACTGGCACTCAAACAAAAAACGGTGCTGATCATAGGTTTGGGTGGTTTGGGTTGTCCGGCAGCAACGTATCTTGCTGGCGCTGGTGTCGGTCAGTTGTGGCTTTGTGATGGTGACAAAGTTGAGCTCAGTAACCTGCCGCGTCAGCCGTTATATAAACCGGCAGATGTGGGTATGTTGAAAGCAACAGCGGCCAAAGCGGCTTTATCGGCTTATAACCCCTTTATTCAAATCACAGCATTCACCCAAAATGCTGATGAGCAAATGCTGCATCTGCTGCTAACTAAAGTCGATTTTGTGCTGGACTGCTCCGACAATCTTGCAACCAAGTTACTGCTGAACCGCTTGTGCCTGCAGTATCAACGCAGCTGGGCCGGCGCCTCAGCAGTGGCTTATCAGGGTTATAGCTGGTTTATGCCGGCCAGTGTTAAAGAGGATAAAGCCGCATCTTTGCCACAAAACACCACAGGTTGCCTGCAATGTCTGGGACATAACGTGCCTTTAGCTGTCGGCGGTTGTTCCAGTCAGGGGGCTTATGCACCTTTAGTGGCTACCCTGGCACTGCAACTTTGTATAACGGCGCTTGATTTTCTGCGTGGCATCGCCGTTAAAACCCGCTTTCAGTTGTATCAACACCAAAACCAGAACTTTGTGCCTTTAAGCATTGCAGTGGACCCACAATGTTCGGTTTGTCAGCTTCCGCGGTTACAGCACATCAAAAGCCCGCTGCCCGCAAGACCGCAACAGCAAAAAACCTGCAATCAGCCAGAGGAGCATGGGCTATGACAGCACTGATGCTGGAACTCAAAGTCAATCAACAGCCCTTTTTTATCAGCGCAAACAGCACTGTCACAGAGCTATTAACAAAGTGGAGCGGTTTGCCGCTGGCGGAGCTGAAAGTAGCGGTGGCGCTGAATCAGCAGGTGCTGGCCAAAGTGCAGTGGCCAACACAACAACTGCAAGCGCAGGACGAGCTGTTAATTTTTAATCTGGTGGCAGGAGGTTAAAGTGTTTGAACTTGGTCATGAACAATTTCACAGCCGTTTGCTGCTTGGCAGCGGCAAGTTTGCCAGCCCACAGCAGATGCTGGAAGCCATCAGTGCCAGCGGCACGCAAATGGTCACTCTGGCACTAAAAAGGCTAAAACCAGGCCAGCCCTCACCCGATTTATTAACGCCTTTACAACAAGCTGGTGTGCGGCTTTTGCCCAATACTTCAGGGGCAGTCAATGCCAAAGAAGCGATATTTGCTGCAGAGCTGGCCAGTGAGCTGTTAGAAACCAACTGGGTTAAGCTGGAAATTCACCCCGACCCACGTTATTTATTGCCGGATCCCCATGAAACCCTGTTGGCAGCAACAGAGCTTTGCAAACTGGGTTTTATTGTGTTGCCTTATTGCAGCGCTGATCCGGTGCATTGCCAGGCTTTGCAGGACGCAGGTTGTGCAGCAGTGATGCCGCTGGCTTCCCCTATCGGTTCGAATCAGGGGCTGCAAAACCGGCTGATGCTGGACATTATTATCAGTCAGGCCAGAGTGCCGGTGATTATTGACGCTGGTATTGGCAAAGCATCCGATGCCTGCGCCGCCATAGAAATGGGCGCCAGCGCTGTGTTGGTCAATACCGCTATTGCCACGGCCCAAAATCCGGTGTTGGCCGCCCGGGCATTTAAGTTGGCGGTAGAAGCCGGATTTGCCGGATCCAGAGCACAATGCGCGCCGGCACAAAACGCTGCCAGTGCCACCAGTCCGGTGGACGCTTTGTTGGATTATTTACGATGACTGATCACGGTATCATTGTGGCTACAACGCCATTATCTGAACAATATCAGCAACATTTTCCAGACACTGCGGCTAGCCCTCTAGCAACACAACAATCAGTGGAAGCACAGTTATCAGGAAAAACCCCGCTTTTTAGCGAAGTGCTGGCACAGACTGATTTTTCCACTTTGCAGTTAATACCAGCCGATGAAAACCGCATTAAACAAGCACTTTATGCCCAAAAGCCAGAGATTGCCGATTTAGCTGTGTTGTTAAGCCCGGTCGCAACAGCCTTTTTGCCAGAGCTGATACAACGTGCAGCGCAGCTGACAAAGCAGCACTTTGGTGCTGCAAGGCAATTATTTGCGCCACTTTATATGTCCAACCTGTGCGCCAACGAATGTACTTATTGTGGTTTTTCGATGAGTCAGGCCGTGAAACGACGGGTGCTAAATAGCGAAGAATTATTACAGGAAGCAGAAGCGGTAAAAGCGCTAGGGCATGATCAGTTGTTGCTGGTCACAGGTGAACATGAACGTAAAGTGGGCATGGATTATTTTCGCCGGCAAATTCCGCTGCTGCGGCCATTATTCAGCCGCCTGATGCTGGAAGTGCAGCCACTGACAACTATTGAATATCAGGAACTTAAGCAGCTTGGCATCGACACTGTGCTGGTCTACCAGGAAACTTATCAGCAGCAGGCGTATCAGCAATATCATTTAAAAGGCAATAAAACCGATATGCGCTGGCGGCTTGATTGCCCGGACAGGCTTGGTAAGGCCGGTATCGACAAAATTGGTTTAGGCATTTTATTGGGCCTGGCGGATTGGCGGTTGGATGCATTTTACCTGGCAACACATCTGCGCCACTTGCAAAAACATTATTGGCGTAGCCAGTTCAGTGTGGCTTTTCCAAGGTTAAGGCCTTGTAGCGGTGGTATTGAGCCCAAGGTGCTGGTGGGTGATAAGGAGCTGGTGCAGTTGTATTGTGCTTTTCGTATTTTTGCCCCTGAGCTGGAGCTGATTTTATCCACCCGCGAACGCGCCCGACTTCGCGATTTATTGTTGCCGCTGGTGATCACCAGTATCAGTGCCGGCTCTAAAACCCAGCCAGGGGGTTATCAGGTGGCGCCCGAAGCTTTACAACAATTTAGTATTGATGATGAGCGTAGCCCTAAAGAAATGGCCGCTGTTTTAACAGAACTTGGTTTACAACCGGTCTGGACCAACTGGCATCCGGCTTTTGGCCGGGGCTCATCTTGCTCATAACTCTTTATGCTGCGTGTTGTGCTGATCAGAGTGCTGTTGTTTTAATGTCTTTTATTTGAGTTTCTATTTTCTAAGTGCCTTTACTGGCAAAAAGGAGGTCCGGTTCCGAGCTACTCTGGCCGCTTATCTTTTGCTGTGGTAGCCTGTCGGCCAAATTTTATTCATTTTTAAATCAGGGATATTCGAGTGTCAGCATTTTTAAATCGATTCCGGCAATATTCAGTGGTAATGGCTTTTAGCTTATTGCTTGGTGCTTGTGTAGCACCAGCTCTGTTGTTATCACCTCAGGGACAGTTGATGTGGGCATTATTAAAACCACTGGTGGGTCTTGATCCCAATGAAATGAACCTGCTGGAACAACCGCTGATCAAAAACCGCATGCAGCCGTTATTGGGTGAACATTACGACACTGCAGTGACCTTATTAAAAACGGCAGATAAAGTGCAACAGGAAGGCCCGTTGTTTTATCTGGTCTCTAATCACACCCCTATTCCACAATTGGCAGAAAAAGCCGGTTTTGTCTGGAACTCGGAAACAAACCAGATGGCCGTGTTGTTAGTCTCGGGTGGTGCGCCTTTGGTATTTGCCGAACAGTTAAATAATCAGGCCGCCAAAGTGGTACCAAGCTGGCCGGCCGATTTAGCTGACTATGCCGATCCGGTGAAACTCAAACAAAAAGCCTTACAAAAAGCGACCAGCGAGGCGTCCGGCCAGCTTGGGCTCGACAGCGACCAGCAACATCTGGCCACTGCAGTGTTAGGCGGCGCTAAGGTTGAAGATTTAGCCAAAACGAAGATTGAACAGAAAAAACAACAGCTTGTTGATACAGTGACAGCGCCTGTCAGTGCAGAAATAAAAGGTGTTCAGGATCAGATTTCAGCGGTAAAAACTCAGGTTAAAGCAACAACAGATATTAAGGCGCAAACCCAAAACGCCCTACAACAAGCTATTGATATCAAAGCACAAACAAAAACGCTTACGCAGCCTGTGGTTGATGCAAAAGTGCAGGCACAAGATGCTGTATCACAAGCCGTTGATATCAAAGCGCAAACCAAAGTTTTGACTCAGCCTGTGGTGGATGCAAAGGCGCAAGCGCAAGACGCTGTAACACAAGCTATTGATATAAAAGCACAAAGCAAAGCTTTGACTCAGCCTGTGGTGGATGCAAAAGTTCATGCGCAAGAGGCTGTACAACAAGCTGTTGATATCAAAGCACAAACCAAAGCGGTGGCTCAACCTGTTATCAATGCCAAAGCTCAGTCGACAACAGCTGTGTTGGCTGCTGAAGATGATTTGGCAACTGAAATGGCGGCTGAACAAGCTCAGTTAAGCCAAAACAGCCAACAACAGACTATGGTTCAACAGACTATGGTTCAACAGACAATAGTTCAGCAAAAAGCCGCACAGTTACAGGCGGCTAAAGCTGCTGTTATCAAAGCTCAGGCGGATGTTACCGCTGCAGCGGCGCTGTTGGCAAAAGCCAATAGCCCGGCTGAATTTGCTGATGCTAAACAACAACTGGATGCCGCCAGCAAAACACTGGAGCGAGCCAGGCAGTTGGAACAAAAATTAACTGATAAATAAGCAGCTAAAACTAACAGCTTCTCCAGTTGGTTCGTTATGGCTGATAAAACAAAACCCCGCAAAAGCGGGGTTTTGTTTTTTAGAGATACTGAGCCTTTTAGATACTTCATTGTTATGCCGGAATAAAGACCCGCCTGTTATCTTCTAAAATCATTTTTTAAAACAATTTTTCTTAAATTTATGTTCGTAAACCTGTCATCTTCGACCTGTATTCGAATGGTTTCAGTACAACAACAGATATATTCAACTATTGAACGATGAAGTTGCCGCCAGCGCCTTATCAGGCGGCAACCAGGTTCAGCTCTGTCGTTTTGACACTTTCAACTTCTGCTACGGGCTGTTTGTTGTCATCCGCAACATTGTCATCAGCAATTTTGTCTTTTTTAACGGTTTTTGCTTTAGCGCCCAGTGCCTGCAATACATCGTCTTTATGCTGCGCCAGATAAAGCGCTAGGGTTTCCTGCATGTTTTCATCAGTGATCAGCTGACTGGCCCCAAGTACCACAAACAAGTCATCAGCCATATCCAGCATTTTGTCATAAGCATCGGCTTCGCTTTTTGCAGCAAAAGTCATTTTTTCTACTCCGTTGCGTTCAACCACATATTTTACGATCACGGCCATGTTGTGTTGCCTCTTTCTGTGATAATCAGGGATAAAAAGTCAGGTGAAATACATTACTGT
>NZ_JAVBXS010000083.1 GCF_030824435.1 Rheinheimera sp.
TTGAAGTGGTGAGGTGTTATCTGGTGCGGTTGAACTAAGGCCATAACAGCTCCTGCAGGCTGATGAAACATAAAAATTATCATGCCATGAAAACCAACTGCAGCGCTTGTGCGTAGCGCGCCAGCCATCGGCTGAAGCGGGGCGTTGGTCGTTTGTTGATGGAATTTAGCGATCACTAAAGTAAGCTCAAGGCTGAAAAAAATCAGCGGAGCCCGCCATGTTGTTTAAACCAGTTGAGTTGTTAAAACCTGTTTTTGTGATTTCGTTATTTAGTCTTGCCATCAGCCCGGCTTACAGCTACGACAGAGTGACAGGCCACGACTTTGCCAGCCGTTCTGAAGTGATAGCGCCCCATGCGATGGCTGCGACCAGTCAGCCGCTGGCCACCCAGATTGCACTCGATATTATGAAACAAGGTGGCAACGCCATAGACGCCGCTATTGCCGCCAACGCCGCTTTGGGTTTAATGGAACCCACGGGCAACGGCATAGGTGGCGACTTATACGCCATCGTCTGGTCGGCCAAAGACAAAAAACTCTTTAGTCTGAATGGTTCTGGCCGTTCGCCCAAAGGCATGACGCTGGAGAAAATGCAGGCAGAAGTGAAAAAACTTGGCCGCACCGATATTCCACCTTATGGCATGTTGCCGATTAGCGTGCCTGGTGCAGTGGACGGCTGGTTTAGCCTGCATGGCAAATTTGGCAAATTGCCGATGGATAAAATTCTGGCGCCGGCTATTAGTTACGCTGAACAGGGTTTTCCGGTGTCTGAGCTGATTGCTTATTATTGGGGCCTGTCAGTGCCGAGACTCTCACCACAACCCGGTGATTTTAAAGGAACTTTTACCATTAATGGCAAAGCACCACAAAAAGGTGAAATTTTTAAAAACCCGGCGCTTGCCAATACCTTAAAAATTCTGGCCAAAGATGGCCGCGACGCTTTTTATAAAGGCGACATCGCCCGCAAAATTGACGCTTTTATGCAAAAAGAAGGCGGTTATTTACGCTATGAAGATTTAGCCTCGCATAAATCTGAGTGGGTAGAGCCGGTGTCAGTGAATTACCGCGGTTTTGATGTCTGGGAAATTCCGCCAAATGGTCAGGGCATTGCCGCTTTGCAGATGCTGCAAATTTTAAAAAATTTCGATTTAAAATCGATGGGTTATAACAGCGCTGAAAGCCTGCACACTTTAATTGAAGCCAAAAAACTGGCCTTTGAAGACAGGGCAAAATTTTATGCCGATCAGGATTTTCATAAGGTGCCGGTCAAAGGTTTAATTTCTGAAGCTTATGGCAAGGAGCGCGCCAAACTTATCACAGATAAAGCGGCGCAAAGAGTGGATGCCGGTAACCCCAATTTGTATGAAGGCGATACCATTTATATGACCACAGCCGACAAAGACGGCAATATGGTCTCGCTTATTCAGTCGAATTACCGTGGTATGGGCTCTGGAGTGGTAGTGCCTGGTTTGGGTTTTGGTTTCCAGGACCGTGGCCAGATGTTTTCACTGGACCCCAAACACGCCAACGCTTTTGCGCCTGGTAAAAGGGCTTTTAATACCATTATTCCGGCTTTTATGACCAAAGACGGCAAACCTTATGTGAGTTTTGGTGTGATGGGTGGTGCTATGCAACCACAAGGCCATGTGCAAATCGTGGTGAATATGATTGATTACGGCATGAACCTGCAGGAAGCGGGTGACGCCGCGCGCTGGCAGCACCTTGGCAATACAGAGCCAACAGACGGTAGCCAGATGTATCTGGAAAACGGCGGTTACACTGAAGTAGAACGGGGTGTGCCTTACCAGACTATTCAGCAACTGCAGCAAAAAGGCCACGACATCCGTTATGGTTTTGGCGGTTATGGTGGTTATCAGGCCATTATGAAAGACCCAAAAACCGGCGTTTATTATGGTGCTTCAGAGTCGCGTAAAGATGGTCAGGCGGCAGGTTATTAATCTGAACCGGCCTGTTGTTATCATCAGCAGGCGGCAACCAATATCTGCTTAGCAAGCAGCAAAAAGGGCGGTGATAACACCGCCCTTTTTTATTTGTTGCTGTGACATAACAGCATGTTTTTTTAATTAATCCTGACCAATACGGGCTTTAATATCGTTGATTAATGATGAAGTTGCCAGACCATTGGCACCAGCCCAGGCTTCTAAATCTTCAGCCACCAGCGCTTTTGCCGGCATCTGTTTGACATAAAAAGAACCCACTTCATAAGCATCACTGCGCATAGCAAACTTAATCAAAGATTCGTTGTTACACTGTACGCTGTCATAAATTTTGCGTACGTTCATTTTGTTGTCGCTTAACAGTTTACGGATACGGTTTTTGTCATCCGCCTTGGTGTATTCACACATAGACGCTGCCCATTGGTCATTGGCCAAAGCCGATGGCGCGCTGACAGCCAGCATAGTTGCCGCAACAGCCAATACAGTGATAGTTTTCTTCATAACAACCTCATCCAGAACCAAAAAAAATTTCCCATCGGCACAGTATTGATTGCCGGGTCATGCCAAGTATTAGTCTTTATTGCTTAAAGGCAAGGCAGTGACAGGCAAATTCACTATCGAATTGATTTGATTGCTGGTTTTTTATTCTCGCCGCTATTTTGTGCATATAAGTCGGTTACAAATGCAACATCAACAAACCGCACACTGACAATTTATTGATATTTATCTGACATTGTTCCGAACTGCTGGAGGCCAGCCTGAACTGCTGTAAGGCTGTAGCAAAACACACACAATCTGC
This sequence comes from Rheinheimera sp., assembly GCF_030824435.1. GTDB lineage: Bacteria > Pseudomonadota > Gammaproteobacteria > Enterobacterales > Alteromonadaceae > Pararheinheimera. The sequence continues at coordinate 2,757 of NZ_JAVBXS010000083.1, forward strand.
CTGGTGACGGCAGAGTTGTCAGCAACAAGGAACACACAAATGACCTGCAACAATACAGCTCAGCCAAGCCTTGTTTGCCTCTGCCTGATACTGAGCATCACAGCCAGCATGGCGAGCAGCCTGAACTGCAGCGCAGCTGACAAAACCATGGCCGAACTTTATCCGCTGCCGCTGATGGCAACCGGCAATCCGGCAAACCAGACAGATTTAAGTTATCAGGTGTCTGTTCAGCTGGGCGGTGGCCATTATTGCAGCGGAGCGCTGGTAAGGCCTGACTGGGTACTGACATCAGCCCATTGTGTACAAAACACCAGGGCAAACTACAAAGTACTATTGGGCAACAACTTACAAAACAAAAACGCCAGCTATCGGGTGGTGAAAAAAATTGTTTTGCATCAAGATTTTAATTATCGCACCCTGGCAAATAATATCGCCTTGTTGCAACTGGCCGCTCCGGCCGCCAGCAGATTCAGACCTTTGCAATTACCAACGGCAGCTGTAATGGCGCAGCTTGTTTACCCGGGATCTTACCTGACAACTGCCAGTTGGGGGGCTTTCAGGGCTGACGGTTCTGGCCCGGATCAACTGCAGCAGGTGGATTTACCTTTAGTGGCCAATAACGAATGTGAGCAACAATATCTTTATCAGGCTGCGCTGTTCGCCTCGATGATATGCGCCGGTTTTGCCAAAGGCACTGAACATCATTGTGTCGCCGACAGCGGCGCGCCACTGGTAGCGCGTTATCAAGGTGTTGATTACAGCCTGGGACTGGCCAGCTGGGGCCAGAGTTGCCAGTCTGAACCCATACCAGCTGAAAGTTATATGCTGTTTAGCAGCAGCTGGTTTTATCTGGATTGGATCAACAGCCAGTTACCGCCCTTGTGAGCTACTGAACATCTATGTTGAGAGCTATTGAACATCTATGCTGACGAGCTATTAAGCCGGTAAAAAAAACCTCTGATATGTTGCCACATCAGAGGTTGCTGAATGCAAAAGCCACTGCCAACAAAGGCAAACCAACACAGCAGACTGCCCAACAGCTGCAAAATGACCTTTTAGCCAGGTGATAAGAAAACAATGTACCGCCAGACCAAAACACCATAAAAAGCCTTAGCCTGACGCGACACAAGAAGGTGTGTTAGCTAGCTGCAAACTACTGAGCCCAACTGCAGCCTCAACCTCCCTGTGGCAACAAAGACTAAAAGCAAAACACAAAATACCAGTCCAAACCGTGACCAAAGGAGGTAAATTTGGGATATAACGCCGGTTTCACCACGCATAAACATAGGTTTGCGCCAGCAACCCAACATCTGACAAAACGATAGGAAATTCAGACCACTACAGCATTGTTACAGCAATGCCGACACCACTAAGCCAACACCAAACGTACAGCAAAAGCGCTAAATAACAGCCCAAGCAACAGATTACCTGTCTGAGCAGCAAGGGGCTGGTGGCGGAAATAACCTGCTATATGATGACCAGCGTAAATTAACAAAGTTAAATAACATAAACTGACCAGCTCCAACACCAGCGCCAATACCAGATAAGGCAACCAGGCCGGGCTAAAACTGTAATTTATAAACTGAATAAAAAACGACAGATAAAACAAAATAGCTTTGGGGTTAGTAAGGCTCAGCAGCAGTGATTTTCGAAATACTGAGCTGGTAAAGCCGGAGCTTGATAATGCAGGACCGGTCGGCCCGCAACCCTTTGATTTTGAGTCCGTCACTGCTGCCCCGGTTGTTTTGGCGTCGCTGGTGCTTTTCTGGCGCAGGCTTAACAACATCTGCACACCTAAAAACAACAAATAGCCAGCGCCCAGATAACGCACCCAACGAAACAGCTCAGGCGAAGCGAGCAGCAAAGAAGCCACCCCAAGATAAGAAAATAAAATAAGTACAGCGTCGCCAAGCAGCACAGCGGCAACCGCCTGCCATGCCACTGTTGGCCCCTGACTGATACTGGTTTTTAACACAAACAGACTATTGGGGCCCGGCAGCAAAATAATAACAATAACGCCAGAGAGAAAAGTCCAGAACTGAATAACACCAAGGGCTTCCATACAACTCCTGCATGAGTTTTTAACCGCAAACTACATAGCGATTTTTCATAAAGCGGGCGGCATTTTAACGCTGCACTTTAACATAAGGAAACGAAGCTGCTGTGCTTTTGCTGGCACTAAGCTTTATTGATTTGCGCTTAACAAGTAACGAGTTTTTTATTGGCGGAAACGACACAACCGCCGCCATCGCCGGGTCTGGTTGTTGGCAATCACCAGCGCTGAACCTGAGGGTGCATGGCGTGGTTTTCACGGCAACACAACGATGTAAACCTGTACAATCCATCACCGAATTTATCCATTCGCGCTGCCCACGCTTTAATTAAGCGCGCGAACAGCACAAATGATTCATCTGCACAAACCACCACCGGCAACAACGAAAGTTCGCCCGTTCGCGCCTCCCGCGCTCACTTTTGAATGCTCACTCCGCAGCTCCCGGTGTTGGTTCGGACCTTTACACCCCAATTTTTGTCGATTTAACAAACAGATACAGTTGGGCAAAAAACGAGAACTGACCTCAAAGGTTGGTTTGCAAAACAGCAAAATGACGTGCACTGCAAAACTTGCCGATGTGCATTCCCTGAAGATTGTTAGGCACTCAACCAACGCCTTTTTGCCCAGGTAAACACTGCGGTAACAGCAGTAACCACAATAAACTGACCTGACATCTGCAGCGCTAACTTTGGCCAGAAGTTTATTTCTTCGCTAAAAAGTGGATGCCAGAGATAAATCAGCGTCAGATCCCCCGGCAATAACAACAGCCAACTACCAGGCATAGGCCCACCCCAAAACTGCCAAAAACTCCAACTAAGCGCAAAGGCCAGCAAACCAATAACCACAGCAGCCAAGCCAGCAAGAATAGCTATGGTGGAGGTTTTAAGATGGTTCATAGTGCCCTTAGTAAACCTTCTCGGTCTGGTTTTGTTGTTATGCCGTCATCTGAATAAAGGCAAGAAAAAAGACCTGACCCTGAAGGTTTCACCAAGGTAGGTTTTAGCAAACTCCATTTCTTCTTTTGGAACAAGAGCATTGTCAGATAAGTCTGCATGCGCAAACATTGCTGCCAAACCGATGAGTAAGCCAAATATAATTCTCAGATTGTTCATATTCT
>NZ_JAVBXS010000097.1 GCF_030824435.1 Rheinheimera sp.
CAGGGTCGTAAAAGTAACCACCGAATAATATAAACAGGTGCCAAAGAGCTGCAGTTGCTCAACAAAAGTTGAGGCCGGATCAAAGCGCAGAACTTCACCTGCGCTCATCACCCCCAGAAAAAAATAGGCAATGGCACAACAAAAAATCAGCGCCAGCGAAAAAATCACCACCCGTGCCGGCTCTTCGCCATAACCACAAAATACGTCTATCAGTTTGGATAAAAAACGTCTTTTACTAAATTTTGGATACTGAAAACGCCGCATCCGCAGCTCTTGCTGAATATATAAACCTGACAATACAAACAAACCTTCGTGTTCGGCCGCTTTGCGTAAGTCGCGGTAAATTTCTTCCGATTGTTCAAAATAATCCTGCGCCAGTGTCTGATCCCCGGCTTTGACGGCCTGTTGTGCGATTGCTTCCTGGCGTAGAGTTTTGCCCAGTTGCATATTTTCCAGCCGGGCTCCGGCCCATTTGACCCCCAGCAAATTCGCTTGCTCGGCGTTAACCCAATGCACATTGGCATCACGCAAATCGGCTTTCATCACATTGGCCTGGCTTAAGTTCACTTTATATAAATGCGCACCTTGCAAGTTGGCCCGGTATAAGTCGCTGAAACTTAAATCAAAACCGGTCTGGCCTGGCGCAGCAGCCAAATTCAGCCCGGCCAGTTGTGCTCTTTTTAATGCCAAGCCCCGCAGCTGACCGCCGGCACGGGCATGTTGCTCCAGCGCAGTTTTGTCTTCGGCTTTATCTTTGCAAATGGTCGGATCGTGCCAATAACACAAACCGGAAGGGCCGGCAGGCGCTTTACAACAATGTTTGGGGTCATCTTCCTGATAACAACAAAGGAGTTCGCTGGCCATAAAATTTTAGTAAGCAGATGGCAGGGGTGACATCAAGTGTAGTCAGGGTCAGGCATAAATTCCGGTTGTTAGCAGCGCAAAAATAACAGCAGCGGATCTGTGTTATTTTTGCGCCTTATTGCAGTGCAGCAGAACTATCTTCACAACTCAAAGACCAACCATCAGTTTGATAAACCTTGGTTATAACAGCAGCAATCGCACCACAATATTGCCTCTGGTGGCATTGGAATAAGGACAAACCTGATGTGCGGTCTGCAGCAGCGACTGTGCCAGCTCAGGATGCAGTCCTGGTAAGTTGACCTGCAACTCAATATCCAGAGCAAAACCAACTTCAGCCTGGCCAATACCCACTTCAGCTTTGACAGTGGCCTCTGCCGGCAACGTTTGTTTTTGTTGCATAGCAACAAATTTCAACGCACTTAAAAAGCAGGCGGCATAACCTGCAGCAAAAAGTTGTTCCGGGTTAGTGGCAGCACCACCGGCGCCCCCCAGCTCTTTTGGCATTGCCAGTTTCACATCCAATACACCATCTTCAGATACAGCACGACCATCACGGCCAGCAGTTGCGGTAGCGGCGGTTTTATACAGAACTTTCATTTTTGCTCCTGACGGCATCTGCCGTATTGAAATAACAATTATCGCGATAACTATATTGACCAATAAAACCCCGCTTTTATTGTTGTCACCAGCGGCAACAGCATTTTACTGCGGGGTTAAAACTGCAGCCATTACCTATGGTGCAATCTGTTGATGCTGACAATGTTATCGCAATAACTATTATCTCGCAAATTAATTTGTACTTTTTTTATCCTTCAAGCAAAAAACAGATCTAACAGATTGGAAATAAACAAAAAATAATTACAGCAACTGAGCCAGTTTCTGCCGTAACCTAACCAATTCTTCCCGCAGCGGAGCAATAGCGGGTTCCGTCAGACCACATTTAGCGCCCAATGACTGATTCACTTCACTGCCTTGCACCTGCAAGGCCCAACCTGCTTCGGTCAGACAAATATCCAACGCTCTTTCGTTGTCTGGTTGGCGGCGACGGGTTAATAAACCCAAAGCCTCCAGTCGTTTAATCACAGGGGTTAAAGCGCCGGAGTCAATCTGTAACTGTTCTGCAATGTCTTTTAAGGTCAGGCCATCTTTTTCCCACAAAATCAACATCACCAGATATTGTGGGTAGGTGAGGCCAAGCTGATCCAACAGGGGTTTATAAGCTTTGGTCATTAACAACGAAGTGGAATAAATGGCAAAACACAGTTGTTTGTCCAGCCGCAATGCATTTTTGCGTTCGGCCGATAAAGTAGCTGCTGGGTTATTGTTGGCAGGGCGGGTCATGGTGAAATCCAGTCGACAGAAACTTTGCCAAGGTTAAGCAGAAGGGGCCGGAAGGTCAAACCCTTCCGGCCATGCTTTATTACAGATGTTTTTGCAGGAAGCTTAAATAAGCTTGTTGTGCCGTAATACGGTTGGCTTTTTTGACAAAACCATGGCCTTCATCCGGGAACAACACGTACTCAACAGGTACACCATTTTTCTTGATGGCCGCCACCATTTCATCACTTTCGACCTGCAGTACCCTTGGGTCGTTGGCACCTTGCACCACCAGCACAGGTTTTTTCACTTTGTCGCCGTGGAACAATGGCGAAATGCGTTTTAAGCGTTCAGCATCTTTGGCCGGGTCACCAAGCTCGGCATATAAAGATTCGCGGAATGACTCCCACCAAGGCGGAATACTTTCCAAAGTACGCAGCCAGTTGGTGACGCCAAAAATATTAATGCCCACTTTAAATTCGTCAGTAAAAGCCATGGCCGCCATGGTTAAATAACCACCATAACTGCCGCCCATCACACCAATACGATCTGAGGCCACCCAGTTCAGCGACTGCAGATATTTTTTACCAAACACTATGTCCTGCAGATCGTCTTCACCATGTTTTAAATCGTCCAGATGATAAAAGGTTTTGCCATAACCACTGGAACCGCGATTATTGACCGCCAGCACGGCATAACCCTGATTCACCAGATGCTGAATAGTCGGGTTATAACCGGTACGGGACTGACCACCAGGGCCACCGTGGATCCAAATCAGCGCCGGCACCTTGGCGGTGTCTTTGGCTTGTTGTGGCCGGTACAACAAGGCCGGTACCTGCAGTCCGTCAAAACTGGCGTAACGCACCACTTCACTCATCACCAGATTTTTTTCATCAATAGCAGAGTCCAGCGCCTGCGTCAGGCGTTTTGCCTGTGCATCACCCACTTTCCAGACATATAAATTGGACGGGCTGTTGTCGGCATTGACATAAAAACTCAGATACTGGCTGTCATCAGAAAAGTTAATGCCGCGTAAATCACCTACCGGCAAGGGCGGCAATTTCAGCTCTTGTCCGGTGTTCTGGTCGAGGATCTGAATTTTGGTCGAAGCATCGGCATTCACCCCAACCACTTTAAATTTATTGTCTTTGCTAAAGTCGATAAAACTAATGTCCCAGTCGGCTTGTTGGTACAAACTGCTTTTGTTGCTGGTGATGTCATACAGCTGTGCCTGGCTAAACTCTGAGTTTTGATCTGAACCATAAATCAAAGTTTTAGAGTCGCGGCTAAAACCATGAATGGCAAAAGTAATATTGCCTTCATGCGGAGTTATATGTTGTGGCTTTTGTTCTTTGCTTTGTAAGTCAATGATATAAAGGTTGTTGTCGGCGTTGGTGCGCTCTTTACTAAGCGCCAGATAACGGCCATCATCGCTGACAGCGTCCACTGTTAAACCATCATTGTTCTGATATACCAAAGTGCGCTGGTAAGTTTTGGCGTCGTATTTATATAAATCAAAAAACTTCGGGTCGCGCTCATTGCTGGCCACCCAAAAGGCGTCATTGCCGTGCCAGTCTAAAAACATGGCTTTTAGTTTTTCACCAGGCGTAATGTCGGTGACAGTGCCATCCGGCGCCAATACATATAAATGATGCAACTCGTTGCCACCCTGGTCGGCGGTATAAAGCACCCTGTCGTCCTGTGGAAACCAGTCTACCGGCATCATGGCATCAGTGGTGGATTTGGTTAACTGCTGCCAGCTGCTGCCATCCAGACTGACACGATACAGGTTAAAAACACCGGTTTCGTCCGAAGCAACCAACAACGACTGACCATTGTGGTTAATTTTATTGCCCATATAAGATTTAGTGGCGTAAAACTGCTCCGCTGTATAAGAAGCTAATGTTGCTTCGGGAGCAGCTTTGGCAGCCTCAGTACTGGCGGCAGGTGCAGTGACAGCAGCCACCGGACTTTCGGGTGCTTTATTACAGGCAACCAGCAAACTCAGACTGACGGCAGCCATCAGTAATCCGGGTTTGCTGGTTATTCCTTTGTGACTATTCATGATGATTCCTTTTGAACTCACGTGCATTAAAAATGCAGCCACTACAACCCGACTGCCTGAACAAATTCAAAAACCAATCTAGGGGAAATCTGACTAAAATTCAATCAGCTATCTGATGAGTTTGCGTTGGCTAACTGGCTAAAATCCGGTCGGCGCAAGCGACCGCTGATGCGGTAACAAAACACCACCAGGATACAAAGCAAAAAACTGCCAAAATAAAGGGCCGGACCACCGAGCCAATCCAGCACCAAACCGCCAATCAGCGGTGACAACGAAAAACCTATGGCATATAAACTGGCAGCACCAAAATAACTGCCGCGCAAATTGGCGGGGGCAAGCTGGTCTAAATGCACATTCATATTTGCAAATAAAATCGCTTCTCCCAGACTCAATACCAAAGTGGCGCCCAGCCAACCCCAGTACCAGCTGATAGGATTCAGCGCATACCAAAGTTGCGACAATGCCAGCAGTAAGATGCCCAGATAAATACGTTTGACCACAGGCCAGCCCGACAACAACCGCAACAGCGGAAACTGACAAGTCACAATCACCAGCGAATTTAAAATACCCAAAGCGGCGATCAGGCTCACCAGCTCGGCAAAATGGGCGCGGGTCAGGTATTGGATCAGGCTGGAATCGGCATGGGCATAAATAAAGTTAATCAGAATATTGGCCACTATCACCAATAAAAATAAGTGGTCCTGTCGCAGAATTTGTAAGGTTAGTTTTAAATTTAACCCGGCCTGCGGCAGATGGTGCGGGCGCTGTGACCTGACTCGGTATAACCACAAAATACCCAAACCAAGGCAGGCATAAGAAAAAGCCGTCAGAAAAAACGCCTGCTGATTGCCACTAACGCCCGCCCAGATGCCCAGCAAAGGACCAACAGCGGCACCGGCATTCACCATAAAATACAAACCCTGCAGCGCCAGCTCGCGGTCTTTACTGTCCGGCAATAAATCCCCCAGCCAGGCTTTGCTGGGGGAATCCCACAAAGCACGTGGCAAAGTGGCTAAAAAAATACAACAAATCACTGCAGTTTTTGTTTCTGCCAGTGCAAAAGCACTAAAAGCACCAACACCGACCAAAGCAGCAAATAACAACAAAGGTTTACGGCCAAATTTATCGGATAAATAACCGGCATAAAAACCACTGACCACAGCAACTAACGCAGCACAGGTTAACCAAAAACCTACTTCAGCGGCCGACAACGCAAACTTGCGGTACAACAATACCGAAATAAAAGGCCATACCATGTAATAACTGCCACGAACAAAAAAATTGCCCAGCAGCAACATCCACACAGGAGCAGGTAAAGCTTTTAATCTTTGAAAACTGACTAAATCCGACACAGCGTACTCCTTTACAACCACTGCGACTATCCCAGGCTCCGGACGGCAAGGTCTTATGCAGCCCAAATGAGACGGCGTTATCCACGTCAGCAGGCAGCTGTTTTTCGCCGCTTTTTTTTCGCAAAAATCCACATCAACAAAGAAAATCAGACGGG
>NZ_JAVBXS010000017.1 GCF_030824435.1 Rheinheimera sp.
CCCTCTTCAATGAAGCGACGCAGGTTGCGTAGTTTTACCTGGTAATCGCCTTCATCAGTTCCAGGCCGGAATTTGATTTCCTTGATCTGGATCTGTTTTTGCTTCTTCTTCTGCTCTTTAGCAGCTTTACCCTTTTCAAAGAGGAACTTACCATAGTCCATCAACTTACAAACAGGCGGTTCAGCTGTTGGACTGATTTCGACCAGATCACAACCACCATCTTCAGCCAATTTAATGGCGTCAGCGATACCTACTACTCCTAATTGCTCACCTTCCAGACCAATCAAACGCACTTCGCGGACGTTGATTTCTTCGTTAATACGATTCGGTCTGTTCGTCGGTAACGGTTTCTTTCCTACTTTAATGGTATGTTCCTCCAAGGATTAATATCATCAGACCCGGTCTTTGATTTCTGTCGTCAGTTTGTCAACAAACGCCGTTACAGTCATCTTACCTAAGTCTTCGCCTTTACGTGTTCTTAATGCGATATCACCGGCTTCAACTTCTTTGTCACCGACAACCACTAAATACGGAACACGTGCCAGCGTGTGCTCGCGGATTTTAAAGCCTATCTTCTCATTTCTCAAGTCAGAAGTTGCTCTAATACCGTGAGATTTGAAAGTTTTTACTAAATCTTTCACATAATCGGCCTGATTATCGGTAATGTTCATCACAACTACCTGTGTCGGCGCCAACCATGCCGGCATTAAACCCGCATATTCTTCAATCAAAATACCGATAAAACGTTCCAGTGAACCTAAAATTGCACGGTGAATCATCACCGGAATCTGTTTTTCGCCATTTTCAGCCACATAAGACGCACCTAAACGCGCTGGCATTGAAAAATCGAGCTGCACAGTACCACATTGCCATGCCCTGTCCAGACAATCATGCAAAGTAAATTCGATTTTCGGACCGTAGAAGGCACCTTCACCGTGTAAATACTCAAACTCAATGCCTTTGCTGGTCAGTACGTCGGCCAGCGCTTTTTCCGCTTTGTCCCAGATTTCGTCAGAACCAACCCGTTTTTCCGGACGGGTAGACAGTTTCACCACGATCTTATCAAAACCAAAAGTTTTGTAAGTCTCGTAGACCATATCGATACAACCACCGACTTCGGCTTCAATCTGCTCTTCGGTACAGAAAATGTGGGCGTCGTCCTGAGTAAAACCACGAACCCGCATTAAACCATGTAAAGAACCAGACGGCTCGTTGCGGTGACAACAACCAAACTCAGCCATACGCAGCGGTAAATCACGGTAAGACTTTAAACCCTGATTAAAAATCTGCACGTGACCCGGGCAGTTCATCGGTTTAATGGCGTATTCACGTTTTTCCGACTCAGTGGTAAACATGGCGCTGGCGTATTTATCCCAGTGACCCGATTTTTCCCACAAAGAGCGGTCCATCATCAATGGGCCTTTTACTTCGTCATAATCAAATGAACGCAGTTTTTCACGGATATATTTTTCAAGCTCAGTATAAATAGTCCAGCCATCGTTGTGCCAGAACACCATGCCTGGCGCTTCTTCCTGCCAGTGGAATAAATCCAGCGCCTTACCAATTTTACGGTGGTCGCGTTTTTCGGCTTCTTCTAAACGGGTTAAATAAGCGCCCAGCTGCTTTTTATCGGCCCATGCTGTACCGTAAATACGTTGCAGCATTTTGTTTTTGGAGTCGCCACGCCAATAAGCACCGGCCACTTTCATAATTTTGAAATGCTGGCAAAAACGCATATTTGGCACATGTGGGCCACGGCACATATCAATGTATTCTTCGTGATGGTATAAACCCGGCTGGTCGTCTTTGGCGACATTCTGCTCGAGAATTTCCATTTTGTAGCTTTCGCCACGCGCTGCGAAGGTGTCATAAGCCTGTTGCCAGCTGACTTTTTTCTTCACAACATCATATTCGGTTTTTGCCAGCTTCAGCATGCGCTCTTCAAGCGCCGCTAAATCTTCGGTACTGATTGGGCGGTCTAAATCAACGTCATAATAAAAGCCGTTGTCAATTACCGGACCAATGGCCATCTTCACGTTTGGCCACAGTTGCTTAATGGCGTGACCTAATAAATGCGCACAAGAGTGGCGTAAAATTTCCAGACCTGCTTCATCTTTGCTGGTCACTATGGCCAGTTTCACGTCACGGTCGATCATTTCGCAGGCATCTACCAATACACCGTCAATTTTGCCGGCGATGGTGGCTTTGGCGAGGCCAGGGCCAATGTCTTTGGCAACGTCTAAAACAGATAATGGCGCTTCAAAAACGCGCTGACTTCCGTCAGGCAGAGTAATAACTGGCATGTCATTTTCCTTACAGTGGTGACCCATACCAAGGGACACTTGTTTTATCGAAGAAGGTGGATGCCTGATGGTGTTCAACCATACGAACGGTTAAACCAACAAATGCGGGCACGTAGCCTGGGTTTGTCAGCCAAAAAGCGCCGTTATCTTACTGGCTGGGCGCTTTGCAGGCAAGGGTGTTGCTTCGCAACACTACAACTCCACTTTGGCCGATTTTGCACCATACTACAGGCATCCCACGCTTATTATCAGATAACAGCGGAGTTTATCTATGTGGCAAGCGCTCGCAGAACAAATCAGTGCCGAAATACAATGTGATTTTCAGATAGAACAAAAACATCAGCTGTCCACCCATTCCGGCAACATGCTGTATCACATTCAGGGGCTTGATATGGAGTTTTTTGTCAAACTGAACCAGCGGGAAGTACTGGACAGTTTTGAAACCGAAGCCCTGAGCATGCAAGTGCTGACACAGCGGCAATGTGTGCGTCTGCCGAAAATTATCTGTGCCGGTCAGACCTTGGATAAGTCATTTCTGGTGATGGAATATTTACCGATGACCAGTGCGCACCCCTACGGCTGGCAAGCGCTTGGCCACCAATTGGCGTTTTTACACAAAGCGGACGATCAGGCGATGTATGGTTTTGACTGGGATAATTATCTAAGTGCCACCATGCAGCCAAATCAGTGGCAGGCCAACTGGTCGTCGTTTTTTTCTGAACAGCGTATTGGCTGGCTACTGCAATTGTTGGCCGAGCAACATCAGCAGTTTGGCGATATCGATAAAATTGTTGAACGGGTACGCCAGAAATTACATGGACATCAACCCAAAGCCGCTTTGCTTCATGGTGAACTGGTGCGAGGTAATATCGGCTTTTTATCTGAGGTGCCGGTACTTTTTGACCCGGCCTGCTATTTTGGTGACCGGGAAGCAGATTTGGCCTACAGCCAGATGTTTGACCCTCTGCCCGACAGTTTTATCAATGCTTACAATCAGGTGTATCCACTGGATGCCGGTTACAATGAACGCAAAGACCTTTATAATCTGTACCATTTATTACATCACGCTTATATTCGTGGCGGACGTTACAGCTGGCAGGCAAGAGATTATATCCGCCAACATTTGTTGTAACCTCCACAGATAATGGACAACTGATGATCTGTGCAGTCATTTTTGATATGGACGGTTTGTTGCTCGATTCAGAAAATTTCTGGCAACAAGCCGAATATGAAACTTTCTCTTCTCTTGGTGTTCCGCTTCAACCCGCAGACACACTACAAACTTTAGGTTGGCGTTGTGATTATGTGGTGCAGCACTGGTACAACATCCATGCATGGCAAGGGCCAAGCCCCGCCGAGGTTGCCGACCTTATTATCAACAGGGTGATTGAGATGATCATCACCCGGGGTAAATTAATGCCGGGCGCCCGTGAAACGCTAAGTTTGTGCCAATCTGCCGGTTTACCTTTGGCACTGGCGACCTCTTCAAATCACCGGATGATGCTGGCGACTCTGGAACACTTTCAATTATCACACTTTTTTCAGGCCACCTGCTCTGCTGAGTTTTTACCTTGGGCTAAACCTCATCCGCAGGTTTATCTTAATGCTGCCAGCGCACTTGGTGTTGCTGCTGAACATTGCCTGGCGCTCGAAGATAGCGTCACTGGGGTAATTGCTGCCAAGGCAGCCAGAATGCGTTGTATTGCTGTGCCCGATAGAGCCCATCAACAAGATCCGGCTTATGCGATTGCCGATAAAATACTGAGTTCATTAACTGAATTTACTGCCGAAGATTTGCAATAACATCTTTGGCCTGGCCACAACTCTGATTGGCAACAGAAACGAAAATTTAGGCCTACACTGAGTGCAATCAATACATGCTGCACTGTGCCGTTACAGCAGCAAGCTACTTCGCTACCGGAGGATATGATGGACTTGATCAACAAAACCATTATTTGCCCATTTTGTGGCCACCCAACCCATATCACGCTGGATGTCAGCGGAGAAGATCAGGACGATTTTGAAGATTGCAGTAATTGTTGTAATCCTATTCATATCAAAACGCACAAGGATGAAGCACACCGCAGTGTGCAGGTGTTTATTGATGCCGACGACGAGCAGATTTATTAATATTTTTTAGCAACCAGCTGCTGTCGCATGCAACATTTGGCTTTTGTGGCAAGACTTTGCTGCGCTGCAGCAAACCCGCCGCCCTGCACAGCGACAACCCTTGTTTGGTTCAGTGCAGGACGGTCGTCTTTGCTGTGCAGCTGTTCACAACCCACTTTGGTATCGGCGTTATTTATTAAGCTGTAATAAGGCCGCGGGCACTCAGAATACGTTCGATACTCTGCACTATGGTATAACTTTGCTGATCAATTTCGATATTGACCTTGTCGCCAACCTGCCTTTGTCCCAGATTTGTGACTGCTAAAGTTTCCGGAATTAAATGCAGGGAAAACTCACAACTTTGATCAGGATGTAACTTCTGCTGACCGACCGTCAGACTGATGCCGTCGATGGCAATAAAACCTTTGCTAAACACATAACTGCCCCATGGCGCCGGCAACATCAGGTGCATGGCGCAGTTATTTTCACTTTGGCTGATACTGCTGATAGTTGCCGTGGTATGAATATGGCCCGACAAAATATGTCCACCCAATTCTTTGCCAAGGGTCAAAGAACGTTCAAAATTGACCTTATCACCAACCTTTAATAAACCAAGGTTGGTCAGCCGCAAAGTTTCGTCAATGACGTCAAAAAGCACAAAACCTTGCTCGTCCTGACAATAGAACTCAACTGCGGTCAAACAGGTACCGTTAATGGCAATACTGGCGCCTTTTTCCAGAGCGACCAGATAAACAGCCGCTACCTGAAGCTGTATTTGGCAAAAATCTGCCCTATGCTGAATTTTATCGACAATCGCCTGAGTCTGAACTATTCCGGTAAACATCACTGCCCCTGTTTATGCTAAATTAACCGCTGTTTCGCGCCGAAAAAATCGCGTCTAATCCGTCTGTTGTGAGTTGCCATGTTACCTTTTTCCCGCTTTGAAGCCAAAACCATTCTGAAACTGTCTGGGCCCATAGTGCTGGCTCAGCTCACCCAAACCATGATGTACGTGGTTGACACTTTAATGGCTGGTCGTGTGAGTCCGGT
>NZ_JAVBXS010000027.1 GCF_030824435.1 Rheinheimera sp.
CTTTTTATGTGATGCAAACCCATATTGAAATCTCCGGCTCTGTTGGTATTGCTGTGGTGCCGCGCGACGGTGTTGAATTTAATATGTTGTGCAAAAAAGCCGATCTTGCGATGTATAAAGCCAAAGACGATGGCCGCAATACCTGGCGTTTTTATGATGAAGAAATCGACAAAGCCAATATCGACAAATTTAACCTGTTGCAGGGCATACGGCAGGCACTGAAAGAGCAGCAGTTTCAGTTGTATTATCAGCCCAAGGTTGATTTACAAAGTGGTCAGATAGTAGGAGCCGAGGCGCTGGTGCGTTGGCCTCAAGCTGATGGTTCGCTGATAAGCCCGCTGCAGTTTATTCCGCTTTGTGAAGAAAGTGGTTTAATTCTGGAGCTTGGCGCCTGGGTGATCCGCGAAGCTTGTTTGGCCTGTCAGCGCTGGCAGCAGATGGGATATCACGACATCAGTGTGGCGGTGAATTTGTCTTTTGTGCAGTTTCGCGATAACTCTTTGGAAGGGCTGGTGCGGGACGCGCTGAAAGAAGCAGAACTCAGCCCTTCGGCACTGGAGCTGGAACTGACTGAATCTTTGTTAATTGGTGATGCGGTGCATATTCAGCAACAGCTGGATGCGCTGAGCAGTTTAGGACTGACTTTTGCCATTGACGATTTTGGCACCGGTTATTCCAACCTGGGTTATTTACGCCGTTTTAATGCCACCACGTTAAAAATTGATAAGTCTTTTATCAGTTCTTTATGTTTATCCAGCCGCGATGAGCCTTTGGTGCGCGCAATTATTCAGTTGTCAAAAAGTCTTGGTTTAACCACAGTGGCTGAAGGGGTGGAGGATGCCCAAACCATGCAACTGCTTAAAGATGTGGGTTGTGATCAGGCGCAAGGTTATTTCTGGTCGCCACCAGTGCCAGAGCAGAAGTTTATTGCGTTATTACCAGCCAGACAGCCCGGACTTAGTGAGGATGTGCACTAACTGTTGTGGCTGTTTTTTGTAATTCAGCAGTTAAAGGCTCAAGCAGGGCCTGATGTTTTTTATGGACAAAATGAAAGAGTTTGTCACTGCTCAGCACCTGAGGTAAACGACGGATCTCGGTGCCTGTTAAATCCTGCTGCACTTGCAACACAGATTCCACATCATCCAGTACCAGATCAACCTTGCCCTGATTCAGCATCCGGATAGCCTGCCGGGTGGTGGTCACCGGCACTCTGCTGCCTTTAAACAGATATTGTTCCGCCATTTTAAAACCCCGCACATAACCGATACGTAACTTTGCATTCTGTTGCCATTGTTGGCTGTCCGTGACAAAGGCGGGTCTGACAAAAGCATAAAGTTCAACCGATGTCAGCGGCACAGGCACCAGCCGCAGGTTAGGGTAGTGGCTGGCCACACTTTGGATGCGGAATAACTCACCGTCAAATTCGCCTTTGTTGCTCATTAATAAAGAGCGCCCGGCTGGCAGGTATTGCACTTTAAGCTGAAAACCAAGCGCCAGATAAGCTTTGGCAAGGCGGCTTTCAATCATTCTGGTTAAAGCGGATTGGTTAACGCTGCTTGCCACTATGATGGGTTTTAATGGCTGCTGGTGTTGCCGGGTAGTTTTGTTTTTGCCGTTAATTATTGGGGAATTGATGTCTGATGGCTGCTCTTGTGCCGGTATTTTTTGTGTTGTTGCAGTGGCCTGCTGTTGTTGCGCCGCTTCTGTTTGCAACAAAAGCAGCAGCAGGCATAACAGCAGTGCTACAGCTGGCTTTTGTTGTCGCAGTTTCAGCAGGGCATTTAAAAGCACCAGAGCCACCGATTTTTTGAACCTATGTTCGCAACTTAGCACAGCTTTTTGCGCTTTGCGTTGCAAGCTGAGGGCTTTTGCATACGAAGTGTTGGTGCAGGCTCAGCGCCGTTACCGCTGCGCAGTAACAAGGGCCTGAGTGCAGGCCCTGTTCTTTTATAGCGTTCAGTTGCCAGACATGGGGTAATCAATTACAGGCCAGCCCAAAGTCTGTAGCTGTGGTTTTAAGGTTTTGGCATCACCGACCACCAGGATCAACATGGAAGCCGGATCCAGATGTTTGGCCGCCAACGCGTTGATGTCACTTTGGCTGATGCTTTTTACAATCTGATTGCGGTTTTGCACAAAATCCGGTTTCAGCTGATATTCCAAAATCTGGCTCATAAATCCCAGTTTGGCCTGAGGCGTTTCATATTGCAGTGCATCAGACTGGTTAATGGCCTGACGCATAAACTCCAGCTCTGCTGCAGTAATACCCTGATTGCGGTATTGGTTTATTTCAGTAAGAAACCCGCTAATGGCCGCAGCTGCAACGTCTGAGCGCACCGCGGCTGAAGCAATAAAACTGCCGGCATATTTGTCGCCGCTAAAACCGGTAAAAGCACCATAGGTATACCCTTTGTCTTCCCGCAGATTCAGGTTAATACGGCTGTTAAAATTGCCGCCCAGCACAAAATTCATCAGGTTGGCGCGGAAAAACTCACCACTGATATCCATCGGCAAACTGCGTTTGGCAAGGCGGATTTCGGCCTGAGGTGCATCAGGTTTATCCACCAGATAAATCACCCCGGTTTTGGCTTTGGCGGGTGGGATCCGGGTGTTTAATGCCGGAGCTTGTCCTTGCCAGCCTTTAAACAGCTGCGACAGCTGTTGCTCAAGTTCAGGCTGGGCTAAGTCAGAGGCCACAATCAACATACTGCCTTTGGGTTTAACCTGCTGCTGATAATAAGCCTGCAGTTTGGCCGGAGTCAGGGCGCTGAGGCTGGCTACCGTGCCTTCGGCAGGATAAGCGCGGATATGGTCGGCAAATAACAGCCGGCGCAGGTGTTTACGCGCCAGATAAGCGGCATTTTTTTCGGCATGTTGCAGACCTTGCAGGCTTTGTTGTTGTAAACGGGTAAAGTCATCGGCAGCAAAGGCGGGTTGCAGCAGTTTTTCTTCCAATAAAGCTAATGTTGGGCTCAGGTTTTTACTGAGGCTCGACACAAAAACCGTCAGGTATTGATCACCGGCACTAAAACTAATGCTACTGCCGAGTTTTTCCAGCGCCAGGCTCATAGCCTCAGTGCTGTAGTTTTTGGTGCCTTCATTCAGCATAGCGGCCAATAAAGCCGAAATACCCAGTTGGTCCGGCGTCTCATAATAGAGCCCAAGCGGAATTTTCAGCAGCAGCGCTGTGGTTGGGGTCTCAGTGGTTTGTGCACCCAGCACTTTGATGCCGCTGGCAAGCTCTGTCTGCCAGGTTTGTGGCAAAGTCACAGCCGGGTTGGCGCTGGCTTTGGGCATCTGGCTACGATCAAAGTTATCTGTGGCTTTACGCTCGGTGAGGTCTGCCGCGCTGGTGCTGGATTTTTCCGTAAAATCAGGCCTTTTAAACACAAAATTGTCGGCTTTAGCCACGGCTTGCCGCTGGCCTTTGGGCACCACACTCATCACCACCGCATTTTTGTTTTTCAGGTATTGCTGATATACCCGCAGCACATCGGCTTTCGTGACGTCCTGATATCTTTTGATGTCTGAAGCGACCAGATCCGGTGTGGCAAAAAAGGTTTCGTTATGCGCCAGTTGACTAACTTTGCCTTGCACTGATTGCAGGCCAAACACACTTTGGGCTTCAATCTGCGCTTTGACTTTGGCTAAGTCGTCATCTGTAACTCCGCGCTGTTCAAAATCAAGCAGGCTCTGGCGGATGATCTTTTCAATATCCGCAAGCGTCTTGCCGGACGCCGGATGAGGCAAAGCCAATAAGGTAAATTCACAGGCCAGCTCCATACAGCTGTGGCTGGCTTGTGCCTGCACTGCCAGTTGATTTTTCAGCAGATTTTTGTACAACAACGAGCTGTTGGAACCCCCTAAAATCTGCGCCAGAATATCCAGTGCTGCTTCGTCCTGATGGCGGGCGTAGACAGTGGGAAATGCCAGATACAGCAGCGGCAGATGCACATTGTCTTCAAAAGAAACATAGTTATCCTGATTCAGACTAAACAGTTGTTTTGGTGCTGCTGCAACCTCAGGCCCTTTAGGAATGCTGCCGAAGTATTGTTGCACCAGAGGTAAAATCTGCTCAGCTTTTACCGCGCCGCCTATGGTCAGGGTGGCATTGTTCGGGCCATACCAACGTAGAAAAAATGCTTTAACATCATTGACATTGGCGCGGTTTAAATCGTCCATATAACCAATCACAGGCCAGGAGTAAGGATGACCCGCCGGGTAAAAAGCTTCGGCCACTTTTTCTGATAAACGGCCATAAGGCTGATTATCAATACGCTGGCCCCGTTCGTTTTTCACCGTTTCACGTTGTACTTCAAACTTTTTTTCCGTGACGGCGTTCAGTAAAAACCCCATCCGGTCTGCTTCAAGCCACAACACTTTTTCCAGCTGATTCACCGGCACTGTCTGGTAATAATTGGTGCGGTCGTTATCTGTGGTGCCGTTCATTTCACCACCTGCTGCGGTGATGATTTTAAAATGTTCTTCGTCGGCTACATGTTCAGAACCCTGGAACATCATATGTTCAAAAAAGTGGGCAAAACCTGATTTACCCGCCTCTTCCCGCGCTGAACCTACGTGATATGTGACATCAACATGTACCAGCGGATCTGAATGATCTTCATGCACCAGCACTGTTAAACCATTGGCTAGTTTATATTTTTTATAAGGAATGGCCGGTGTTGCCAATGGTTGGCTTTGATCTTCCAAAAGCGTAACGCCAGCAGGCAGAGTGTTGCCGCTTAAAGCAGTGCCGGCGTTTTGACTGCTGTTGCAGCCACTGAGCAGCAGAGCGCATAAGGCAACAGCGCTCACAGGCAGCAAACGGGGCAGTGTTAAAGATCGTGTAAAGGCCAGTGTAAAGGTTTGTGTTGGTTGCGGGCGTGTTGGCCCGGTACATAATAACTTCTGCATATAAATTCCATCTTTGATTGCCGCCTCAGGCCGCAAAAATATAACCTAAAAAACCTGTGTTACCGCAAGGTGTTGTCCTGGCCGCTATTAACGCACCGGTGTAGCTGCGCTTTCGCCCGCCACCGTATGCCAGGGCAAAATACGGTAACTTTGCACCAGCCCGGCAGTGACATAAGGATCGGCTTTGGCAAAAGCTTCCACTTTGGCCATATCGTCAACGTTAAACAGCAATAACGCACTTTCCACCGGGTCGCCGACGGCACCACCCAACACCAGTTCGCCTTGTTCTACCGCCCGCCAGGCCAAAGCCAGATGGCTACTACGAAATTCGCCACGTCGTGCCAGATAATCATCGGCCAGTTGATAACTTAATAAATAATGCATGCTGAGTTCTCCGGGGCTGTTGGCTGAGGCCGAGCTTAGAGCGATTTTGTTCAGCTTGCCAGCCTGTTGTGCCTGTTCTGCCGCCTGTTGGTCGTTTTTGTGTCTGCCGCGGCTTGTCGCCATTGTGGGGTGCTGTTGTTGAGCCCCGCCACACTGCTGTGCCACGGTTTTTGTTTTTTAAGGGGGCAGGCTCTGCAGTGTCCGCCGTGCTGGCGCGGACAGTTTTAGTGTCCGCGGACACCAGATCCAGACAAGAAAATTTATTAAAGTTCAATGAATACATGTATTTATAGAAAATTTTTAGCTGGCACGGCTTCTGCTATATAGCGGCAGACGAAGTGACTGACAACAAGGATAAATCATGATCCAGGGCACCGAAAATCAGGACATCAGACGCAGCACAACACAAGGTGGTGGTTTTGCCGGCGCGGGCAAAGCTGTATTGGCTTTTGCCGCCATCAGTTTGATGTTATGGGGCAGTTATCAGCTGATGTTTAATCAGGCGCAGGCCAGTTTAGTGATGCCAAGAGCCGGTGTGCAGCTTGGCACCGTTAGCCGCGGTGATTTTGTGCGGGATTTGGCGGTGCAGGGCAAAGTGGTTGCTGCCAATGCTCCCACTTTATTCAGTCAGCAAGCCGGCCAGATCAGGTTATTAAAACAACCGGGTGAGCCTGTCACCATCGGCGACCTGCTGGCGGTGGTTGAAAGCCCAAGCCTGGAAAACGACTTAAAACAACAGCAGGCGCTGCTGTCCAGTATGCAGTCTGAAGTGGAGCGATCTGCGCTGCAGGCACGCGAGCAGCAACTGGATATGGAACAAATTCAGAACAGCGCTCAGGTGAACTTACTGGCCGCCAAACGTGAGTTGGCACGCGCCAAACAGTCGCTGGAATTGGGCGTGTTGCGCCAGATTGATTTAGATATGGCCAACGACAAACTCAGCCAGGCTGAGCTGGAGTTCAGCCATGCCAAACGCAAAGTGGCGCTGGCGGCAGACAAACTGAGCTTTGAACAAAAGTCCGGTGCCCAGGCGCTGGAACGTCAGCAGCTGGTGGTGGCTGAGCTCAGCCGCAAGCTCGAAGCTTTGCAAATTAAAGCTCCTGTGACAGGCCAGGTTGGCAGCTGGCTGGTGGAGCAGCAAAATCATGTGCTGGAAGGTCAGGGGTTACTCACAGTGATTGATTTAAGCCGTTATGAAGCCGAGCTCAGTGTGGCGGAAAACTATGCCGGTGAGCTGACAGCTGGCCAACTGGTGGATGTCAGTGTGAATGGTCAGCAGCTGCAAGGTGAGCTGAGCCATGTGGCACCTGAAGTAGTGGAAGGCAATGTACGGGCCAGGGTGCGTTTTAACAGCCAGGACGCTGCCAGCTTAAGGCAGAACCAGCGGTTGTCGGCCCGTATTGTGTTTGAAGAACGCCACAATGTGCTGAAAGTGGCGCGTGGTGATTTTATTGCGTCTGGTGGTGGCCGTCAGGCTTATCTGCTGCAGGACAATGTGGCAGTTAAAACGCCGGTGCAATTGGGGGCTTTGTCGGTGCAGTGGGTAGAAATTTTATCCGGTGCCAAAGAAGGGGATCAGCTGGTGATTTCCAATACCAGCGAATTTAAAGATGCGGCGCGGGTGCGGCTGAATTAGCAGTGGCAGCGGCACAACAAAGAGCAGCCAGGCTACAACTGAAAAGGTACAGCTGCAAAGGTAAACAGCAACGGTTTGACCGTTTAAAAAAGGAATAAATAAATGATTCAACTGAAAAATTTAAGCAAAGTGTTTCGTACCGAGCTGATTGAAACCCATGCCCTGCGCCAGATTGAATTGCAGGTGAATGAAGGTGAGTTTGTCGCTTTAACAGGGCCGTCCGGCTCGGGTAAATCCACTTTGCTGAATGTGCTGGGCACGCTGGAACATTTTGACGAAGGGGATTATTTGCTGGACGGTCAGTCGGTCAGAGGTTTGTCAGACCGGCAGTTGTCGGCGCTGCGTAATGAAAAAATTGGTTTTATTTTTCAGGGTTTTAACCTGATTAAAGATTACAGCCTGCTCGACAACATTGAATTACCGCTGCGCTACCGTGGCATCAGTGCCAGTGAGCGCAAACGCCGTGCTTTAGAGGCGCTGGAGTTGGTCGGCCTGGCGGCGCGCAAAGATTATCACCCAAGCCAGTTGTCCGGTGGTCAGCAGCAGCGTGTGGCCATAGCCCGGGCCATTGCCGGTCAGCCACGTATTTTGCTGGCGGATGAACCCACAGGCAACCTGGATTCTTTAATGGCCAGGCAGGTGATGGAGCTCTTGGAGCAAATTAACCGCCAGGGCTGCACCATTTTAATGGTGACCCACGACCCGGATCAGGCACGCCGCGCCAGCCGTCAGGTACAGATAGTAGACGGCCAGCTGAGTGACGCCGCCATGTACGACCCGCTTGCGGTGAAGCTGGCTTAAGGAGAGCGCACATGGAACAGATTTTATATTATGTCAAAGTGAGCTGGGTCAGCATTAAAAGAGCGCCGCTGCCTTATGCCCTGACAGTGTTTATTTTAAGCCTGGGGCTTGGCGTGTTTTTTGCCAATGCCACTTTTTATTACCAGATGAACTCGGATCCTTTGCCGCATAAAAGCGACAAATTGTTTTTTCCGATGATGCTGCTGGTGCCTTATGAATGTGCGGACTGTAAACCACCTTCTGTGCTCAGTTACGCCAATGTGCAAAAACTGAAAAGCTCTGATATTCCAAGCGCAGAGGCTGCCATGTACAGCTCAGACGGTTATTTACGCCTTGATAGCACTCAGTTGCCCACACCTGTGAATATTCGCCTGACCGAACCGGATTTTTTCCGCATGCTGGACGTGCCGCTGCTGCATGGTGCTATTTGGCCGGACAATAAAAGCCGGCAGGACATAGTGCTGAGGAAAGCCATAGCACTGAAAATTTTTGGCAGCACTGATGTGGTGGGCAAACAACTGCTGCTGGATGATCGCAGTTTTGCCGTAGTGGCAGTGCTGGATGACTGGCAAATGTTGCCGAGGCTTTATGATGCTAATAACGGTAACCATGTCGATGAAGTGGAAGATGTGTATATTCCGCTTGAAACAGGTTATGACCTGAATTATTTATCCAACACCCAGTCGCAGACTTTTGATGATGCTGATTATCGGCAACTGGCGACCGACGGGCGCAGCAAAGCGATGCATCAGCTGCAATATTGGGTGCAGCTGGATACGCCAGCGCAGCAACAGGCCTATGTGCAGTTTATGACCAATCTGGCTGAAGATGAGAAAAAAGCCGGCCGTCACCCAAGCCCGGTGAATAATCAGCTGCCGGCGATGCGCGACATAGTGGCTTATTTTGGTGGGGAGTCCGGTGATATCAAAGCTTTTGCACTGGTGACTTTATTGTTTTTAGTGGTGTGTCTGTTTAACGCCAGCCATTTGTCGTTAAACCGTTATTTAAGCAACCAATACGAATTTAGTTTGCGCCGCGCCCTGGGCGCCAGCCGCTGGCAGTTGCAACAACAAATGCTGGCCGATGTACTGTTGATGACGCTTTTTACCATCAGTGGTGCGTTGCTGATTGGTTTTGGCGGCACCAAGCTTATGAATTATCTGTGGCCGATCAATGCACTTTTTGCCCGCTGGGATCTGACGCTGATGTTGTTTTTATTGGCGATAACCCTGGCCTCCAGTTATCTGGTGACTTTATATCCCGCACTTCGCGCTTCATTTGGTGCGCTTAACCAGCAATTAAAGGAATAATCATCATGTCACTTCATTTATTACTGCAATCTTTATTAAGACGCAAAGTGGTGACAGGTCTGTTGTTGCTGCAACTGGCAATGACACTGGCGCTGCTGCTGAACAGCATTAGTCTGGCCGGCCAAACCTGGCAAAAACTGCATGAAGAGACCGGTCTGGATTTAATCAATAGCCTGACGGTGGAGCTCAAACCGACCACGCCGACGCTTCGGCAATATCCGGCGCTTGCTGATTTACTGGAGCGGCAGATGGCGGCGGTGCGGGCACTGCCCGGTGTGGTCGCTGTTGCCTACAGCAATCAGCCGCCATTGCAGCGTGGGGGAACGAACGGCAATTTGTATGACCCTGACAATGAAGAGCGCACCAATATCAACAGTGTGCCTGTGTATCAGGTGTCAAAAGACTTTTTTGACGTGCTGCAAATTAAAGCACTGGAAGGTGAATTACCACAGGCGCCGCTGCTCAAAGATGGTGAAGATATCAGCCCTCTGGTGCTGACCCAAAGCCTGGCGCAAAAGTTGTTTCCAAATGGCTCTGCTGTGGGCCGGCAAACCAATGGTGGCACTGTGGCTGCTGTGGTTGACGACTTTTATGGCCAGCGTAATGCTGTGAACAGCAACTATAACCGCATCCAGGTGGCGCCGTTATTTTCGGTTGACTGGGGTTATAACCTGCTGGTGCGCACTGAGCCTGGTCAGGCAGATGTCGTTCAGGCGCAGCTGGCAACAGTGCTGCAGCAGGTCGACAGCAATATCGAAATTTTATATCTGCGCAGTTTTAACGAAGAGCACAACAGGTTGTACCGTAACGAGTTCGGCCTGGCGGTGCTGCTGGGGCTACTGAGTGTGCTGATGCTGCTGGTGACTATGGTGTCCAGTTACAGCAATGCCCACTTTCATGCACTCAAACGGCAGCAGGAAATTGGCATCAAAAGAGCACTGGGTGCCAGTAAAAATATGATTTTTATGGAGTTGTTCTGCGAGAACTGGCTGAACACCCTGGCTGGAGCCATGCTGGGCGCCCTGGCCGCACTGGCGCTGAATCAGGGCTTGTCGGCTGTGATCAGTATTCCGGCCATCAGTTGGTGGTTACCGCTGCTGGCAACACTGGTACTGTTGATTTGTGTTAGCGCGGCCACATGGTATCCTGCCCGTATTGCGACTTCGGTATCGCCGGCTACAGCCACTAAGACTTTATAAAATATGGCAAATATTCTGATTATTGATGACAACGACGCTGTCTGTACCGCCTTAAAAACCCTGTTTATGTTGCAGGGTTATCAGGCGCACAGTGTGGCGTCTGAGCAGCAGGCGCTGGCTTATCTGGCCACTGCGCAGGTGGATTTAATTTTGCAGGATATGAATTTTGCCAAAGGCGAAATGACAGGTAGCCAGGGCAAGGCGCTGTTTTATCAGCTGCGTGCGCTGCTGCCTGACACTGCCATTATTCTGATGACGGCCTGGACCTCCATCGACATGGTGGTGGAGCTGGTGAAAGCCGGTGCCTGTGACTATATCGCCAAACCCTGGGATGACGAGCGGTTACTCACCACTGTGGCCAAAGCGCTGCAGCTGAGTCAGTTGCAGCAGTCTCAGCAGCGGCTGGCGCAAAAGCAGCAGGCTCGCTTAAGTGCTTTTGCCGGCAAGGATCTCTGTGGTTTGGTATTTGCCAGCAGCGCTATGGAACAGCTATTACAGATGGCGCTGCAGTTGGCACCGTCCAATGCAGCTGTGCTTATTACCGGCGAAAACGGCACCGGCAAAGAGGGCATAGCCCAGGTGCTGCATGCCAATTCACCACGCAAACACAAAGCGCTGGTGAAAGTGAATATGGGCGCTTTACCAAGCGACTTAATGGAAGCAGAGCTTTTTGGTGCTGAAGCCGGTGCTTACAGCGGCCTTGGCAAAACCCGCATTGGCCGCTTTGAAGCGGCCGACGGCGGTACCATTTTCCTTGATGAAATTGGCAATCTGTCGTTATCAGGTCAGATGAAACTGCTGCGGGTGTTACAAACCGGCGAGTTTGAACGTTTAGGCTCCAGCCAAACACGCAAAGTGGATGTGCGGCTGTTAAGTGCCACCAACACTGATTTAACCAAAGCCATTAGCAGCGGCACTTTTCGGCAGGATTTGTATTACCGGCTGAATGTGGTAGAGCTGCATCTGCAGGAACTGAAAAACAGGCGCGACGATATTCTGCCATTGGCGCGGCTGTTTTTACGGGGTGAAAAAACGCTGAGTCAAGAGGCGGAGCAGGCGCTACTGGGTTACAGCTGGCCTGGCAATGTGCGTGAGCTGCAAAATATCTGTCAGCGGGCTTTGTTGCTCTCGCCAACAGCGCAAATTCAGCCGGCCGATTTAGCTTTGCCGCAGGAAGAGCTGCCGGGCAAAAGGGCGCTGGATGATTTTGAGCAGCAGCAAATAGAGCAGGCACTGAAAGATGCCGGTGGTGTCATTGCCAGAGCCGCCAAACAGCTTGGCATCAGCCGTCAGGCCTTGTACCGGCGTATGGAGTTTTATGGCATTGCCACGCCTTAGTTTGTCGCAAAAAATCGGCGGCAGTTTTGTGCTTTTTGCCGCCGCTTTATTGGCACTGATCAGTTGGTTGGCACCAACGCCGCTGTTATTGGCGCTCACTTCTGTGTTATTGCTGCTGTTTGCGCTGTTGCTGCTACGCAGTCTGAAAAGCCTGGCGCTGGAGCTTTCGGCGCTGAATCTTTATGCCGGTAATTTGCAGGATCAGGCTTATCAGTGCAGTGCTAATAAAGCGGTGTTATCCGAGCTGATGCCGCTGGCCGTCACTTTAGATAACATGGCCGCCGAGCTTCGTCGTCAGCGCGCCGGTTTATATCAGCGTGAGCTGTTGCTCGATACCGTGTTACAAAGCAGTCCAAGCGCCATTTTATTGACCGACGAGCAGGGCAGAGTGCTGCTCAGTAACCCGGCGGCGCGGCAATTATTAAGTCAGGGCCGGCGTTTTGAAGGTTTGTTGTTAAGCGAAGTGCTGCAACATTTGCCGCAACTGGCCAATGCTTTGCCGGCTTTTTTGGCCAGCCAGCAACCGGGTTTAATCCATCTGGGTGAACCCGCGGCCATCTGGCATTTGTCGGCCAGTCAGTTTTTGCTGAATCAGCGCCGCCATCAGCTGTATATTTTTAAACCTATGACCCAGGAAATTCAGCGCGAAGAGCTCAGCGCCTGGAAAAAATTATTACGGGTTATTGGCCATGAGCTGAATAACAGTCTGGCGCCTTTGTCATCCCTGGCTTATTCGGCACAGCAACTGGCGGCAGAGCCTGAGCTGAAACAGATTTTGCAAACTATCAGCGAACGTTGCCATCATCTGAACCAGTTTTTACAGGCTTATATTCAATTTGCCAAATTGCCGCCGCCAAGTCTGGCTGAAGTGAACTGGCCAAGGCTGATTAATCAGTTACATGATCATTATGAGTTTGAGCTGGTGGGTGAGCTGCCCGCCGGGCGCTGGTGGCTGGATCAATCCCAGCTGATGCAGCTGCTGTTAAATCTGCTAAAAAATGCCCACGAAGCGGGCGCAGATGCCACCAAAATTGAACTGCAATTGAGCGAACAGCCCCAATTTCTGCAGATTTCGCTTAAGGATAACGGCGGTGGCATCAGCCCGGCTTTACTGGAACATGCGTTATTGCCGTTTTTTACCACCAAGCAGCAGGGCTCGGGCATTGGCTTGACCTTATGCCGCGACATTGTTGAAGCCCATGGTGGCCAGCTGTTGCTGAAAAATATTGATGCAGGTTTATTGGTGCAAATTCAGCTACCGCGGCACAAGGCTGCGCCAGAGCTGATGTCGTCTGCTCAGTCATAGCTTTTCGGCGGCAACAGCTTAACCACAACAGCAAACAAATCCGACTGGCTGCTTTACCGGGCTTTTTGCTAAGATAAGGTAATTTCCAGCCATATAGCCATCCGGTGTATTTATGCAAGTTCAGCAACAGCAACTGATTTTACCTACAGCAACAGGGCCTATGTTGTGCCGGTTATTCCAACCAGCACAGCCCTTGTTATCACAGCAAAACCAGCAGAATGACGAAGCAGGCGAGACAAAACAATATCCGGCGATTTTGTTTTATTCGGAAATTTTTCAGATCACAGGCCCTATCGCCCGTGCCGCTACTTTGCTGTCAGGGTTGGGTTTTCTGGTGCTGGTGCCGGAGATTTTCCATGAGCTGAATCCACAAGGCACAGTGCTGCCTTATGATGATGCGGGTAAAAACAAAGGCAATCAGGATAAATGGCAAAAACCTTTGCCGGCGCATGACAGTGACGTGGTAGCGATGCTGGATTATTTAAAAACGCTCAGCAGTTTTAATGGCAAAACCATGAGTTATGGTGTTTGTATTGGCGGCCATCTGGCGTTTCGCGCTGCACTGAATCCGGCCATCAGCGCGGCTTGTTGTTTATACGCCACCGACTTACATTCCGACACTTTACCCGCTTTGGTGGGCGACCAAACCTTAGATCGCGCCGGTGAAATTAAAGCTGAGCTGATGCTGATCTGGGGCAAACAAGACCCGCATATTCCCGCTGAAGGCCGGGCGAAAATTTATCAGCAGCTAACAGCCAAACAGGTGAATTTCAGCTGGTTTGAAGTGAATGCAGAGCATGCTTTTATGCGCGATGAAGGCGAAAGATACGATCCGGCGCTGGCACTTTGGGTTTATCAGCAAGCCAGGGATTTGTTTTTACGCAGTTAAGGCAACAGCTGGCTTCTGAGTGCCATTTCCCAGAGCACAACAGCCAAAAAAACGCTTGCAGCAAAATGACTGAACCTGTTGTTTCATTGTGCTTCTTTCCATAACTGGCTGAAATAAAACGCCTAACAGCCTATACTGTTGGGCGTTGTCATATTTATTTCAAAATAAGGGCTCAGAATGCGTTTGTGCAAACTGGCTCCAGCCTGGTGAGTGAAACAATGTCTTTGTCTGAACACCTGTTTATTATTTTATTGTTAATTAGCGTCAGTGCCTTTTTTTCGATGTCGGAAATTGCGCTGGCTGCGTCGCGTAAATTGCGGTTACGGCAGTTGTTGTCGGAAGGTGAACCGCGCGCCAAACTGGTGCTGGATTTACAGGAACATCCGGGTAACTTTTTTACCATTATTCAGATTGGCCTGAATGCTGTGGCTATTCTCGGTGGTATTTTGGGTGAAGCCGCTTTTACTCCTACTTTTGTTGAGTTGTTACAGCTGGTGTATCAGGGCCCGGCGCTGCAGTCTTTGGGTTTTGGTTTGTCAGTATTTTTTGTCACAGCGCTTTTTATTCTGTTTGCCGATTTAATGCCAAAACGCCTGGCCATGCTGGCGCCAGAACAAGTTGCTGTTGCCGTAGTGCGGCCTATTTTATGGTTGCTGGTGATTTTAAAACCTTTGGTGCTGCTGTTTAACGGTTTAGCCAATATGTTTTTCCGGCTGTTTAATGTGCCTATAGCCCGCAAAGATCAAATCACGCCAGAAGATATTATTTCGATGATGGACGAAGGTGCCGAAGCCGGTGTGCTGCGCCAGCAGGAACACACTTTGCTGGAAAACGTTTTTGATATGGATCAGCGCACCGTGACGTCGGCCATGACTCCGCGCGAAAGTCTGATTTATTTTGTGTTAAAAGAATCCACCGACAGCATTAAAGCCAAAATTGCTGAACATCCGCATGCCAAATTTATTGTCTGTGACGCAGCGCTCGACCGGGTAGTGGGTTATGTCGACACCCGCGATATTCTGATGCAGGTGCTGCATGAACAATCTATTTCACTAACCCGCGAAGGGGTGTTACGCACACCGCTGATTATTCCCGATACTTTGTCTTTATACGAAGTGCTGGCGCATTTTAAATCCAGTGGTGTCGATTTTGCGGTGATTTTAAACGAATACGCGCTGGTGGTTGGCATGATTACCCTGAACGATGTGATGAGCATTGTGATGGGGGAATTGGTTAATTCTGAAGAAGATCAAATTGTGAAGCGTGATGATGATTCCTGGCTGGTGGAAGGTTTAACACCACTGGATGATGTCATGCGGGTATTGTCGATTGACCATTTTCCGGATCAGGAAAACTACGAAACCATCGCCGGTTTTATGATGTATATGCTGCGTAAAATTCCAAAACGCACCGACTTTGTATTGCATCAGGGCTATAAGTTTGAGGTGGTAGATATCGACAGTTATAAAATTGACCAGCTGCTGGTGACCAGGGTCAAAAACAATACCGACACTTTAAAATCATAACCTTTGGCAACTTCAGTTGTTGCAACAGAAAAAACAAAGGCCGGATCTGCTCCGGCCTTTTTACTGCAGCTGTATTGGCACCGGATGGTGCCGTTACATCCGTTTATTGCACTGTCACCACTAAAGTCGTCTGGCCACGGCTTGGGTTGCCTTTCACCGCAAGATAACTCCAGCCTACCGGCAATGGGTTAGTGACAATTTGTTCAGTGCTGTCACTATTAACAGAGCTTTGTTGGTAATTGTCGCTGGTCGGCCAGTTAGTGCTGCTGAAATACAAATCAGCATTGCCTTCAACAGGGCCATACAGGTTCAGCTTTAATCTGGCATTGGCGGTGTTGTTGTAAAAATAGAAATAGCTGTAGTTGTCATGACCAGCCACCACACAATACATCTGGCCGGCCTGCACTGCGATGTAATCAACAGGTCCCTGGCTGGCACAAGCGTCAGGCTGAGGTGGTCTTGGCGTCAGAGTGGCGGTCACACTGACATTATTAAAACTGGCGTAAGCAAAGTTTGACACATACCAGCGACCTGCTGCCGGATTGGTTATGCTGCAAGTTTCAGCATTACCGCCAATATAAGGCCGGCAGTTGTAACTTTGTAAGGTCGGCTCTGCGTCATGTTTCAGATAAAGATCTGCATCACCGCTGCCGCCGCTTTGCACCACTTCCAATTTGGCTTGATTGGCCGGCACATCAATATAATGATGTAACCAGCTGTCTTTGGCGCCGGACAAGCCGGTTTTTGCCACGCCGCTTTGCATCGCCGCATTGTCGCCACCGGTGTGGCCTACTGTGACTTGTGGAGTTGTGTCGTCACTTTGTACTGTGCCCAGCCATTGCAGCCACTGCGCGTCCAGGCTGGTGCCAAGAGCGTTCACCGCCGCCAGATAAGCGTCATAGTCACCATTGCGGAAATGCGCCAATAAATTGGTGACAGTGGCACCCTGAGTTTCAAACATAAAACGCACCGCCAGATAACCCCAACGATACACCCTGTCCTGACCACTGCTGTAGTTGTTGGCCAGAATTTCACTCAGTGGAAATTGTTTGCTGCGCGCCAGGGTAATGGCGGCGTCATTGCGGTTTTTCTTTGACACATATTCGGCCAGACCTTCGGTCCACCACACTGTTTTGTGGGTGTCTACTTTGGAGGCGGCAAAATCACCTTTGAGGTTAAAACGACCATCCAGGTAATGCACCATTTCGTGGGTCAGGTTCCAGACATGAAATTCAGGTCGCATCCATTCGGCTTCATACGCAATAAACCTGGCCTGATTACCTGTTTGTGCCGGATTGCCTTCCAGGTACATACCACCGTTATTGGTGTCAATGCCAAAAAATAACCCGGCGTACTGGCGATAATCGTTGCTTGAATCAAACACCGCCATTTCCAGATTGCTGTTCAAATCATCAGGCACAGGCCGGTTTTGTGTACGCAGGAAAGTGTGGAAATAACTTTCCTGGGCATTTAATGCAGTACAGGATTCAGTAAATTCAGCGCTGGTCATATCCTGGGCGCGGAATTTTAACGAGCTGCTACAGGCATGTTGTTTGCTTAATACCTGTTGTTCCAGCTGGGTCTGAAAACCACAAATATTATATTCTGCACACTTACCGTAATAATCCACTGCAGAAGCAACCCGCAGCCAGACTGCTGAGCCAGTGCCATTCATGCTGTATTGGCTTAGAATGGCGCTAACATGAGACTTCACATCAGCGGCAATAGCGGCGTTTGCATATTGTAAAAAACGCGCCAGTTCAGCGGCAGCATTTTCCTGCAGGTAGGCGGCTTCGGTGCCAATCATCCAGCTTTGGCGGGCAAAATTGCCAAGGCGGGAAATCAGCACTGTGTCATTGACGACGGTATTTTGAAAACTGCTGTCCTGATGACCACGGAATAAAATGGTAAAAATCTGATTCACAGCGCCGTGCATATACCACTCACTGGCATAACTGCTGTTCCAGCGTTGTAACCATTCTTTCACAATATACAGATAACGCACGTTTTCGCCTGCGCTGTCGACCAACGTCAGTGCATCATGAATATTCATGCCGTTTACCGCTGAATTTTGATAAAACACCGGGTTATTAAACAGGTTGTCCAGCGCAGCGCGGATGGCAGTTTTAACACTTTGCGGGTAAGCCGGAATTTGGTTGTTGTTGTAATACTGCACGTAATAACCGGCACGCAGGAAATAATATAGTTTGCCGATGCTGGCTTCAGTGCCGCTGGCATTGTAACTGCTGGCGAGACTGGCGGTGGCATTGGCAACAAAAGCCATATTGCTGGCGCTAAAAGCGGCAATTGAATTGGGTTCACCGTTAAATAAACCATTAATACAGTGGTTTGGGTTGTTCAGAATATGATCAACCAAAGCCTGACCTGTTTTGCTGCCATAACCTGAAAGTGCAGTGGCACAAACATCGGCCGCTTGTGCTTCATTGGCAGCAAATTGTTGTGCTTTGCTGTGTGCACGAAAATAACTGTCTTCATCTGTGACTTTTTGCGACAGATGTTCAGGCAATGCTTCGATGGGGGCATTGATCACAGTACTATCCTGCGCGTGTTTGGGCACCCACTGACTTTGTTGAGAGGCCTGCTGAGACTGAGGTTTGGCTGGCGCTGAGTTTTGCGTTGCTGCCTGCAGTGCAGGTGTCAACAAAGCCAGACTGACAGCTATGGCCAGTAGGGCCGGTTTTTTCTGGCCGCTAAGCCGCGCATTTTTAGTTGAGATCATACAAAGTTCCTGCTGGATTATTATCATTTGTTATGTTTTTGCCATATGGCTTTCACATATTAGTAATGAAGGATATTGTATACAATATAATCAGTCAGTATATTTCAGAATAAAAACGTATAAGCTGCTTTGTTTTTGAACTAACCAAATTGGGAACTTTGACTGTTTGATAGTTACCATTGTGCACTGCTGTTACATCAGCAAAAAACAACACAATGGATTAGTTGAGCGGGGACTGCGAGCTGATGTCAGTTGTAGATTTGAGCCTGGCTGTAGCAACAAATAATAAAATCAGATGGCTGTTTTGCTGGTGATTTCTGATTTCGGATTTCTGTGGGCAGAGGGCAGGCGCAAAGTTTAACATGGCAATAAACACAACAAAAATAAAAAAAGGGCAGCCATGGCTGCCCGGATTTAAGATGCTGTCAGTTAAAATGTCGTACCAGAGTTGCCGCCAGCAAAATAACATAAGTCACTGCCACTGTCGGTTTCAGGCTGCTTTTCAGGTAAGACCACAACAGGTCAACAACACCACCTCTTTGTTGCTGCCAGCTGTGATGCCACAAACAACCGATATCCTGCGCTTGTTGGGTGGCTTGTTCCAATGCATATAACCGGCTTTCGGTACGGCTTTGTTGGGTTTTCCACAGCCCTTCATGCAACCAGAACAACAACACCAGCCCCAGCTGCAACAGCAGGCCACTTTGACTTTGCACCAGCCAGAGCCAAAGTGCGATAGCCACTACTTTAAGCCACAACGCCTGTTTTTCCATTTGATCATAACTTTGTTGCAGTAACAGCCATTCGGCCTGGTTGCGATCGCTCATTCAACAAATCCTTCTGAAAGCATGGGGCTGCTTATACAGCTGCCCCTGAGGTGGGTTTAGTTTGCGGCCACACTGGCTTTTTGTGTAGCAACCCAGGTTTTTACCTTTTGTTCCAGCACTGCCATAGGCACTGCACCGCTTAACAACACTAAATCGTGAAAAGCGCGAATATCAAAGGTATCACCAAGTTCAGTTTTGGCAAACTGACGCAGCTCAACAATTTTCAGCATGCCCAGTTTGTAACCCAAAGCCTGACCCGGCCAGGCCATATAACGTTCAATTTCTGAAATCACATCAGAAGACGCCGTGCCTGTGGTTTGTGCCATATATTGCACTGCCTGTTCACGGCTCCACTTTTTGGCGTGCAGACCTGTATCGACCACCAGCCGTACAGCACGGAATAACTCTGCTTTTAATCGGCCCAGATTGCCAAAAGGGTCGTCCTTATACATACCCATTTCGTAA
This sequence comes from Rheinheimera sp., assembly GCF_030824435.1. GTDB lineage: Bacteria > Pseudomonadota > Gammaproteobacteria > Enterobacterales > Alteromonadaceae > Pararheinheimera. The sequence goes on from NZ_JAVBXS010000027.1 coordinate 19,336, forward strand.
GCAACCTGCTCCGCATACAAACCCCAGCCTTCAGAATAAGCGTTATAAGAAGCCAGGCGGCGCAACAATGGCAATTGATCCTGTGCCAGATTTAATGCGATCTGCCAATGATGCCCAGGGTTGGCTTCATGATAGGTTAATGATTTTAAATCAAATTTAGCATTGGCTTTCATATCTGCCAGGTTAATCCAATAGATACCTGGTTTGCTGCCATCAATCGAAGGGCTGGTGTACTGGCCACCGGCGGCGCTGTCCTGCACTTCCACCGGAATACGGCGCACTTCCACATTGTAAGGCGGGCGGGTGGCAAACTGCTCGCTGATACGTTTATCCATTTCGGCAATATAACCGTTTAAATCCGACAACAACTGGGCACGGCCTGCGTCTGAGTCTTCATATAAAAAACGGCTTTCTTCGTTCAGCGCCGTCATGCGATCGCCAACAGTGCCGTCGTGATAACCATTGGTTTTGAGGATACTATCCATTTCTTTGCTGATACGCGCCACTTCATCCAGACCAATCTGATGAATTTGATCCGGCGTTAAATCAGTGTCACCTAGCTGTTTCACTGAATACGCATAAAAATCGCTGCCATGGGGCTGCGCCCAAATACCGGCTTCACTGCGGCCATGTGGCAAAGTGGCTACTACATCGGCCACTAACTGCTGGTAAGCCGGCGCGACTACAGTGCTAATCAGTTTGGCTGCTTTATCCAGCAACTGCTGTTTTTGCTCCGGGGTCACAGCTGCTACTTTGTCTATTTTGCTGGCAAAATCTTTATAAAGGGCATGGTTAGTGCTGTTGTCGCTGTAGCTTTGCAAAATTTTCTGGGCTTTATCCAACAAGACGCGGGGTGGAATAAAACCGTTTTTGACGTCGGTGTGAAACTTATCACTGACGGCTTTCAGGGCAGGACCGAATTTTTCCAGCCGGCTTAAATAAGCTTCAGCATCGGTGATGTTGTTCACCGGATGGGAATTGACTAAAGCACCGGCCATATCGATGGTTGGGCCGTTGATTTGGTTGATAATAAAAGGCGAATGCCCCATCCAGACATCAATATAACCCTGCGGGAAACGGCTATCGCCGGCGTAAAAATTCAGAATATTGGCCATCACGGCCAGGTTATCCGCTGCAACAGCATCGGCAGGTTGTGGCATGGCCTGCAGTTTGGCGGCAATAGCGGCCATTTTGCTGCGAAGTTCAGCTTCACTGCTGCTGTTATAGATTTCCATTTCTGTCTGATACGGCTGACCTACTTGTTCGACACTGAGGTTATAAGCCGAGGCACTGAGTGCCCTGGCCTGAAAAAGCGCCTGAGTGGCTTCCTGATACAAAGCCGCGGCAGCTTCTGCCGAATACAGTGGCGCCTGCACTGTGGCTGCAGGCGTGGCGGGGGCAGTGCTGGTCACTGGCGCTTCAGTACATTGGGTCAGCAGTAAACTGCTGGTTATCGCCAGACTTAACAGAGATAAACGCATCAGAACATCCTCAGAATTCAGGGGGAAAGAAAAACCGTACCATCATACACAATGGTTTTCTGAATGCAGCTGGTTTTTGTATACAATCTGGCAAAGCGGCACAGCTGTTTGTGCAGGGTTAGGCCGCCCAAGCTTTATCAGCGGCTCAGCTCGCCTAAGCAAGGTCAAGAAGTTACAATAACGCCATTGTTGTTTTAGCTTCTAAGCTCTGTCACCTCAGTTATGTCAAATCAGGCGTTATCAGCACCTTATGAAAAATCCAGCACCGGTTACCGCCGTATCACCTGGATTTTAAGTTTTGCCGCTGTGGTGGTGTTTGCCAATTTACACGCCTTGCAACCTTTGTTGCCGGAGCTTAGCCGCAGTTTTGCCTTAAGCCCGCTACAAACCAGCTGGAGTTATGCCATTGGCACGCTGGCACTTGGGGTGAGTTTATTATTTTATGGCGCGCTGTCCGACGCTATAGGCCGTCGTTCTGTACTGCTCTGGACTTTATTGGGCATGCTGGGTGCCACAGTGGCCATTACCCAGGTTGAGTCTTATCACAGCTTATTATTCTGGCGTGCGGTGCAGGGTTTTTGTCTGGGTGGTTTGCCTGCCATAGCTATTGCTTATATGGGTGAGGAGTTAAGTAAACCGGCATTATTGGCAGCAGTGGGTTATTACATTAGCGCCAGCTCTTTAGGCGGCATTTCCGGCCGGGTGCTGGCAGGTTTTTCGGCGGAACTCGGGCATTGGCAATGGGCATTCTGGCCTATGGCGCTGCTGAGTTTGCTGTTAGTGCTGCTGTTCTGGCGGTATTTGCCGCCATCTCAACATTTTGTTGCCAAGCCTTTTTCCTGGCGTCAGGCGCTTAAAGACAATGGCTATCATCTGCGGCAAAAAGTGCTGCTGTTGACCTATCTGATTGGTGGCCTTAACTTTTTTATTTATTTAAATCAATACACTTATATTAGTTTTGCGCTGTCGCTTGCGCCTTACCACCTGTCCTCCGGCTGGATAGGTTTATTGTTTTTAACTTATCTTACCGGCACTGTTGGCTCTGCCATGTCGGGCAAAGTCAGTAAAAAGCTGGCGCCGCCTGATGGCATGGCGCTGGGTATTATCATTATGATTTTTGGTACTTTAGTGACCTTATTGCCGTTTTTAACCGGTATAGTGCTGGGCTTTTTTATCAACGCCTTTGGCTTTTTCTTAACCCACAGCCTGGCCACCGGTTGGGTCAATCAGCACGCCACCCACGCCAAAGCCAGCGCCAGCGCACTCTATCTGGTGTTTTATTATCTGGGGGCCAGTACAGGCGGTTTATACCTGCATCCATTCTGGAGTTATGCCAACTGGCCTGGTGTGGTGCTTGGTTCAATTTTGATGTTATTGCTGACGTTATGGCTGAGTGTGCAGCTCAGGCCTTTTGTGGCGGTAAAATCAGCCTGAGTTTGCAGAACAGAAGGCGTGACACTGAAATCAGCTGGGTTGATTGTGTTAAGACTGAGTTTCGCCTCGTAACAAACCCATTTCCGCCGCCGTCAGTTGCCGCATTTCTCCTTCGGGCAAATAACCAAGCTCAAGCTGATTAATTTGAGTGCGTTGTAAATGCAGCACTTTTAGCCCAACTTCACGGCACATATAACGAATTTGCCGGTTCAGGCCCTGCGTCAGGGTGATTTGGAAACGATGGCTGTCCAGCAATAGCACCTGACAAGGCAAAGTCTGATAAAGATGTGGCCCCACCTGATAGCTTAACCCTTGAGCTAAGCGCTGTAGCATCAAATCCTGCAATGGTTTATCGACTGTCACCTGATAGGTTTTTTCATGGGCAAAACTGGGGTGCATCAGTTGCTGCGCCAAAGCGCCGTCGTTACTCAGCAGCAATAAACCACAACTGTCTTTATCAAGGCGACCCAGCGGAAATAAGCGTTGCGGCAGGCTATCAAGCAGCTGTTTTAAACTGTCTTTTTTGCTGTTGAGATTACAGTCGATGCCAACGGGCTTGTGATAAAGCCAATATTGTAAAGGTGCAGGTTCGGGCAGTGGCTTACCATCAAGCAAAATAATATCGCCGGTTTTCACCAGATAATGGTGCGGCTCGAGCTTCCCATTGACTGTGACTCTTTGCGCAGAAATCAGCCTTGCTGCAGCTTTGCGTGAACAAAGTCCACTTTGTGCCAGCGCCTGATTTAACCGCAGGCCAACCAGAGGTGCAGCTTTATCAAAGCTTTCCATGGCGCTGTCTCGCTGATCTTTTGCCGTAGTTTGTGCTGGCAGAGTTTGCTTGCATGGTGCTTGGCGTGTGTTTGCGTATACAGCTGTTGTGCAGAGGATAACACCTAAGCCTGAGATCTCAGGCTTAGGTATTTCATCATCGCTTAAACTTGTGAACCTGCCGGTTTAGCGGCACGTGGTGTTGTGTTGCTACGCTGGCCAGTTGTTTGTTGGCTATTTTCGCTGCGACGTGGCGCTGGTTTGCCATGGCTTGCTCTGTTGCCACCGGCGTTGTTGGTGCTATTGCCGTTACCAGATTGGCCATTGGCTGCCTGTGGCCGGCGTGGCTGGCCTGAGCGGGCTGCTGGCTGACCATTGGCTGAAGATGGCTTTTTCTGTTGTGGCCGTGGTGGACGGGGTGGGCGCACTGTTAAGTCGTGGTCGTTCGGCGCATTGCTGACAATACCACTGAGTTCAGCCACCGGAATTTTCATCCCAATCAGCTTTTCCACTTGTTTTAACTGTGGCATTTCATCCGGACACACCAGGGATACGGCTAAACCAGCTTTACCGGCACGACCGGTACGACCAATACGGTGTACATAATCAGCGGCTGAACGTGGCAAGGCAAAGTTCACCACAAAAGGCAGCTCAGCAATATCAATACCACGGGCAGCAACGTCAGATGCCACCAATACCCGCACTGAATTATTTTTAAAACCGGCTAAAGCGGCGGTGCGGGCGTTCTGGCTTTTATTACCATGAATAGCTGCAGCGCTGATACCAGCGGCTTCCAGTTTTTCGGTCAGGCGGTTGGCTTCGTGTTTGGTGGCCATAAATACCAGCACTTGTTGCCAGTTGTTTTGTTCAATTAAAGTGATCAAAGCCCCGGTTTTTTGACCTTTGCTGACGTGATACACCTTTTGTTCAATTTTTTCAGCAGTGCTGTTTTCTGGCGCCACGTTGATCATCAACGGATCTTTCAGCAGCTTATTAGTCAGTTGTTTGATTTCATTGTCAAAAGTGGCTGAAAACAGCAGGTTCTGGCGGATTTTTGGCAGCAGATTCAGAATTTTCTGAATGTCGCGGATAAAACCCATATCCAGCATCCGGTCGGCTTCATCCAATACCAGAATTTCAACTTCGTTAATTTTAACGGCGTTCTGGCCAATTAAATCCAATAAACGGCCTGGGGTTGCGGTCAGAATATCCACACCACCACGCAACGCCATCATTTGTGGGTTGATGTTGACACCACCAAATACCACCAGATGTTTTAATTTTGGATCCAGCAATTTGCTGTATTTAGTGACTTGTTCACCAATCTGCGCGGCAAGCTCGCGGGTTGGGGTCAGAATAAGGGCGCGGGTAGGGCGCGGGTGTTTAGATTTGGTCTGGCTGAGTTTTTGTAAAATGGGTAACACAAAACCAGCTGTTTTACCGGTGCCGGTTTGGGCGGCAGCGAGTAAATCCCGACCCGCCAGCACCGCAGGAATCGCCTGTTGCTGGATAGGTGTCGGCTGGGTATAACCTGCCTGTTCAACAGCTTGTAAAATGGCAGGTTGTAACCCTAATAACGAAAATGACATGCATAACCCCAAATATTGTCAGCACGCCGAAATTGGGGGGCTGTACAAAAAAGTCGCGCATTCTAACCGGTATCTGGCTGAAGTGCTATCACAATGCTTCAACCCCCGCTAAAGCACTGAATTTACACCGGCTGTTTTTTACCTTTTTGCTTAAGCAAAATGCCTCGCGGCAATAGTGCATAAACCTTTACCAACAGAGCCAAAGCGGTCACCATGCACCAGTGGCACATCGGGCAGCAGTTGTTGTAGCAGTTTAATGACACCTTTGGCCGCTGAAGCGCCGCCGGTTAAAAAAATCACATCAGGTTTGGCTGCTGCGCTGGCAAGGCTATGTTCTATCAGCTTTTTAATGCCGTTCAGTTCAATATAAATGGCCTGATCCAACATCAACAGGTCGATGTGTTGCGTAAGTTCAGCTTCCAGGCGATTGAGTTCCACCAGCACTTTATCCTGGTCGGCCAGGGCTATTTTGGCTTGTTCGGCTTTTTGCACCAGGTAATAACTTAAATGCTGCTGATAGAGTTTCAGTAAACGGCTGACTTTGTGTGGTTCTGTCGCGAGCTTAATTAAACTCTGAATTTCAGCGGCACTTTGTTCGCGGTAAAAATTTTCCTGCGCCTGAATATCAATAATATTGACTGCATCACTAAACAGGGCATTCGGCAACGGCCGGCCGGTATTGGCCTGACTGCCGCGGCCAAGCAGTGGCATTAAGCTGTAAATCGCCAGTTTAATATCCATATCCACACCACCAATACGGCGACCGGCATGACCCAATAAGTCGTTGCTGCGGTCGGTCTGCGCGGCCAGCTTGGGGCCGAGGCGAATCAAACTGATATCGCTGGTACCACCACCAATATCCACCACCAGCACCAGTTGCTCTTGAGTTAAGCTGCGCTCGTATTCAACGGCAGCGGCCACGGGTTCATAAGCAAATTGAATTTCCTGAAAACCCACGTCTTTGGCCGCCGAGCGCAAAATAGCTTCAGCTCTGTCGTCGCCCAAGGCACCGTCTATCCCCTGAAAATGCACAGGCCGGCCCAGCACGGCATAAGGCAGTTCAGCGCCACGCGCAGTTTCGGCTTTTTGTTTAATGTCTTTAAGCAGCAAAGTGCTGATTTGGCGGTAAATCTGGCTTTGAGCCGGAGTTAATCTGGAGCCGAGCATAGATTTAGGCGAGCGGATAAAAACCCCAGCCAGCGGATTGGCGCTGTATCTGGCGTGGGCACTCTGGCCCAGGTGCACCGTGGGTTCTTGTTGCAACAAACGGCTTAAACTTTCGTTGATATAAGGCTCGTCTTCGTCGTGGTCGTCGCTGCGGTTTTTTTCAATATAAAGCGCCGAGCTTAAATAAGGGCTTTGACCGTCCAGCGGCGCCAGTACCGGCTCGTTGTTGTTTAACCAACCGGCAGTACAGTTTGAAGTGCCAAAATCAATTCCGGTATAACAAGGTGACATGAAAAAATCCTGAAAATAGACGTTGCCAGCTGCAATCAATCAGCTCAGCCAACAGCACAGCAAAAAAGCCGCACAGTATAACGACAGCGCCTTTGGCCGTCAGCACAATGCTGGCACTGATTTTGCAAAATTTGCCAATATCGAAGCCGGGGTGAAGGTTAGTGCAATAATAAAGCTGGCCTAAATGCATCCCATCAAAGGTGAAACACAAATGAAAACAACCAAAACAGCCTTGTGGGCTGCAACAGCATTGCTGCTGGCCTCTTGTGTGCAGTTGCCGGAAAAACCTTTGGAGCGGCAGCAAACTGCCGTGCTGCAGCCAGAAACTGCCGTCACGCCGCTGCTTTATTACACTGAGCGTATTGCCGACCGGCTGTTTCAGGATTTAAAACCAATAACACCAGGTGCTATTGCGGTGGTGAGCTTTACCGACGTCAAATCTCTGGCGCCGGATCCTTATAATTTGTCGCTGAATTTACTCGGTTTGCAGTTGCAGGAAAGTATGCTGACTGTGGCCAGCCAGTTAGGTTATCAGGTGAAAGAGCTGCGTTTAGCCGCTTCGGTCAAAGTGTACGCTGACCATGAACGTATTTTAAGCCGTGACATCAGCGAACTTGCCATGCAGCAGTCGGTGCGTTATGTCATTGCCGGCACCCTGAATCAATCTGAAAATTACACTACAGTAAATGCCCGTCTGGTCGATATCCAGAATAATACCGTGATTGCAGCTGCTTCTGACTTAGTGCCAAGTTCGGTACTCGGCAGTGCAGAACAAGTGCAGTTGCGCCAGCAAATGTTATATCGCAACAGCCAATAAATCCGGATAACCACAAGGCAGATGGGGCGAAATGGGGATAATAATGATGACGGCTAAATTTATGATGTTAACGCTGTGCCTGGGGTTAACCGCCTGTGCTTCAGTTGATAAGTGGAACAAAGCGGTAGACGCGCAGCATCAGGCCGAAGACAAAGCGCTTTCGGAAATGAAATTAAAAACCACGGCCACGCTGCCTGTGGTGCCAACAGGCGCTGGTAACTCTCCTTTATATGTTACACCGGCTTTGTACGACGGTGCTTCTTATCAGGCCACCCGCATGGCTGCCCAAAAAATGCAGCCGACTTATTTGCCGCAGTCGCAGGTGACAATCAATCATTATATTCAGGGCATGATGCATGATTTAGTGGCGAATTTAGATTTAGTCAAAGACGGCATGATTATTGGTGTCACCAGTTTTGTTTATCTGGATGCTGCTTATGATCAGGCCGACTTGTTGGGCAATCAGCTGTCTGAAGGTTTTATGCATGAAATTCATCAGTTTGGTTTAGCTGTAGTCGACTTTAAGACCACAGATTTTATCCGCGTCACCCCCAAAGGTGATTTTGTGTTCAGCCGTGATTTTATGGAACTGCGTGAAGAGCAGCCGATTGAATTTGTGCTGGGTGGCACTTTAGTGGCACATCAGGGCGGTACTTTAGTGAATGCCCGCATCGTTTCTGTTGCCAGTAAAAAAGTACTGGCAACAGCGCAGGGTTTTATTCCGCAAAATGTAGCCAACGGTGTGCAGCCTTCATCGGCACAAGGCAAACTTTATTTAAAGCAGGGTGAATAAGATGCGTAAATTAACCCTGCTGGTATTGCTGCTGCAGCTAAGTAGCTGTAGTCAGTGGTGTGATTGTCAGAGTACCAAAGCCGACAGCAACAAAGATGTTAGCCATAGCACAGAGCCGTCGTTGTCGGAACAAATGCAGCAGGAGCAACAAGTTGCCAGCAGCGTTGCAACTGATGGCACTGTGATTGAAGACAGAGCCATGGCCGAAGCGCCACCGGTGCAGTCAGTGCAAACAGTCTCTCAGCTGGATAAGCTGATGGCAGAGCCAGGCGCCAAACCTATCTGGCCGGTGGTCAGCAAACCAGGTTTACAACGCAAATCTTTACCTTCAGAGCAGCAGGCTGCTTTTCAGCAAGACAACAGTGCGCATATGGCGGTAATGTCGGTTTATCCGGATTTGCCACAAAGCCGTAAACAACTCACCGATTATGCCGCTCAAATGGCTTTTAAACTGGCCGGTTTTGACGAATTAAAAGGGGCCAAAGTGGGAGTTACCAGCTTTGTCGAGTTTGATGACAGCCTGCAGCAAACCACGGCATTGGGTAATCAGTTTGCCGAAGCTATGGTGACCTTGCTACCTCAATACGGTGTTGATGTGATTGAATATAAACTCACCCGCGATATTGATGTCAGCCCAAGAGGGGATATTGCCTTGTCGCGGGATGTGCGTGAACTGCAAGAAGAAGTGGGCATGGACTATGTGATGACGGGAACCTTGGTGGCAACACGCCGTGGTATTCAGATCAATAGCAGAATAGTGTCGGTACAAGGCCATAAAGTGATAGCAGCTGCCAGCACCATGGTGCCACATCTGGTGTTACAACAAATTCAGCCTTAAAAGCGTGGCGGTAGTTTTGGTAAAAAAGCCAAAAAACTGTTCCGCGGCATAGATAAAAACGACAAAACGGCAGCTTAGCGCTGCCGTTTTTTATTGGTTTTTTTATTGGGTCTCATGCAAAGCCCCCGGATCAGCAAGGATACCTCCCATTTTGCTTGGGTGATTTTTGCTGTTGGACTTTGGCTGTAGCAGTTTATGCAGCGGACCTTTTGGTGCTCAGATTATTTCAGGAAAAGGCTATTTCAGTAAAATGTTCTATCGGGGAAATAAAGAGTGGAGATTGCTGCCATTTGCCAAATGGCGGCCCCAACAGGAATCGAACCTGTAACTGCCCCTTAGGAGGGGGCCGTTATATCCATTTAACTATGGGGCCATTTGTTTCTGCTTTGTGCTGAAAAGAGGCAACAACACAAAGGCGCCACATGCTGCTAAAAATGTGGCCTTTTGTCAATTGATGGCTGATTTATTTGCGGTATTTGTTTGATAATCAAACAGCTGAGTTAAAAATGCTGCTGTTATTCTTGTTCTACCCATTCATCCTTGACCACAGTTTTAGCGGCCTGGGCTAAATCACCGACTTGCACATTGGCCAGCAGTTGACCATCCACACTTTGTGCCCAAGCTGCTTCGTGACTCAGTTGTGTAATTTTGACTGTCATATTGGTCACTGCCAACAAAGGCTGGGTTTGACCAAAGTTGTCATTCAGTTCCCGCCGATGCACCAAAGTGAAAGTATCACCGATTTGTACCCCATGTGCACTGCCAAGGTTGAGCAAAACCTGATTGTCCCGCACCTGTAACAGCTCTGCGACTACAGGCTCACAACGAATGGCTTCTTCTACATCCAACACTGCGGCGTCCAGCACGCGCTCGGCTGCCTGACCATAACTGCTTTGCCAAAAACGATGGTATTGCGGGTCCAAAGCTGTGGTTTTACGCACCCGCCAAATAGCCGACGTCTGATATTTTTGCTGCAGTACCAGACGGGCTTCTGCTAAATCAAACACCGATAATTGCAGATGGTAAAAACGTTCGCGATCTTTGTCAGTCCAGAACTGCCAGTTGGTGCCGCTGCTTTCGCCCAAAGACACATCGTTGAGCGTAGCGCTCAGCACATAACGGGCACCATATTGCCGCGCTATCGCTTTACGTTCGTTGTAGCTTAAGCGACCCACATCCAGCGGGGCAGGCAGAGTTTGGGTCCAGCTGCTTTGGCTGAGCTCCGTCAGTTTGTCGTTAAAAAGTTCACTGCTGACTTTACCCAGTTCAAACAGGTCGCCAATTACGGCTTGTTCAGGCACTTTTAGTTTAAAAGGAGCTATGAGTAGCTTCTTTTTATAAGCAACATTAGGGCAGGCGGCTTCACCCGGCACTATGTCGGCTCTGATAGTCACTTCAAAAGTACCGTTTGTTGCGCGCTCCGATACCAGATGCACCTGCTGTACTTCACCGTGGCTTTTAAGCTGCATACTGTCTTGTGTCAAAAGACCGTCAGTGACTTGCTGTACACTGCGCACTGACACGCCGGCAAACAATAAAGCCCGTTTAACCGCATCTTCAGTGGCCTGAGCCCTTGCTGCGGCCTGATCGCCGTTACGAATAGCCGCCTGACCCGTGGTTTCATACCACTCGGCCTGCGCCTGTCCTGCCAGGATCAGCAACATGGCAGCTGCTAACTTTTGCATATTGTGTTCTCCACCTCTTGATACAAGGTCAAAGCAATTAACGTGCCTGCTCTGTTGGAAACATAATTATGGCTTGAATTCTGCAAGGTTTCTGTTGAATAAGGTTTCCACAAGGGTATCAGTCAGGCGCCATCAAACTTTGCCACTGGCTGTGCCAAACGACAGAAGGTGAATAATGAACAAATTTTTGCTGCCATTGTTAGCCAGCCTGGCACTTTCAGGTTGTAGTTTGTTTATGGATAAAGAAGTGCAATGGGAATCTGTGCCACCGGATAATTTTCCGCTGATCAAAGCTGTGGGTTATGCACCTTTAACAGAACAAAAAGCCAACAGCGAAGAAGAACGGATGCTGATGGCGATGAAAGCTTCCAAGCTGGAAGCTTATAAAGAGCTGGCGGAACAGGTATATGGCCAAAAAGTAGATTACAAAGTGACGATGGGGCAGGCGCTGCTTGGTAATGAACAGCTGCGAGCTTCATTACAAGGCGTGATCCGTGGCGCCAGAGTGGTGAAAACTTACCCGGTAGGGCAGTTTTATGTCACTGAAATGGAACTGGATTTCAGGCAAGTGTATGACCTGTACCAAAATGCCCAGCCGGTTCGGCGGGTGAAGTCAGTGAAATATTATTAACCAGATGGCTGAACACCAAAAAACCAAATAAAAACAGCGGCCATGAGCCGCTGTTTTTATTGAGTAAAACCATTCAATTCAGGCCTTAATACCACTGCCTTTGTTGTCGACCGCAGGTTTGCCTTTGGCCGTATAAGTCAGGCCGGATTTGCCACGGTTTTGCAATAATTCATGTTTAAAGCGTTCCACTATTAACTGGCTTTGTTGCAATGTCAGGCTGTTAATTTCGTTTTGTTCTTTGCACTGCTGCAGCACATCGTCAATAGCCTGCAGTTTTTCAACAAACCAGGGCTGGGTTTTCAGTTCAGTTAAGTTGGGAATTGCGGCAATTTGGGCGTCAAGTTGCTGAATTTGTTCTAAGCATTCCAGTTTAACTGCACAACACTTATCAAGCTCTTCGACATTACGGCTGGCAATAGCGGCCAACTCAGATTTTAATAACGCCAAAAGCACCATAAGGTGCTCTTGTTGTTTTTCGAACAAAGGAAGGATGAGGGCCGGTTCAATCATTTTTTGTCGAACAGTTCGCCTTCGAACTGCATGATCCGTCTGGCCAGTGCTTCCACATTAATTTTGTATCTGCCTTCAGCAATGGCTTGTTTAATTTTATCGACCTTTTCCTGATCGATGCCAGAACTGTTGCTCGCTTTCTCCTGCGCTTTGGTAAACTGCTGCGCCTGAGTAGTCAGAGACACCGAATCCTGCTTTTGTGCTGGCGCACTCATATTCACTTGTTGCTGTGCAACTTGTTGTTTCTGAATGCTTTGATCAACTTTGTCAGTTTTCACTGTGGTGGCGTTCTGCACACCTTGATTGACATTAATCGCCATAATTCACCCCTCATCAGACCCTTTGGCCTATTCCTTAAACTCTTTAACGGCCGCCGGCACAAAAACTTTAGAACTTTTTACAACTTTATTTCGGCTTTTTTGACCGCCGTAACAACAGCACTGATAATTCGTTGTGATTGAATGTTTTGCAACCGCACAGTGTCGCCAAAACTGCCATCCTGCAACGCTGTTGCCTGAGTGCTGACCGAGAGTGTGCTGGAAATACCTTCAATTGTAACAATATCGCCCTTACATACAAGACAAAGATCAGACTGTGTCAACATTTGTCCGGCATTCAGCGCTTTTTTAGTTCTGGCGCCTAATACCTGTTGTGGATCTGCAACCAGCTGGTCCCTGCTTTGTATGACATCAATATCGGCCGTTTTAAGCATTTCTGCAGTTAAATAACTGCCCGCCGGTATTTTTTGATTACTGACGACCGCGCTTAGCATCTGGCGCATCCGCAGCGGCACAAACAGCTGCCAGCCGTTGTGGTCAGGACAGTGGATTCTGACAGTATTTTGACGCTGAAGTTTTGGCGTCACCAGACTGAATTCGGGTTGGCTGTCACAACTTTTGTCGGCAAGACGTGTATCCAGCGGATAAAGTTGTGCCTGCAGCTGGCTCTGTTCCATTTGTTGCAGTTGTTGTTGCAACCAGGCAGAAGCCTGAGCGGACAATTCAGCCATGCTGTAAGACGCAGCAGAGGCACTGTAACTGCAATGTAAAAACAGTACTGACAACAGCAATTTGGCGACAGTCAGGGGCAAAAATTTATCGTACATTTTCATAATGTTTCAGCTATGCTTTATCGGCAAAGGGCTATAACATACCAAGTATGTCAATTTTTCAGTGACTTGCCGCAGTCTTTCCTCCGCTGCAAGAATCGATCCTGAAATTTTCTGGGAGTCTCACATGGCGGGTATTCTTGATTCTGTTAACCAGCGCACCCAGTTGGTTGGGCAAAACCGGCTGGAGTTGTTGTTGTTCCGGTTAGCGGGTCGGCAGCGTTTTGGTATTAACGTTTTTAAAGTGAGGGAAGTTTTGCAGTGCCCGCCACTGACAGCCATTCCCAAACGTAATAAATTTGTCCGTGGTATCGCCCATATCCGCGGCCAGACCATTTCAGTGATTGATTTAAGCCTGGCAACAGGTGGCCGTCCTATTGAAAACCTTAAAGACAGTTTTATTATCATCGCCGAATACAATAGATCAGTGCAGGGTTTTTTAGTGAACTCAGTTGAACGTATTATCAATATCAACTGGGAATCTATTATGCCGCCGCCAAAAGGCACAGGCGGACGTCAAAGTTACCTCACCGCAGTGACAGAAATTGACAAAGAACTGGTCGAAATTATCGATGTAGAAAAAATCCTCGAAGAAATTTCGCCATCACCCACCACTATTACTGCAGCTGTAGAAACTGAATCTATCATGGCTGATTTGGGTGACAGAACTATTCTGATTGCCGACGACTCCGCAGTGGCCCGTAATCAGGTTAAAAGAGCGCTGGAAGGCTTGGGTGTCACTATGCATCTGGTGAAAAACGGCCGTGAAGCTTTAACCTACCTGCAGGAAGTTGCCGCTACTTGTGAAGAGTCGATCACCGAAAAAATCGGTTTGTTAATCTCCGATATCGAAATGCCGGAAATGGATGGTTATACCCTGACGGCAGAAATCCGCCTTGATCAAAAACTGAAAAAATTGCATGTGATCCTACACACTTCGTTAAGTGGTGTGTTTAATCAGCAAATGGTACAAAAAGTTGGTGCAGATGACTTTATCGCCAAGTTTAATCCTGATGAACTTGGTGAGTCGGTGCGCAAGTGGTTACATACTGATTGATAGGTGGCATCGCAGTGGCGAATAAAGAGCTGCATGACAGTGAGTACAAGTTGTTCCGGGATTTCCTTGAACAGCAGTGCGGCATAGTGCTGGGCGACAATAAACAGTATCTGGTCAAAAGCCGGCTTGGTCCTTTAATGCAACGTTTTAATCTGGCCACTTTATCTGAACTGGTCAGTAAAACGCTGAGCCCTTTTGAGCGGCAACTTCGTTCCGCTGTGATTGATGCCATGACCACCAACGAAACTTTATGGTTTCGCGATACCTATCCGTATGAACTCCTGAAAAAACAAATTTTTCCTGAACTGGAAAAGGATCACCGCACCGTCAAAATTTGGTCAGCGGCCAGTTCTTCCGGTCAGGAGCCTTATTCTATTGCGATGACAGCCCTTGAATATCAGGCGCAGCGGCCTTCGGCCTTCAGCCTGGGTGTGCATATTCTGGGCACAGACATCTCCAATGCCATGCTGGAGCATTGTCAGCGTGCTGAGTATGATGGCCTGGCGTTGTCCAGAGGTTTGTCTCCCGAGCGGCGCAGCAAGTTTTTTGAAGACAGTGGGAATGGCATGATGCGGGTGCGGGATGCCGCCCGGAAAAATGTGTCATTTCGCCATCTGAATTTACTCGACAGTTATACCTTGTTGGGGAAGTTCGACATAATTTTTTGTCGTAACGTGTTGATTTATTTCTCTCCTGAAGTCAAAGCCAAGATTATTCGCCAGTTTGCGCAGTCATTGAATCCAAGGGGTTATCTGTTTTTGGGTGCCTCTGAGTCTTTGTCGAGTGTGAATACTGATTTTGAAATGTTGCGTTGTAATCCCGGCATTATTTATCGCCGCAAAAACTAAAATCTGGTGCATGCCGCTAGATGCCGGTCTTATGACCATTCGCTGAACCCCGCTTATTTCACTACTTTACACCACCAATTTAAATTTCTGGCCTGAGTTTTGCTAAAGAAATTCTGTCATTCACAGAATAGAGTGCAGCAACATGGCAATCAGTTTCGACAAAGCCTTTGGTCTTCATCCAGAAGGGATGTTACTCAGAGAGAAGCGCTCAGCAATATTGGCCGATAACATCGCCAACGCTGATACCCCGGGATTTAAAGCCAAGGATCTGGATTTTCAGACGGCATTAGCCAATGCCCGGTCGCACCAGAGCGCTTCAGTCAGCCGCACTCATGAAAAACATTTTGTGATTTCCAGTGATATGCGTCATGAAGTGAAGTTTCGCAATGTTGAACAAACCGATACCGGTGACGGCAACAGTGTTGATATTCACCGCGAGCGTAATGCGTTCAGCCAGAACAGTATGGAATATCAGGCGTCACTGAACTTTCTGAATGGAAAAATCAGTGGTTTGAAAAAAGCCTTAGGTGGAGGTCAATCCTAATGAGTTTATATCGGGTGTTTGATATTGCAGGTTCAGGTTTAACGGCGCAGGCGCTGCGGCTGAATACCACTGCCAGTAACATTGCCAATGCCAATACGGTCAGTAGTAGCATCGATCAGACCTATAGAGGTCGTCATCCGGTGTTTGCTGCCGAATTAGACCGGGCACAGGAACAGCAGGGTGCTGGTGTCAAAGTGATGGGTATTGTTGAAAGTGATGCGCCATTGACTACTGAATACAATCCAAGCCATCCAATGGCGGATGAAAACGGTTTTATCTACAAGCCTAATGTCAATGTGATTGAAGAGATGGCCAACATGATTTCCGCCAGTCGTTCATACGACGCCAATGTGCAGATAGCCGACGCAGCTAAACAAATGCTGAGTCGCACCCTGACACTTGGTCAGCGCTAAGGAGTAAGCAATGACAACGGTCAGTAACAATACCAGCAACAGTTATCTGGATAGTCTCAAAGGTGCCAATGCGACCAAAGACAAAACGGATGCTGAAAAAGCCGGGGCATTAACCCAGGCCGACTTTTTTGCGTTGTTAACACAACAACTGGCATTTCAGGATCCGACCAAACCTGTTGAAAATGATCAGATGATCGCTCAGATGACCAATTTCACCATGGCCGATGGTATCAGCTCGCTCAATACCAACTTTAAAGATTTTGCCAGCAGTATGGATTCGAATCAGGCGCTGCAGGCATCCAGTCTGGTTGGTCGCACCGTTAGGGTGAGCTCAGATCAACTGCCTTTTGACGGCACTAATATGACGGTTGGATCGACCGAAGTGCCGGCTAACACCAGTTTATTGACGGTGAAAATTTATAACGCAGCGGGTGAACTGGTGCGTTCTGAGCCGGCGGAAAGCCCGGCCAGCGGTAAATTCGATTTTGCCTGGGATGGTAACAATGACGCCGGTACTACATTGCCCAAAGGCATCTATACCGTCAAAGTTGAAGCCACTGTGAATGGCAAGACCGAAGCATTACCCACTTCTTCTTATGTACCGGTAACCAGCGTGACGCTTGGCAAAGGTACAGGTGACATGACATTAAATCTGTTTGGTTTAGGTGCGAAAAAACTGGCAGATATTTTAGAAATTGCAGCGGGTTAACTCCGTCAACGAGGTGAACTATGAGTTTTAATATTGCATTAAGTGGTCTGGCAGCCGCTCAGAAAGACTTGGATACTACGGCAAACAACATAGCCAACGTTAATACCACAGGTTTTAAAGAATCCCGTGCTGAATTTGCTGACGTTTATGCTGGTTCCATTTTTTCATCGAACCGCACCAAAGTGGGTGATGGTGTGTCAACCTCGATGGTGGCACAACAGTTTAGTCAGGGTGCATTGAAGTTCACCAATAACTCGTTGGACCTGGCTATTACCGGCGATGGTTTTTTTGCCATGACACCGGGTTTGGCTGACCGGGATATGTCTTATACCCGTGCCGGTGCTTTTAAGTTGTCAAAAGAGAACTTTATTGTGGATAACAACGGCAATTATTTGCAGGGTTATCCGGTTGATCCAAGCAATGGTGCCGTCAGCTCCATCAGCTTAAGCACCACCAAACCCATTCAGATACCAAGCACAGCAGGTGCTCCACGTTCCACATCAAATGTGTATCTGACGATGAACCTGAACTCAAAAGATGTGGCGCCTGCCGGTGGTTTTGCAGCTTTTGATCCGCTGGATAAAACGACTTACAACTCAACAGCCGGTACCTCAACCACTGTTTATGACAGCTTGGGTGAACCTCATATTCTGTCGTTTTATTTCCGTAGAACAGACCCTGCCACTGACAATGATTGGGAAGTGTTTGCGGTATTTGACGACAAAACAGCTGCGGGTCAGCCTTTTGGTCCTGTGGTGCTGGATTTTGACGCCAACGGTGTGCCTACATTGCCTATCACAGCGTCCTTGCCGGATCTGGTGATCCCACAGGCGGTGTTAAATACACCGACTTATTTGCAAAACGGTGCTCAGTTTACCGGTCCGCTGACGGTGAACTTTACCGATCAGGCTGCTACAAGATTGCCAACCCAATATGCGTCCAAATTTGAAGTGGGTTCATTAAGTCAGGATGGTACTACTGTGGGTCGCTTAACCAGTATCGATATTGATGCTTCAGGTAAAGTGATGGCCAGTTACAGTAACGGCGACCAGACTTATTTGTCACAAATTGCCATGGTGAAATTTGCCAACCCGCAAGGTTTAACCCAAACCGGTAATACGGCCTGGAAAACCAGTCTGCGTTCCGGTGAACCCCTGGCCGGTGAAGCAAACAGCGGAACCCTGGGCGCCATTAATTCGTCGGCGCTGGAAAACTCCAACGTGAACCTCACCAATGAGCTGGTCGATTTAATTTCTGCTCAGCGTAACTTCCAGGCTAACTCCAGGGCACTTGAAGTGAACAGTACCTTGCAGCAGACAGTGTTGCAGATCCGATAACAGGCTCAATCGCATAAAAACCACCTTCGGGTGGTTTTTTTATGGCTGAAATTTATCGGGCTGCCAGCAGCAACAGTAGTTTCAGGCAGAGCACAAAAACAGTGCCATGGCTTTATCCGGTGATTTAATCATCATGGCATCATCTTTGCTTTAGTCCTGTATCACAGGCTGTTAAAGCCGCGACTCTTAAATCACGGAGCAGGGTTATGGACCATTTGCTGTATATCGCGATGAGCGGAGCCAAAGAGAATATGAACGCACTGGGTGTGCGGGCAAATAATCTGGCAAACGCCAATACCACAGGTTTTAAAGCTGATCTGGAGCAGGCGCGGTCAATGCAGGCATTTGGTGATGGTCTGCCAAGCCGTGTTTTTGCCATGACTGAAATGCCAAGTCAGAATTTTGACGCTGGTGAACTAAAGATCACAGAAAACGAATTGGATGTTGCGATCCAGGGGGATGGCTGGTTTGCCGTGCAGGATGCCGATGGTAATGAAGCTTATACCAGAGCAGGCAATCTGAAAATCAGCGCCGATGGCATGTTGCAAACCGCATCCGGTCTGCCGGTGCTGGGAGAAGGTGGTGAGCCTCTGCAGTTGCCGGTGCCACTGGCCAAAATTGATATATCGGCCGACGGCGGTATTCAGGTGTTGCCGCAGGGCGCGCCTGCCAATGCGATAGCCGAGGTGGGTCGTATCAAACTGGTGAAACCGGAAAATCCGGATGTGTTTAAGGGCAATGACGGTTTATTCCGCCGTAAAGACGGTGCTGTGGCCGAAGTAGACCCAACAGTCAGTTTGTTGTCAGGCGCCCTTGAGGGCAGCAACGTGAATGCAGTGGGGGAGATGACCTATCTCATCAGCCTGCAACGGCAATATGAATTACAAGTCAAGATGATGAAAACGGCTGAAGAGATGGATCGCCAGCACAATCAGGTTTTACGCATAATCTAGAGCTTTAAGCTCAGGAGGACACCATGCATCCAGCACTTTGGATCAGCAAAACAGGTTTAGACGCCAAACAGCGTGATATTTCGGTGATTTCAAACAATCTGGCCAACGCCAGCACTGTCGGTTACAAAAAGAGCCGCGCTGTGTTTGAAGATTTACTTTATCAAAACGTCAATCAGCCGGGCGGCCGTTCGTCGCAGAACTCAGAACTGCCAAATGGTTTGATGCTGGGCGCAGGTACCAAAGTGGTGGCTACCCAGAAAAACTTTACCCAGGGTAACCATATGACCACCGACAATGCGTTGGATGTGATGATCCAGGGTTCGGGCTTTTTCGAAATTCTGATGCCGGACGGCAGTATTTCGTACAGCCGCAACGGTCAGTTCACCACCGACAGTGAAGGCAATTTAGTCACTTCTGGCGCTGGTTATCAAATTCAACCCACTATCACTATTCCGCCGGAAGCCACTGATATCAATATTTCCCAGGATGGTGAAGTGTCGGTAAAAATTCCGGGTCAGGCAGAAAATGCTGTGCTGGGTCAGTTGGTGGTGACTAACTTTATTAATCCGGCAGGCCTTGAGCCTATAGGCCAGAACTTATTCCGTCAGACCGGCGCCAGCGGCGACCCGGTTCAGGGTGTACCTGGTCTTGAAGGTATTGGCTACATAGTACAAGGCGCGCTGGAGTCCTCCAACGTCAACGTGACCGAAGAGCTGGTGGGGCTGATTGAAAGTCAGCGTGTTTACGAAATGAACTCCAAAGTGATTTCAGCAGTGGATCAGATGCTGAGCTTTGCTATTCAGCAGCTGTAAGCAGGAGGTTGTGATGCGTATTGGAATTGCTTTGCTGGCGCTGTGTTTGATTTCTGGTTGTGCCAGTTACGAACCTGAAGCCATGCCGGACGATCCGGCTTTTGCACCGCTGCCACCAGAGCCAGCGGCCGCGCCTGTGGTGCAAACCGGTTCTTTATTTGCGTCAGGTTTGTCGAACGGTTTGTATTCTGACAATAAAGCCAGAAGAGAAGGCGACATTATTACTGTGGTACTGAGAGAAAATACTCAGGCGTCGAAAAAAGCCAAAACCGAATTTGGTAAAGACAGCAGCAACAATATCGAACCTATGGTTGGTCTTGGCGGGCGCAATATCAGTGCTGCCGGCAATGTGTTGCAACTGGGTATGAACTCGAGCACAGATTTTAAAGGTGATTCCAAGGCCGATCAGAGCAACAGCTTAACAGGTGATATTTCGGTGAATGTGCTCAGGGTGATGGCCAACGGTAACCTGGTGATCCGTGGAGAAAAGTGGCTCACGCTTAATACCGGTAAAGAATACATTCGTTTAACAGGGGTGATTCGCCCTGAAGATATTGATGCCCGTAATACAGTGGAGTCGAGCAAAATCGCCAATGCCCGCATTGAATATAGTGGCACAGGTGCAGCACACGGTGGCCAGGGACCTGGCTGGTTAAGCCGGTTTTTTGCATCAGCGCTGTGGCCATTCTGAACCTGATTGAGGCAACTTATGAAAATAACGGCCTGTGTATTATTAACCCTTAGTCTGGTCAGTCTGCACTGTCAGGCGGCCAGGGTAAAAGATGTGGCGACAGTGGAAGGAGTGCGCTCCAACCAACTGGTGGGTTATGGTTTGGTGGTTGGTTTACCGGGCACAGGTGAACAAAGCCCTTTTACCGAACAAAGTTTTAAAACCATGCTGACCAATTTTGGCATTAATTTGCCGGCCGGGATGAAATCACAAATCAAAAACGTTGCTGCAGTGGCTGTGCATGCTGAACTGCCTGCCTTTGCCAAACCGGGTCAGGCCATTGATGTCACGGTGTCATCCGTTGGCAGTTCGAAAGGCCTGCGTGGTGGCACTTTATTACAAACCTTTTTAAAGGGTCTGGACGGACAAATATATGCGGTCGCACAGGGCAGTCTGGTGGTCAGTGGTTTAGGTGCTGAAGGTGCGGACGGTTCGCGGGTAGTGGTCAACACGCCTACAGTTGGCCGTATTCCAAATGGCGCTATGGTTGAGCGTGAAGTGCAAAGCCCTTTTGCCCAGGGTGATTACATTACTTTTAACCTTAATCGTGGTGACTTTACCACCGCCAAAAATCTGGCTGCTGCCATTAATGGTTTTATTGGAGATGAAACGGCCCGCACATTGGATGCACGTTCAGTGCAGGTGCGGGCACCCCGTGATATTGACCAGCGGGTGTCCTATCTGGCCACGCTGGAAAACCTGACTTTTGAACCCGCATCAGATGCAGCAAAAATTATTATTAATTCGCGCACCGGCACTATTGTGATTGGCAAAGATGTAAGGCTGTTCCCAGCTGCTGTCACGCACGGTGGTATGACAGTGACTATCGCCGAAAATCCTGTTGTCAGTCAGCCGAATGCTCTGGCTGAAGGCGAAACTGTGGTGGTGCCTAATACCATTATTGATGTGCGGCCGGACCGTTCAAGGATGTTTAAATTTGACCCCGGCACCACGCTTGATGAGCTGGTGAGCACTGTCAATGCTGTGGGCGCAGCGCCAGGCGACCTGATGGCCATACTGGAAGCGTTAAAAGAAGCCGGTGCTATTCATGGCGAGCTGGTGGTGATCTAACATGACAACGCCTGATGTCAGTGTGTCTTATCATGATTTGTCGAGCCTGAATAAACTCAGGGCTTCGGCAAAACAGGATGAAACCACATCCATAAAACAAGCTGCTCAGCAGTTTGAGTCGGTGTTTATGGGCATGCTGCTCTCCAGTATGCGCAAAGCCAACGAAAGTTTTGGTGAAGACAATCCGCTGAACAGCCAGGCAACTGAATTTTACCGTGATATGCACGACAGCCAGTTATCCACTGAATTGTCGAAAAAAGGTGCTTTGGGGCTTGCCGATTTAATGGTGCAACAATTAAGTCCGGAAAAAAGCAAAACCAAAGCCGCCAGCCAAATCAGCCCGCCGTCCCGTTTTGATTTAGCCGAACAAAAAACCTTGATGTTGCCGGGTGACAACACCATGCACGCGCTCGAAGCGCGTGGTCCGCGTTTTGTGCAGCTCGACCCCGAACGTATAGTGTTACAGGCTAAAACCCCAAAACTGCAACAAATTGCCGTGGATACGCCAATAACGGCAATCGACGGCCATCAGGCGTTGCAAGCGCAAGTTGCGCTATCGCCGCTGCAGACCGGTAATTTTATTCAGCAGTTACCGCAGGAGCAGGTGGTGTTTCAGGCGAATAGGGTCAATCCGATACAACCAAACGCATTTCAGTTTGATGGCGCCAGGCCGATAACAATCGAAAGCAATAAGCATGAACTTAAGGCCGCTGTGACTGCAGCAAAAGTGTTAACCACAGCTAAAGCAGCAGATGTTTCTGACGACAATAAGGCGGAAAACAACGCCACTGCTTTTATTCAACGTCTGTTACCAGCGGCAGAAAAGGCGGCGGCTAAACTTGGTCTTGAGCCACTGGCTTTAATTGCGCAGGCAGCGCTGGAAACCGGTTGGGGGCAGCGTATGTTTAAAACGGCTGCTGGCCAGAGCAGCAATAATTTGTTTGGCATTAAAGCCATGAATAACTGGCAGGGTGATGTGGCTGTGGTGGATACACTGGAATATCGTCAGGGTGTGGCACAAAAAGAAAAAGCCAGGTTTCGTGCTTATGACAGTGCTGAACAAAGTTTGTCCGACTACGTGGATTTAATACAGTCAAATCCAAGATATCAGGCAGCACTTGATGTTGCAGGCGACACCCAGGCCTATTTCCGTCAGTTGCAGGCGGCGGGTTATGCAACAGATCCGAACTATGCACAGAAGATATTGTCAGTTTTACAAGGACGTGCCTTTAAAGAGGTGCGGAACTTGCTAGATAAATCATAGTGTTGTTATTTAATCCGCGTCCAGATGACTGGCGTTGTGTAAGCAGGAGTTTTTTTCATGTCAGATAATTTGCTAACGATAGGTACATCAGGTGTCCTCGCCAGCAATGGTCTGCTGAACACAACCTCAAATAATATCAGTAACCTCAATACGAAAGGTTATGTACGTCAGTCCACTGAATATGAATCTTCTATTCTGGGTCTTGGTGTTGGGCGTGGCACCACCAGCCGGATGGTCAACGAGTTTGCACTGAAACAATTGCGCCGTGACACCACCAATGTCGCCTTTTATGAACAATATTTAGCCGAAGCCGGCCGGGTTGACACCTTGTTTGCCAATACCGCCAATAGTGTCGGCACCGGCATGACCGATTTATTTAAACAGCTGCAGACTGCCAATAATGATCCGGCCAATAATTCTTCCCGTTCATTGGTGCTTGGCAGTGCCCAGACCCTGATTAATAAATTTAATACCCAGTCTAATTTGTTGCGCGACCAACAAGCTTATATAAACGAACAGTTGTCGGTTTATGTGTCTGACGCCAATTCAATGGTCACCTCTATTGCCCAGCTGAATAAAGAAATTGCCGGTTATGGTTTATCTATCAACACCCCACCGCCGCTGGATTTGCTGGACAAGCGGGATGAAGCCATTCGCAAACTGGCCGAACTTGCCGATATTCAGGTGCTGGATGCCGACAATGGTGAAAAGCTGGTGTTTTTATCAACAGGCCAATCTGTAGTATTGGAACAAGGCAAATTTAATTTATTAAGTGCCGATGGTGACCCGGAGATCAGCCGCAAAATTGTAAAAATGCAGCTGGATTTTAATACTAATGTCACCGCAGAAATCGACAGTAATAAACTGGGTGGCAAAATTGGTGGTTTATTGGAATTCCGTTCGCAAATTCTGGAACCTACTTTAAACAAAATTGGCCAGCTCGCCCTTGGTTTGGGCGACAGTTTTAATGTGCAGAATAAACTTGGTATGGATGGCAATGGTTTGCTGGGCAAAGACCTGTTTACTCTGGGCGTTTATTCGGGCATGCCGTACCGGCAAAACACCGGTTTGGGTCAGGTGCTGGCTACTGTTGAACCTGGCGAAGGCAAAAATATCCCACCGAATGATTTTTTGATTGAGTTTGTGGCACCAAACCAGTTCACCATGTCTGCGCTGGACGAAAGAGGGGCTGTAATTGCCGGTTCTGCCGTCACTCAGGTGACAGGCACTGTTGCTTATGGCTTTGAAATTAACATGGACACCAGCACAGGCGCTTTTGCCGCTGGGGATAAGTTTTTGTTTAAACCGCTGAGTGTGGCTGCCAACGAAATTGCTTTGGCAACCACCAGGCCGGAAGATTTGGCGCTTGCGTCACCGGTGCGGGGGGATTTTACGCTGAATAACCTTGGTAATGCCCGTTTTGGCACCATTGAGGTCACTGACACCACAGCACCGCCTTTTGCTGTTTCCGGTACTTTAACAGGCGGGCCATTTACCGTGCGGTATCTGGGCGCTGATGATTTTGAGATTTTCGACGGCAGCAATACTTCATTGGGAACCACAGGCGCTATGCCAAGTGGTTTATATAACAATGTGATGGCGGCTGCCGGTCTTGGCACCTACGGTTTTGATTTTAATATCACTGGGGTGCCCAAGCCCGGTGACACTTTTACCATTGATTACAACACCTCAGGTTTTAAAGACAACCGCAACGGTCTGGCGCTTTCTGCGTTGCAGACCAAAGATTTGATCAGAAAAAATGCAGTTTCCAGCGCTGCTGCCGATAACAGTTCATCATTCACTGAAGCTTATGGTGATGTGGTGAGTTTTGTCGGACAAAAAACCTCACAAATTCGTATCGCTTCTGAATCCGCCAAGTCTGTACTGGCGCAATCTGAAGCCTGGTACGAATCTGTGTCAGGCGTGAATCTGGATGAAGAAGCGGCAAATTTAATCCGCTTTCAGCAAAGTTATGCCGCAGCGGCAAAGATTATTGCAACTTCACAAACTATCTTTGATACGCTGCTGCAAGCTGCGAGGTAATTATGCGTCTTTCATTTAATCAGACTTATGCCATCAACGTTGCGGCCATCGGCAAGGCCCAGGAACGGCTGCAGACTGCCAGTGCCAAGCTGGAAAAACAAACCAAAATTCTGACGCCTGCTGATGATCCATCAGGTGCTGCCCGTGTTGCCGCCCTTGATCAGCAAATTGACAGTTCTGGTCAGTTTCAGGTGAACAGCAATATGCTGTCGAACAGCCTGGACGTGGAAGAGACGGTGCTGCGCAGTATCCAAAGTTCAATTCAGCAAGCCAAAACGCTGGTGATTTCATTAGGCAACGGCTCGAACTCACAAACTGAAAGAGCGGCCATTGCCGGTCAGCTGGCTAATGTCAGAGCTGAAATTTTTGATTTAATGAATCAACGCGACTCCAATGGCGGTTATTTGTTCTCCGGTTTTAACGAAAAAACCCAGTCGTACGAATACAACGAATCAACAGGTTATTACGACTTTAAAGGGGATGAAGGCCAGAAATTTTTACAGGTCTCGACCTCTGTCACTATTGCGGCCAATGACAGCGGCAAGAATATTTTTGAAACTGTGGATGCCCGTAACAAAGCAATTAATATCAGCGTTGCAGGTGGTATTACCAAAGCTGTGGTTGAGGTCGCCAGTCAGTCGATTTTTGACGGTTTTTATGGTCAGAAATATGACGGTGTAAACGCAGCAAACAATGATTACCGGGTTAGTTACACAGCTCCTGATCAATATGCCATTACCTTGCAAAGTGGTGCGGCATTGGTGCCACCTGTTGGCGGTACTGTGCTGCCGGGCCAGGCCATTAATTTTAATGGTTTAAAAATTGACCATGCCGGTACCTTCCCTGGCCAGATAGATTTCAGCCTGAAACCACCGGCAAAAAGTAACATTCTGAATACGCTGACCGATGTGATTGATGCAGTGTTGATTGATCAGTTGCCGCCGGATCAGCTCAAAGATGTGTTAATTGATACTTCAGTACAGATTGACCGTGCTTCATTAAAAGTGGGCGAAACAGTGTCTGCTTTGGGTGGCCGGCAGAATCTGATCACCAGTATTTCTGGTAGTCTGGAAGACTTAAAAATTGCCAATGTCGAATACCGTGCTGATATTTATGAACTTGATTTAGTACAGGGCATTACGGAACTGACCAAACAGGAAACACAACTGCAGGTGGTGCAAAGCACTTTTACCAAAGTGACGCAGCTGAGCTTATTTGACTATATCCGTTAGTTGCTATGTATCCGGCAACATGTCAGCAGCAAAACCAGTCTTAGACTGGTTTTTTTGTTTTGGGCACACCAGGTATTGTAATGGCAAAAAGCAGCCGGCTGTTTTACCGGTTGCAATGTCAAAAAACCGACTCAGATATTGTTCAGGCTGGCCGATATAACAGAGGTCACTTCAGGCGCTGTATTTACCATAAGACTCAGTGCGGGGAAGGGGCGCTCTTAACCATTGGGGGTAACGTTAAGAGCGCCGGTATTTGATAAATGCAATAAGCGGAGGCTATATAGCTTTTATCTGTGATCAGTCAAAAACCCATCACAGTTAAATAATATGCACAGCCTGTGCCAAAGTGAAGAAAATTAGCCACTTAAAACCATTTTTAAAAAAGCTGCAAAAATTTCTAAAGTTTCCCTCCTGACGTCCGATAAATAAGTATCAGGCAAAAATACAAACAAAACAGTTTGTTAAACGCTTTAAGCTACCAGGAGATACCACCATGGCCTTATATGTAAACAGCAACATCAGTTCATTAAATGCTCAACGTCAGATGATGAACTCTGGTTTAAATCTGGACACTTCATTCAAACGTTTGTCTTCTGGTCTGCGGATTAACAGCGCTGCCGATGACGCCGCCGGTTTACAAATTTCTGACCGTCTGGAATCACAAATCCAGGGTCTGAACCAGGGTAACCGTAACGCCAATGATGGTATCTCTTTAGCACAAACTGCTGAAGGCGCGATGGACGAATTAACCTCGATGTTCCAACGTGTTCGTACCCTGGCGTCTCAGGCATCAAACGGTTCGAATACTGACGAAGACCGTCTGGCGATTCAGGAAGAAATCCGCTCTTTAATGAGTGAAGTAAACCGGGTCGCCAGCGATACCACTTTTGGTGGTCAGAAACTGTTAGATGGTACTTATAAAGCAGCCTTCCAGGTGGGTGCCGACGCAGTGCAAACCATTGGTTTCTCAATGCAACAAGTGGGCGGTACAGCAGGTGATAGTACATTCAGCTTAAGTGCAAACGGTGGTTTTACCCTGTCAGGTATTGCCGGTATTGCCAGTAACGTTAACGCCAAAGCACTGACTGACATTCTGGATGCATCTAAGTTGTCAGCTTTAAGTGCAATGGACAGCACCTTTGCACTGGCAGATGCGGCATTCTCAGCCATCTTCGCAGAGACTGGGATCAGCGTGTCCACTCAGGTGAACGCTCAGCTGGTGCTGGCAGGTATGGATTCGTTAATAGCGGTAGTTGACAAAAAACGTGCGGAATTAGGTGCGGTGCAAAACCGGTTCCAATCAACGATTCGTAACCAGGCCAACATCAGCGAAAACCTGGCTGGCGCTAAATCACGGATCAAAGACGCGGACTTTGCATCAGAAACTGCTGCCTTAACCCGCTCACAAATTTTGCAACAGGCTTCGTCTACCATCCTGGCACAGGCGAACCAAAGACCTCAGGCGGCTTTAAGTCTGTTACAGGGTTAATTAACTAATTAGTCCTGAAGCTTAAGCGGAGGTTGGCGCTCTTGACATGGGGTAGTGTTAAGAGCGCTTTTTTGTTTCGGCAATAACAAGTTTCGCCCTGATTGTTGAACGGCACTGAATATCAGTAACCCGTGTTTTACAACAGGTTTTATTGCGAGGGCAGACAGATGAATATCAATCAGATTGCCGCAACCACACCAGGTTGTGTTCCTGTGCCGGGCCATAAGCTACAGCTTTTATCCACATTCACAGTAACCTCAACCGTTTATTTATCCTTAAAAGCTGTAAGGCAACCAATGCCTGATTGTCAGAGTCGCAAGCCTTGTCGTTTGCCTGTGACGGGTAATATAGCTTCAGGTTCTGTTTTACAAAACTGCAACCGCAACAACCTGCCAAGCCGGGTTTTTGTGGTTGCAGCTTTTTCCGGGCAAAAACACCACACAACACAAAGTTGTGCCAATAACAAACAAGCTGACAAACAAACTTACTGTCAAAAAACTAAAGGGAGCAGTTTGTTGACCGGCAATGCCATGGCAGAAGGAACGGCACAACATCAGGTGTTGTGCTGTTGTGAAAAAGAGGGGTTGAACAACCAGGCCATTTTAGTTTTTACACCAGAGCGGCAAAAAGCTGACGATCTGTTACGGCCATTGCCGCCGGCTTGGAATACGGCCGCAGGGCCTTTTCTTGCTGAGTTCATCGTCAATCTTTCAGTCAAAAAAACCATCTGGTCTGGCAAAAAATTTAGGTTAAGCGGTGCGATTGAAATTATTTTTAAATTTTTTAAAAAAATTCCTAAAGTAATTCAGAACGCCGCCGATAGCTTAAACAAGGGGAACTGTAATTGCAGCGACCTTGCGTTAAAAGTCTCATTATCATAATGAGTTAGGTCCAAGAAGTTCGTTTACATGCTGTTTTAGCGGTTAGGGGTAACCTGTTAAAACAAGCATTATTATCAATAATCGGAGGCTATTATGGCTTTAGCAGTCAATACCAACGTCAGTTCGTTAAACGCTCAGCGTCAATTAATGAACAGCGGTACCAATCTGGACACATCTTTCAAACGTTTGTCTTCAGGTTTGCGGATCAACAGCGCAGCTGATGACTCTGCAGGTTTGCAGATTTCTAACCGTTTAACAGGTCAGATCAACGGTCTGAACCAAGGTATCCGTAACGCCAATGACGGTATTTCGTTAGCACAAACCGCAGAAGGTGCGATGGACGAAGTTACGTCTATGTTCCAGCGTGTTCGTACTCTGGCATCTCAGGCATCTAACGGTTCTAACACCGACGAAGACCGCCTGGCAATCCAGGAAGAAATCCGTTCTTTAATGGGTGAAGTAAACCGTGTAGCAAAAGACACCACTTTTGGTGGTCAGAAACTGCTGGATGGTTCTTATAAAGCCAGCTTCCAGGTTGGTGCTGATGCGGTACAAACCATCGGTTTCTCAATGAAACAAGTGGGCGGTACCTCAGGTGACAGTACGTTCAGTCTGTCAGCAAACGGCGGTTTTACCCTGTCAGGTATTGCTGGTGTTGCCAGTAACGTAACCACCAAAGCCTTAACTGACGTGCTGGACGCTTCAAAACTGTCTGCATTAAGCGGTATGGACAGCACTTTTGCACTGGCTGACGCTGCGTTTTCAGCAATCTTTGCTGAAACCTCAATCAGCGTATCTACTCAGGTGAATGCTCAGCTGGTTCTGGCTGGTATGGACTCGTTAATTGCCGTTGTTGATAAAAAACGTGCGGAATTGGGTGCGGTACAAAACCGTTTCCAATCAACAATTCGTAACGAATCTAACATCGCTGAAAACCTGTCTGGCGCCCGTAGCCGTATTCAGGACGCCGACTTTGCTGCTGAAACAGCTGCACTGACCCGTTCGCAAATTCTGCAACAAGCCAGTACCTCGATTTTGTCTCAGGCAAACCAGCGGCCACAAGTCGCCTTGTCATTACTGGGCTAATCGTTAAAATGGCCAGCTCAGTGAGCTGGCCATTTTTATTCTGAGCGTGTGTGGAGGTCATTATGGGTTACGATACTTCCTTGTCTCTGGACAGAGAATTACCTGA
Source organism: Rheinheimera sp. (assembly GCF_030824435.1). GTDB lineage: Bacteria > Pseudomonadota > Gammaproteobacteria > Enterobacterales > Alteromonadaceae > Pararheinheimera. Next base: position 49,023 of record NZ_JAVBXS010000027.1, read on the forward strand.
TTTATTCTCTGGCAACAGAACAAAAGCCATGGACGATGCCCAAACGGCAAAAACGGCCAGTCAGGCAGAAAAAGATGTGCTTGCCAACAAAGCCGAAGCTGATGCTCAGGCTAAAAAAGAGCAACCATCAGATATCGAATTAAATAATGAACGGATCCGCGAATCGCTGGAATCGCTGAATCAGTTTATTCCGTTGGTTAATACCAACCTGGTGTTTGAGTTTGATGACTTAAATGAGCCACCTATAATTAAAGTCATCGACAAAGAAAGCAAAGAGCTGATCCGCGAAATTCCTTCCCGGGATTTGGATAAAGTTGCTAAAGCTTTTGGTGATATGGTCGATACATTAAATAAGTCCGGCGCTTTATTTAATACTGAAATATAAGCCGCAAGAGGAAGATAACATGGCAGGTATAACTTCGGCAGGTGTGGGTTCTGGTCTTCCATTGGAAGACATTATCAATGCAACCTTAAACGCAGAAGATCAACCTAAGTTAAAACGTTTTGAAGCAACCAAAACGCGGTTGAGTGTTGAACTTTCAGCCTTAGGTGCCGTTAAGTCTTCTTTATCTTCATTGCAGGACATTATTAAAAAACTGGCCGACCCGGAAAATTTCAGTAAAAGGGTTGCCACAGTGAAACAACCAACTTCCGGCGATCTGATTTCTGTAGCCACCACAGATCAGTCGACTACCGGCAGTTTTAATATTGAAGTGACCCAGCTGGCGCAAGGCAGCCGGGCTATGTCAAATGGCGCTTTTACCGCACCTACCGATGTGGTGAATGCCACTGCCGGCAAGTTAACGTTAAAAGCCGGCACCAAAGACTTTGCTGTGGATATCGCAGCTGGTGCAACTTTAGAAGATATCCGTAATGCCATTAACAGCTCAGAGACCAATTTTGGTATTACTGCCAACATTATCAATACCGGTGGTGCAAGTCCGACATCTAAACTGGTGATCACCTCAAATGTCACTGGTGCAGGCAATGATGTGATTATTGAAAACGACAATGCTGATTTAGACGCAGTGTCGACTGTTGCTTTTGGTGGTGGTGCAGGCGGTATGACAATTGCCGCTGCTGATATTGCAAAAGATGCCATTGCTAAAGTGGATGGCGTGGATGTCACCAGCGCTTCCAACAAGTTTAGTAATACCATTCAGGATTTAAGTTTTACCGCTTTAAAAGTGGGTGCCGCAGGTGAAAAAGCCCGTATTGATGTGGCTTACGATACCGCTGGTGTGGAAAAACTGATGGATGAGTTTATCAAAGCCTACAACAATGCTGTTGGCACCATCGATTATCACACCAAAGTTGGCGCTGGTTTATATGGGGATTCCACCATGCGTGGTTTAAAAACCCAGTTAACCAACAGCCTGCAGCAAGTGGTCACAGGTGCAGGACCTTTTGAAACTATTTTTGATGTGGGCCTGGGACTGAAAAAAGACGGTACTCTGGAAAAATCCAGTTTAGTCCGCAGCATGAGTGAAGCTTTAACCGACAACTATGCGGATTTTGGTAAATTATTTTCATCAGTGGGTGGTTTTGCCGGTGGCATCAAAGATCTGCTGGAAAAAAATCTTGATGCAAAAGGTTCTTTCACTTTCCGTCAGGACAATATCAATCTGTCGTTGCGCGATTTAGAAGTTGAACGTGAAAAACATGATTACCGGATGTCACAGATGGAAGTAAGGTTAAGAGCACAATATGCCAATCTGGACTCATTAATTGCACAGATGCAAAGTTCAGGTTCTTTCCTGCAATCGCAACTGGGTAGTTTACCGGGTTTTGTAAAATCTAAATAACAGCTGACAGGGGATAGCTATGAGCATTAAATTTTATCAAAAAGAAGCCACCAAAACCCGGTTAGCAGATGCCAGTCCTTATCAGGTGATTCAGTTATTAATGTCTGGTGTGCTTGATAATCTGGCTTTGGCCAAAGGTGCGCTCAGCCGCAAAGATTTTGAAGCTAAAGGCCGGGCTTTGTCCAAAGCATCTGCCATTCTCGAAGCGCTTCGTTCTTGTCTGGATGATAGCCTGGCGCCTGAACTGACCAATAATTTATATGCTTTGTATAGTTATATGATTGAACGGCTGATAGATGCTTCAGTTGAAAAAGAAAACACTGCCGCCATTGATGAAGTGAGCGAACTGTTTAAAACCATCAAATCGGCTTGGGACGAAATTCCGTTAGACGCACAAATGCAAGCGGAGCAGTCCAGAGGCATGGCCAATGTTGGCTGACCGTGCCTTGTTACAACAGCAAATTAGCAGTTTTGAAGCCTTGATTGCTGCCGAAGAATATGAAAAAGCCTGCCAGGAATGTGTGACTATCCATCAGCATTTAGTGGTTTTTCAGCGTCAGGGCTTAACTGCTGAAGTGGCTGAAGACATCAGAGCGTTAAAGTTTTTGTTTGATGTTAAGATAGAAGAACTTAAAAAAAAGCTTCAGCAGATCCAGATAACTGTTGCTTCCATTGACCAGTTTCGGTCTAATAAAGTCAGTGAAGCTTATCAGAAGAATAATTGTTGATGTCGAATGATCTCGAGAAGCAATTAGTAGAAATTGAGTCGAAACTGGCCGATGTCGTTGCACAAAAAGAACGTGAAATAGTATTCGAACAAATCTCACAACAACGGTTCGAACAAAATCTGCAAACCTTCCAGCAATATTATCCTGATGTATACAACTCCATCACCCAATATAAAAAGCGTGACGACTTTAAGTTTATAGTCCGTGAAGGTGGCTTTGCTGATTTTATTCCCGCCGGTCATGATATTCCGCTTTATGGTGTGGATATTGAAGAAACAGTTGCCACGCAGGTTGAACGTTACCGCAACAAAGCATTTTTCAGCATGACGAAATATGGCTTTGGTGTAAAAAGTGACGACATCCGCATTCATATACAATACATGCATGCATTAGATGAACACCTGGCTGATTTTTACGCGCAAGACCTGACCCCCATCAGTAAACTACCTGAGCACTTCCCTAGTGCAATCATTTTTGGCGTAGGTTTGGGTTACCATATTCCGTTATTGCTTAAACAACATTCTTTTGATTATCTGTTTATTTCAGAACCCGATTTAGAGCTTTTTTATGCCAGTCTGTATTGTATTGACTGGAGTTCTATTATTAAAAAAATAGACGAAGAGGGTAAAACTTTATTTCTGCAGGTGGGGGTTAGTTACAAACAGTTTTTTGCAACTTTAAGTGCAGTAGCCGCTGATATTGGCGCATTTTCTCTGGTGCGCAGTTATTGTTATCAGCACTACCCGTCACCTGAAGTCAATCAGCTGATTAAAGAATTTTTCCAACGTTACAGCGATTTCCAGTTAGGTTTTGGCTTTTACAACGATGCCATTACCGGCCTTGCGCATGGCATTGAAAACTTAAATAAAGGTTACGAATTTTTTTATAAAGAGCCAAAAGCGCCGAAGTTTCCTTACGCCGACGTGCCTGTTTTTGTCATTGGTAACGGGCCTTCGTTGGACGATGCAGCCGGGTTATTACAACAGGTAAAAGATCGCGCCATTATTTTTGCATCAGGAACGGCTTTAGGCTCTTTATTAAAAATGGGCATAGATCCGGATTTCCATGTACTGGTAGAAAGACCGAAAATTACCTATGACATCCTGCTGGATACACAGCCAAAGGAAGTTTATGAAAAACTGAATTTGCTGACTGTGGATGTGATGTATCCGGATGTATTGGAACTGTATAAATGGGCTGGTGTTGGTTTAAAAGGACCGGAAGCATCGACCTTTTTCCTTTATCAATATATTGCCATTAAAAAACAAAAATTATTAAAGGCGATGCCAAACTGTGGGCCCTTGGTGGTAAATACTGCCTTGTCTTATGCTGTGTCCATGGGTTTTAAAGAAATTTACCTGGTGGGTGTTGATAATGGTTATATCAATCAGGCGACCCATTCAAAATTTAGTATTTACAGTGACGAAAATTTAGATTTTAAACGGACAGTTAATAAAAATGCCCGGCATAAATTAGAAGGAAATTTTGGTGGTGTTGTTATGGCCACCGACTTATTAAAAGTTGCAAAAACGCAAATAGAAAACCTGATCAATACCTCAAAAAATACGTTTTTTTATAACGTAGGTTACGGCGCCAAACTTGAAGGCGCTCATCCATTAATTGTTGAAGATGTATTTATTCCAAAAACAGCCATTGATAAAGATAAAGTTGTAGCGGACATAAAAAGCAGGTTTTTCACTGATTTTGAGCTGAATGTTACCGAAGCTGATATTAATTTTAAATTGCTGAATGATGTCTGCGAACACATGATCGCAATTGCTGAAGAGCCTTATCACTCCAGAGTGGAAGCTTCAGATCTATTGATGCGGCAAGCTCGTTATCTTTATGCTTTTAATGGCACAAAATTTACCTATATTTTCCATATGGTAAAAGGTTCGTTGTTATATTTCCACTGCCCAATGCTGACAATGTTGTACAGCGTTGAAGAAGAAAAAGAAACTTTGGAACACTTTGAAAAAGTGCGGAAGTTGTGGGTAGGTTACTTAAACGACATCAAAAATGATTTCCCATTAAACTGGAATACCAAGTGTGATTGGGGTCTGGAACAACGCAAAGTATAAACGCAGTCATTTATACTTTGGTAAACTGCGCCATCAGAGAGTAAAACCATCATCCACAATAATATTCTGCCCGTTAATATATTTTGAGTCATCAGACAGCAGGAACAACACTGTTCCTGCCATACTTTCCGGCGGCAACATACCGGTTCCCAGGCATTTCTGCTGGTATTTTTCAGTAAAAGCAGTGGGTTGTTGATCCAAAATGCCACCGGGACTGATCACATTCACCCTGAAATCACTGTGAGCCACATACTTGCAGACATATTTACTCAGGTGAATTAATGCCGATTTGATGGCGGCATATTCAACCGGCATGGTAAAAGCAACATCCTGATAAATATCAAATTCCGGCGCCACTACGCCATAAACGGACGCGAAATTTACCAGCGAAAAAGGGCGTTGCTGCTGCTGAAAATATTTGACACAACTTTGCATCAGATAAAAAGACGAACCGAGATTCAGCGCAACATTGTCGTTAAAATCATCCAGCGTCACACTTAAAAAGTCGGTGCCGTATTTTTTGTTGCGTGGATAAATACAATTCACCGCACCATCAAGATCAGGCTGCTGGTGGAAAAACTGGTTAACTTCCTCTGGTTTGGTTAAGTCCAGTTGTTGTAACTGAAGGCCCTGTTGTGACAGATCAATGCCAAGTGCGCCCAGCCGTTGTTGTAATAAATCCAGACTGAGATCACAAGCCAGCACCTGATAATTGGCTGCTAATAAAGTTTTGACAATATGTTTGCCAAGTAAGCCGGCGGCGCCTGCCACCAGTATTTTTTTAGACATCAAATGCGGCTCCACTTTTTAACAAAGACTCGGCAAACAAAAAATCATACATATCGTCAATATCAACAGCTCTTTGTTTCGGCACTTCAATGCTGGTGACTTTTCCGGCAAAAAGAGCATTCTTTTCAAGAATATAATTAACCCTGGCCGCATAAACTACAGTTGTGATATCAAAGGCAACAGGGGCATCCTGTCGTCTTTTTATCTGCTGCTGATCGTTGTTAAACAGGCAGACTTCATCATCCCCTTTGGGTTTTACCATATTAAAATAGGGGTTGCGGGCAGCAGGGGTCACACCAATACAAATATCTGCTGCTGTGGTTTTGAGTCGCGCTAAGGCAGCTGTCACATCCTGCACAGCTCTGAGCGGGCTGGTGGTGGGTAAGCTGACGAAGGTGTCAAACTGAATGCCGCTTTGTTGCACCTGCAAAATTGCATGTTGCCAGGCCAGCCATTCAGCTGCGGTGTCGCTGGCAAGCTCAGCTGGCCTTTTGATCACTAAAGCGCCGGCCTGTATTGCAGAGGCCGCTATATGGTCGCAGTCTGTTGACACGTATATAGCCGAAATTTCTGGAATTTGTTGAGCTATTTCAATGGAATAATGCAACAGCGGTTTACCGCAGAGCGGTTTGATATTTTTTCCGGGCAGACCTTTGGAGCCGCCGCGGGCAAACACAAAAGCGATAGTGCTCATCAATTTTCCTTAAACTGCGACTGCCGTTTGGCTTCGTCAATCACCCTGAGGGTCGAAACGGCATCGTCAATACTGGCCAAAAAAGCCGGTTGTTGTTGAGGGTTTTGCACCATCAGCTCAAATTGTTGCAGCATCTGCAGATACATCTGGTTTTTTGGGTAGTTTTCGTCACTGAATATCAGCTTTTGTTGTTTTGCCTGGTACAGAACAATGGTATTTTGCACCAGATCCCATTCCAGTCTTCCTTCGGTGCCACTGATCACACAACGGCGCTGTACAGTTTTTTGCAGGAAATCCAGGTGCAGGCAGATAGTGCCTGCTTCTGGCGCCGACAACAATAAATCAGCCTGATCTTCTACATCAATGTCCAGCAGGCCACTTTGTTGTAACTTGCTATGCAGCAACTTCAGTGGGCCAAACAAATAATACAGATAATCAAGTTCGTGACTGAGTTCCAGCAATACACCACCACCAAGCGCCGTCTGGCCAGAAACACTTTGCCGGTAGTCTTTGCCGGGCCGCCAGTCGGGCAGATACTGGGCTACGTGACAATTAACATGTAATACGGTGCCAATAAGTTGTTCTGCAAGTTGGGTTTTCAGCAGTGGTAACGCTGGTAAAAACCGCAGGCAATAGGCAACTGCCACTGGTATTTGTGGTGAAGCCTGGCAAAGTTTCTGCAGTTGCAGTCCCTGCGCCAGGGTGGCGGCCAGCGGTTTTTCGACTAAGACCGGAATATTGTGGGCAAGCAGGGCACTCAGATGTTGCTGATGGCTTGATGCCGGCGATGCGACAACAGCATAATCCAGTGGCAAAGCAGTCAGTTCTTCAAGACTTGCCGGATACTGAATGTCGTTAAGTCTGAGTGCCGGGGGGAGCTGACCGGTCGCGCCCAACCAGTAAATCTGAGTTTTAGCATGCAATAACCGCAGATTGTCGATGTGGCGCCGACCTATACTGCCAGCGCCAATCACCGCAATATGCTTCATACCGGCAGCCTTAAATTGTGTACATCAATTTGTGCCCTTTGGTAATCATCAATCCGGCCTATATCCAGCCAATATTCGTGAATAGGGAACATCGACACTTTTTTGGCAAGGTCAATATTCTGCTCCAGCAAAGTCGGCATATCGATACGCTGATTGGGTTTCACCTGAGCACGGACATCCTGATTAATCACATAAATACCGGCGTTTACAAAAAGCCGTTGTATCGGTTTTTCCACCATACTCAGCACCCGCTCGCCGTCGCCATTGATAACACCAAATGGGATCTGATATTCATAATCCCGCACACACATAGTGGCGTCAGAGCGGCTTTTGTTGTGAAATTCAAGCAGTTGCTCAAAATCGACCGTGGTTAATAAATCACCGTTCATTAATAACACCGGTAATTTAGGGGCATCAGCTGGTAATAAACCCAGTGCGCCAGCTGTGCCAAGCGGTAAGTCTTCGTAGATATATTTGATGCTGACGTTCCATTTGGAACCATCACCAAAATATTGCTGGATTTGCTCCGGCATATAATGCAACGAGATATAAAAGTTATGAAAACCAGAGCGGATAAAACTGAGTAACACCAGTTCCAGTATGGGTTTTTCGCCCACTCTTAACATAGGTTTAGGGCAATCATTGGTCAGCGGTTTTAAGCGGGTACCAAAACCACCAGCCATCAGAAACACCGGGTTGTCGTGGCGGAATTCAGGGGCATTGCGCTGCAGAATTTCCAGATCAACCACTTTGCCATCATCCAGTAATGGAATAGATAACAATCCCTTATCATTCATCAGCTTAATCAGCTCACGCCTGGGGGCGCCAACAGCAGCTGTAATAGGGTGGTTGTTCATCACCGCACTCACCGGGCTGTCGAGCGAAAAGTTTTTCAGCAGACCACGGCGAATATCACCGTCTGTGACAACCCCAAGCAGCTGATGTTCAGCAGAAACCACCAAGGCTATACGCAAGGATGCCTGTTCAATAATTTTCAGGGCATCACGGATAGAGCTGTCAGGGGCGATAAGGACTTGTTTCCACTTTTGTTCCATCATGATGACCTCACATAACGATAAAGTGCCGTGCCGGATAAATTTTTTGATTGTCTAGCAAATCACATACCACAGTGGCGCCCGCAGCCACCAATGCCGCTTTGCCAATAGCCAGATTCTGAATAACAGTAGCGCCGGCACCGATAAAAGCCTGCTCTTTGCAATGTACATTGCCGCAAAGTACAGCTCCTGGCGCTATCATCACATGAGCGTCCAGCCGGCAATCGTGTTCTACCACTGCGGCAGTGTTGAGGATGCAGTTGTGCGCAACCACCACACCGGAATTGACAATACAGCCATCGAGAATTTGCACCCCTTCGCCAAGCTGGCAGTGGCTTGAAACCAGTGCTTTTTCTGAAATAACGCTGGCAAACCGGTAACCCTGCTGTTTAAATTTTTCAAAAATCTGCATACGGCGATGTTCGCCCGGCAAACGACCCACCGCATTGATCAACAACACTTGTTCTGGTGGAAATTTGTTGATCTCTGCGTCGTCGTGATACTGCGGTATGGCAGAAAATGGCGCTGGCAAGCTGGCAGTTTCTGCGCAAAAAATTGCCGCAGGCAGCTGTGCCTGGCGCGCCAGTATATCCAGCAGCACTCTGGCATGGCCGCCGGCGCCAATCATCACCAGCGCTTTAGTCTTCAATAAGTTCGTCATGCTGATAATCCCTGCTGATGGTGCGGCCAAGCAACTGCCAATAATCGAACGGGCTTTTGCCATCCCCGGGTCTTTTGCAAACTAAATCCTGGGCGCTGAACTGTGCGCCGGCACTTAATGGCCGTGCTGCAACCAGAGATTTGCGGATAAGCTGGCGGTTTTTTAATTCAGAAGGTGCCGGTTCTTTGCGGCCATGGCCCAGTACCAGTTCGACCTGGCGAATGTTGTCCACCATGGCTTTGAGTTCATCCGGCTCCAGGGATGCCTGATGGTCTGGCCCCGGCAGGTTTTTATCAAGGGTAAAATGTTTTTCAATCACAGTGGCATCGCGGGCTACCGCAGCAACAGGCACTAAAATGCCCTGACTGTGATCCGAATAACCCACAGCCAGGCCAAATTCTTGCCGTAAATTGTCCATCGCTTTTAAATTGATGTCGGCAAAAGGGGCGGGGTATTCAGTGGTGCAATGTAATAAAGTTACTTTGTTTTTCAGCTGCTGCTGACCCGCTTCGGATGCAAAGGCTTTGCTAAAATCGGCACGGCCTTGTGGCATTACAGTGTCTGATGTTGTCATGCCAAAAGCCAATACGCCCAAAGCCTCACGGACTTCGTCTAAGGTACTGACACCCGTTGATAAAATAATATCGGCGCCGGTACGGGCATACTGCAGCAACAGTGGCGCATTGGTAATTTCACCGGATGGAATTTTCATGATTTTTAGTTGTAATCCGGCTAAAAACTGCAGGCTGTCGTTGTCAAAGGCCGTTGACATAAAACGGATACCAAGTTCGTCACACCTTTGCATCAGTGTCAAATGATCAGCATGGCTTAGTTGCAGCTGCTTTAGCATTTCCAGCTGATTGCCATTATTTTGTGTGTTTTCTGCCTGATATTCCGCTTTTTTGGCTCTGTTCGTGACCAGTTGTTCGGCATTGAAAGTTTGAAACTTCACCACATCGGCGCCTGCTGCACTGGCCGCTTCGACCAGCTGCAAGGCCATGTTCAGACAGCCATTATGGTTAACGCCGGCTTCGGCAATGATCAGGGTTTTGCTCATCAGCATCTGCGCTCTTAGTTAAGGTCAAAAAACTTTTTTTGCGCAGTCAGTGGTAATACCGCCAATAACCGGGCGACCGTCTGGCTGGTCTGTCCTGCGTCATAAGGGTTATCGGCGGTTTGTAGCCGATCTTTAGTCGCAATTGCCTGTTGTATTGCAGTGCGGATGGCCACAGGTTCGGGTGGGCAATGAATAATATGTTTTGAGCACTCGCGGCCTTGCTGGCGTATACCAACATTCACCACAGGTACGGCCAGAGAAGGTATTTCAATAATGCCGCTGGAGGAGTTGCCAATCACCAGCGCGGCATGGGACACCACATCCAGATAATGATGGCCCAAAGAGGCGATAGTTTTCACTCTGCTGTTGTTGGCTTGCCATTGCTGTAACGCGCTGATAATCACCTTGCCGCCGTTGTCGGCATTGGGGTAACTCGCCACCACATGGTATTGCTGCTGGCTGTCAAGTGCGCTGATCAAGGCGTCAATACTCTCTGCTGGCGGCTCATCACCAGCCGTGACCGGGTGGTAGGTTAAAAAGATAAATTCAGCTGCAGGGTCCAGACCCAAAAAAGCTAAGGTTTCAGGCCTGCTGTTCCGCGTTTTGCCCCTGATGTTATCCAGACCAATAGCGCCGACATGAAAAACCCGTGCTGGCTCTTCCCCCAGCTGTATCACTCTTTGTCTGTGTTGTGGGCAGGAGGTGGCGTGATAAGTGCTCATTTTGCTGATGGCATGACGAATGGCGTCATCATAAGCACCCTGGGTAATTTCCCCGCCATGCAGATGCAGAATGGGAATTTGCATAATAAGTGCAGCTTGCGCCATACCTAAGGCTTCGTATCTGTCACCGAGCAGCACCAGCATGTCAGGTTTCAGGCGTTCCAGCGCGTCGGCATAACCAATAATGCCAAGCCCCAGACTTTTTAAAGTACCTACCGGGCTGTCCGACGATAATAAAGTTTCAATACGGGCGGCAATGGCAAAACCATCTTGTTCAATAGTCTGCACTGTATAACCATAATCAGGTGACAGGTGCATGGCGGATACAATCAGTTGCAGTTCAAGTTCGGTACTTGCCTGTATTTCAGTCAGCAGCGGATACAACAAACCATATTCAGAACGGGCGCCGGTAAAAACAGCAATTTTTCTCATGCCGGCACCTCAGGTGTGACTGAACTTGGCAGATTCACCAGTCGTTTAGCCAGCCATTCGCTGTGGCCAAGGTTTCCTCTCGGGCAATCTTTAAACATCGGCAAATGATGCATCAGTTCCCAGACGGGCCTGGTCATAATGCCGCTGTCATTGCTTTGTTTTAGCAACAGTTGTTGTTGCTGTTCATCAGCACAAATTACAGCGTTTAACCAATAATTCGAGCTGGCATATTCAGGTTCACAAACAAACTGGTAATCGCTGCCCTGCAAAAATGCCTGATATTGCGCCGCCAAAGCTCTTTTATTGGCGAGATAAGCCGGTAATTTTTCCAGTTGTGCACAACCCAAAGCGGCATTTAAATTTGGCATTCTGAAGTTAAACGCCACTTCGTCATGAAAAAACCGATAAGGGTGCGCCACCTTGGCAGTGGTCGTGACATGTTTGCAATGGGCCCCATCTGCGCTGTTCTGGCAAAGCACCATACCACCACCACCTGTGGTGATGATTTTATTGCCGTTAAAACTTAAAGCGCCAAACCGGCCAAAGGTACCAGTGTGCCTGCCCCGGTAAAACGAGCCCAGACTTTCAGCAGCGTCCTCTACCAGCGGTAATTGCCATTCACTACAAATAGCAACAATTTCATCAAGTTGCACCGGATGACCAAAGGTATGCATAGGCACAACAGCGCCAATACGTTGACCTGTGTTTAACAGCACAGTGTCCCCTTTGGTATTTTTGCCACACTGGCTTGTTAAAAACAGTTGTAGTGCATCCGGACATAAACCCAGGCTGATGGGTGACACATCAACAAAAGCCGCTGTGGCGCCCAAAAAATGCAGGGCATTACAGGTGGCGACAAAGGTTAAAGCCTGGGTAATGACAATATCATTGCGGCCAACACCGGCCAGATGTAAAGCAGCCTGCAAGGCAGCAGTGCCATTTACAGTGGCAACGGCTCGGCTGCTTTGGCAATAGCTGGCCATATCTTTTTCAAACTGATCCACAAAAGGGCCAACACTGGACACAAAGGTGCTGTCGATACAGTCCATCAGTCTGGCTTTTTCTGTCACATCAAACTGTGGTGCATGTAGCGGAATGGGCCCTTTGTTCTGATAGATGTCGCGGATAAAGCTCAGCAGCGCCTTGGTGCTTGTCATTACATTTTTCCATCCAGATATTTGCCCGTTTCCATATGGTCAAAACCCGGTAAAGTGGCCATAAAGAGTTTAACTATATCGGCCTTATGCCAGACAGCTTGAGCCTTTATCTGTTGAATTTGTTCAGAAAACTGTGCCAGCTTTTGCTGATGATCTTGTAGTTGCTGATGTAACACACCAATTTGCTGATAACTTTGAAAATCAGGCTGGTCTTGCTGTTCATAAAATTCTTCAGCTTCTTTTTCGCCTGTAGTGTCAGATGTACTAAAAACACAAGGCCAGAGCCCTTGCTCTGGCAGTGTTGCCATCAGTGTTCTGGCTTCTTGTTCGGTGCTGCAAAGTTTGGGGTTATATCCATGGTTTTTCAGAAATTTTTCTGCAATGTCTGTCATGCTGATCAGCTGACTTTCATTCAGTTTCGGAAAATACACATCACGGTTCTGGCCAAAACAACAGGACATAATACAAAGCACAGCGGCTTCATGATCGGTAATAAAATAACGTCTGATATCGCTTGGCGCGGCCAGAGGCTGGCGTTTATGCAGTCTTTGCCTGAAGCCGTGTAATAAAGAGCCGTCCGAAAAAGCCACATTGGCAAAACGGGCGCTGGAGATATTTATTTTGTCGCTGTAGCTTAACAGCACCAGTTCCATAATACGTTTGGACGCTCCCATCATATTGACCGGATTAGACGCTTTGTCGGTGGAGACACAAAAGTATTTTTTGACGCCGGACTGAATCGATTGCCTGATGGTTTTTTCGGTATTGAGGATATTGACGTCAATCATACGCATCAGGGTAAAAACATCTTTTTCACTGCGGACATGTTTCAGCGCTGACAGATTCAGCACATAGTCGTATTTGCCATCGCTGCTGATAAACCTGTCATAAGCCACAGAGCCAATATCCAGCGCTAAGGCCTGAAAATTGGCAGGAAAGTGTTGATAACAACTGCGCAGGTCGCGTACCAGCTCCACCAGATTATTTTCGCTGATATCGACCAGGTGCAATTTAGCCGGTGCATAACGCATCAGAAGGCGGGTGACAGCCTGACCAATAGAGCCGGCAGCGCCTAACACCAGGCAAGACGAGTGACCAAGCAAGCTGGTTAATCTCTGGTGATGAGCGTGCAGATCATCATCCAACATCTCAGATGAGCGGCCTAAATACTGTAAGATATTTTCCATTTTGCGCGGGCTTTAGGTTATTTGATTTTAAATCAGTCTATTAGAAAACTTATAAGGCTACAAACCTAAGCGCTGAAATAGCATTGAGGCCATAGCAAATCCGGTTTTTCCTGGTGCTGTTGTCGTTGTAATTTGCTGCAGTCCGCAGGCTTTGGAAGATCAGGCGGAAGCGGCTTATACTGAATATCAGGCATCACTGAAATAAAGGAGCTGGGCTTTGAAAATCAACACCAATCCGGCTGAGCAAATCCGGCAAAATAATCTGCAACAGAGCAATCTGCAATCCACCAATCTGTTAAAACAGCTGGCCAGTGCCAAAAGAGTCAATAGTGCAGCAGATGATGCTGCAGGTTTACAAATGATCGACCGGCTGACGGCAGAGGCCAACAGTACCAGTCAGGGCATGCGTAATTTGTATGACGGCATGTCGCTGGCCAATGTCGCTGATCAGGCGCTGGCGGGTGTTAGTGAAGGTTTAGCTGAGCTTGAGACGCTGACAGTGCAGGCAGGAAACGGTGCGCTTAGCAGTGCAGATCGTGCAGCTATTGCTGAACAAGCTGCACAAATCAGCAAATCGATGCAACAACAAATCAGTGATACCAGCTTTGGTGGTGTAAAACTGTTTGCTCAAAATAAACAAATTGCTTTTAGTAATGGCGACAATCTGCTGAACCTGAGCACGCCGGGTCTTGACAATGTTGTCAGTAGCAATGGGCTGGATGCTATTGATTTTAATACAGAAGCTGGACGTAGCGCGGCGCAGACTGCGATTCGGGGAGTCAGTAAAGAGGTGAACTCTGCCCGCGCCGATTTAGGCGCAGGTATCAATACCTTTGCATCTGCAGCCCGGGGTTTAGCCAACCAGAATGAAAATGTGGCAGCTAGCCGCAGCAGAATTGAAGATTTGGATTATGCCAGTGCGGTTTCACAACAAGTTGCCGTCGGAATTCGTGAACAAGCTGCAGTTGCTGTGACGATACAAGGCCGGATTTCAGCAGAGCAGTCGTTGAAATTATTAGCATAATTGTTTTTTCTAATGCACAAACGCTAATTTTTTGACACCAGTGTCAAAAAATTAGCGTTTTACCTTGCAAGCATGCATGGCCTTTGCAAGAATGAAAAAAAAGCAAAGAGCAGTGCAGCGCCATGACCCCGAAGCTTTATATCCTTGATCAGCAGGAACAACGTGCCCAGCGTCTGAGTATTATTCTGACATTTGTTGCTGAGCCGCATCAGCTGGTCAGCGAATCTGAACTGCAACAAGCGCTTGCTCAGGATGCAAAAGCCGTGGTGTTGCTGGGGGCTTTAACCAATCAACAACACGAACAGTTGATAGAGCAGCATCCGCAAGCTGCTTTTTTATTGTTGGGTGAAACCCTTAAATCTCTGCTGAAACATGCCAATGTCGTCGGCCTGCTGACCGAACCTTTTGCTTATGCTTCCCTGACCCAACATCTGCGTGATTGTCAGGAATACCACAGATTATTGCCGGGTCAGCGCCAGCATGAAGTGCAGGCGCGTTTTGTCGGTATGGTGGGTGCTTCTTCGCAGATGCAGCAGGTGCGTTTTTTAATACAGCAAGTCGCAAGAACCGACGCTAACGTGTTGATATTAGGTGAATCCGGTACAGGTAAAGAAGTGGTAGCCCGTAATATTCATGTGTTGTCCCATCGCAGTGACGGCCCTTTTGTGCCTATTAACTGTGGTGCTATACCGGCAGAGCTTTTAGAAAGTGAATTGTTTGGCCATGAAAAAGGCGCTTTTACCGGCGCTATTTCCACCCGCAAAGGCCGTTTTGAACTGGCGCAGGGCGGCACGCTGTTTTTAGATGAAATTGGTGATATGCCCTTGCCGATGCAGGTGAAATTACTGCGGGTGTTGCAGGAGCGCACTTACGAGCGGGTTGGTGGCAGTCAGCCTATTAAAGCCGATGTACGTATTATTGCCGCCACTCACCGCCAGCTCGAGGATATGATAGCGGACGGCCGGTTTCGTGAAGATTTGTTCTACCGGTTGAATGTGTTTCCTATTGACACGCCGGCTTTAAAAGAGCGGGCCGAAGATTTGCCTTTGTTGTTGCAGGAATTACAACAAAGATTAGAGCAGCAAGGTCAGGCCGCTATTAAATTTACCGAAAGGGCAGTGGCCAGCCTGAAACTCCATGCCTGGCCGGGCAATGTGCGTGAACTGGCCAATCTGGTGGAGCGCCTGAGTATTATGTATCCGCAGCAGGTCATTGATGTGGCTGAATTGCCACAAAAATACCGGCATCTGGATGTGGAAACTTATGTGCCGCATTACCCGGAAGCCTTGCAGGAAAGAGACGCCATCAACGAGCTGTTTCAGTTTGAACAGGATGATGAAGACCATACAGCGGAGTTTGGTTTGGCGCAGGCTTCAATGGATTTATTGCCGGATGAAGGTTTGGATTTAAAACAGTTTTTGGCCGATCTGGAAATTTCTCTGATAAGTCAGGCGCTGGAAAGACACGAATATGTGGTGGCCAGAGCTGCCGATATTTTATGTTTACGCCGCACCACTTTAGTGGAAAAAATGCGTAAATATAATCTGGTCCGCGACGAACTGAATACCGAAGAGTAACAGTGTTGTCAAAATATTGGCTGAAAAAATTCAATCTAACCAATTGATTTGAATTGTTATTTTTGGTGGCACACTTTGTGCTTATCTCCGTTAGTATTTTTAACTGACGGGGATTTGTATGCAAAGCATCGCCACTGTTGCGCTGGTCAGCAATGATTTAGGCTGCACCGGCGCCTATCAGCCGCTGTTTGAGCTGGCGGCTACAGGTCCTGCCGAAGTGGCTAGGGCCAAAACTTTGTTTAATGCAGGCTCTATTGCACAAAACGGCATTGTTGCTACGGCAGCTGATGCGGTACCGGACATTGTGCACCCAACAGTCACTGCTTTGTTTCCCCGTCCTTTTTACCAAACCGAACTTGTATCAGCAGCGGCAACAGCCTTGTTTGCCGATTTTTCGCCACAACAGGCGAAGGTGCAGGCTGAGCAGGCTGAACTCAAGCGCTTACAACATATTCTGCAGGCGCTGCCTACCGGCGTTGTAGTGCTGGACAGCCGTGGTTATGTACAACATGCCAATCCGGTGGCTATTGATATGCTGGGCGAACCTTTAATTTGGCAACGCTGGCTGGATGTGATCACCCGCAGTTTCCGCCCACGCAGTGACGATGGTCTGGAAGTGTCGCTGCATGATGGCCGTCGGGTGCAGCTGGCGATCAGTGCGCTGGAAGGCGGCGCAGGACAGTTAATAGTTCTGACAGATCTCACCGAAACCAGGCAGTTACAAAGTCGTATTGCCCACCTGCAACGTTTATCAGGTCTTGGCAAAATGATGGCGTCTTTGGCCCATCAGATCCGCACCCCGTTATCAAGCGCCATGTTATATGCACAAAACCTCAATAGCCAAAAACTGGCGCCAGAGGCCAGAGTGCAGTTTCAGCAAAAACTACTGAACCGCTTGCAGGATTTAGAGCAGCAAGTGAATGATTTATTGTTATTTGCCCGCTCTGGCCGCGAACAGCAGGTGGCGCCTTTGTCGATGCAACAGCTGCTCAATGAAGTACACAATTCAGTGGAAACCTTAGTGCAGCAAGAGCAGGGCAGTATAGTTCTGGAATTACCAGAGCCCGATTTGACTGTGCTTGGCAATCACTCAGCCCTTTGTGGCGCCCTTGGCAATTTAATTCAGAATGCATTGCAACATGCAGGACCAGGCGCCCGTATTGAGTTGTCTGCGCTGCCGGCCAAAGACGGCCAGTATCTGGTGCTGGCAGTGGAAGACTCAGGCCCGGGCGTGCCTAAAGCGCTGCAACAACAAATTTTTGAACCCTTTTTTACCACCCGCTCCAGTGGCACAGGCTTAGGCCTTGCTGTGGTGCAGGCTGTTGCCCATTCACACCACGGCTCTGTACGTTGTGTCGACGGCAAAGCAGGTGGTGCCCGATTTGAAATGATTTTGCCGCTGTTGTTTACAACAGATATGAAACAACCAGGCCAAAGCGAGGAGCTCTCTGATGCAACACACTAAAATTCTGGTGGTCGAAGACGACGCCGGTTTACGCGAAGCGCTCTGTGACACGCTGCAGCTGGCGCAATATCAGGTGATAGCAGCCGACAGCGCCGAGCAGGCGATGCAGCTGTTAAAACAACATAAGATCCGCCTGGTGGTGAGCGACGTGCAGATGCAGGGCATGTCGGGGCTGGATTTACTTAAATCAGTCAAACTGAATTACCCCAGTTTGCCGGTGCTGATGATGACGGCTTATGCCACTGTCAATGATGCCGTGCAGGCTATCCGGTTAGGTGCTGTCGATTATCTGGCTAAACCTTTTTCACCTGAAGTGCTGGTGAATATGGTGGGCCGTTATGTTCAGCCTGACGAAACCCCGGCTTTTGAGCCGATAGTGGCAGCGCCTGTCAGTCAGCAGCTGGTCAAACTGGCTGCCAAAGTGGCGCGCTCTGACGCCAGCGTGATGGTGCTTGGCCCAAGCGGCTCAGGCAAAGAAGTGCTGGCGCGTTATATTCACCAGCAGTCGCCACGGCACGACGGGCCTTTTATTGCGATTAACTGCGCTGCTATTCCGGAAAATATGCTGGAATCTACTTTGTTTGGTTACGAAAAAGGGGCCTTTACCGGCGCTATTGCCGCTTGCCCGGGCAAGTTTGAGCAGGCACAACAAGGCACAATTTTGCTGGATGAAATCAGCGAAATGGATTTAAACCTGCAAGCCAAGTTGCTGCGGGTATTGCAGGAGCGTGAAGTAGAACGTTTAGGTTCACGCAAAACCATTAAGCTGGATGTGCGGGTGATAGCCACCAGTAACCGCGATTTACGCCAGGCCGTGGCACAAGGTTTGTTTCGCGAAGATTTGTTTTACCGGCTCAATGTATTCCCGCTGACCTGGTCGGCGCTTGCCGACAGGCCGGAAGATATTTTGCCACTTTGCCGTCATTTGCTGGAACGGCATTGTCAGCAAAACGGCACTGCCACCCCTGAGTTAACACCAACGGCACAGCGTAAGTTGTTGCAACACAGCTGGCCCGGCAATGTGCGTGAGCTTGATAATGTGATGCAAAGGGCTTTGATAGTGCACAGCGGCAGCGAGATCACCGCCGACGATATTCTGTTGGAAAGCACTGAATTTAGTCAGCAATTTCAGGAACCTTCAGCAACACAGGCAGCGCAGGCAACACAAGCCGCGCTGTTGGATCCGGATTTAAGCCTTTTTAAATCAGAAGTGTACGAGCAGGAACATCGTATTATTCTGGAAACGATGAAAGCCTGTGCTAACAGACGCAAAGAAGTGGCGGAAAAACTTGGCATCAGTGCCCGTACTTTAAGGTACAAACTGGCGCGGATGCGTGAGTCAGGTATTCAGTTACCGGCCTGAACAAAATACTCAGGATAAGAATGCCGGAGCATCAGCTCCGGCATTCTGTTGCTGCTGAAACACAACAGCAACACAACATTGCCCAGCAAAAAGAAAAAGCGCCTTCATTTTTTGTTTGTCTTTCCAGCGTTTCTCCATGGTGTCAGCATTTTGACATCGAATGAATTGATGTAACCAATTGATAAATAGCAACTAAATTGTGGCACGCCTTGTGCTTAATACTGTTATTCCGGCTTCAGGCTGTTGTAACAGGTAATTAATCATGGATATCAAAGGCGCCGCTTTATTTCAGGAAATGCAGGCTTACGCGCAGCAGGCCCGCAGTTTATCCAACGACATTCAACCCCGCGATATACAGCTGAACAATACCAGTCAGTCTGAGTTTGGCGACTTGTTTAAACAGGCGCTTGATAACGTCAATTCTTTACAAAAAACCTCCAATACCATGGCGACTGCTGTTGAGATGGGCGATCCAAAAATATCGCTGGCAGAGGCCATGATTGCCGGGCAAAAAGCTTCTGTTGCTTTTGAAGCGACGGTGCAGGTGCGCAATAAGCTGGTGGAAGCTTATAAAGAAATCATGGCAATGCCGGTGTAATGGGAGGACATGACTGTGGCTGAATCGACTTCAACAGAACTCACTTTAAGCAGCAACGACTTTGGTGCCCAGCCGGACGATAATACCCAGCAAGAGCAAAAGTCGGGTTTTTTAGGCTCTATGGGTGGTATGGATATAGTGCGGCAGATGACCTTGATTGTCGCGCTGACCATTTGTATTGCCATTGCCATTTTAATTATTTTGTGGGCGCGCGAACCTGAAATGCGGCCACTGGGCACCTTTGAAACTTCTGAACTGATTCAGCATCTGGATTATCTGGATGCACAAAAAATTGAATACAAACTTGAAGGCAATGTCATTTCAATTCCTGGTGATAAATATCAGGATATCCGTTTGGGCTTAAGCCGTGCCGGTTTGCAAAAAGACGCCAGTTCAGGTGAAGAAATCCTGATGCAAGACAGTGGTTTTGGTGTCAGTCAGCGTCTGGAAATGGAAAGATTAAAACATAGTCGTGAACAGCAACTGGCCAGAACCATTGAAGAGTTCCAGAGTGTGTCACGCGCAAGAGTATTATTGGCTATTCCTAAAGAAAACATTTTTGCCCGCACTGAAAAACAACCTTCGGCAACAGTGATGATCACAGCCCGTGGCGGCAAAACCATTAAAGACAGTGAAGTGGATGCCATTGTTGATTTAGTGGCTTCTGCAGTACAAGGGCTGGAACCTGCCAAGGTGACAGTGACAGATCAAAACGGCCGTTTGCTGAACAGTGGTTCGCAGGATGCCAGCTCAGCCCGTTCCCGCCGTGAATATGAAGTAGAGCAAAAACGTGAAGAAGAATACCGCCAGAAAATTGACTCCATCCTGATCCCGGTGCTTGGTATTGATAACTACACCGCCCAGGTTGATTTACAGATGGATTTCACCACCACTGAACAAACACAAAAACGTTTTAACCCTGATTTGCCTGCTGTTCGCAGTGAAATGACCATTGAAGAAAACAGTGTTGGCGGCGGTTCTATGGGTATTCCGGGCGCGTTGTCGAATCAGCCACCGCTGGATTCCAATATCCCGGAAAAAGCTGCTGATGGCAGTAACCCTGTTGTGCCTGGCCGTAACAGCAAAGAACAAACCCGTAATTACGAGCTGGATACCACCATCAGCCACTCCACCCAACAATCGGGTGTGATTAAACGCTTAAGTGTGTCAGTGGCTGTCGACTATAAAATGACACCGGCGGCAGGTGAAGAAGCTGCCAAAGCTGAACCCCGTACTCAGGCCGAAATTCAGAATATCCGCCGTTTGTTACAGGGTGGTATTGGTTTTGACGTACAACGCGGCGACACTATTGAAGTGGTGTCTGTGCCTTTCACCCGTGAAACTGTGGCCGCTGCGACTGAAGTGCCTATTTACGAGCAGGAATGGTTTATGCGCGTGGTGCGTTTAGGCCTGGGGGCGCTGGTGATTATTGTGCTGATTATGGCGATAGTGCGGCCAATGCTGAAAAAACTGATTTACCCTGAAGACACCTCAGAGTCTTATGACGAACATTCACTGTCACGCGGTCTGGATTTGGGTGATGATACCATCGACATGCTGAGCAAAGAGTTTGACGTCAAGTCGGTAGGTTTTGCGCCGGACGGCACCCTGATGTTACCGGACCTGCATGGTGATGAAGACTTATTAAAGGCGGTGCGTGCGCTGGTGGCGAACGAACCAGAACTGTCCTCACTGGTCGTGAAAAATTGGTTGGCTGAAGATGAGTAATGTAGAGAACAAACCGGCCTTTGATGTCGGCAAATTAGATGGCGTGGAAAAAGCCGCCATCCTGCTGCTGAGTTTATCGGAAGAAGACGCAGCGCAGATCTTAAAACATCTCGAACCCAAACAAGTGCAAAAAGTGGGTATGGCGATGGCGCAGATTGAAGATCTGAACCAGGCCAAAATTTCTGCGGTGCACCGTTTGTTTATCGAACAAATTCAGAACTTCAGCACCATTGGCTTCCAGAGTGAAGACTTTATTCGCCGTGCTTTAACAGCGGCTTTGGGTGAAGAAAAAGCCTCGAACCTGATTGACCAGATCATCTTAGGTGGTGGTGCCAAAGGTCTGGATTCACTGAAATGGATGGATTCCAAGCAGGTGGCCAACATCATCCGCAACGAACACCCGCAAATTCAGACCATTGTATTGTCTTACCTGGAGCCTGAGCAGTCGGCGGAGATTTTGTCGCAGTTCCCGGAAAAAGTGCGGCTGGATTTAACCATGCGTATTGCCAACCTGGAAGAAGTACAACCTGCGGCCTTACAAGAATTAAACGAAATTATGGAGAAACAGTTTGCCGGTCAGGCTGGTGCTCAGGCCGCAAAAATGGGCGGCTTAAAAGCAGCGGCCGACATTATGAACTACCTCGATACCAATATCGAAGGCCAGCTGATGGATTCTATCCGCGAGCACGACGAAGAAATGGCACAACAAATCCAGGACTTAATGTTTGTGTTCGAAAACCTGCTGGAAGTGGACGACAGGGCTATTCAGGCTATCCTGCGTGAAGTTCAGCAGGATGTGCTGATGAAAGCACTCAAAGGCACAGACGACAATTTAAAAGAGAAAATTCTGAAAAATATGTCCAAACGTGCCGCCGAGATGCTGGCAGACGATCTCGAAGCCATGGGTCCGGTGCGGGTCAGCGAAGTGGAAACGGCGCAAAAAGAAATTCTGTCGACCGCCCGTCGTCTGGCCGATGCCGGCGAAATTATGTTGGGCGGCGGTGGTGGCGAAGACTTCCTGTAACAGCCCGCTGTCAGGCCGTTAAAATCGCAGTGGCGATGGCGAGGGCCTGACACCATACTTTGCTTTATGTATTGATTGAGTTGTTTGCCATGAGCACAAATTTATTCCAGCAAAACCGCCCATTTAAACCCGATGAAGGGGTGATGGATATTCTGAAAGAGTGGCAGCTGCCAGAGCAGCAAGACGGCCAGACCGACGCCACTGTGCAGCAGAATGCTGCGTCAGCACCCGTCAAACCTGCAGTGCAATCACCGGCAACCCAGTTTAAAACCAATGCTTTTTATAAAACCAAACCAGAACCAGGCCGGCCACAACACAAGGCGCCGGAAGAGTTAACTGTCAAACCGCTGACGGCTGAAGATATTGATGAAATCCGTCAGGCAGCTTACGAAGACGGCGCAGCCCAGGGTAAAGAAGAAGGTTTTAGCCAGGGTTATGCACAAGGCCGGGAGCAGGGTTATCAGGATGGCTTACAACAAGGCCAGGCCGAAGGCAAAAAACAAGGTTTGCAGGAAGGTGAAGGTCTGATCCGTGAACAACTGGCACAGCTGCAAAACCTGATTGAACAGTTACAAAAACCGCTGGAAAAAGTTGATGCACAAGTGGAACAAGCGCTGTTAACTTTGAGTCTGGCTATGGCCGAAGCAGTGATAGGTGTGGAAGTCAAAACCAATCCACAACTGATATTACAAAGCCTGCGCCAGGCGGTGGAGTCTTTGCCTTATCAGGCAGAAAAACTCACCATCAAATTACATCCGGACGATTTAGCTGTGGTACGCAGTCATTACAGCGAACAGGATTTGCTGGAAAGGCAATGGCAGTTAAGGGCAGAACCCTCTTTTAACCCGGGCGATTGCCGGGTGGAGTCTGCTGAATCTACAGTCGATCGCAGCCTTAAATTAAGATTGCAAAGTAGCTTGGAGCACTTTTTGCAGGAGCCTGTACAAAGCCCGTCAGCACCGGCGGAAGATTGACGCAGTGATCCCCCACTGCAAGGATTTGCATGAGTACTTCAAGTCTGGCAGAGCGCCTGCTGCAACAACAACAATATATTAAAGCCAATAAAGCTGTGGTGGCCGGCCGCCTGGTGCGGGTGGTTGGTTTAACCCTTGAAGCCACTGGCCTGAGCGCTGCTATAGGTCAAACCTGCGAAGTGGAAACAGCCGCTGGCCAGTTACAAGCTGAAGTGGTCGGTTTTGCCAAAGATCGTATTTTCCTGATGCCCAAAGATGATGTGACAGGTGTCGTGCCTGGCGCCCGGGTTACCCCTTTGGTTGATTATAAAGGGGTGCCGCTCAGCATGGCTTTGTTAGGCCGGGTGATTGACGGTGCCGGTAAACCGCTGGATGGCCGTGGACCTGTGCTTGCCAATGAATACAGCACAGGCAAAAAAGCGCCTATTAACCCGCTGCAACGCCGTCCGATAAAACAGCCGCTGGACGTTGGCGTGCGTGCTATCAACAGTATTATCACTGTTGGCAAAGGCCAGCGCATGGGCTTGTTTGCCGGTTCTGGTGTGGGTAAATCAGTGTTACTCGGCATGATGACGCGCGGTACCGCTGCTGATGTGATAGTGGTTGGGCTGGTGGGGGAACGTGGCCGTGAAGTGAAAGAATTTATTGATGAAATTCTTGGTGATGAAGGCCGCAGAAGAGCCGTTGTGGTGGCAGCTCCTGCTGATGTGTCACCTTTGATGCGCCTGAAAGGTTGTGAAACAGCGGTGCAGGTGGCGGAATATTTCCGTGACCAGGGTCTGGATGTGTTGCTGCTGCTCGATTCTGTCACCCGTTATGCTCAGGCGCAGCGTGAAATTGCGCTGGCTGTTGGTGAGCCGCCGGCCACTAAAGGTTATCCGCCATCAGTGTTTGCCAAATTGCCGGCGCTGGTGGAGAGGGCTGGCAATGGTGCTGAAGGACAAGGTTCTATCACGGCTTTTTATACCGTACTTTCGGAAGGTGACGATTTACAGGACCCTATAGCTGATGCTGCCCGCGCTATTCTGGACGGTCACATCGTTTTATCCCGTCAACTGGCTGACAGCGGCCATTTTCCGGCCATCGATATTGAAAAATCTATCAGCAGGGTGATGCCGGCTGTTACCAGCAATGAACATCAGTTGCTGGCGCGCGCCATTAAACAGTTGTATGCCAGTTATAGCCAAAGCAAAGATTTAATTGCCATCGGTGCTTATGTCAAAGGTTCGGATCCAATGTTGGATCTGGCCATCAGTCTGATGCCAAAAATTAATAAATTCCTGCAGCAGGGCATGACAGAGGTGGTGCCTTATGACGAAAGCCTGAGCCTGTTATCGGCGCTGATCCCACAAGGCAGAGGAGTCTGAGCATGGCGTTACCGCAATTACAGTTATTGGCCAAAGTACAACGCGAAAAAGAAGACAAATTGCAGGCGCTGTTTATTCAGGCGCAGCAGTTTGCCAACAACCAACAAGACAAATATGACGGCCTGGCCAATTACCGCACCGACTATATCCGCCAGAGCCAACAGCGCGGTATGCAGGGTGTGCAAAGCCGGCAGTTTAACCAGTATCTGAATTTTATTACCAAACTGGATCAGGCGCTGGAGCAGCAGAATATGCAGGTGCAACAAGCCAAAAAAGTGGCGGAAACCCGCAGGGTAAACTGGATTTTGATGCAACGTAAACGCAAAGCCATTGATTTATTGATAGAAAAAGAGCTGGAAAAAATCGCCATCAAAGCACAAAAACAAGAACAAAAAATGCTGGATGAAATTGCCACCCAGCAGTTTTTCCGTAATTTGCATAGTGAAGCCGGTTAATTCAGCAAGCTTGCCAAGCTCTGGCGCGATTTTTGAATAGGAATTTGTACAGCAAATATCAGTTCAGCAACTGTGCCTGAGCTCAGGGTGTTTGTCGCTGTCGGTACAGCCTGATGTCACAGGCTCCTGGCGGCAATAGGCAACCAAATCAGGAAAACGGGAGTTCAGATGAGTATCGACATGCAGTTTTCTTTGTTAAGCAGTGACTTAGATGCAGCAAAACCAACAACGGCCAAGGTGCGTAGCACTGAAGGTGGCTGTGGTGACAAAGGTTTTGGTGACGTATTTGAAGAAAAACTGCAACAAGCCACAGAGCCGGAGCAGGGGGCAGAGATCACCCAGAGTATACTGCTAACAGGGCAGGAAGTTGCCGCCATGCTGAGCGATAGTGTGCAAGGCACAACACAAAACGCTGAACTTGCTGCCGGTGCAGAAAACTCAGAGGGTGTTGCGGGTGTAAAAAGCATAGAAAGCCCAGCAATTTTGCAACCCGGCGCACAAACAGATCTGGATGAAACTGCTGTAAGTATTGATGAAAACTCAGACACAAATACCAACCATCTTGCATCTGATGACAGCGGATCTTTATTTCAGTTAATTGGCAAAGCCCGTGATTATGCCGCTGAGCTTGGTGCTGCGCCGGCGCAAAAAGATCAGGCAGTGCAGCTGAGCACAGCTGAACTGGCAGCACTGACCACGCTAAATGCAGATAAGGATGTTAACAACAACCTTTTATTGCTGACCGAAGATCAGGCTGTGTTGCCAATTGAACCCTTGTTACAAGGTCAGGGTAATAACACCGGCACACAAGCATCAGACTCAGCCACTCAGGCCGCAACCCAAGCCGCCACCAAACAACAGGGACTGGCAGATGCAAGCCAGGCCTTCGCTGGGGGACAACTGAATGCTGCAGACAACAGCATGTCACCGGATAAAGCCAGCAGTGCCCAAAGCGAAGCATTACCGCAGTTATTGCCACAACAGCAGGACAAAACCTCCACGGACAAGCTGACAACAGATGCTGCTGATAAACCGGCTTTGTCGCAAGTTGCTGCTGAGGATAAAAATGCTGCTACAAAACAGCAGCTTGCATCAGCTGAACAGGCTGGTTTGCATGGCGACCTTGTTGAAGGCAAAGCCGCTGTAACAGCACAGGACAGCGGCAAAACAGCCCAGCTCAGCGCAGCACAGTTGTTGCCCCAACACGATGCCAATGCTGCTGCGCACGCAGCGCGGCCAGCGGTGAGCGGATTGTCCGATTCAACAGCCCCAGAGTCAGCTCAGATAAACGCTGAACAAGCCGATTTATCAGGAGCTCTGCTGACGCCGGCTCTTCAGCTGGAGTCTGGGCCGAATAAAAATAACAATAAAACAGCAGCGCCCAGTTTTGCTGAATTTCAAAAATCGGCCAATGCAGCTTTAGCCCAGCAGCAAAAACAACAACAAACAGAAAACCAACAATTACCGGGACAGCAGGGGGGGCAGCCAGCCGACAGCCCAATATCTGACATGATTGTGGCGCAGCCAGGACTTGTGACACATGAGCAACCTGCGCTTGCCGTTTCTTTAGGTGCCACTGAAAAAGCTTTGGGTAGCAGCGGTTTGAACCAATCAGGTTCGCAGTCGGGTGGACAATCCGGCCATCATGCCCAAAGCAGCTTCAGCCAGATTTTAGCGGCGCGTCAGGCAGATAGTCAGATCCAGACGCTGCCCACTTTATCATTACTGGAGCCTACAGCGGCTAATCAGCTCAAAGAGCGGGTGATGTTTCAGGTCAATCAAAAAATTCAAAGTGCAGATATCCGATTGGCCCCTGAAGAGCTTGGCTCAGTACAAATTAAAATAAATCTGCAGCAAGAGCAGTTGTCGGTGCAGTTTGTGGTGCAACAAAGTGCCGCCAAAGAAGCGCTTGAGCAACAAATGCCAAGATTAAAAGAACTGTTGCAGGAACAGGGTATGGCGCTGACGGATGGTCAGGTCCATCAACAGCAGCGTGAACAACAGGGCCGCGAAGATGAACGCAGTGCAGCAACAGGCCACAATAAGCCGGTCGCCGCAGGGCAGGAAGAAGAAGCGCTGATGCAACAGGTACAAGTCGCAGTATCGGACCGGATGGTGGATTATTACGCTTAACTGGCGGTGGAACAGCCTTCTGGCACGATGTTGATTGCGTTTGTCAGGACAAGCGGTAAATAATAGTAAAAAACCGCAACTGAACCGGAGTTCAAATGGCTGCTGAAAAAGATCTGCAAATCGCCGATGGCGGAGCAAAAAAGAAAAAAATGATCATCATTGCCGCGGCAGTGGTGGTACTTGGGGCTGGTGTGGGTGGCTATTTTGCATTTAGTGGTGGTGATGAACCTGCCGCTGCACCTGCAACAGCTACAGAAGCGCCGGCTGCTGAAGGTGAAGCTGCGGCAAAAGATCCGGCCGGTGAAGTAGGCACGGCACTCTATGTGTCAATGCCACGGCCATTTGTATTTAACGTGCCGGGTGCCGCGCGTGACCGGCTGGTACAGATCAAGGTGCAGGTGCTGGTGCGCGGCACTAACAATGAAGAAATTGCCAAACAGCATATTCCGTTAATGGAAAGCACCATGCTCAGAACTTTTAGTAAAGCCAATGCAGATGATTTGGTGACTGCAGCCGGCAAAGACACCTTAAAAGCAGCGGCACTAAAAGATGTGCAGGAAGCGCTGATTGGGGTTGCCGGTAGTCCTATAGTGGAAGAAGTGCTGTTTACCGGCTTTGTAATGCAATAAGTCTGAGTATGCAGACAGAGGGTAACCAACTTGACTGATTTACTGTCACAAGACGAAATTGACGCGCTATTGCATGGTGTTGATGACGTCGAAGAAGAAGAAATAGAGGACGGTTCCGGCCCCGGTGGTCGTTCGGCTCTTGAATATGATTTTTCTTCGCAGGACCGTATCGTCCGTGGCCGGATGCCAACACTGGAAATGGTGAACGAGCGTTTTGCCCGGCATATGCGTATCAGCTTGTTTAATATGATGCGCCGCACCGCCGAAGTGTCGATCAACGGTGTGCAGATGATCAAGTTTGGTGAATATGTGCACACCTTGTTTGTACCGACCAGCTTAAATATGGTGCGCTTCCGTCCACTGAAAGGTACTGGCCTTATTACCATGGAAGCGCGGTTAGTCTTTATTCTGGTAGACAACTTCTTTGGTGGTGATGGCCGTTATCACGCCAAAATTGAAGGCCGTGAATTTACCCCAACCGAACGCCGTATCATTCAGATGTTGTTAAAGCTCATCTTTGAAGATTACAAAGAAGCCTGGGCGCCAGTGATGGACGTGTCTTTTGAATATCTGGACTCTGAAGTTAACCCGGCGATGGCCAACATTGTCAGTCCAACTGAAGTGGTGGTGATCAGCTCCTTCCATATTGAGCTGGATGGTGGTGGCGGTGATTTCCACGTAGCTTTGCCATATTCAATGCTGGAGCCTATCCGCGAACTGCTGGATGCCGGTGTACAAAGTGACAAAGAAGACACTGACCTGCGCTGGAGTAAGGCGCTGCGTGACGAAATTATGGATGTGAAGGTGAATCTCAGTACCAAAATGATGGATGTTGAGCTGACGCTGGAACAGGTGATGAATATGCAGCCTGGCGATATTATTCCGGTGGAAATACCGGAACACATTACGGTGTTGATTGAAGATCTGCCAACATACCGCGCCAAAATGGGTCGCTCCCGTGACAATGTGGCATTAAAAATAATTGAAAAAATTAAACGACCAGAGTCGGTTAAATCTGAAATGCATGTATTTACCAAAGGCGGTCGCCGTTTAGACAGCGACGCTGATATCAGTGAATTAGAAGCAGATTTGATCTTATCTGAACAACCAGAGGACAGATGGTAATGGCTGACGATAAAGACACCATGGACGAATGGGCTGCGGCTTTAGCCGAAGCCGAAGGCACGACAGAAGGTGATGGTGCTCTGCCGGTTGAGCTGGAAGAGTTACAGGAAGAAAGGGCGCCGATTTCGGCTGATGAAAAACGCAAACTGGATACTATTTTAGATATTCCTGTCACCATTTCGATGGAAGTGGGCCGCGCCAAAATCAGTATCCGTAACCTGCTGCAGTTAAACCAGGGTTCAGTGGTAGAGCTGGAACGGGTGGCCGGTGAGCCTTTGGATGTGCTGGTGAACGGTACTCTGATTGCCCACGGTGAAGTTGTTGTGGTCAACGACAAATTTGGTATTCGTTTAACTGACGTGATCAGTCAGATTGAACGGATTAAGAAGTTACGCTAATGCGCTGTTGTTATACCGCACTGGTTGTAGGCGCATCGTTATTGCCTTTGCAGTTGCTGGCACAGGTGGCAGAGCAGGCACCGGCAGCAGCTGCAGCAACCAAAGAAGTCAGCAAAGCGTCAGCCAATTTACCCGGTGTTGGCCAGATCGTCATTTCTTTGGCGCTGGTGATAGGCCTGGTGCTGATGCTGGCTTTTGCCTATAAAAAAATGCAGTTCAGGTTACCTGGGGCAAAACATTTTCGTATTGTTTCTACCTTGAGTGTTGGTCCAAGAGAACGCATCTTAGTTATTGAAATACAAGGAAAACAACGGGTGATTGGCGTCACGCCAAACAACGTAAACTTCCTGTTTGAATTAGAAAATCCACTCCCCGAAGAAAAGTTGGCATCAGACTTTCATACGCAGTTACAGTCGTTCCTGAAAAAATAGATTGATGTCATGTTCAGATGTTTTGTTCTGCTGCTGGTGCTGCTAAGCCCGGCAGCTTTTGCTGACAATGGTGCTATGTCGGCGCTGCAAATTACCACCAATCCCGATGGGTCGCAGGAGTACAGCGTAACGCTGCAGGTCCTGGCGATGATGACGGCGCTGAGTTTCCTGCCGTCGATGATCATTATGATGACCTGTTTCACCCGTATTATTATTGTGCTGGCCATTTTGCGTCAGGCCATGGGTTTGATGCAAAGCCCGTCGAATCAGGTGTTGATTGGCATCACCATGTTTATGACCTTTTTTATTATGGCGCCGGTGTTTAAGCAGGTGAACGACACTGCAGTGCAACCTTATCTGGCGGAAAATATCACTTCATTACAGGCGTTGGATGCCGCAATTATTCCGGTGAAAGCCTTTATGCTGCAACAAACCAGGATAAAAGATTTGGAAACCTTTGCCGATATTGCCGGCCATCCGCCGGTGGCAAATAACAAAGATTATCCCATTACCATCGTTATTCCGGCTTTTGTTACCAGTGAGCTGAAAACCGCCTTCCAGATTGGTTTTATGATTTTTATCCCGTTTTTGATCATCGATCTGGTGGTTGCCAGTGTGCTGATGGCCATGGGTATGATGATGTTGTCACCAATGATAGTGGCGCTGCCGTTCAAACTGATGATGTTTGTATTGGTTGATGGCTGGTTGTTGGTGATGGGCACTTTAGCCACCAGTTATGGGGTAGGGACTTAATATGACACCGGAAATATTTGTTGATGTGCTAAACGATGCACTTTATATGGTGATTCTGATGGTCAGCGTCATTATTCTGCCGTCGCTGGCGATAGGTTTGGTGGTGGCGGTGTTTCAGGCGGCAACGTCCATTAACGAACAAACCTTAAGTTTTTTGCCCCGTCTGATTGTGACTTTGCTGGCGCTGATGTACGGCGGTCACTGGATGACACAAACTTTGATGGACTACACCACAGGTTTGTTTCTCAGTATTCCGACAGTGGTGAGCTGAGATGGAATTTCCGCTGCAAACGCTGATGCAGGCTATCGCAGATTTTCTGCTGCCGCTGACCCGGATAGCGGCGATGTTTTCATTGATGGCAGGTTTGGGCGCTAAAACTGTGCCAACCCGGATAAAAATGGGCCTGGCGGTGATGTTTACGCTGATTATTATGCCGGTGATCCCGCCTGCAACGGACGTGAATTTAATGTCCTTTAACACCATCATTCAGGTGTTGCAGCAAATGATTATTGGCATGGCGATTGGCTTTATCTCTTTGATGTTTATCACAACCTTTATTCAGGCAGGTCAAATTCTGGCCACTCAGACCGGTCTTGCCTTTGCGTCGATGATCGACCCTTCCAGTGGTGTCAGTGTGCCCTCTATTGGTCAGTTTTACCTTATTCTGGCGACTTTGTTATTTTGGGTGTACGACGGCCATCTTATTATGTTTCAGATGGTGGTGTTCAGCTTCACCTCTTTACCTATTGATGGGGGCTGGTGGGATGTGTCGCATTATTGGACTGTGGCCGAATTTGGCATGTGGATTTTTTCGGCATCGCTTGCCATAGTGCTGGCGCCTGTCACGGCCATGCTGCTGGTGAATCTGGCTTTTGGCATTATGACGCGCGCAGCCCCTCAGCTAAATATTTTTTCTATTGGTTTTCCGGTCACTATGATTTCAGGTTTGCTGATCATGTGGCTGACCATGGACACCTTTGCTTATCACTTTAACCTGCAATGGCAGCATGGTATTGAATATACCTGCAAGCTGATTGGCTGCTAGGAGGACAGATGGCAGCTGATACCGATATGGAAAAAACCGAAGACCCCACGAGTAAAAAGCTCGAGGATGCGGCGAAAAAAGGCAACATAGCCCGCTCCAAAGAACTTGGTACTGCATTTGTGCTGATGGGGTCTAGTCTGGGTATTCTGATTTTTGGCAGCGAACTTGCCAATACCACACTGCAGGTGTGCCGGCGCTTGTTGTCGCTGGATGCCAAAGATATGTTTGAACCCAATTCGATGTTTACCGCTATGAGCGCTGCTTTGTTTGCAGTGGCCCCCCCTTTGTTAAAATTGTTTGTGGTCATCGTTATTGCTGCTTTTATTGGCAACACTTTGTTGGGTGGTTTTAATTTTACCTGGTATGGTGCCAGTTTCAGACCCGCCAAAATGAACCCTATGGCGGGTTTAAAACGCATGTTTGGTCTGCAATCTTTGGTTGAACTGTTAAAAAGTATTCTGAAAGTGGCGGTGGTGGCAGGTTTTGCTTATATGCTGCTGAATATTTATTTTGACGACATTATGGCGTTGTCACTGATGAGTGATTACGACGATATGTCGGACGCTATGTATCTGCTGGGCTGGATGTTTTTTGGACTTTGCGCCAGCATGATCATTATTGCTGTTGTCGATGCCCCTTATCAAAGCTGGAATCATCATAAACAAATGATGATGACCAAGCAGGAAGTGAAAGACGAATTTAAAAACTCTGAAGGTAATCCGGAAATTAAAGGCCGTATTCGCCGCATGCAAATTCAGATGTCACGTCGTCGTATGATGCAGGCCGTGCCAACAGCCGATGTGGTCGTTACGAACCCGACTCACTATTCAGTGGCGCTTAAATACGAACATGGTAAACATCGTGCCCCCGTTGTAGTTGCTAAAGGTGTTGATGACGTTGCGCTTTATATCCGTCAGATTGCTGACGCCAACAAGGTGCCGATAGTGCAGTCACCGGCACTGGCCCGTTCCATTTATTTCACCACTGAACTGGATCATCCGATCCCGGATCAACTCTTTGCTGCCGTTGCTCAGGTGCTGGCTTATGTGTTCCAGCTCAAAGTATACAAACGTGGTAAAGGCCAAAAACCAAAACCACTGGCAAAAGATTTGCCAATTCCGGAAGGATACCGCCATTAAACGGCTGTTTTATCATCTGTTATTCCGTATTCACTGCAAAACCAGAGCAACTGGAACAGTTTTTGCCTAAGCCTGCTATAGCGTCAATTTTTTATCAGGCTTTTTATGCAACTACCTTCAGCGTTCAGCAAATTTGACCGCAGTCACCTGCAACATGCCAAAGGCATTGCCACCCCCCTGTTAATTATGGCGGCACTGGCCATGGTGGTATTGCCAATGCCACCGATACTGCTTGATGTGTTGTTCTCTTTTAATATTGCGCTGGCGCTGGTGGTGTTACTGGTGACTATTTACGTCAGAAAACCGCTGGAATTTGCCATTTTCCCTTCTGTTTTGTTGGTGGCCACTATTTTGCGGCTGGCACTGAACGTGGCCAGTACCAGGGTGGTATTGCTGGAAGGTCATAATGGCCCTGGCGCGGCCGGTGCTGTCATTGAATCTTTTGGTCACGTGGTGATCGGCGGCAACTTTGCAGTCGGTATTGTGGTGTTTTTAATCCTTATTATCATCAACTTTGTGGTGGTGACCAAAGGTGCAGGCCGTATTGCTGAAGTGACGGCCCGTTTTACGCTGGACGCTATGCCAGGTAAACAAATGGCGATAGATGCCGATTTAAACTCAGGTTTTATCGATCAGGATCAGGCGCGTAAACGCCGGGATGAAGTGACGGCTGAAGCGGACTTTTATGGTTCTATGGACGGTGCCACCAAGTTTGTGAAGGGTGATGCCATTGCAGGTTTAGTTATTGTGGGTATCAACCTGATTGGTGGTTTGTTTATCGGCATGATCCAACACGATTTGCCTTTTAGTGAATCTTTAGAAATTTACACCTTGCTGACCATAGGTGATGGTTTAGTGGCACAGATCCCTGGTTTATTGTTGTCTATTGGTACCGCCATTATTGTGACGCGCCAGAATAAAGACACCAATATGGGCGAGCAGATGTCGGGTCAGCTTGGCAATATTAAAGTGCTGACTGTTGCTGCGACTTTGTTATTTATTATGGGCATAGTGCCAGGTATGCCGCATTTTGCCTTCCTGTCTCTGGCTGCTGTTGTCGGTGGCGCTGCGTATTTCCTGCAACATCAGAAGAAAAACCCTGCAAGTGAATTGGTCGGCCGCGGCAAAGCCGAACTGGTGCCTGGTGCTGGTGCAGATATTCAGCCGCAAAAAGAAATCAGCTGGGACGATGTCCAGCCGGTCGATATTATCGGCCTCGAAGTGGGTTACCGCTTAATTCCGCTGGTGGATAAATCTCAGGGCGGGGAGCTGTTGACCCGTATTAAAGGGGTTAGAAAAAAACTATCACAAGAACTGGGTTTTCTGGTGCCTGCGGTGCATATCCGCGACAATCTGGACCTGGAACCCAACACCTACAGGGTTACTTTAATGGGAGTCACCAGTGGTAGTTCTGAGCTTCGCCATGACAACGAGCTGGCCATTAACCCGGGGCAGGTGTTTGGCACAGTCAAAGGCATAGCTACCCGCGACCCGGCCTTTGGCCTGGAAGCGGTCTGGATCCCGAAAAATCAGCGCGAGCATGCACAAACTCTGGGTTATACAGTGGTGGATGCCGCAACTGTAGTGGCAACTCATTTAAGTCAGATTTTAAGTAACAATGCCGCCAGTTTACTGGGCCATGAAGAAGTACAGAATCTGCTGGATATGCTGGCAAAAACCTCTCCCAAGTTGGTGGAAGGACTGGTGCCGGATACCATGCCACTGACAGCAGTGGTGAAAGTGTTGCAAAACCTGTTGCATGAAGGTGTGCCTATTCGCGATATGCGTACCATAGTGCAGACGCTGGTCGATTATGGCGCCCGCAGTCAGGATATCGACGTGTTGACTGCCGCCTGTCGTATAGCGCTGCGTCGTTTAATAGTGCAGGAAGTGGCAGGTTCAGCGACTGAAATTGCTGTGATGACTTTTGCTCCTGAGCTTGAACAGATGTTACATCAGTCGATGCAGGCGGCTGGTAATGACGGTTCCGGTATTGAACCTGGCCTTGCTGAACGTATCCAGAATTCGCTTAAAGAAGCCAGTCAGCAGCAGGAGCTGAGTGGTGAACCAGCGGTTTTATTAACTTCCGGCATACTGCGCTCAGTGATGGCACGATTTGTGAAATACACTATTCCAGGACTGCGGGTATTGTCCTATCAGGAAATTCCGGATGACAAACAGGTCCGGATCGTCAGTGTGGTAGGACAGGCGGGTTAGGAGTTAAAAGATGAAAATTAAACGTTTTGTAGCCAAAGATATGCGGACAGCTTTAACTGAGGTTAAAGAGTTTCTGGGTCCGGATGCCATTATTTTGTCCAACAAAAAAGTGGCAGGTGGTGTTGAAATTGTTGCAGCTGTTGACCCGGAAGCCGCGCCAGCCAAAGCGCAGGCCGCAGCACCAGAAGCTATTGCCGCCGTTAAAGTTGCCGGCAGCCCCCGCCTGGATATCCGGGTCGGTGATGATGAAGAAGAAGCCGAACCTGCCGACTCGCTGCGCGCTTTATTGGCCCGCCAGATGATTAAACAACAAAAAGCAGCGCCGGAAGCACAGTCAGCCAGCGTCAATCCGCTGGCGCAACATCGGGCTGGTATGACACAGCCGCAACGTCAAAACTCGATAAAACCAACTGTACTTGCTGCTGAACGTCAGAATTCTGTCGTTCCAGGGCCAAATCTGCAGGAATTATCAGCACAACAAAAACAACAAGCCAGTCTGATGCAGCAACAATTTGACGTGATGCGCCAGGAAATGCAGTCGATGAAACAATTGCTGCAGCATCAGGTGTCAGGTTTGATGTGGCAAGACCTCGCAAGACGCGAGCCGGTGCGGGCTTTAGTGATTGAACAGCTGATGCAGCTGGGTTTATCTGAAGCCATGGCTGACCAGCTTGCCTGTTTTATGCCGGAAGATATCAGCGACCGTGACGCATGGAGCTGTGCGCTGGAATTGCTGGCCGGTCAACTGACGACCACCAACGACGACATTATGCGTCGTGGCGGTGTCATAGCTTTGGTCGGTCCGACAGGTGTTGGTAAAACCACCACTGTTGCCAAACTGGCTGCTCAGTTTGCCAAACGTCATGGTGCAGACCAGGTGGCGCTGATTACCACTGATACTTTCCGTATTGGCGCTTTTGAACAGTTAGCTACTTTTGGCCGTATTATCGGTTGTCCGGTGAAACAGGCCAAAGATCACGAAGAGCTGACATTATTGTTAACTCAGTTACAACAACGTAAGTTAATTTTAATCGACACCGCAGGCATGAGTCAGCGTGACGTTCGTCTGGCGGAAAATCTGTCGGCTCTGGTACATAATTCGCGTGTCAAAATAAAGAGTTATCTGGTATTGTCAGCAACATCACAAGCAAGGGTTATGCAGGAAACTGTTGACCACTTTAAACGAATTTCACTGGCAGGTTGTATTTTCACCAAACTTGATGAATGCTTAAGTCTGGGTGAAATTATCAACGTTGCTATTCAAAATGCGTTACCTGTCAGTTATTTGACCAACGGTCAACGGGTTCCGGAAGATATCGATATTGCTGAAGCAACAGCAATGGTGACGCAGGCAGAACAATTACGCATGGCCCACAATTGTTCGGGACATCAGTGGTATCAGGATGGTTTGACCCGGACGGAAGCAACCTATGCATAATCATGAATTAACTTACGATCAAGCCAGTGGCCTGAGAAGAATGAAACAGCGTATGGTCAAAGTAATAGCGGTCACTGGCGGTAAAGGTGGGGTGGGTAAAACCAACGTCACACTGAACCTTGCCATGGCAATGGCACAAATGGGTAAAAAAGTGTTGGTGCTGGACGCCGACCTTGGTTTAGCCAATTGTGACGTCATGCTTGGCCTGAGAGTCGAACGCAATTTATCCCACGTGTTATCCGGTGAAGCTGAACTTGACGATATTTTGGTAACCGGACCTTTTGGCATCAAAATTGTGCCTGCCACTTCGGGTACTCAGTCGATGACGGAGCTCAGCCCGGCCGAGCATGCTGGCCTTATCCGCGCTTTTAGTGAATTAAAAACTTCTTTTGATGTGTTGTTGGTGGACACTGCTGCCGGTATCTCAGATATGGTGTTAAGTTTTTCCCGCGCTTCGCAGGATGTGTTGGTGGTGGTTTGTGACGAACCTTCTTCTATCACTGATGCTTATGCCTTGATGAAAATCCTGAGCCGGGAGCACGCAGTGCAAAAGTTTAAAATTGTCGCCAATATGGTGCGCAGTTTAAAAGAAGGGCAGGAGCTTTTTGCCAAATTAAGCCGGGTGACAGATAGGTTTCTTGATGTCACTCTTGAGCTGGTGGCTACTATTCCATTTGATGAAAATGTGCGAAAAGCCGCCAGAAAACAAAAAGCCTTTATTGAAGCCTTTCCAAAAACGCCGGCATCGCTGGCAGTCAAAACACTGGCCACCCGTGCCGTGCAGTGGCCTGTGCCACCAAGTGCTTCGGGTCATCTGGAGTTTTTCCTTGAGCAACTTGTGCAATCGCAACATGAACCACGGGGTATGGCGTGAATAATCGCCTCGCAGCCTACGGTGCTGCTAATCAGATGCAACTGCTGGTGGAGAAGCACGCTCCGCTGGTTAAACGTATTGCATACCACCTGTTGGCGCGGTTACCCGCCAGTGTTCAGGTAGATGATTTAATTCAGGCCGGTATGATAGGTTTGATTGAGGCGGCCAAAAATTTTGATGGCACTAAAGGTGCCAGTTTTGAAACCTTTGCCGGTATCCGTATCCGCGGTTCTATGCTTGATGAAATTCGCCGTGGCGATTGGACGCCCCGTTCAGTGCACCGTAATGCGCGTCTGATTGCTGAAACAATAGCCGAACTCGAAGCAGAACTCGGACGAGACGTAAAAGATGTTGAAGTTGCTGAAAAACTTGATATAACTTTAGATGAATACCACCACATGCTGAGTGACGTCAGCAGTGGTCGCATCATTGGTATCGAAGATTTAGGTATCACCGACGATGCATTAGTGACTGCAGATGATCGTGAAAATGATCATTTATATGAAGAGCAGGCTAATGATTCGTTTCAGCAGGCTTTAATAAAAAATATCAGTAGCTTACCTGAGCGGGAAGCAATAGTATTGTCGCTATATTATAATGACGAACTTAATCTGAAAGAGATTGGCGAAGTGTTAAGCGTCAGCGAATCTCGTGTCAGTCAAATCCATAGTCAGGCGCTGGTGCGGTTAAGAGCCCGGATGCAAGACTGGTTGTAATACTTGAGAATAACCATTGAGGTATCTCGTCGGAGGGGATTTTGGATAAGAATATGAAAATTCTTGTGGTAGACGATTTTTCTACTATGAGACGCATCATCAAAAATCTGTTACGCGATCTTGGCTTTACCAATGTTTCGGAAGCAGATGATGGCAGCACTGCACTTCCTATGTTGCAAAACGGCGATTTCGATTTTGTCGTGACTGACTGGAATATGCCGGGCATGCAAGGTATTGATTTGCTGCGAGCTATTCGAGCCGATGCCCGACTGAAACATATCCCGGTGCTGATGGTGACTGCGGAAGCAAAAAAAGAACAAATTATTGCAGCCGCCCAGGCCGGTGTGAACGGTTATATCGTCAAACCATTTACTGCAGCCACTTTACAAGAGAAGTTGTCGAAAGTTTTTGAACGCTTAGGTTAACCGTATCTGACAAAGGAGTGGCGCCATGTCTGCAATTACGGCACCTATGATCACCTTGGAACAGGCTCGTGAGCTTGTGCAGTTGTTGGAAATGGAGCAGCAGGAAGCTGCAAATGAACTTGTGCAGGGGCTTGCAGTGCCCGGCTCCTCCGAGTTGTTCGCCGAAGTGGGTAAACTTACCCGTCAGTTACATGATTCCCTGAAAAGTTTTCAGGTTGACCCTGCCATTGATAATTTACTCACCGAAGACATTCCTGATGCAAAACGCCGCCTGAATCATGTGATTGACATGACAGAGCAGGCCGCCAATAAAACCATGGATGCAGTCGAGTCTTGTCTTCCTATTGCCGATAAATTGAATTCCGGTATTTCGCACATACTGCCAGGCTGGCAACGACTGATGAGTCGGGATATGAAAGTTGGTGAATTCAAAGAGTTATGTCATAGTCTAAACGGTTTTTTGAATCAAGCTTCTGCGGATGCCACAGCCTTACAAACATCCTTGACGGAAGTATTGATGGCTCAGGATTATCAGGACCTGACCGGACAAATATTACGTCGTGTTATTGAGCTGGTTCGTGAAGTCGAAGACAGTCTGATTGGGCTGTTAACTGCATTTGGTCATCAAAATTTACCTGTACTGGACAAACCTGCTCCTGTGGTTGCGAAAAAACCAAAAGCAGGCCATGAAGCTGAAGGCCCTATTATTGACGCCCAGTTGCGTGACGATGTGGTGCACGGCCAGGACGACGTTGATGATTTATTATCGAGTTTAGGTTTTTAAGAGAGGTGCGGTAGCATGGGCTTTGATTTAGATGAGGACATTTTACAGGATTTCCTAGTCGAAGCCGGCGAGATCCTTGAGCTGTTGCAGGAGCAGTTGGTCGAACTAGAAAATAATCCCGACGATGCCAGCTTATTAAATGCAATATTTCGTGGTTTTCATACGGTAAAAGGTGGTGCCGGATTTTTGTCGCTGACAGAACTGGTGGATGCATGTCATGGTGCGGAAAACGTATTTGATATTTTGCGTACCGGTAAAAGACGTGTCACATCCGAACTGATGGATGTCATTCTGCAGGCATTGGATGCTATTAATGAAATGTTTGCCAATGTACAGAACCGGCAACCGCTCGAACCTGCTTCTCCTGAATTATTGCATGCCTTACACCGTCTGAGTGAACCTGAGTCGGAAGATGCAGTTGCAGCACCTGTGGTCGCTGTGGCTGAACCTGAAATGAGCATGGATACATTTGACGCTGCAGTCTCACTTGAAGTTGAAGGCGGCGCAGAAACAGCATCCGATGCTATTGATGATATTTCTGAAGACGAATTTGAACGTCTGCTCGACGAACTGCATGGCACTGCAGCTCCAGGCCGCTCAGAGCCGGTTGTAGCAAAACCTGTTGCAGCGCCTGTCATTACTGCTTCGGCGTCTGATGACATCACTGATGATGAATTTGAGGCCATTCTGGATCAGCTGCACGGCAAGGGGTCTTTTGTGCCAGCCAGCCATGATGTTGCGCCTGCGGCAAAAGCGCCGGCAGCTGCGCCGGCACAACCTGCAGCTGCCAAAGCTGCAGATGACATTAGTGATGATGAGTTTGAATCTTTATTAGACGAATTACATGGCAAAGGCAAAGCGCCGGTAGGCTCCGTTGATATCGCTAAGGCTGCAGCGCCAACAGCTGCGCCAGTTGCAAAAGCTGCAGCGCCTGTTGCTAAAGCTGTTGAGCCTGCCAAGGCTGCCGAAGTAGTAAAAGCGCCACCTGTGATTGCAAAAGACAAAGATGGTGACGACAGCAAAGGCGCAGCCGCTGACACTACAGTGCGGGTTGACACCAAACGTCTTGACCAAATCATGAACATGGTTGGTGAGCTGGTGCTGGTGCGTAACCGTCTGGTTAGTCTGTCAACTGTTGCTCAGAATGAAGAAATGAGCAAAGCCATTTCAAATCTGGATGTAGTGACAGCCGATCTGCAAGGCGCTGTAATGAAAACCCGGATGCAGCCTATCAAAAAGGTGTTTGGTCGTTTCCCCAGGGTTGTGCGTGATTTAGCCCGTTCGTTACAAAAAGAAATTAACCTTGAGCTTGAAGGTGAAGAAACAGATTTAGATAAAAACCTGGTTGAAGCCTTAGCCGATCCGCTGGTGCACTTAGTGCGTAACTCGGTTGACCATGGTATTGAAATGCCTGATGTGCGTGCCAAAAATGGCAAACCCCGTACTGGTTTGGTCAAACTGGCGGCGCAGCAGGCAGGTGACCATATACTGTTAACCATTCAGGATGATGGTGCTGGTATGGATCCGGAAAAACTGAAGTCTATCGCCATCAAACGTGGGGTGTTAGATCCGGATGCAGCAGCACGGATGTCGGA
Source organism: Rheinheimera sp. (assembly GCF_030824435.1). Classification (GTDB taxonomy): domain Bacteria; phylum Pseudomonadota; class Gammaproteobacteria; order Enterobacterales; family Alteromonadaceae; genus Pararheinheimera. Next base: position 89,658 of record NZ_JAVBXS010000027.1, read on the forward strand.
TACCGAAGCTTTTAACCTGATTTTTGCGCCTGGGTTCTCTACTAAAGAGCAAATTTCAGATATTTCCGGCCGTGGTGTTGGTATGGATGTGGTGAAAACCAAAATCAACCAATTAAACGGTACAGTGCATATTCATTCCAAGCTGGGTCAGGGCACCTTGCTGGAAATTAAAGTGCCTTTAACGCTGGCGATACTGCCAACTTTAATGGTTATTGTTGGAAAACAACCCTTTGCGTTACCGCTGGCAACAGTCAACGAGATATTCCACCTCGATTTATCCAAAACAAATATTGTGGATGGTCAGCTGACGATTGTGGTGCGTAATAAAGCCATACCGCTGTTTTATCTCGAGCACTGGCTGGTGCGAGGTTCAAACCAGAAACTACGCAGGGAACAGGGTCATGTAGTGATAGTGCAGCTGGGTACCCAACAAGTAGGTTTTGTCGTGGACTCTCTGGTTGGTCAGGAAGAAGTGGTTATTAAACCTTTGGATGCTTTATTGCAAGGCACACCAGGCATGGCAGGTGCAACCATTACCTCAGACGGTGGTATTGCATTAATTCTTGACGTACCAAACTTACTCAAACATTACGCGAAAAAATCAAAGATAAAGTTTGACCGGTTTAACAATTTAACTTCATAAGCGAGTCATCTATGTCGATCAAGGTATTAGTGGTAGATGATTCGAGCTTTTTCCGTCGTCGTCTGACTGAAATTCTGGCAGGTGACATGGAAATTACCGTGATTGGCACAGCCAATAACGGTAAAGAAGCAGTCGAAAAGGCGATGGAGTTAAAACCAGACGTTATCACTATGGATGTCGAGATGCCGGTGATGGACGGCATTGCGGCGGTACGGGAAATTCTGAAGCAACAAAGGGTGCCTATCCTGATGTTCTCTTCTTTGACCCATGCTGGCGCTAAAGCAACACTGGATGCATTGGACGCTGGCGCTGTCGATTTTCTGCCGAAAAAGTTTGAAGATATTGCCCGTGACAAAGGCGAAGCCATTGAGGTACTGCGGCAAAGGGTGAAGGCTGTTGCACGCCGGCGGTTATTTGTTCGCCCGACAACTGCAGCGACAACGCCTGCTGCCGCACCTGCCGCAAGAACTACGCCGGCTCCGCTTGCCCGTACGCCATTAGCCCGCGCTGAGTTACTGAGAAGTCCGGAACGTAACGAAAGCTCAGAGGCAACACCGGAACGGCCCTTTAAAGCTTCAGGTAAAAATTACAAATTGTTGGCAATTGGCACCTCCACCGGAGGTCCGGTTGCGCTGCAGACTATTATTACCGCACTTCCTGCCAATTTCCCATTGCCAATAGTCTTGGTACAACATATGCCTGCGGCTTTTACCGGGGCTTTTGCCAGCCGGTTAAATTCGCTGGCAAAAATTGAAGTGCGTGAAGCCGTTGATGGCGACCTGTTAAAACCAGGTGTTGCTTATCTGGCCCCAGGTGGTAAACAAATGCTGGTGGAAGGCTCGGAAAATCAGGCCAAATTACGTATTAAAGATGATGATTCACCGCGTATTACTTTTAAACCCAGTGTGGACATCACCTTTGGCACCGCAGCAAAAGTATTCAGTGACAAGGTACTTGCTATAGTACTGACCGGCATGGGCTCGGATGGCCGTGATGGCTGTCGTCTGCTGAAACAATTTGGTTCTAAAATCTGGGCGCAGGACGAAGCCAGCTGTGTGGTGTATGGCATGCCGCAGGCTGTTACCAGCGCAGGTTTAACAGATGTAGAAGTAAGTCTGCCTGATGTCGCCGGTAAAATAATGGCGGAAGTAGGTCATGGATAAACTTTCTGTTGCTGGTCTGATTTTAGGCCTGGCAGCTATTGCCAGCGGCTATACCTTGCATGGTGGTGAGTTATCAACCTTATTTGATATGCCTGCGCTGGTCATAGTGCTGGGTGGAACCTTAGGTGCTGTGCTATTTCAGACACCTTTGCCACAGTTTACCGTGGGGATCAAAATGTTGTCCTGGGTGTTCCGTGCACAGTATGTGCCGCTTAATGCCACGGTGGAGCGCTTGATCAACTGGGGTACTGCAGCACGCAGTAATGGTTTTTTATCACTGGAAGCTGAAGCGCTGCAGGAAACTGACCCATTTTTACACAATGCATTGAATTTATTGGTTGATGGTGTAGAGCCAGCCATTTTGCAAGATGCACTGGATGCCGAATTAACACTTGAACGTGAACGTTTAATGCGTTCGGCGCGTATTTATGAAGCTATGGGCGGTTATAGCCCAACCATCGGCATACTGGGTGCTGTGCTTGGCCTTATTCAGGCAATGCAAAACATCGACAAACCAGAGTTATTGGGCAATGGTATTGCCACTGCTTTTGTCGCAACAGTCTACGGTGTGGGCTTTGCTAATCTGGTGTTTATCCCTATTGCCAACAAACTCAAGAGCGTGGTTATTCAGCGCACCCTCTATCAGGAGCTGATTGTTGAAGGGGTAGTGTCTATCGCCAATGGCGAAAATCCGCGGGTAATTGAACGCAAACTTGCCGCTTACCGGGTTGGTTGAATTTATGTATCGTTATCGTGAGCGTCATCAGCAAATGGACCAGGAGCCGCTTGACCGCTGGCTGGTTTCGTATGCAGATTACGTCACGCTGATGTTTGCGCTTTTTGTGGTGTTGTATTCACTGGCTATTGCCAAAGAAGAAAAATTTAAAACAATTTCTACCACCTTATCTCAGGTATTTGAAAAAGCGCCAGTGGCAGAAACCGGCGTGAAAGGGCCGGATGTGCTAACGGATAACAAACCGCGCAGTGATTATCAGAAGTTTGGTTCATCATTAGAAACTGCGACAGGCCCTGAGATTGTTGCTGATGCCAAAGAGCAGACCACCCAACAGGATCCAAAGTTTGGAAATCCGCTGGTATCGCTACAGGAACAGTTGACTCAATCGCTGGCAAATCTGATAGAGCAGGGGGTTGCCAAGGTTGAAAACGATGAAGACTGGCTGACCATTCAGCTTAACAGCGGTTTGTTATTTCCAAGCGGCAGTGCAGTGCAAACATCAACCGCAGAAGTGTTATTAAAAGAGATTGTGGGTATTCTGAACCAGACCGTTAATGTAGTGCGGGTGCGCGGTTATACCGACAATCAGCCGATGAGCAATGAGATTTTCCCGTCAAACTGGGAACTGTCGATGGCGCGTGCAACGGCCATTTTACGCGAGTTACAACGTTTGGGCGTGCGCCCTGAGCGGCTGGCCGCTGAAGGTTATGGTGAATTTGCTCCTTTTGCCGACAACAGCACTGAACAAGGGCGGGCAGAGAACCGCAAGGTGGTGATTGCAATTTCCAAATTTGCAGCAAGGCCGCTCAAAGTACAACAACAGTTACCGTCAGAGGCAACGCCGGCTGAACTGCAAAAAGTGCTGCAACAGGCCACAACTTTGCCGGCCGAAGATGGCACCATCCATGTCATTCGTTTGCCTCATGGTGGAATTAGAATTACATCTGCGCCGCCAACCAAGGCGGACGACACTGAACAAAAAAGCGGGAATAATTAATTGGTCGTTTGGACTATTGCAAATCAAAAAGGTGGTGTAGGTAAAACTACCACCACTGTCACTTTAGGCGCGCTGCTGGCTGAGCGTGGCAACAGGGTATTATTGATCGACACAGATCCACATGCTTCGTTAACCTATTATTTTGGTATTGACGCTGAAGAGCTGGAAAACAGTGTGTATGACATTTTTATCCGGGGCAAAACGATCAGCAAAGAAGAAATTATGCAGTCGTTATGCCCAAGTGGCATGAATAATCTGGATATTCTGCCATCTTCTATGGCGCTTGCCACACTCGACAGATCGTTAGGTGATAAAGGTGGTATGGGCCTTATTTTAAAAAAGGCGCTGGCGAAAATTGCTGACGAATATGATTATGTGTTAATTGACTGTCCGCCGGTGATTGGGGTGTTGATGGTCAATGCGATGGCGGCCTGCGACAGAATTCTGATACCGGTGCAAACCGAATTTTTGGCGCTGAAAGGTCTGGATCGCATGCTGGCAACGATGCAGTTGATGCAAAGCAGTAATCAGCCGGGTTACCAGTTCACCATAGTGCCGACCATGTACGACAAGCGCACCAAGGCGTCATTGGAAGCATATAAAGAACTGAAAGCCAAATACCATGATTTGGTTTGGTCAGCAGTTATTCCGATAGACACCAAGATGCGTGATGCCAGTCTGGCGCAAACGCCGCCACCAGTGTATGCGCCAAAATCCCGTGGGGTTTTTGCTTACAATACATTGCTGACTTATTTATTGCAGCTGAGCCCGGAGTCCGTGCATGAGTGATCTGGTTGCCAGTCATAAAGTGATGCGCAATTATCTGGCTGCTCTGCTGACGGAAGAGCAGGAGCCTGAGGTAAAAACTGCTGTTGTTGATGTGAAAAAACAGCAGCTGAATCAGCTGTTGTCGACAGTCACTACTGCACCTGCGCAGGTAGCTCCGGCAGTGGCCAAAGCCAGAGCTGAAGCAAAAGTTACCGCTGAAATTGTTAAACCTGCCGCAGTTGTCCCAGTGGCAAAAGTGGCGCCGGTGTTGTTACCAAAAAAAGAAGTTCCACCGCCAATGCCGCCAGTGCAAGCCGTGGTAAAAGAATACCGGCAGGGGCGTTTTCAGGCATTATTTTTTGAAGTGGCCGGCTTAAAAGTGGCATTACCGCTAAAAGAGCTTGGTGGCATCCATCAGATCACCAGTATCAACACTTTGCCTGGTAAACCTGTTTGGTATAAAGGCGTGATGTTATACCGCGAGCAGAAAATCAACGTTGTTGATACCGCTATGTGGGTCATGCCAGAAAAGTATGACCAACAACTGGCAGAAAGTCTAAACTATCAATATGTTATTATGCTGGGCAAAAGTTCATGGGGTATTGCCTGTGAGTCTTTGATCAACACAGTGGCCTTAGAACAAGAAGACGTAAAATGGCGCGCCGCGCAAGGGAAACGCCCATGGTTAGCCGGATTGATTAAACAACATATGTGTGCTTTGTTAGATGTAGATGCCTTGATTGCGTTGCTCGCGCAGGGCGCAGGCAGTTCAGACTAAGCACGGACCAAGCGAGAGGAGCGATTCATGAGCAATTTAATGGCGCAAGCAGGCAATACCAAAGAACAGAATGATGTCGTGCTGCAATGGGTGACTTTTAAGCTGCAGGAAGAAACCTACGGTATTAATGTGATGCAGGTGCAGGAAGTATTGCGCTACACCGATATAGCTCCGGTACCTGGTGCGCCTTCTTATGTACTTGGTATTATCAACCTGCGCGGTAATGTGGTGACAGTCATTGACACCCGTTCACGTTTTGGTTTACCGCCAACAGACGTGACTGAAAACAGCCGTATTGTAATTATTGAAGCCGATAAACAAGTGATTGGTATTTTGGTCGACAGCGTGGCTGAAGTTGTTTATCTGCGTGGTTCAGAAATTGACACGGCACCTAATGTAGGCACTGATGAAAGCGCTAAGTTTATTCAGGGTGTATCAAACCGCGATGGCGAATTGCTGATCCTGGTTGACCTGAACAAACTACTGACTGATGAAGAGTGGGACGAAATTACCAGTATTTAATCAGGTCCTCCCCGTGTCTTTTCCTATCGAATGGTTAACTCTCGCCGTAGTACCGGCAGTAGCAATACTGCTGGTTTTTGTTGTTTTTTGGCAACACAGAATACAACAACAACAGCATCTGTTGTTGGTCGCACGCATGGAAGAGTTGCAGCAAGCGCTGAATCTGAGCCGTGCAGAAGTAGAAGAACTCAGAAATGGTGTTATTGGTGTGGGGCAACGTATTCTGACTGCCGAACGGCTGTTACAACAAATGCAGTTGCATCAGCAGACGCTGGCATCCGAACTTGAGCAGTTGTCAGAACATCAGCAAAAAATTCAGTTGGCGGATCCCGAATCCAAACTCTATAGCAGGGCGATGAAAATGGTGCAATTAGGCGCCGGCCTTGAAGAAATTATGCAGGAATGTGAATTGCCGCGTGCCGAAGCTGAGTTATTACTCAATCTGCATCGTCAGCAAAATGGCTGATGCCTGCGCTTGTTGTGTCAAATCAAGTCGAGACTAATTTAGCGAAAGTTGTAGATACGAAACTACGCCGCCAGTCGCCCATTTGTTTTTATCCCTAAGCTTTAGCTTTTATCTGTCTGCCGGCAATGCCATGCCAACTTTTGTCCCCGCTATTGTGCTGAAAAGCCTTGCCAATGCTGTGTTTAGCTGCAGTATCGGCGAGCACAATGCTGTTACTTTCAGCTGAGGTTTGATAAGCTGCAAATTATTTACGGCTAAGCTACGGAATCTGCTTATGTTAAAGGTACTCAGTGTGTTTGGAACCCGGCCTGAAGCCATTAAAATGGCGCCGCTGGTGAATTTATTAAAACAAGACCCCGCCATCGACAGCCGTGTTTGTGTAACAGGACAACACCGTGAAATGCTCGACCAGGTGCTGAAGCTGTTTCATATTGTGCCTGAATATGATTTGGCCATTATGAAAGCTGGTCAGGATTTATATGATGTCTCTACCAGTATTTTATTAAACATCAAACCTGTGCTGCGAGATTTCCAGCCTGACATAGTTCTGGTGCATGGCGACACCAGCACCACTTTTGCTGCTGCCCTGGCTTGTTATTATGAAAAAACAGCGGTAGGTCATGTGGAAGCAGGTTTGCGTACCGGCAATATTTACAGCCCATGGCCGGAAGAGGCTAACCGCCGTTTAACCGGTGCTATTACCACTTTACACTTTGCCCCTACCGCCACCTCACAGCATAACCTGCTTGCTGAAAATGTCGATCCGGTTAAAGTTTTTGTCACAGGCAATACTGTTATTGACGCATTACATCAGGTGGTCGCTAAAATTGATGCCGACCCGCAGCTGTCGGGCGATTTTGCCAGCAAATTTCCGTATGGTCAGGATGGTCGCAGGCTGATTCTGGTCACAGGCCATCGCCGTGAGAGTTTTGGTGCTGGTTTTGAAAACATCTGCGCTGCGCTAAAAGCTATTGCTGAACAATTCCCTGATGCCGACATTGTGTATCCGGTACATTTAAACCCGAATGTTCGTGAACCTGTATTCCGTTTACTCAGCAACGCTTCAAATGTGCATCTGATCGAACCTCAGGATTATTTACCTTTTGTCTATTTAATGAGCCGCAGTTATCTGGTACTGACCGACTCAGGTGGTATTCAGGAGGAAGCGCCTTCTTTAGGTAAACCTGTGCTGGTGATGCGCGACACCACAGAGCGGCCTGAAGCTGTTGCCGCAGGCACAGTTAAACTTGTGGGTACTGACAAAGACAAAATTGTTAATGAAGTCAGTAAACTGATGACCGATAGTCATTATTATCAGACCATGAGTTTTGCCCATAATCCATATGGTGATGGTCAGGCTTGTAGCCGCATTGTTGAGGCTATCAAAGCTTATTTTGTGAAATAATTAATTACAGTGGAGCAGGACACAGTGGTTTTGCCACCACTGTGTTTATCTGTGCCGGGTGTTCAGCTTCATGTGGTAAAAAAACAGCAACTGAATGCACAGCAACAAGGACAGCAGAGAGAGTTATGAATACATTTGAACAACGTCAGCAGCAACTGATAGCAACGCCAAAAACCTGGCTGGTGACGGGGTGTGCCGGTTTTATTGGCTCTAACTTATTAGAAACATTATTAAAACTGGATCAGAAGGTCGTTGGACTTGATAATTTTGCCACCGGCCACAGACATAATCTGCAGCAGGTGCAGGCTTTAGTCAGCCCGGCGCAGTGGCAGGGGTTTCGTTTTATTGAAGGCGACATCCGCGAACTGAGTGACTGTCAGGCTGCTGTTGCCGGCGTCGATTATGTGTTGCACCAGGCGGCTTTAGGTTCAGTACCACGTTCGATCAACGACCCGCTGGCCACTAATAACACCAATATCAACGGCTTTCTTAATATGTTGCAGGCAGCCAAAGAAGCGGGTGTACAAGGTTTTGTTTATGCTGCATCCAGTTCTACTTATGGCGATCATCCGGCTTTGCCCAAAGTAGAAGAAAATATTGGCAACCCTTTGTCACCTTATGCCGTGACCAAGTATGTGAATGAGTTATACGCCGATGTATTTTCCCGTTGTTATGGTTTTCACAGTACAGGCCTGCGTTATTTTAATGTGTTTGGCCCAAGGCAGGACCCCAATGGCGCTTATGCCGCTGTGATCCCCAAATGGACAGCTGCCATGCTGGCGAACGAAGATGTTGCGATCAATGGTGATGGTGAAACCAGCCGCGATTTTTGTTTTGTCGCCAATGCGGTTCAGGCCAATATTCTGGCAGCCACCACAGCCCTTGGCAAAAGCGAAGTGTTTAACGTCGCAGTGGGTGACAGAACCACATTAAATGATTTATTTCAGGCCATTCAGCAAACGCTCAGCGCCAATGGTGCCAACTATGGCAAAGAACCCCTGTATCGCGATTTTCGTGCCGGTGATGTACGCCATTCTCAGGCAGATGTCAGCAAAGCAGAAAGGCTGCTGGGGTATGTACCAGGCCATACACTGACTGCTGGTCTTGCCATTGCAATGCCTTGGTATATCCGCAATAACACAAAATGATCCGCCACTTCGGTTCTGTACAGCTCACAAAAAGGGATATTGAATGAAAGTCACAGTTTTTGGCATTGGGTATGTGGGTTTGGTGCAGGCCGCAGTGCTGGCCGAAGCCGGTCATAAAGTTTGTTGTGTTGATGTGAATCCAAAACGGGTGGCCGATTTAAAAGCCGGCATTATTCCGATTTTTGAACCTGGTTTATCAGCACTGGTGCAACAGGGCGTGGCACAAGGACAACTTGAGTTCACCACTGATGCTGCTGTTGGTGTGGAATTTGGCGAGTTACAGTTTATTGCTGTGGGTACACCACCGGACGAAGATGGCTCTGCTGATCTGCAATATGTGCTGAAAGTGGCCTCTAGCATTGCCGAACATATGACCAGCCCGAAGATTGTGATTAATAAATCGACTGTTCCTGTGGGCACGGGTGACAAAGTCAAGGCGGTGATAGCTGCCAGTCTGGCAAAACGCCAGGCCGACATTCAGTTTGCAGTAGTGTCTAATCCGGAGTTTTTAAAAGAAGGCGCTGCAGTGGCAGATTGTCAGCGGCCGGATCGTATTATTCTGGGCACAGATAACCCATGGGCAGAACAAAGTTTACGTGAGTTGTACGCACCATTTAACCGTAATCACGACAAAATTATTGTGATGGATGTACGCAGCGCAGAACTGACCAAATATGCCGCCAACTGTATGTTGGCGACCAAAATTAGTTTTATGAACGAAATGGCCAATCTGGCAGAGCTGCTTGGTGCTGATATTGAGCAGGTTCGCCATGGTATTGGTTCTGATCCCCGCATTGGTTACCACTTTATTTACCCTGGTTGTGGTTATGGCGGTTCTTGTTTTCCAAAAGACGTACAGGCATTAATCCGTACTGCGGAACAAACAGGTTATAACACCACGCTGTTAAAGTCGGTCGAAGCGGTGAACAACCAACAGAAACATAAGTTGTTTCAGAAACTTCAACAGCATTTTGGCGCCGATTTGTCCGGGAAAACTATTGCACTCTGGGGTTTAAGTTTTAAACCAAATACCGATGATATGCGCGAAGCGCCAAGCCGGGAGCTGATGGACGCTTTATGGGCTGCCGGCGCTAAGGTACAGGCTTTTGACCCTGAAGCTATGGAAGAAACCCAACGCATTTATGGCATCAGGCCGGATTTAAAGCTGGTTGGCACCAAAGAGGCAGCCTTGCATCAAGCCGATGTGTTGGTGATTTGTACCGAATGGAAAACCTTCAGATCTCCGGATTTTGACCAGTTAAAACAGAATTTGCGCCAGCCGGTGATAGTGGATGGCCGTAATCTGTTTGATCCGGTCAAAATGCAACAACTGGGCTTTTCTTATTACGCCATTGGGCGCGGTGACAGCGTCCGGCAGTATCCGCAGTAGTTGTGGTGGCATGACACAACAAACTGTCGGGTGGGTTAAATTGGTGTTAACAATTGATGCGCAATAACAAAGAGTAACATGGAAAAGGCTCGCCTAACGGTTTACAACCTGTGTAGAATATGCGGCCTTTCTGAGCTTGCCTGTGTGCAGTAAACCCTTGTGACACGCACCTTAAACTGATTTATTCAGACCGATAGTGCGCTCATACGGATATAAAAAAGCTGGAGTAAAACAGTGTTGGATTTCGTGAAAAAACTGGTGTTATGTTTGATGTTGGCGGCTTTTACTTTGCCGGCTGCTGCGGCGACCCCTTCGCCTGCCATGCTGGCGCAATTAAAAAAATTGCCAAGAGCTGAACAACAAAAAATCGCCAAACAATATGGTTTTGATTTATCTGTGCTGGACAACAAAGACAGTAAAAGCAAAACCTTTCAGGAAGCCGAAGATAAAAACAGTATCCCGGATCCTCTTGAGCCTGTTGAACGTTTTGACGAAGAAGACAAAGACCAACAAGACGAAAAAGATCCAAACAAACCAGAGCGTTATGGTCTGAAACTCTTTGACTCTACCATCAGCACTTTTGCCCCCGTGGATAATGTGCCTGTGCCGGACAGTTATATTCTGGGGCCGGACGATGAGTTATTGATCCAGCTGTATGGCAAACAAAGTTCCGAAGAAACAGTCACCATCAACAGAGATGGCTCTGTGCATATTCCTGGTTTTACACCGCTTAATGTGGCGGGTTTAACCTTTAAAAAAGCCAAAGCACTGATTTCTGACAGGTTAAGTCAGCAGAATATCGGTGTGGAAGCCGCAATCAGCATGGGCAAACTCCGTACTATTAATGTGTTTGTTTCAGGTGAAGCCAAATATCCGGGCAGCTATACCATTTCCGCTTTGTCCAGTGTCACTCAGGCGCTTTTTGTCGCCGGCGGTGTCAGCGATATTGGTAGCTTGCGCGAAATCAGTGTCAAACGTGCCGGTGTGGAAGTGGCGCAGTTTGATTTATACAGTTTGTTATTGCGTGGTGATTCCAGAGCCGATGTGCCACTGCAAAGTGGTGATGTTATTTTTATTGCACCGGTAAAGGCCATGGCAGAAGTGTCAGGTGAGGTCCAACGTCCGGCGCTTTATGAAGTGAAAAGTGGCGACACTGTGGGTCAACTGGTCGAGATGGCCGGTGGCAGCAAGGCCGGCGCTTTCCCGCGCTCTGTGGTGCTTGAACGCTTTAACGACATGAATGTACGCACCTTATTAAATCTTGACCTGACCAAAGCTGCCGATCAGCAGGTATTGGTACGAAATGGTGATGTATTGCGTATTGGCCAGACCTCCAACAGGGTAGAGAACATGGTCACTATGGCTGGTGCTGTGGTGCGGCCAGGTCAATATGCCTGGTATGAAGGCATGCGCGTCAGCAACCTGTTAAATTCACTGTGGTCAGATTTACATTTAACTGTGGATCTGGATTATGCCCTGGTAGTGCGGGAAACGTCAGACTTAGGTGAACTGAAAGTATTGCAGTTTAACCTTGGTAAAGCCATTACCGATCCGGGCAGTGCTGACAACCTGACCTTATCGGCGCGCGATTTGGTGCTGGTGTTTCATTATGGTGAAGAAACTTATGCCCGGCCTGAGCTGGATACCTATGTGTTTACCAAGCTGAAAAAGCAGTACAAAGAAAAAGAACTGTTTGCCAAGCCTGAAAGTGAACTGGATGAAAATGCACCACCGCCATTTGCGCTGGATGTGGCTAATATCAGCAGTCAGGCTTTTGCCGCTTTGTCAGAGAAAATTGAAACTCAGGTAACCAAACCCGGTGTTGCACCGGAAGTGAAAAAAATACCTCAGAAAGAGGCTCATAGGGCTTATCTGAAATTTATTCTGTCTGACTTGTTTAAAAAACTTTATGTTGATGCTGACGCGTTAAAGATGTCGGCTCATCTGACCCGCACCGAGTTATTGTACCCGTTGCTGCAACGCTTAAAACAACAAGCCAAATTTAATGCTGCCACTCAGCTGCTGACAGTGAATGGTGAAGTAAAGGTGCCTGGTGAATATCCACTGGTGCAAAATGGCACTGTAGTGCAGGCCATTCTGGCTGCAGGTGGTCTGAATGATGGTGCTTATCTGGAAAGAGCTGAGATCACCAGGGCTATGAGTCAAAAAGAAAACCAGTCCGGTATGCGTATTGAGCATATTTCGGTCAATCTGGCTGACCAGTTGCAAGGTGTAACACAACAAACAATGCAAAGCCGGGACAGGTTAACTGTGTTTGCAGTACCGGACTGGAATGTGGAACGTACTATCCGTATTTCAGGCCAGGTTCGTTTCCCTGGTACCTATACCATTCAACAAGGTGAAAAATTATCTTCTGTGATGGCAAGAGCCGGTGGTTTAACCGCAGATGCTTATGCCTCCGGCGCTATTTTTACCAGAGCGCAAATTCGTGAGCAGGAAACCATGCAGCTGAACAAACTGATGCAACAACTGCGTTCAGATATTGCTGCCAAGAACCTGTCGGCAGAAGAAGAAACGGCGCAAACCAAACCTGAAGACGCCATTATGATGATTGCTGAAATTGAAAAAACCAAACCTATTGGCCGTCTGGTTATTGATTTGGAAGCCGTTGCCAACGCCGAACCACAATTTGATTTGCTGGTGGAAGAAGGGGATGAGCTTTTTGTGCCTTATATTCAGACCACAGTATCAGTGGTTGGTGAAGTGCAGCATGCTTCCAGTCACAGATTTAAAGCCGGCATGACTGTGGATGATTACCTGCAGCTTGCAGGTGGTTTCCGTAAACGTGCGGATGATGAACGTGTTTATGTGATTCGTGCCGATGGTTCAGTTTTTGTACCCAACAGAGGCGCCTGGTTTGCAGTTGCCGACCAGACCCTGTTGCCAGGCGATACGATAGTAGTGCCGCTGGATACTGACTACACCACCAGATTGTCGTTGTGGACCAAAGTCACAGCCATTATCTCGCAAAGTGTGGTGGCGTTGGCTGCAGTCAATAACCTGACGAATTAACGGCAAAGGAAAGTATCTTTGAATCAGCATATACAAAATGATCAGGTGGAGCTGGGACAGTTTGTGACTGTGATGTTCCGCCTGAAGTGGTGGGTGATATTTTGTTGTGGTCTGGCAGCTGCACTGGCTATTTGGTTTAGTTTGCAGTTACCCAACCAGTATCGTTCAGAAACCATTTTACTGCCGGCCAACGAAACCGTTGGTAAAAGTGGTGGCCTGTCGTCGCAGCTTGGCAGCCTGGGGGCTATTGCCGGATTAAGTCTGGGTGGTGGTGGCGAGAAAAAATCGCAAATTGCTTTGCAACTGATGAAATCCCGTGAGTTTTTCGCCGAGTTTAATCAAAAACACAATCTGACTGTGGCTTTGATGGCCGCTAATGGCTGGAACCCAACAACGGGTGAGCTGAGTTATGACGAAGAGATTTACGATATTAAAACCAAAAGTTGGGTGCGTGAACCCAAGGAACTGAGGGCCGCTGAGCCTGGTAATAACGAAATTTACGATCAGTTTATGAAACGTTTGGTGATTTTTCAGGAAAAACAAACAGGCGTTATTACTGTTTCGCTTGAATTTGTTTCACCGGATTTAGCTCAGCAATGGCTGCAGGCTTTTGTGACAGAAGTAAATGAAGCTATGCGGCGAAATGACATCAAAGAAGCAACCAGCACTATTGCTTATCTTGATAAGAAGCTGCAGGAAACGCAGGTGACAGAAGTTCGTGAATTATTATTCGGTTTGCTGGAAGAAAATACCAAAACGTTGACCATGGCAACAGTCCGGCCTGATTATGTATTTAAACTGATAGATCCACCTTACCGGCCTGATCTGAAAGCTGGTCCTATGCGATCAGTGATCGTGTTAGGTTCAGTTTTGGGCAGTTTTATGTTGTTTTGTATTGTTGTCCTGTCGTCGATGGTGTTGCGTAGGGCTAATCAGTCAACTTCAAAATAGGATGTTATGAATGACGCATACCATAAAAGAAGTCAAAATTGCCGTTATCGGCCTGGGTTATGTCGGTTTGCCGCTGGCGGTTGAGTTTGGTAAAAAATACCCGACTTTGGGTTTTGATATTAATAAAGCCCGGATTGACGAGTTAAAAAGTGGACAAGACCACACACTCGAAGTCAGCCCGGACGAGCTGCGCGCTGCCGCACTGTTAAGTTACAGTTGTGAACTGGAGCAGTTAAAACAAGCCAATTTTTATATAGTGACAGTGCCAACCCCTATTGATGAGCATCGCCAACCTGATTTAACACCGCTGGTGAAGGCCTCTGAAACTCTGGGTAAAGTGATCAAGCCGGGCGACATAGTGGTGTATGAATCGACTGTTTACCCTGGTGCCACTGAAGAAGACTGTATTCCGGTGATTGAGCGTATTTCCGGTCTGAAGTTTAACCGCGATTTTTTTGCCGGTTACAGCCCGGAGCGTATCAACCCCGGTGATAAAGAACACCGGGTCACCAGCATTAAAAAAGTGACCTCAGGTTCAACCCCTGACATTGCTGAGTTTGTCGATTCTGTCTATCGCAGCATTATTCTGGCCGGCACTTATAAAGCATCCAGCATTAAAGTGGCAGAAGCAGCCAAGGTTATTGAAAACACCCAACGTGATTTAAACATTGCGTTAATTAACGAACTGGCGGTGATTTTTAATAAACTCGGCATCGACACTGAAGAAGTGTTGCTGGCAGCCGGCACCAAGTGGAATTTCCTGCCGTTCAGACCTGGTCTGGTTGGTGGCCATTGTATTGGTGTTGACCCTTATTACCTGACGCACAAAGCACAAGCCATTGGTTATCATCCGGAAGTGATACTTGCTGGTCGCCGTATCAATGATGGTATGAGCAAATATGTGGTGGCTCAGCTTGTGAAACAAATGATCAAACAGCAGATCAATGTGTCAGGAGCCAGAGTGCTGGTGCTGGGTTTAACTTTTAAAGAAAACTGCCCTGATATCCGTAATACCAAAGTGGTTGATATTCTGAGCGAATTAACCGAATACGGTATGTCCGCTGATGTTTACGACCCATGGATTGACCCGGCAGAAGCTCAGCACGAATATCAACTGACGCCAGTATCCACACCCGAACAAGGTGCTTATGATGCGGTGATCCTCGCCGTAGCGCATCAGCAGTTTAAACAGCTTGGCGCGGCCGGCATCCGCAGTTTTGGTAAAAAGTCGCATGTTCTTTATGATTTAAAATATCTGCTGCCACAACAAGACAGCGATCTGCGGCTCTGAGTGATTTTCGGGCTGAATTCCAACTTAATACTGATATAAAACAGAGACATGATGAAAATTTTGGTCACCGGCGGAGCCGGCTTTATTGGATCGGCTTTGGTCCGTTACATTATTGAACACACAGCGGATAGTGTGATTAATCTCGACAAACTGACTTATGCAGGCAATCTGGAGTCGGTGAACACTGTTGCGTCTAGTCCAAGGTATCAGTTTGTGCAGCTGGATATTAATGATGCGGCCGGTGTTCAGGCTGCGCTGGAGCAACATCAGCCAGATCTGGTGATGCATCTGGCGGCCGAAAGCCATGTAGACCGCTCTATTGACGGACCTTCTGCTTTTATTCAGACCAATATTGTCGGCACCTATACCTTACTTGAAGCCTGCCGTCATTATTGGCAACAGTTGCCACAGCCGCAAAAAGACGTTTTTCGTTTTCATCATATTTCCACCGACGAAGTTTATGGCGATTTGCACGGCACCGACGATTTGTTTACCGAACAAACACCTTATGCCCCAAGCAGCCCTTATTCAGCCTCTAAAGCGGCCAGCGACCATTTAGTGCGGGCCTGGCACCGCACCTATGGTTTGCCGGTGGTGCTGACCAACTGTTCGAATAACTACGGGCCTTATCATTTTCCGGAAAAACTGATCCCGCTGATGATTTTAAATGCTTTGTCCGGCAAGGCATTGCCGGTGTATGGCAAAGGCAATCAGGTGCGTGATTGGCTTTTTGTCGAAGATCATGCCAGAGCGCTTTATCAGGTGGTGACCCGGGGTGTTGTTGGCGAAACCTACAATATTGGTGGCCATAACGAAAAACAGAATATCGAAGTGGTACAGAGTATCTGTGCTCTGCTCGAAGAGCTGGCACCAGAAAAGCCGGCCGGTGTGTTGCATTATCGCGATCTCATCACTTATGTGCAGGACAGACCTGGCCATGATCTGCGTTATGCCATAGACGCCGGCAAAATTGAGCGCGAGCTTGGTTGGAAACCAGAAGAAAGTTTCGACAGCGGACTGCGTAAAACTGTGTTGTGGTATTTAAATAACCAGAGTTGGTGGCAGGCGGTGCTGGATGGTAGTTATCAGCTGGAACGACTAGGGGCAGGGAGCAACAAATGAAAGGTATCGTATTAGCAGGCGGCTCAGGCAGCCGTTTATATCCAATTACACTGGGCGTGTCGAAACAGCTGTTACCTATTTACGACAAGCCGATGATTTATTATCCGTTGTCGGTGCTGATGCTGGCCGGCATCCGCGATATTTTAATTATTACCACACCTGAAGATCAGGCCGGTTTTCAGCGTTTGCTTGGTGATGGTGCTAATTTTGGCATCCATTTAACTTACGCCGTACAACCGAGCCCCGACGGTCTGGCCCAGGCTTTTATTCTGGGTGAAGACTTTATCGGCAATGATTCTGTCTGTCTGGTGCTGGGTGACAATATTTTTTATGGTCAGGGTTTTAGTCCCAAGCTGAAAAAAGCCGCATCGCGCAGCCATGGCGCCACTATTTTTGGTTATCAGGTGAAAGATCCGGAACGTTTTGGTGTGGTCGAGTTTGATGCCAACCAAAAAGTATTATCTATTGAAGAAAAACCAGCCAAACCCAAATCTAACTATGCAGCCACAGGTTTGTATTTTTATGACAACCAGGTGACGGCAATTGCCAAGTCCATTCAGCCGTCGGCACGGGGTGAACTGGAAATTACCACTGTCAATCAGGTGTATCTGGAGCAAGGCAGTTTGCAGATGGAGATGCTCGGCCGTGGTTTTGCCTGGTTGGATACCGGCACACACGAGAGCTTGCTGGATGCCAGTATGTTTGTGCAAACCATTGAACACCGTCAGGGTTTTAAAATAGCGGCGCTGGAAGAAATTGCCTACAACCAGGGCTGGATCAGTGCTGAGTTTTTATTATCAAGGGCTGCGACTATGCAAAAAAACAGTTATGGCCAGTACTTGTCTGAGTTGGTGAAATAATGACTATTCCGGTAAACCGGCCTTATCAGCCACCTTTTGCGCAGTATCAGCAGTATTTACAGCAGGCTTTTGATCGCAACTGGCTGACCAATAATGGTCCTTTGTGCCAGTTATTAAAAGTGCGGCTGGAAGAGTACCTTGGTGTTAAAAATTTATTGTTGGTGGCCAACGGCACGCTCGCGATGCAGCTGGCGTACCGCGCGCTGGATGTCAAAGGGCAGGCTATTACCACGCCTTTTACCTTTATTGCCAGCAGCAGTTCTTTGTTATGGGAAGGTATTACCCCACGTTTTGCCGACATTGATGCCCAGAGTTTTAATCTGAGTCCGGCGGCAACCGCCGCTATGCTGAGCAGTGATCTGAGTGCAGAGGTCAGCGCTATAGTGCCGGTGCATGTGTATGGCAATCCTTGTGATGTGCATGCTTTTGAGCAGATAGGCGCAAAACACCAGCTGAAAGTGATTTATGACGCTGCTCATGCTTTTGGTATTCAGCTGGCAGGTCGCAGTGTGCTGAGTTTTGGTGACGCTGCTACTTTAAGTTTTCATGCCACCAAGGTGTTTCACACTGTCGAAGGTGGTGCTGTTATTTTCCGGGATGCTGATGCATATCAACGTGCTGAGCGGATGATTAATTTTGGTATTGATAACAAAGACGGCACTATTTCCGGCCCCGGCATTAACTGCAAAATGAGTGAAGTGCATGCCGCCATGGGGCTGGCAGTGCTGGATAATATTGACCAAATTCTGGAAAAACGGCAGCAAAATTATCAGCAATATCTGCGTTTGTTGTCGCCTTATCTACAAACGCCCTTATGGGCCGAAAACGCCAGTAGCAATGGTGCTTATTTCCCTATTTTGTGCCCAACTGCTGCGGCAGCAAGCAAGGTGATGCAACATCTGGCGGCACATCAGGTGACAGCACGGCGTTATTTTGCACCATCCATCAATACGTTAGCCACATATCAGACCTTAGGCTATCAGTCTTGCCCTGTGTCGGAAGATTACGCCAACCGGACTTTATGTCTGCCGCTTTATTACGACTTAACTGAAACTGAAATTAACTTTGTCGCCAAACTTGTGCTGGAGTGCCTCTGAGATGGCGTTGTTAAGTCGTGAACAACTTGTCGCTATGGGTTTTGCAGCTGTCGGCGACAATGTGTTTATTTCCGACAAAGCCAGTTTTTATGGTTGTGGCCGTATCCGGATTGGCAACAATGTACGGATAGACGATTTTGTGGTGCTGTCGGCAGGTCAGGGCGGCATTGAACTTGGTGATTATATTCATATTGCGGTTTTTAGCAGCCT
The DNA here is from genome assembly GCF_030824435.1 of Rheinheimera sp. Lineage (GTDB taxonomy): Bacteria > Pseudomonadota > Gammaproteobacteria > Enterobacterales > Alteromonadaceae > Pararheinheimera. Next base: position 108,238 of record NZ_JAVBXS010000027.1, read on the forward strand.
GATAGGTGCTGGCCGTATCCATCTGGCTGATTTTGCCAATATTTCATCCCGCGTTGCGATTTATAGCTCCAGTGACGATTATTCCGGCGCCACTATGACCAACCCTATGGTGCCTGACGAGTTTAAAGCTGTGCAGCACGCCGATGTTGTGATTGGCAAGCATGTGATCATCGGTTGTGGCACTGTGGTGTTGCCCGGCGTGACCTTGCATGAAGGCGCAGCAGTGGGAGCTTTAAGTTTGGTGAATCGCGACTGTGAGCCCTTTGCTGTTTATGCCGGTCAACCTGCCCGCAGAATCAAAGCCCGCTCCCGTGATTTGCTGCAACTGGAACAACAGCTGAAACAGCGGACCAGCCAGCAATGACACAAGTGTCCCTTCGTCTGAACCTGGTGGCTAATACCCTGGGGCAGATGTACAGCGCCATGCTTGGCATTCTGATGTTGCCGGTGTTTTATTCAGAAAATGTGCTGGGCGCTGAAAGTGTTGGTTTAATTGGCTTTTATACCATGCTGATGTTCTGGTTTAATTTGCTGGACATGGGCATCACACCCACCCTCAGCCGCGAAACCACCCGGTTTTTAACCGCCAGTTCTTCCAGAGATCATTTTTATTCGTTGTTAATGCCTGTACTGGTGTTTTTTGTGTTGGTGTCTTTGCTGGCCGGCTTGTTGTTATTTTTTAATGCCCGGTTTGTGGTGGAGCATTGGTTACAGGACTCTTCGCTGGCAAAAGACGATCTGGTTGCAGCTGTGCAATGTATGGCGATAGCTTTGGCGCTGCGCTGGAACAATGGTCTGATGCGCGGCATTATCACTGGCGCTGAACGTTTGTTGTGGCTGAATCTGGTGAATAGTCTGGCAGTCACACTGCGTTTTGTGCTGGTTATCCCCATCATGATGCTGTTTGGTTTTAATATTCTGGTGTTTTTTGTGGTTCAGGTGCTGGCCGCAGTGGTTGAGTATGTGCTGATGCTGGCAAAATCCCGCCAACTGGTGTGGTCGGGCATGACCGACTGGACATTCAGCTGGCAACCTTTACAACAAACCTTAAGGTTTTCGTTGTCTGTTGCCTTGTTGTCGTTGTTAGGTGTGGCCATGACGCAACTGGATAAACTGGCGCTTTCATCCATGCTGGCGCTTAGAGATTATGGTGATGTCACAGTGGCGGCAACCTTGGCTTCAGGCTTATTGATGGTGGGGGTGATGTTCAGTGGGGCCATTTTACCGCGTTTAACCGCAACTTATTGTCAGCATGATCTGGATGGACATTTTCGTTTATACCGCAATATGACACAGTGGCTGACAGTGCTGGCCGGCAGTACTGCGCTGGTGATTATTTTTGCCGCCAAACCTTTGTTATTCAGTTGGATAGGCGAAGCTGAGCTATCGCAGCTGATGCTGGATTTGTTGCCATGGTATTGTCTGGGCAGTTTTCTGATGCTGCTCAACGGTCAGGTTTATTATCTGCAGTACGCCAGAGGTGAGTTGAAACTTCACCTGCGTGCCCAACTTATTATGGTGCTGGTGTGGGTTTTGGCCCTTTATCTGACTTTAAGTCAGGCCGGCGCACAAGCCGCAGCCATCGCCTGGTGTGTGATTCAGTTTTTGCTGTTTTTAGTTTATACACCGCTGGTGCATCGTTGTTACAAACCTGGTTTGCATCAAAGCTGGTTGTGGCGGGATATTGTCGTCATTTTATTACCGGCTCTGCTGTTGAATGTGTTGTTGCAACACCTTCAGCCTGAGCTGCGAAGCAGGGTGCTGAATTTTGGTTATGTGGTGCTGTTGTGGTGTCTGACTATTGTTGTTGCCAGTGTCAGTTCGTCGGATCTCAGATCACGTCTGCGTTATAGGTTCGGAATTTAATATGGAAAAAATTGATCTGGCAAAGCCCGGTGCCGTGTTGTTTTTAGGCACCATGAATGCAATGCCAATGATGTATGCGCTGGCTTTAAAAGAAATGGGCCAGCAGGTGTTGTATCTGGTTGATGTGCCTGCAACAGATAAATTATCCAGACCTGAACATCAGTACCGGCAAATCAGTTACCCCTATCCGGACTGGATAGTAGAAATGGTGTTACCAAGCCAGTTATTGGTGTCGCTGTTGCCGTCACTGTTTTTATTGTGGTTAAAAACCAGGTTAAAACCACAACTGCAGGGGCAGAACATTAAAGCGGTGTTTTTGGGTGGGCAGTTTATTGCGTTAGCGCCGCTGTTTGGTGCACAAACCCAAAAATTATTATTGTCTTATGGGGCAGATCTGGAGTGGTTTTGTAATCCACAAAGGGTTGATGCACTGGCGGAAGAATTTAAAGCCAAGTCCTTTTTGCAATATTTGCCGGCCTGGCTCAGACATGGTTTGATAAATCGTATTGTACAGCGCAATTATCTGGGTGCACTTCAGTGTCAGACGCTGTTGTTTTTCCCGCCTGGTTTTAGTCAAACCGGTGATCTGATGGTGCAACAACTGCAGCAGCATGGTTTGCACTATATACCGCGGCTGGACGTTTCTTTTACACCGCTGCAGGGTTTTGACCGCAGTTACAAGCCGCGTCAAGGCGCTTTGCAAATTTTGTGTCCGGTTCGTTTTCATTATCAGGACATTTCGGCGCAGGCTTGTGGTGAAAACAAAGGCAATGATCTGATCATCCGGGCCCTTGCCCGTTTTGTGCAGCAATACCCGCAAGTGCAAATCCATTTTTTTGAGAAAGGCCCGGATGTGCAGAATGGCCGGGCGCTCTGCGACGAGCTGGGGTTGAGCCCTTATGTAGTGTGGCATCAACAAATGAGCTTACCAGAGCTGCTGGCACTGTATCAGCAGGCAGATATTTGTTTTGATCAGGTTGGTAATCACTGGATGGGGGCCGTTGGCATTTATGCGTTGTATTTTGGTAAACCGCTGATTGTGAATGCGGCCAACCTTCGCCATTTACCGCCTTTACCGCTGTTTCAGGCCTGCAATGAACAACAGATTTTTGATCATCTGCTGGCGCTGACCGACGAAGCGCTGGCAAAACTTTATTATCCAAAGGCGCTGGCCTGTGCCGAAGTTAACTTTGGCCCTGCGCACGTTTTGCAAGAGTTGGTCAGATGAAGATTTCTATTGTGACACCTGTGTTTAACCGTGCAACTTTGATGCATAAATCGTTACAAAGCAGTCTGGCGCTGGTAAATGCCGGTATTGCAGCTGAGCTGGTGGTGATTGACGATGCGTCTACTGACGATACTGTGCAGCAGTTACAACAGGCTTATTCAGCTGAGATCAAGGATGGCAGGATAAAATTCAGCACCTTGCCAGTCAACCTGGGGGTGGCCGGCGCGAAAAATGCCGGTGCTGCTTTGGCAACTGGTGATTGGCTGATTTTTATGGATTCTGACGACTGGTTTGTCAAAGACGCAGTGCCGGCCATGATAGAAGTGCTGCGGCAACAACAGCACTATGATGTGGTGTTTTTCCGTTGTCAGGATCAAAAGCAACAACAGCTGATTGGGGCTGAAGTGCCGGCAACAGACATAAGCCTCAAAACCTTGCTGAATGGCGGCACACCGGGTGAATGTTTACCTGTGGTAAAACGCCAAACCATGCTTGCCCACCCTTATCCAACGCGGTTAAGGGGCAGTGAAGGTCTGACTTATCTGCAGATCCTCAAAGCCGGCGGTTGTATTCATTTATCTGATTTGGTGGTGCGCGAATATGAAGACGCCGCCTTGGAACGTCTGAGTTCCAGAGCCGGCCTTCGAAAAAGAGCAGGCGCTTTATGTCTGCATAATCTGTGTTTGTTGTGTTATTTACCACAGGCCAGTGTCAAAACAGCGCTGGGCTGGTTTCTGAGAATTGGCTATTATGGCTTTTGGTTTTTACTCAACAAATTAAAAGGTCGTTAAGCTTGAATTCCGTTGCAATGACGACAGCTGAACCATTAAAAATCAGTCTGGTAAAAGCGGTTATGCTGATGATCGTTTGTATCCATACGCTGTTTTTTTACCTTTATCTGAGTAGTAATCTGGGTAACCTTGGACTTGGTGATCTGGGCATATACCAAATACAGTTCGCAAACATAATTAAATACAACGGCTTACAGAACAACACCGATCCTGGTTTTTATTATCTGATGATGTTTTATACAAAATATCTGAGTTTTGAGCTTTTTGTGACCAGCTGTTTTTTTGTGTTTTATCTGTCATTGATCAGGCCCTTTTATCACCTGTCCGAGGCTAAGTTGTTGGTGGTGTTGCTGTTTATTGTGATGATTTATTATCCGATGTACCAGTCGTTAAGTTCGTTAGTATTGCGCCAGGGCATGGGTTTTGCGTTTTTAATGTTCAGTGGTTTTTATTTCAACTCTCATCGTTTTTTGATGTCGACCTTAAAGATTTGTCTGGCAGCGTTATTTCATTTGTCGTTATTGTTTTATGTTCCTGTACTGGTGGTGAACCGGATGATTTCCAGTCTAAAACTACTGGTATTTTTCTGGTGTGGCATTGTCATGTTGTATGTGCTCGAAGTGCCAAACGCTTTTGTGGAGTTATTGCCAGGTGATTTATCCAGTATGGTGCGCGCTTTTAACATGGTGAATGACGATTATGTTGTAGGTTTTAAACCTTTGTTTTTATTATTGTCTGTGATCCCGTTTTTCCTGATGTTGCTGCGGCCTTATTATTATTATGTTGCTGCTGACAAACAGATGTTCGAAATTCTGAAGATATTTTTTGTGGCAAATGGTGCTGGTTTGTTATGCAGTGGTTTTCCTTATTACGACAGGGTGATGTTATTTTCCTGGGTGCTGGTGCCACTGATCTTTGTTAATTTCTGCGGTTTTTTATATTCAAAATTGCATCAGCCAGGAAAAGTGGTCGTATCGTGATTGTACATATCATTACCGGATTAGATGTCGGTGGCGCTGAAACCATGTTGTGCCGGCTGCTGTTGGCCAAAAGCCAGCCGGCAGAAGGCCAGATAGTCATTTCGCTCAAGACGGTTGGCCCTATTGGCGCTGAATTAAAACGTCACGGCGTGCGGGTTGAAGCTCTGGAAATGGGCGCCAATCTGCGTAGTCTGACTGTGTTATTTCGTCTCGTCAGGCTGTTAAAACAAATAAAACCTGATGTAGTGCAAACCTGGATGTACCACGCCGATTTATTGGGGGGTATTGCGGCACGTTTGGCTGGTGTCCCTAAGCTGGTGTGGGGTATCCGTGGCACCTTTACCCCTATTGGCCGCCCCTGGACCCACAGAGTGATGAAACTTTGTGCCTGGTTGTCAGCTTGGGTGCCCGATAAAATCCTCTGTGTGGCAGAGGCTGCCAAAGCCAGTCATATCGCTTATGGTTATGCGGCTGACAAAATGCTGGTGATCCCAAATGGCCTTGATTTTCAGGCCTTTGATAAGGCCAGACAACAAAACATAGACTTCAGGGCAGAGGCGGGCTGGTCAGCAGAAGATCTGCTGATTGGTTGTGTTGGCCGTTATCATCCGGATAAAGGTCAGGATTTGTTATTACAGGCTGCAACTTTGTTAAAGCAACGGACATCCGCCGCACGCTTTGTTATCATTGGCCGCGGCTGCGACCAGCATAATCCGCAGCTTGCCAGCTTGCTGGTGCAAGGACAATTACAACATGATGTGTTGTTGTTGGGGGAACGTGATGATATTCCGGCTTGTCTGGCCGCTTTAGATATTTTTTGTTTGCCTTCACGTACTGAAGGTTTTCCCAATGTGCTGGCGGAAGCTATGACAGCGGCGCTGCCTGCAGTGGCAACAAATGTCGGAGATGTTGCTTTGCTGGCTGGTGACAGTATGACTCTGGTTCCTGCCAATAATGCCGAAGCTTTAGCGGCACAGCTGGAAGTGATGCTCGATGAAAGCGCTGAAAGGCGCCATGCCATTGGGTTGGCGAATCGCCAGCGTGTGATGGACAATTTTTCTATAGCGGCGATCCGGCAACGGTATGACGCTTTTTATCAACAATTACAGGAGTTGTAGTCTTTTGTGCGGATTTGCCGGTTATTTCACTCTGGGGTCAGGCGAACAGGCCAGTGAAGACATATTGCAACGCATGTCTGACGCCATTTTGCACCGGGGGCCAGATGATGGCGGTGTATGGATTGATCCCGGCAAAAGACTGGGCTTAAGCCACAGGCGACTTGCCATCGTTGATTTATCCGCCGCCGGGCACCAGCCGATGACATCAGACGCTGGTCGTTATGTGTTGGTGTATAACGGCGAAGTCTACAACCATCTGCAGATGCGACAGGCGCTGTTGCAGGCTGGTGCTGCACCGGCCTGGCGTGGCCATTCTGACACTGAAACTCTGCTGGCGGGTTTTGAACACTGGGGGGTTGAAGAGACCTTAAAGCGTGCTATTGGCATGTTTGCCCTGGCAGTGTTTGACAACAACGGACAAAAATTAATTCTGGCCCGTGACCGTTTGGGTGAAAAACCACTTTATGCCGGCTGGCAGGGCAACAGCTTTTTGTTTGGCTCTGAATTAAAAGCCCTGAAATGTCACCCGGGCTTTTTGCACCAGCTCGACCGCGATGCATTGGTGTTGTATTTCCGTCACAACTATATTCCGGCACCTTATTCCATCTATCAGGGCATTAGCAAACTGGCGCCCGGCAGCATGCTGGAACTTGATCTGGCAACGGGAAAACAACAACAGAAAGTCTATTGGGATCTGACAGCCATCAGTGCAGAGGGCATCAATAGCCCCAATAAAGCGCCGGCATCGGCAGTGGTGAATGAGCTTGATGCTTTGTTGTCAGACGCTGTAGGGCAACAGATGGTAGCCGATGTGCCGCTTGGGGCATTTTTATCGGGTGGTATAGATTCAAGCACCATAGTGGCGTTAATGCAGGCACAGTCCAGCCGTAAAGTGCGCACTTTTTCGATAGGTTTTGATGATCCGGCCTATAACGAAGCACAGTTCGCTAAAGCTGTGGCGGCGCACCTGGGCACAGAACACACCGAGTGGTATTTGTCTGGCCGGGATGCGCTGGATATGGTGCCTAAACTCGCCAGTATTTATGACGAGCCTTTTGCCGATGCTTCGCAGATCCCAACTTGTCTGGTGGCGGCGCTGGCCAAACAACAAGTCACAGTGGCACTGTCAGGTGATGCTGGTGACGAGCTTTTTAACGGTTATGAACGTTATGACATTACAGCGCAGTTGTGGCAGAAGTTAGAAAAAATGCCGCTTGGCGCCCGAAAAGTTGCAGCAAGCATGATTCAGGCGCTGCCAGCGACTGGTTTAAACCGGATGGCCGGTCTGGCTAATCTGGTATTACCCGGTAAATATCAGCATGCACAACCCGGTGACAGGTTGCACCGGCTGGCTGATTTTATTGCCGCCAAAGATGCAAGAGAGCTATATCTGCAGCTGGTATCCCACACAGTGACACCGGAACAACTGGTCGCTGGCGCTGGTGCTGTGCCTTCCGCAGTGGCCGCGGCTGAATTTGATCTTCCGGGGGCCGATCTGCGGTCAGTATTGGCGTTTATCGACCAGCATACTTATTTGCCGGACGACATTCTGGTGAAAGTGGACAGGGCGTTGATGTCAGTGTCGCTGGAAGGGCGGGTACCTATGCTGGATCACCGGGTGGTTGAGTTTGCCGCGCGTACACCGCTGGATCTCAAAGTGCGTGATGGCAAAAACAAATGGTGTTTACGTCAGGTGTTATACCGTTATGTACCGGCTGAGTTAATTGAAAGACCTAAAAAGGGTTTTGCTGTGCCGGTCGCCAACTGGCTGCGTGGGCCATTAAAACCCTGGGCTGAACAGCTGCTGGATGAAAAACGCATGCAGCAACAAGGGGTGCTGAATGTGCCTCTGGTACAACAAATGTGGCGTGAACATAGTCTTGGCCTGCGTAATCATGCTTATCAGCTTTGGAATATTCTGATGTTACAAGCCTGGCTTGATCAGAATAATTTAAGTCATTAGTTCCGGATTTTTCTCATTGAATCAGACCTCTTTACATTTATGTTATGTGATAACCCGCTCCGATGTGATGGGCGGGGCCAGTGTGCATTTGTTAGATTTAGCCAGTGGTATGCAACAGGCGGGACATCAGGTCACTATTCTGGTGGGCGGCAGTGGTATTGTGAACGATAAAGCCAAAGCCCTTGGTTTGCGTTGTCATTCGGTGCCTGAACTGGTGCGCCCAATTCACCCCATTTACGATCTGCGTTGTTTTTTTGCATTAAAACGCTGGTTCAAGAAACTCAGACCCGACATTATTCATTTGCACTCCTCCAAAGCAGGTTTAATAGGCAGGCTGGCTGCTGCCGGTTTTGATATCCCTGTGGTTTTTACCGCCCATGGCTGGTCTTTTACCGAAGGCGTCAGTGCATTGAGTAGCTTGTTGTACAGCAAGCTCGAACGTTGGGTCAGCCCCTTGACCGATAAAATTATTACCGTATCGGATTATGACCGGCAGCGCGCCTTAAAGCTGTTAGTCGCTTCTGCGCAGAAAATGCAGACCATTCATAACGGTATGCCAACTTTAGCTGCTGCGACACAGCAGAGAAGCTGGCATGGTGGCCGTATTATGATGGTTGCGCGTTTTGAGCAGCCTAAAGATCATTTGTTGTTACTGCAGGCGGTGTCGCTGTTGCAAGGTCCTTTTTATCTGCAGCTGGTTGGGGATGGTCCTTTAATGGCCGAAGCAAAATTGGCAGCAGAACAATTAAAGCTTAACGACAAAGTTGAGTTTTGTGGCAGCCGCAACGATGTGGCCGCCTTATTACAACAAGCGGATATTTTTGTGTTGGCTTCGCGCTGGGAAGGCCTGCCGCTGACTATTCTCGAGGCGATGCGCGCAGCTTTACCTGTGGTTGCATCCAATGTCGGTGGTGTGGCGGAAGCTGTGGTTGATGGCGAGACCGGTTTTTGTATTTCGCATGGCGAGGCGCAGTTATTTGCATCTGCATTACAGCAACTACTGGATAGTCCTGAATTGGCATTGCAGTTTGGTCAGGCTGGGCAACAAAGGTTTTTACAGCAATTTACCTTTGAAAAAATGCTCGGGCAGACACAGGCGCTGTATCAGACGCTGCTTGGGGACAAATCATGAAGATCATGGTCACAGGTGCAACCGGCTTTATTGGTGGTTTTTTGGTGCCGGAACTGCAGGCAGCCGGGCATCAGCTGGTGTTACCGGTGCGTAAAGCAGGTGTCGACATTGCCGGTATAGCAACAACAGAGCTACAAGACTTTTATCAGGCACAAGGCTGGCGTTCGTTGCTTTCTGGTGTAGAGGTGGTGATCCATCTGGCCGGACGTGCTCATGTCATGAAGGAACAGCAAGATCCTGTTGCATTGTTCCACAAAGCCAATGTTGAATTGCCGTTGTTGATTGCGCAGCAGGCGGCAGCGGCTGGCGTGCGGCGTTTTGTGTTTGTCAGTTCTATTGGGGTGCTTGGCAACAGCAATACAACGCCATTTACAGCCACTGATTTGCCAAAGCCAAAAGAACTTTATGCGCAGTCAAAACTGCAGGCAGAACAACAACTACAGCAGTTTTGTCAACAAACAGGCCTGGAGCTGGTGATTATCCGGCCGCCACTGGTGTACGGCCCTGATGCACCAGGTAATTTTGGCCGTTTGCTGCAACTGGTGCAAAAACCATGGCCTTTGCCTTTTGGCGCTGTGCACAATCAACGTAGTTTTGTCAGTGTGTATAACCTCTGTTCGCTGCTGGCACTTTGTGCCCAACATCCAAAAGCGGCAAATCAGCTGTTTTTGGCAAGTGACGGTGACGATGTGTCGACCAGCACATTGTTCAGGCAGCTGAAAACCCTGTCAGGTAGCCGTTGTCTGTTAGTGCCAGTGCCACAGCAGCTGTTAAGAGCTTTATTGTCGTTTTGTGGTTTAGGCAATCTTGCCGTGCGTTTGCTGGATTCATTAACAGTCGACATCAGCCATACCCGTCAGGTACTTGGCTGGACACCTGTTTATAATCTGGCCACAGGTTTGCGTCTGACAGTAGAACAATCAACGTCAGGACTCAGGCACAATGCGGTGGCCAACAAGGAGATGCAGGGATGATGTATCTGTTATTAACCCTGGTTTTTATTGCCAGTTTCACCGGCACTGCGCTGTTGCGCCGTTATGCGCTGGCCCGTAATGTGATTGATGTGCCCAATGAACGTAGTTCGCACACTGTGCCCACCCCAAGAGGCGGTGGTGTCGCTATTGTGATCAGCTTTTTGTTGGGGTTGGCTGTTGCAGCTTTGACGGCTCAGTTAAACACCACACTGGTGTTGTGGCTTTCTGCTGCGGCCATGTTAATTGCCGTGGTTGGTTTTATTGATGACCATCAGCATATTCCGGCCGGCTGGCGTTTGTTATGTCACTTTACCGGTGCGGCCATGGCTGTTTATGCTGTAGGTGGTTTGCCGCCCTTGCAGTTTTTTGGCGTGTTGCTGGATTTGGGGTTGGCTGGGGATGTGCTGGCAGTGGTTGCCGTGGTCTGGATGATCAACCTGACCAATTTTATGGATGGTATTGATGGTATTGCGTCGGCGCAGGCTATTAGTTTGTCTCTGGGTTTATTGTTGCTGATTTGGCTGCAGCAACAACAGTTACAACTTTTGCCGCTGTTACTGGCCTGTGCTACTGCTGGGTTTTTCTGCTGGAATTTCCCGCCGGCCCGCATTTTTATGGGTGATGCCGGCAGTGGCTGTCTCGGCCTGTTATTGGCCAGCTTAATTTTGTTCAGCGCCCATCTGGCGCCAGCGTTGTTCTGGAGTGGTGTTATTTTATTTGCCGTTTTTATTGTTGATGCCACCTACACCTTGCTGGTGCGTTTGGCCAGGGGCAAAAAGTTATATGAAGCCCATCGTAGCCACAGTTATCAGATAGCAGCCCGTTATTTTGGCCAACACAAAAAAGTCACCCTTGTGGTGGTGCTGATCAACCTTGGTTGGTTATTGCCCTGGGCATTATTGGTAAATTATCAGTGGGTCAATGCTCAGTTAGCGGTGCTGTTGGCTTATTTGCCGTTAGTACTGTTGGCCAGACGTTTAAAGGCGGGACAGGATGAATAAGATGCAGTTTGTCACATGGTCCGGCCCTTCTCAGTGCAAGACTGGGAACAAAGCAGCTGCCATGTTATATTCCGGTTTTTCTAATCAAGGCCTTGGTAATGTTCATCATGGCAGGGCGGCCAATATTCACATGTACCGGGTATCAGCATGCAGTTAGTTCCAGGATTGGTCAGTATTTATATTCCGACCCGTGACCGGTTTGACCTGTTACAACGTGCAGTACAAAGCTGTTTGCAACAGGATTACCCAAATTTCGAGCTGATTATTTCCGACGACGGCTCAAGCCCTCAGGTGCAACAACAAATTCAGCAATTGGCTAAAGCCGACAGCCGCATCAGTATACTGTTGTCAGCCGAAGCCAAAGGCGCCTGCGCAGCCCGTAACAGGGCTATTGAAACAGCCCGGGGGGAATTTATCACTGGTCTGGATGATGATGATGAATTTACGCCTAACCGGTTGCGGCTTTTTGTCGAACAATGGCAAAAAATGCCGGATGTTGCTTATCTGTGCGCCAACGCCGACATCATAGTGGCGCAGGGCAAATTTTTGCACATGAAAAAACGGCCACAAGCCATTACTTTACAGCAGTTGTTGCATACCAATCTTGTGGGTAATCAACTGTTTACTAAGACAGCTTATTTAAGGGCTATCGGTGGTTTTGACGAGCAGTTGCAGGCAAGGCAAGACTACGAAACCTGGCTCAGGTTGTCGGCGCAATATGGCAGTGGTTACCGCATTAAGGATGTGACTTATCTGGTGCATCAGGATCACAACCTTGAACGCATCTCCAATTCCAGCAGAAGAGTGCAGGGTTATGATTATGTGTATAAAAAACACGAAGATAAAATGAACTCTGCGCAAAAAGCCAGTCATAAGTTCTACCGTTGTCTTTATACGGAAAACCCTACTTTATTTGCACTGCTGGCCAAAACACCGCTTCGGTTATGGCCTGTTGCAATCAAAGTGATTTCCCTTAGAATGCTCGGTTACAAAGTGTGAAGCGTAATGCGCTTTATCGTGAATATTTAGCAGTGAGTTGCAGTGATGAAAAACAGTCGTGTGTCTTTGGGTTTTACCTTAACTGAATTATTAATTGTAATCATTATCTTAGGCTTACTGATGTCCTTAGTTGCGCCTAAAATGTTTTCCAAAGTGGATTCGACCAAAACAAAAACCGCAGCTGTGCAATTGGAGATGATTTCAACGTCGTTGGATACCTACCGGCTGGATATTGGTGAATATCCGGAAAATCTGAATGAACTGCGCACCTCAAGTAAAAAGAACTGGGACGGTCCTTATCTGCCAAAAGATGTCCCGCTGGATCCATGGGGTAATCCTTATCTTTACAACCGCACCGGTGATAAACAAAACCCTTACGAGTTGAAATCTCTGGGTAAAGACGGCGTGCCTGGTGGTGAAGACGACAATGCGGATGTAGTGTTTAAATGAAAAATCTGAATACCTTGCTGCAGGAGCAGTTTCAGGTTCGTTCTGCCGATCTGGAAAAAGCAGCAGGTTTTCAGCGTAAGTATGGTGGCCGGCTGGAACAAATTCTGGTGAATATGGGCGCGCTGGCCGAAGACGCTTTGCCGGCTTTATACGCATCTTTGCTCGACACTGAACTTGCCAGCCAGGCGCTTTTGGATGCTTTGAATACAGAAACTTTGCAGGCAATAGCGCTGAATCAGCAATTGTTGCCACTGAACTGGATCGCCATAGCACAACAGGACCATAGTTACACTTTGTTGGCCGCTGATCCTTTTTCACCCCAGGCGAATCAACTGTTGTCGATGCAGCAGCTGGATTTTCAACTGCTAATTTGTTCTGAAGCACAAAAAGACCAGCTTAAACAAAACCTGCTTAATCGCAGCAAACAACCGGATCTGGTGACGGACGACCTGACCGATCTGGAAGAAGACCGCTTGCGCGAGCTGGCCGGTGAAGCACCCACAGTCAATTTGCTCAACAGTTTATTTGCCCGCGCGCTGAAAGCCGGCGCTTCAGATATGCATCTGGAGCCCGTCGGCACCCGTTATCGTGTCAGGTTTCGTATTGACGGTGTGTTACAGGAAGTTGATTCACTGGCGCCCCGTATGCGGTTACCAGTCGCTTCCAGACTGAAAATTTTATCAGGCATGGATATTGCCGAAAAACGCCGGCCGCAGGATGGCAAAATTTCATTGCGTATTGCCAATGAAGATTTGGATATCCGGGTGTCAACCTTGCCGCTGAATGATGGCGAAAGTATTGTGATGCGCTTTTTGCGCCAGGAATCCATCAGTTACAACATGGATGTGCTGGGTTTATCGGCCGATATTGAACAGTTGATCCGGGAAGATATCCGCAAAACAGCAGGTGTGGTATTGCTGACAGGCCCGACGGGTTCGGGTAAAACCACCACTCTTTATACTTTCCTGAATGAAATTAATGACCAGACCGTAAAAATTATTACGCTGGAAGATCCGGTTGAATATCAGCTGGAAGGGGTTAATCAGGTACAGGTGCAACCAACCATAGGTTTTGACTTTGCCGCTGGTCTTCGCAGCATAGTGCGTCAGGATCCGGACGTCATTATGGTGGGTGAAATCCGCGATAAAGAAACAGCCCAGATTGCGATGCAGTCAGCGCTGACAGGCCATCTGGTATTTTCAACTGTGCATACCAATGATGCGCCCACGGCTTATACCCGTTTATTAGATTTAGGGGTAGAAGAATACCTGCTGAATGCGGCCATAGTGTCCATTATTGCGCAGCGGCTGGTCCGTAAACTCTGCCCGCATTGTGCCGAGCCTGTGGCTGATCAACAGGCACAAATTGCCCATTTGCAGCTGCAGCCCTTATTGGCCCGTTATCAGCTGGAACCCGCTTTACGTCAGGCCAAAGGTTGTGATCATTGTGCTCATACCGGCTATAAAGGCCGGGTCGCGATAGTCGAATACCTGCGCTGTGACGATATGATTAAAAACGTGCCCAAAGATGGCCAGTTTCCGGCAGCGGCTCGGGCTATTAATCAGGCCCGTAATGCCCGCACCTTGCTTGAAGACGGTTTTTTAAAAGCATTGACCGGACAAACCACTATTGAAGAAGTGATGCGGGTTGCTGGCTGATGAACAGTTTTAAATACCGGGTTTACGACAGCAGCGGTCACGAACAAAGCGGCGAAGTGCAGGCGGAGTCTGAACTCAAAGCCAGGCTGTTGCTGGAACAACAAGGTTTGCTGGTGGTGTCGCTGCAGCAGGTGCAGGCGCAGGTCAAACTGAGTTTATTCAGCAATAACCAGCTGACGCTCGACGACATGGAATTTATTACCGCTGAACTGAGTTTATTGCTGCGAAGCGGGGTAAAAATAGACAAAAGCCTGCAAATTCTGGCGCGCGGCAAAGCTGGCACCGCGGCGGGGCGTATGTTGACCGAACTGTCGGACCGGGTGAAAAAAGGCGAGTCGCTGGCAACGGCGCTGGCGGCTTATCCGGTATTTGACAGTCTGTATATCAATCTGGTGAAAATGGGTGAAGCCAGTGGCGAGTTGCCACAAATTTTTGCCGGTTTGGCGCAAGATCTTAAATTCCGCAAAGAACTCAAAGCCAAAATTTTTCAGGCGCTGACTTACCCTATGGTGGTAATGACGGTTTGTGTGCTGGCGGTGTTTTTTGTATTTAATTTTATTGTGCCGCAGATGGCCAGTTTGTTTGATAATGCGAAAAACCTGCCGTCTTACACCACTTTTGTGCTGAATGTCAGCAGCTGGATGCAACAATATCAGTTTTATGCGCTGGCGGCCCTGATTGCGGCCGGTTTTGCCTGTCGTGAAGCATTAAAACAACCGCAGATCCAGCTGTGGCTGGATGATGTGCTGATTAAACTACCGCTGTTTAAAACTGCCATAGTGCAGGTGGAGCGGATCCGTTTTAATACCAGTATGGCCTTGATGCTGAATGCCGGCGTGACTTTAGATCAGGCCATTGAGCTGGCAGCAGGTACTGTGAAAAACCGCGTGGTGCGCCAATCGCTGCTCAACGCCCGTACCAAAATCAAAAGAGGTATCCGCTTAACCGACGCTTTTGCCGGCAATGCCATTTATCCGGATTTTTTATTGTCTTTGCTGGAAGTGGGTGAAGAAAGTGGTCAGTTGATGGCCGTCTTTACTGAAATTGCCGACCGCAGCCGCAATCAGTTTGCCAGTTGGGCTGCGCGTATCGCCAGTTTATTAGAGCCACTGATGATAGTTGTGATGGGCGCTATCGTGGGCTCAGTGGTGGTGGTGATGCTGCTGAGCATCATGTCACTGAACGATGGTTTTTAAGTTTTTATGCACCGGCAACAGAAAACATCAGGTTTTACCCTGACCGAACTATTGCTGGTGGTGACTTTACTTGGGGTGGCCATGTTATTGGTCGGCCCGCTGACAGTGCAGCAGATTGAAAAATTTCAGCAAAAAAACGAAGTTTTTACGCTGGAACGTATCTTAAAAAAACTCAGTTTTCAGGCTTTTGTTGAAGCCAAACCTATGCAGTTGTACCTGCAGGGCAAAGCAATGTACCTGCTGGATAACACTTTGCTGACGGCCGCTTTAACTGTGCCAGCCAACCAGACATTGACACCAGAGCAGCTGCAACTGAATGTTAATCAACAACCTTATTATGTGTTTGATAAGCTGTTTTTTGACGAGCAGCTGCTGCAGCTAAATGCCAACGGTTTTTATCAAAACGACCAGCTGCAGCTGAAAGCCGGCCAGCAGACACAACAACTGCAACTAAACCCGCAACTTATGCCCTCAGAGGTCTCTGATGGCCGCTGAATCTTCCTTGTTGAGCCGCTCCGGGCGCCAGGCCTCACGTCAAACTGGTTTTACACTGGTCGAAATTCTAATAGCAGCCACCATTTTATTTATTGTGGTTGGCCTGGTGGCCGAAGTATACAGAGCGGCCAATTTGTCTGGCAGTAAAGCCAGCCGTGGTGCCGATGTAACGCTGGTCACACCGCTGTTGATGGACACCATACAGGCACGTTTACGTGAGGCAAAATCTGATGAACCCCAACAACAACAAGGGGTGTTATTGGGTTTTCGTTTTGAATGGCAAGCCAAAGTGATTCAAAAAGGCGGTTCAGCGCCCAGATTTTCACCGGAAAACGAAGCGCCAGCCAGTGGTCCGGACCGGTTTTATTTATGGCAGGTTGACCTCAGGCTGGACGCTGGCAATTACCAGCGCAGTTTTCAGTTTACCGAACTGAGCTGGAGGTAACATGCACAAACAACGTGGTTTTACCCTGGTGGAAATTCTGATAGCCATGCTGATTTTGTCGGCAGTGATGTATATCGGCAGCATGAGTTTTTCGGTGTTCAGCCAAAAATGGCAACAAGGGCAACAAAGATTTGACGGTGCTGCTGAACGTGCCAAAGCCTTGTTGTTATTGCGTCAGGCGCTGCAGGGTAGTAGTAACTACATTATTCAGAACGAAAAAATGCAGCCGGAGTATCTGTTTGAAGGCAGCGCCAAGTCGCTGTTATTTGTCACCAGTCAGGGTTTGTTGACGCCGGGGCAACTGAGTCTGGTGCGTTTGCAAATAACAGCAACTGAGCAAAATGATAATACAACTGATCAGTTGTGGTATCAGGAGACACCGCTTGGTAACACGCCTTTATTGTCACTGACCGAACTGCCGCCGCCGGCACAACAAATGTTGTTATTCAGTGCTGAAAATATCCGTTTTAACTATTTTGGCTGGGCGTCCAGACAAGACATTGAACTTTTTTTTGACGGTGAAGGCACCACACCAAAGTGGCAGGGCAGTTATGGCAGCGCGGTAATTGGCCAGTTGCCTTTTACCCTGAATATCAGCTGGGCCAACGACGAACCTGTGTTGTTGTCATTGCCGCAGGACGAGGGGTATTTGTTGTTGTTCAGTAATGAGAAATTCCATGGTGAATAACAAAAACCATAGCGGAGTTGCGCTGATCCAGGTGTTATTGTTAACCACCTTGCTGATGATGATGGCACTGCATTTTGCGTTGTCTTCCAGGCAGCAGGTGCAGGTAGCAACCTTACTTGACGACAAACTGCAAGCCGAACTGAAGTTGCGTTCTGTAGAAAGTGAATTGTTATTTGCGTTATTAACCTTGTCAAAATCTGAAGGTTTTGCCGCCCAAACCCGGCAACATCCAATCGGCAATATCTGGAATTTTTATAATACGCCTTTTTATCCACAGCCCGATGTGATGGTGCGTCTGCAGGATATGAACGGTTTAGTGTCCTTATACGCGATGCGCCAACGGGAGTTTTTAGCACCTGTGCTTGCTGCGCTTGGGCTTGATGACTCCACACAAAAACAGGCGTTGCAAACTTTGCAGCAGTGGCAAAGCCAAAGGCCGCAGTTTGGTCAGCCAGATGGTCAACGGCATAACTTTTTACCGCATTTCAGTGAGATCCGCAGCCTGCTGCCGCTGACGGAACAGCAGTACCAGCAGGCAACACAGGTGCTGACCAACTTTCCGACTTTTCAGTTTAATCCGCATCATGCCCCCGATGAGTTGCTCGTTATGTTATATGGTCAGAAAATGGCGCAACAACTGGCCACAGCGCGCAATGAACGCCGGATTTCGGCCAACAGTTTTATTCAGCTGGCCAGAATTGACGAAGAAGATGAAAGTCTGACCTTTAGCACGGGCGCGACCTTCAGGGTGACGCTGCAGGCCAGTCATGGTGAGGCTGTGGCGAAAAAAAGCTTTATCTGTTACATTCGCGACCAAAGTCGCACTCCGATCATCTGGATACAATAAAAAGAACTTTTGATGCCAAGCAAACAACATTCTTTTCAAAAATTTTTGCAGCAAACTTTGTTCAACCGGGTCAGTTATCTGTCCGATCAACTTTATGCTTTATCTGGCGACGGCATCAAACCCTTGCCGGCAACATCTGGTTTTAGGCCTGTGCTTATTCTGGCCAGACAACATTACCGTGAAGAGCTGGTGTGGTATCCGATAGTCAAACTGGCTGATGTAAAAAAACTGGTGCAGCTGAAGTTGGCATCACAAACAACACCTGTGCTGGTCAGTTTTGGTGTTGTGGTGAATAACCAGACGCCTGTGAGTTATTTTTATCCACAAACCGACCTTGGCAGCTACAACCCCTGGTTTATTCTGCCGGAAACCCTGTTGTTGGCAGCAAATAAAGCAGTAGGGGCTGTATTCAGTTACCAGAGTCTGCAAGGGCAAGCTGTGTTTGTTGCCCGAACGCCGGCCGCAGTGGTGTCGTCATTACAAGGAGGGGTGATCAAAGAACTGGCGCAGTTTGCGATGGCGCATGGCCTGAGTGCCGATGAAAACGCAGAAGAAGTACAACTTAACACAGCTTTGTTGCCTTCTTTCAAAGCGCTTTCCCGCTTGCCCTGGTCCGGGCTGCGTAACCGCTTTGCCTTTGCCCGCAGCGGGGACAATAAAAAAATGCTGCGTTTTGGCAGTGGCGCCCTCATCATTACTACTTTGTATTTGCTGACCAGTTACCAGTGGTCAGCTTATTTATTAGAAAATGCCCGCACCGATTTACAACAGGCGTCAGCACAAGCCAATCAGGTATTAACAGAACGCGAAACCCTGCTGCAGCTAAAACAACGTTACCAGCAGTTGGCCGGTTATATTCCGCCGCCGCAGGATGAACTGTTGTTATGGCAATTGTTGGCACCTTTGTATGAAAATCAGGTGCTGTTGCGGGCGCTGGAGCAAAAAGGCAATGAGATCCGTATTGAAATTGCCGCACCTTCTGCCACTGCAGCTTTACAGTTGTTATTAAAACAACCACAAATAGCCAATGCCGGTTTTGACACGCCAGTGCGCCGTCGGAACGATCAGGAAGAAGTTGGCATTAAATTTAGCTTAAAAGCGGATGGGCAAAAGTGATGCAAGAGAGGCAAACTTATCAAAAATATCTGCCGCTGCTTGGGGTGTTGTTGTTAGCCAATTTTGTGCTGATGCCATTATGGGACGCCAAAGAAGAAAATTATCAGGAGCTTGCCACCACCAGCTATAACCTGGAAAAAACCCGTGCTTTAACAGGTTTAGGTGAGCAGATGCAACAACGTAAAACCGAACTGACAGCTTTGGTAAAGCAGGCCGAAACTGCTGTGGTATCCGGCACAGATATAACGCAGCTGAAACTGGCAGCACAAAGTGACATTGAAAAGCTGTTGCGCTCGCATCAACTCAATCTGAGCAACTCCAACTGGACAGATGGTTTAGGCGAAGCCGATATCAGCACTTTATATTACGAATGTAGTTTTAGCGGTGATTTGCTCAATTATTTAAAATTTCTGCAGCAGTTTGCCAATAATCCGTCTTTTGCCGGTTTTGCCATTGAAAGCAGCAGATTACGTCTGAGTGAGCAGACGCCGGCACAACCAGGCAAAGTAGATGCTTCATTAAGTATTCGTTTGCCGGTCCGGCTGGAGTCAGCCCCATGAGTTATCAGAATTATTTGCCTAAACGTCAGACATTGATGTTATTGCTGTTTTTGTTACCTGTACTGGTGGCGCTCGACTGGCGTTTACACCATAACAACAGGCCTCTCACTCAGGGAGATTTGATCCCCGACTTACCGGCGGCAATCACAACACAAAACCAGACAACCAGCCAGTTGCCAGCAGCTTACGCCAGTAAAGCGGCGCCAGAGGCAGCGGCATCTGCCAAAACCCAGTTGGGCTTAACGGCCGATGCTCAGGCGAAGCAACAGGGCTTATTAAGCCGTTTATATATAGGCGAACAGATTTACCGTTTGCGCGGAATTATTCAGCGCAACAAAACAACGGCCTTATTACAGGTGGAAAACCTGCAAGGTGGCAATAAAAGCCGGCTGGAATTAACAGCTGGTGATGAATTACCGCCTTATCAGGTGCTGGAAGTCAGCAACAAGCGTATTGTATTGCAACAAGGCGAACGGCAACTCTGGTTACAGTTATTTGTACCAGCGGCAAAAACCACCACAACGCCGTCACAACCCTAATTTTTAGCTTAAGTTTTTATTGGATAAATGCATGAAGCCTCAACATTCTCTTTGTCTGCTTAGCCTTGCTGTTATTGTCAGCGGTTGTGCCAGTACAGCGCAGGATAAAGCAGTACAGCTGGACCCCTCTTATTTACAGCAGAGCCCAACCACCAAAGTGCAGGGGGAAAACGGCGACGCTATTTTGTTAAAAAACGACGTTCTGCCTGACGAAAGCAGTGTCACCCGTATTGCGCCGTTAAGCCGGGGTAATGTTGGTTTTAAAAGTGATGTCGCCATAGCTGATATGTTTGCTACCAATAAAATGCTGACGATAGCGGCTGAAGATATGCCGTTGCAGGACTTCCTGCATTATAGTTTTGGCGATTTATTAGCTGCTAATTATATTGTTGGTGATGGTTTAGCTGATAAAGGCACTGTGACACTGAATGTGCAGGAACAAATCAGCGCACAAAAATTATACAAAATGATTGAGCAATTATTGCTTGAACGTGGTGTCACCATTAAAAGGCAAAATGATTTGCTTTATATCGGCGCAGTAGCTGCAGAAAAAAATGCGGAAACTGCTGTAGGTTATGGCCGGCTGGAATCTCAGGTGCCTAATGCCGTCACCGTTATGCAAATTGTGCCTTTACGTTATGTATTTAACCAGTCTGTGATTAAAACCCTGCGTGATGTCACTGGTGTTAAAGCCAATGCCGATACCAACCAAGGGGTGTTGTTCATTAATGGCGAACGTTCTCAGGTTCTCAAAGCGATTGATTTAATGGGCTTACTGGACACGCCAGGTAGCCGCAGTCGCCATATTGCAGTGGTTAAACTCACTTATATTAATGCCAATACTTTTATTACCTCAGTTAATGAAATCTTAAAAAACGAAGGTTTAATGACAGACCCGCGCAGTTCTGACAATAGAGTGTCTTTTGTTGAGCTGGGGCAATTGGGTGCTGTTGCTGCTTTTGCCACCGAAAGTGAATTTATTGACCGTATTGAATATTGGGCAAAAACCTTGGATCAGCCAAGTAAAGGCACAGATTTACAATATTTTGTCTATACCCCTAAATTTGCCCGCGCCTCAGATTTGGGTATGAGTGTTTCTACCTTAATTACCGGCCGTGGCCAAAGTGGTGGTGCTGCCAGTTCAGCGCAAAACCAACAGGCACAACAGGGCTCACAACAAAGGGCGGCCGCTATCGAAAACCGTGCTGGCGCCACTGCAGGCCAGAGCACGGTATCTGCCAATACTGAAACCATGAAAATGGTGGTGGATGAACGTTCAAATACGCTGATTTTCCATACTTCAGGCATGGAATACCGCGCTATTTTACCTTTGGTCGAGCGGCTGGACGTGATGCCAAAACAGGTGATCCTGGAAATGACCATTGCCGAAGTGAACCTGACCGACGAATTCCGTTTTGGGGTTGAGTCCGCTTTTAGCAGCGGTAAGTTTGACGCCACTTTACCTTTTGCTACCGCTGGTGGTGGTTTATTTGGCTGGAGCAGCGGCAATAATAAAGTGGATGTGCGTGCTTTTGAAAGTAATGGTCTGGTGAATATTTTATCTAAACCCACTATTTTGGTGCGTGACGGTGTTGAGGCTAATATCGAAGTGGGCGATGAAATTCCAACCACAGGTAAAACTGTGACAGATCCCACCAATGGTACTATCCGTGAAGTTAATTATCGTCAGACTGGCCTGAAGGTCTCTGTAACGCCGACTATTAATGCGCAGGGTGTGGTGATTATGACCATTAGCCAAAATAACGACACTGCGGCCGATGGCGGCGCTGACGCTGATGGTAACCCAATTATTTTTAATCGGGCACTGAGCACCGAAGTCGTCGCAGAAAGTGGCCAGACTATTATTCTGGGTGGTTTAATCAGTGAAGATAAAACCGATACCGAATCTGGTGTGCCCTTATTAAGTAAACTGCCATTAATAGGCCGTTTATTTGGTAGCCTCACCCAAACTGTTAAAAAGAAAGAATTGGTGATGATGGTCACCCCAAGGGTTGTCAGTCGTTCCGATGAGTGGGAAGCTTTAAAAACGCAGTTTGGTGCTGGTTTAGAGTTTATTCAGTTACCGGAAAACACGGAAAAAACCGCACAATAATTTAGGATTGTTGCAAATTCAGGGCTTGCATTTTCAGCCCTGAGCATTTATGTTTGGGCTGTGTTTTACTGTGTGAAAACATAGATTTAGCCAAGATGCCTGCACCAGGTAGCCAAATTATCAGCAAAAATGCAGATAATTGCAGCAGAAGTGCAAGTAAATACAGCAAAACGCTGATATTTTAAGCGGGAACCGCGTGTTTTGTGCTTTATTTATGTCATTTTAACTGGATTCAAAAATATAGAGTTGACTTCTTATATTGAATCCATACACTAGACACCGGGAAGTTGAGGTAGAGGCGCGCGCTAGGGGAACTAGTGCTCCTAGTTTAACTTTACAGTTCGCTTTCTCAAGAAAGTTTTAATAAAACAATGGAACAGTAGTAGTTTTATATGCTTCTTGTTCCAATTTCATGAAATTGGAGATATCGGAAATATGAAAAAGGTATTTAAAGCCTCAATCCTGGCTGCATCAGTAGCATTCGCTTTTGCTGCTAACGCTGCTTCAATCAGCTCAACACCAGCTCAACTGTCTAAAGAAGGTTTAGCTGTAGATTTAGTACATGAAGCTCAGGTTACTTTCGACGTAGTAGTGACTAAAGATCACGCTGCTACTTCAGTAATCACTCTGACGTTTCCAGACACTGTTGACTTCGAAACTAACGCTTTAGCTGGTGGCGCTTGTGTTCTGCCAGTAGTTAACGGTCAGTTCACTTGTGGTGACGTATCTTTCGACGTTGGTGCTGGTAACTTCACATTTGATGACGTTGCTTTCGACTACGATGACAACACCATCACTTTCAAAGTAAACATCGGTAACGCACTGTCTGCTAACTCAGCTTTCCGCATCAATATCGGTGACGGTGCTGGTGTTGACCCAATCCTGACTGGTGCTTCAAACGTAGCTTACAGCTCAGTTTTCGGTGCAACTGCTATCGAAACTGGTTCAGGCACTATCGCTGAAGAAGTTCAACAGTTTGCTGTTTCAGTAGCTACTGATGGCGAGTTAAACGGTGTAATTGAGCGCGCAGTGCGTAAAACTTGGGTTTCAGGTTCTGAAACTGCTGACACTGACACTCTGACTTTAGACTTCGTTGACGCTGCTGCAGACGTATCTAACCCAGCTTTTGCTGACGGCACTGTAATCACTCTGAAAGGTGATTTCTCTGACGCAGTTACTCACGCTGCTGCCCGTTGGACTTCAGCTGAAGGCGCTACTGTTGCTCGTGTAGATGCAACTACTATCACTTTCACTTACACTGAAGCTCAGTTTGCTTCTGCTGCTGCTGCTGGTGAAGATGTAATCACTTTCACTAACCCAGCTAACGCAAACGTAATGGAAGCTACTACTTTCACAGCTTCTGTTGCTCATGACTTCAACTCTCTGACAGCTGGTGCTGGTGTTGCTGGTGATGAAGTTCTGGCTACTAACGCTGACGCTGGTGAGTGGACTCTGGACGCTGCAGTAATCAACGTTCCATACCTGCCAATCAACTACGGCCTGTCTTCTAACATCGAAGTAGCAAACCACGGTTCTACTGATGCAGAAATCATGGCTGAAGGTTTTGACCAGAACGGTAAAGTTTACGACGCAGTTGTAGTTAAAACTGTTGCTGGCGAAACTATGGGCAAAATCAGCGAAAACGACCTGAAAACTGCTTTCGGTATCGGTGCTGACGAAAAAGTTAAACTGAACGTGACTTTCGTAATTGACCAAGACGCTGACAAAGTGACTCTGGTTCCTTACTACAAAGAAGGCGAATCACGCATCAACGTAATGTCTGATCAGTACAAAGCTGACGACATCCGTTAATTCAGTCTGAACTGAATAAATAAAAAACGAACCTTCGGGTTCGTTTTTTTTTGCATTTTTTTAACTTCGTCACCAGATTGCCGAAATTAGCTGAAAAAAGCCTGTTAAATTGCCGAAATTAGCTGAAAAAGTGCGGGCTTTTTAAACGCCCTTGTTTTATACTGGCCTTGCCAATGTTACCAATTTCATTTATGACCCTTCTTTTTAGAAGGGTTCTTTTTTGGTGCTATAGCCCAAACCCAAGGGCCGCTTTAAGGCTGTTTTTATGCAAGCGCTTCGAAAAAAACTGGTATCTGTTCTCCCTCTGCGTTTTAAACTGATAATCAAACAACAGCTCAGCCACTTTAAAATAGCGCTGTCGCGCTTATTTGCCGGTTCACCTTTATTGGCAACTTTGTTTTATACGCTGTTCTCTTCCGCTTTTCGCCGTGAGCAATATGCAGTGCTTAAAGGCCGTCTGGCCTATCAGCAACAACTGGCCCAAAGCCGGGACAGCAGCATTTTATTACGCCGTAATATTCACCGGCTGGAAAAAGGTTTAATTATGCAGCCGCGCCGGGCTGTGTTTGCTGAAGATTATATTACTGAGACAGTGGCCGAATACGCTGCGGTTTGCAGCAGCATTGAACTGGCAGAGTTAAAGTGGGCCACTGCGGTGCTTAACGAGTATTTTGCCGTTGTTGCATCTACACCATTGATTGATAAAGCCAAAACGAAGTTCTTTGCTGAAAATGACAAGGCGCTTGTCAGACTGTCAGCTGAAGAGTTACCAGCTTCTATTCCTTATTGTTATGCCAATTTGCCAGAGCAGCAGGTGAGTTTTGACGCTTTATGGCAGTTAATGCAGCGCCGCCGTTCGGTACGCTGGTTTTTACCACAGCCGGTGGAAAAATCGCTGCTGGAGCAAGCCATTGCTGCTGCAAGCCTGGCGCCTTCGGCCTGTAACAGACAACCTTATTTTTTTGTGCATTTAAACAATGCCAGGGCTGCAGCTGAAGTGGCAGATTTTGCCATGGGCACCACCGGATTTAGCGGCAATATTCCAGAGCTGTTAGTGGTAGTGGGGGATTTAAGTGCTTACCCCAATGAGCGCGACCGCCATGTGATTTATATTGACGCTGCGCTTGCCAGTATGCAGTTGATGTTGGCGCTGGATACTTTGGGCCTGGCCAGTTGTCCTATTAATTGGCCTGATATAGAGCCGCGTGAGCAAAAAATGGCAAAACGGCTTGGTTTAAAACCTTATCAGCGCCCGGTAATGCTGATTGCGCTCGGTTATGCGGATCCGGCCGGTGGTATTGCTTATTCGCAAAAAAAACCAGCCAGCAGTTTGTTACAATCCGATCCGCAGATGCCGCACTGAGTTTGACAACAACAAGCTAACTCACAGAAGGCGCATCATTAACAGCCGGCAGTTTAGCTGTTGCCCTAAAACCGGCTGATACATCTTAAAAAGCAGGCCAGCACAAGGTTAACGGCAGGGCACAAGCCAACTGTCTGCAACAGGTCTGCAAAGTAAAAAAAGGATCTGTAGTTTTGATTATCGAAATTCGTGGTGTGCAGTTTGTGAATAAAGGCGCTGAGCTGATGCTGCACGCCGTGCTTGAGCAAATTAACCAACATTTTCCGCAGGCTCAGGTGGCGCTGGCACCAAATAAAAACTCACCTTATCGCCAAAGAGCGGCCCTTGGTGCTTTGCAAAAGATACCACTGCGTTTTCGCGGCCGCGACTTTAACCTGCTCAGTTATTATCTGCCAAAAAAATTGCGACAGTTTTTAACCTCTTTTATTGGTGTGGTATTTGAAGCCGATATTGATTTAGTGCTGGACGCTTCCGGTTTTGCTTATGGCGACCAGTGGGGCGGGCGCAATGTCACAGTGTTGTGTAACGAAATTAAGCGGCTGGCACAAAAGCACAAAGGTTACATTTTGTTGCCCCAGGCTTTTGGCCCTTTTCAACGGGAAAAAGACCGGCAGGCGTTGGCTGCAGCCTTGCCGCAGGCCTGGCTGGTTTGTGCACGCGACCAGGCCAGCTTCCGGCATTTATCTTCATGCCTTGAAAGTTCAAACAACCTTTACCAGTTTGCCGATTTTACCAATCTGGTGAAACCTTTAAGTCCACCAGAGCTTACCGCGCAGGCGATAGCTGCTAAACGCTGTTTGATTATTCCGAATAACGCTATGTTAAGCGCCAAAAATCACAATCAGCAATGGCGCGAGCACTATCTGGATGTGCTGAAACTTGCCATCCAAACCGCACAACAACAAGGGATGACTGCTGTGCTGCTGAATCACGAAGGGCAGGCCGATGCCGCACTTTGTCAGCAGCTGTCCCAAGCTTTTAGCCCAACATTAAAAGTGGTGAATGAAGCTGATCCGCGAGTGGTGAAAGGCTGGATAGCAACAAGTGCGCTGGTGTTTTGTTCCAGGTTTCATGGTTGTGTTAGTGCTTTATCGTCGGCTGTGCCTTGTATTGG
Organism: Rheinheimera sp.; assembly: GCF_030824435.1. GTDB lineage: Bacteria > Pseudomonadota > Gammaproteobacteria > Enterobacterales > Alteromonadaceae > Pararheinheimera. The sequence continues at coordinate 134,686 of NZ_JAVBXS010000027.1, forward strand.
CACCAGTTGGAGTCACAAATATGAAGCGCTGTTTAGCGAATATCAGCAGGCGGAATTTTTAATAGGGCCTGATATCAGCGCAGCACAACTGCAACTGTTGTTTCATCAGGCCCAACAGAAGGTGACAACAGCTGAAGTGACGCAGGCGATAATGCAGTTTAAACAACAAAGCGAGCAGTTGTGGCTGCAGGTTTTGGCGGTAGTGCAGCAACATTTACCTGAATTAACCACGCAAACTGCAAATTCAGACAAGGTTCAGTAGGCTTGCGTACCATAGACCTGTCACATAAGACACAAATGCCGCTATAATAGCCGGGTTTTCCGTGTCTTATTGTCTTGTTTTTAAAACGGAACCAGGGAGCGTATTGGATGCTTGAATGGCTTTTATCATTGCCACGTTATGCAAAACGGGCAATTTCGGTGCTGGCAGATATCTTTTTTCTGACTTGCTCCATGCTGGTGGCAATTTATGTCACACAGGAAGTACCAACTGCAGCTTTATTGCAAACTTTCCCGATTTTTTTATTGTCTGTACCTATTACTATTCTGGCTTTTACCAAACTGGGTTTATACCGGGCCGTGGTGCGTTATATAGGCCAACATGCTTTGGGCGCCGTATTGGCTGGCATTTTAAGTAATGCCATGATTCTGGTGATGTTATTCCAGTTGGTTGGCATTGCCGACAAAGGCAATCTGGTGTTTGTTTATGCCATTCTGGCATTGGTGACCAGTGGTGGTTTACGCCTGGTGGCGCGGATGTTTTTATTCCAGCGTCATAACGGCCATAAACAACGGGTATTAATTTATGGCGCCGGCTCTTCCGGTCGCCAATTGGCGCAGGCGCTGTTTAATGGTGAACAATTTCACCCTGTGGCTTTTGTTGACGACGACGCCACTTTGCAGCGCTCCACTATTCTGGGTATTCATGTCGGTAGTCCGGCGCAAATTGCCGCTATTGTAAAATCAAAAAATGTCAGCCGTATTTTGCTGGCCATGCCATCAGCCAGCCGTGCCCGCCGGCGTGAAGTGCTGGAATCTTTAGATAATTTGCCTATTCCGGTGCAAACAGTGCCAGGCATGAGCGACATTGTTGATGGTTCCATGCGGATTGACGAGCTGCAGGATGTCAAAATTGAAGATTTGCTTGGCCGTGACCCTGTTGCGCCCAAACTGAAGTTAATGCATGCCAATATCAAAGATAAAGTGGTGATGGTGACAGGGGCTGGTGGTTCTATTGGATCTGAACTGTGCCGGCAGATAGTACGGTACGAACCTACAGTTCTGGTGTTGTTTGAAGCTTCTGAATACGCTTTGTACGCGATAGAACAAGAGCTGAGCGCTTATGTGCAGGAGCTTGGGGTTGATGTCAAAATTAAACCCATTCTGGGCAACGTACAAAAACAAACCCGTATTCAGTCGGTGATGCAAAGTTTTAAAGTGCAGACGGTTTACCACGCAGCCGCTTATAAACATGTGCCTTTGGTTGAATTTAATATTGTTGAAGGCGTTAGTAACAATGTGTTTGGTACCTGGCATGCGGCAGAAGCTGCTATTGCCTCAGGTGTTGAAACCTTTGTGCTGATTTCGACCGATAAAGCGGTACGGCCAACCAACATTATGGGCGCTTCCAAACGTCTGGCCGAGTTGGTACTGCAGGCATTGTCGACCCGCCAGCAACATACCCGTTTTTGTATGGTACGTTTTGGCAATGTGTTGGGGTCGTCCGGCTCAGTGGTGCCACTGTTTCGTGAACAAATCCGTAATGGTGGTCCTTTAACTGTGACCCATCCGGAAATTATCCGTTATTTTATGACCATTCCTGAAGCGGCGCAGCTGGTGATCCAGGCCGGTGCCATGGGCAAAGGCGGGGATGTGTTTGTGCTGGATATGGGCGAGCCTGTGCGTATTGCCGATTTAGCCCGCCGTATGGTGCATCTGATGGGACTGGAAGTAAAAGATCCGTTGCATCCGGATGGTGATATTGAAATTTGTTTTTCCGGTTTACGTCCGGGCGAAAAATTGTACGAAGAGCTGCTGATAGGCGAAAACGTTCGCCAGACCGCACACCCGCGTATTATGGCTGCTGATGAAGTGTCATTAAGCTGGAAAGAAATGGCGGAGTTATTACGCCGGCTTGAACATCATTGTGAAGAGTTTGCCGTACATCATATTGTTGATTTAGTGACAGAAGCGCCAACTGGCTTTAGTCACAGCAGTCCGGTCAGCGACCTGGTTGAATTGGCAGCACGTAGCCATACCGAAACGCAGTTAAATGGCAAAACGGCTGGTGTTAAAGCGCCAACAGATAAAATGCCAACGGATAAAACAGCAACGGCAAAACCGCTGTTGCAACCTGTCAAAGACATTGCTGCTGCAGTGCGCGCCAGTTAGCTCTTAAGCGGGCAACAAATCCGGCCGTAAAAACCGGCTTTGTTGCCACAAAGTGTTGATAGCAAAAGGGCAGGAAAAGTTGTTTTTATCAACAGCCAGCTTCCCTGCTAACAGTTGTTGACACAAAGCCGCCGCCACATCCGGATATTGCACCTGCTGTAATGCCCGCGGACCTGCCAGCCAGTTGCCAATAACTTCTGTGGTTAATTCTTTGCACTGATGGGCCAGTTGCAATTGTTGCAGCGCCAGCGCATTCGATGCCTGCTCCATCTGCCCCTTTAATGGTTTGACCAGAATTTTCTTTTTCAGCTGCAAAGCTTCACTGATAAGTTCAAAACCGGCATTACTCAACACTGCAGCAGCTGTCGCCAGCTGTTGTTTAAAATGCTGGTGGCTTGGCGGGTGAAAGTGCAAGTGGCCTTCTTGCGCCGGGGTTAAGCCAGGTGCATAAATGTCAAAACGGTATTGGCGCAAAGGTTTTAATAGCTGATGTACAAACTTTTGATCTTCAAAAGGTAAATACACCAGTACGCTGTTATCTTGTTGTTGGGGGGCGTTGTGATGTAGCAGCAAATCCAGAATAGGCGGTGCTATAGCTGCTGCGGCGCCAAAATGATGCCAATGTAAACCTAGCCGCTGTTGTGCCGGTGCAAAATAACGAAATACCTGACGGCTCAGCAGGTTGTCGTCTTGTTTGGGAATATTGTGCAAAAAAGCATATTGATGGCCAAGCGCAATACAAGGGGTGCCCTGTCGGCGGGCGGCCCAGGCGGTGACAGGTTCAAAATCGGTTAACACCAAATCATAATGTTGGGTTTGTAGCTGTTGCTGGTCGCGCCACAGCTGTTTTAAATTGGCTTGTTGCAGGCTCTGCCAATAATTAAGCTGGCCGGCATGGGAGACAAAAGTTAAGCCACGGCGCCAGGCAAAATGACCAAAACACTCCATATCAAAAAGGGCGTGTGCTGCTCTGCCACTAAATAAAAAATCAACTTTGGCGCCGTGCTGTTGTAGTTGCGCCGCCATGGCTCTGGCTCTGCTGATGTGACCGTTACCCGTTGCCTGCACGCCGTATAACAGTCTCATTCACACTCCTTGTTCGTTTATTTCCAGACCAGCTCCTTAAAATGAGCACGGCACATGGAGACATAGCTGTCGTTGCCGCCTATCTGCACCTGAGAACCGGCAGTAGCGGCACGGCCTTGTTCATCCAGACGCACCACAAAATTGGCTTTGCGGCCGCAGTGGCACACGGTTTTTAATTCAATTAATTTGTCGGCCCAGGCGAGCAGCGCCTGAGAGCCTGCAAAGGTTTCACCCAAAAAATCGGTGCGAAGGCCAAAAGCCAACACAGGCACATGCAGCTTATCTACCACATCAGTCAGTTGTTTAACCTGGTGTTTGGTTAAAAACTGCGCCTCGTCAATCAACACACAATCAAGCGCGCCCTGACTCTGCAGCTGCTGACAACTCTGGAAAAAATCCAGCTGGTTATCAAACACCAACGCATCCATCGACAAACCAATACGGGAGCTGACTTTGCCCACACCGTATCTGTCGTCCAGTGCAGCTGTGTAAATAGCCGCTGTCATGCCTCTTTCCTGATAGTTGTAGGCGCTTTGTAACAGCGAGGTAGATTTGCCGGCATTCATTGCCGAATAATAAAAATAAAGCTGAGCCATCATTAGTTCCTGCGCAAAATGACGGCGCAGTATAACAAGCATCGGCTGATTACCAAATGCTGCATAACGAAGATGGCAAAAGCATGACAATTTGCTGATAAATTATTGAACAAGCAGTAAATGCAGGTGGAGTCGCAACGACGAATGTTTTAATCTGCAATCTGACCTTTGATAGCAGCAAGGAGCTGAATATGGACAAATTTCTGGTGTTGACTGTGGTGGCGCAGGTGCTGCTGATCAGTGTTGTGATGGTGATTATGGGACGGCGTCGTTTTGCTGCGGCGCGAAATAAAGAAATACATCATTCGGCTTTTCGTACTATGGATTTAGCCGGCGCTAACGAAAGTGTGATCACCGCCAGCCGCAATTTTGATAACCAGTTCCAGATGCCCATGTTGTTTATTTTTGCCGTGTTATTTACGTTGCATTTTGGCCTGGCAGATTTGGTATTTGTGTTATTAGCCACACTTTTTGTTGCGCTCCGGCTGTTACACACTGTGGTGCATATCACCTCCAACCATGTGCGGATGCGGTTTAATCTGTTTTTACTCAGCTGTGTGGTGCTCTGGAGTTTCTGGATTCGTTTAGCGGTAAAATTGTGGTAACTGATTTTTTCGCGGGAAATAGTCAATGAATGCCGCTGTTTGGCCCTGGCTCGGTTTGTTATTCAGTGCATTTAGTTCTGCCACTGTACTGCCCGGCAGCTCAGAAATAGTGTTGGGCGCTTTGTGGTGGCAGGGCTACAACCCTTTGATGTTATGGGCGATAGCCACTTTTGGGAATGTCACTGGTTCTTGTCTGAACTGGTGGCTTGGCAGCCAGCTGCTGCGTTTTTCGCATAAAAGCTGGTTTCCGGTCGATGAAATACAACTGAACAAAGCAAAACGCTGGTTTGAACGCTGGGGATCGGCATCAATATTATTAAGCTGGCTACCGGTGGTGGGCGATCCGCTGACGATAGTGGCCGGTGTAATGCGGATGCGGTTATGGTTATTTATACCTCTGGTACTGTTGGCCAAAGGCAGCCGCTACGGCATTTTATTGTTGCTGGCAGAGCAGCTGTTACCCAAGGGCTAACTTTGGGGCCGGCAATGGAAATTCTGACTTTTACTCAAGTACAACAGCAGGGAAAATAGGATGTTAAATAAAAAATTCGTGCTTAAGCTGCTGGCAACGGCCCTGTTGATATTCAATCCTCAGCTGGTAGTTCAGGCGGCAACGACAAATGATAACAGCGGCAACTGGCAGGATATACCGCAGCAGGAGCTGGTGTACCTGCAGCTGGAGCAAGGCACTGTGGTGCTGAAACTGGCCGGGCAATTTACGCCAAAAAACACTCAGGCTTTTAAAACTCTGGTGCAGTCGGGTTTTTATAATGGGCTGGATTTTTATCGTGTGATTGATCAGTTTGTGCTGCAGGCCGGTTTGATGGAAGGTGAAAAACACCCCGCAGCGATAAAAACTGACTGGCCGGCGCTGCCAGCTGAGTTTAGCTGGCCGGTGCGCAATAGCGACCCTTTTACCCTGGTGCAGCAAGATGATTTATTGGCCAAACAAACCGGTTTTAACCAGGGTTTTGCCGTTGGTCGTGCTGATGGACAAGAGTGGCTCATTCATTGCCCCAATGTGATTAACATGGCGCGCAGTGAAGATGCCAACAGCGCAACCACAGATTTTGCCTTGATGCAGGGGCAAGCGCCACGTCATCTGGATCGTAATATGTCAGTGGTCGCCAAAGTAATTTGGGGCGGGCCATGGTTAAATCTGGTGAAAAGGGGCGAAGTGCACTCAGGTGGTGTGATAGCTGATCCTGCAAAGCGTAGCCGCATTGTCAGCATGACTTTGGGGTCTGATTTAACTGCAGATGCACAATTGCCGCTGCAATGGCTGGATACGGCCAGCGAAGAATTTAACAACAGGCTTGCCCAAAGCAGGGCGCGTGGTAATGCGTTTTTTCATTATAAAGGCAATGGTGCACTGGATATTTGTTATCAGCAGGTGCCGGTGCGGTTAAAGCCAACAAAGGGATCAACTACGGCTTCGCTTTGATAAAAGCGCTAGGCGAAAAGCCGACTTTGGTTCATCATATCGGACATTATGTTTAATCTGCCATTTGAAAGGTAATTTTATGGAATACACCCTGACCGCTGACGAATTAAAAAAAGTCACTCAACTTGATGCTGAGCAGCGTTACGAATATTTTATTAACGCAGTGGCCGATCTGGAAAAAATCTGGATCCTGACGGACGAAGAAGGTTTTGTACTGGTTACTGCCGAAGATGAACGTTGTATTCCGGTATGGCCTCATGCGGAAATTGCTCAGCTGTGGATTGAAGGCGATTGGGCCAATTGTCAGGCGCAGGCTGTAGATATCAGCACCTGGTTAGATAAATGGACCAGCGGTTTAGAAGGTGATGAATTGTCAGTGGCGATTTTCCCGCATGCTGATGAACCTGGTATTGTGGTGCCACCGTCAGAGTTGCAGGAAACGCTGATTGAAGTGATGCAGGAAGACGGCAGCCATTAAGCTTGTTGTTTATCTTGTTTAAAAAGCCGGCTTTATGCCGGTTTTTTGTTGTTATGGCCTGACACAGCTTGGTGCAGTGAAAGTCAGGCAGCCTTTAGCGGAGCGGGCAACAGCTATAGTGCAGCGACTAAAAAGCTGCTGAATTTTGCAGCAGTTTTTAATGATCCCGCTATTGATAATTGTTCTTAATTAGATTAACATGGCCGCGTTTTCACCAAAGCGGGGCTGTTATGTACGTTTGTGTCTGTAAAGCAGTGACTGATAAAACCATCAAACAAAAAGTTGCCGAAGGTTTGTGCTCGATGCGCGAACTGAAACAATGTTTAGGTGTTGGCAGTCAATGTGGCAAATGCACCAGCTCAGCTCAGGATTTATTAAACCGCACTTTATCTGTACAGATGATCCCTTGCCGTGTGATTGAACAACAACGCCCTGCCGCTTAAGCAAGGTTTTTTTGTTTGCCGTTTCTGCCTCTGATTTAACCTGATGTGCCTGCCGGCTTGTGCTGCCGCAAGCTTGATGTCTTTATGATACGCGCTGAGCCGCGGCACCACAGTGCTGTTATTACTTCGGTAAACGCTAATGAATATCTATAAATTCTGCATGAATATCTGTTTTTTATTCAATCTGCCGCCAAGGTCGGGCATAATAGCGCCATCACTGCCGCTTGATAGCTGCACAGGTTTTTTTCTGCATATGAGGTCTGTATGAGTAGCGCTCCCAAAGAAGTTATCCGCACCGTTGCTATTGTCGGTGGTACCCATGGTAATGAATTTTCAGGTATTTATTTGCAGCGCCGCTACAATGCAGAACCTTTGCTGATGCAAAGGTCCAGTTTTTCCTGCCGTACTTTGTTTGCCAATCCAATGGCGCATCAGGCCAATAAAAGGTATCTGGACAGCGATCTGAACCGTCAATTTAAAACTGCAGATCTTGCTGACTCCAGTCGTTGTAATTACGAACAAAGCCGCGCCAAAGTGATCAACGCCGAGCTTGGCCCTAAAGGGGCAGCCAAAACAGACTTTATTATTGATTTGCATAATACCACCAGCAATATGGGGCCTTGCCTGATCCTGACCCAGCCCGGCCGTATTTATAATTTGCTGGCCGGTTATATCAAATTAAAAATGCCGGACGCTGTTATTTCCAGAGATGAAGATGACTTTGCTGCTGAAGATCACGCGTTGTTATGCACAGTAGGTACTTATGGTGTGATAGTGGAAGTGGGGCCACAACCTCAGTCAGTATTGCGGCAGGACGTGCTGGAACAAATGCACGAAATGACGCAGCATATTCTTGATTTTATTGAGCATTACAACAAAGGCACCTTGCCGCAGCTGCCAGAGCGGGTTGAAGCTTTCCGTTATTTGCACAGCATTAAACTGCCGTTAAATGCTGCGGGCGAACGTCTTGGCATGGTGCATAAAAATATTCAGGACCGTGATTATCAGCCTATTCAGCCGGGACAGCCGCTCTTTACACTGTTTGACGGTACTGAACTTTGTTATGAAGGTACCGACACCCTGTACCCGACTTTTATTAATGAAGCGGCTTATTACGACAATAATCTCGCCATGTCACTAAACGAAAAAGTCTGGATTGAGGTGAAATAACGGCCTTTGGTTGGGCGCTGCAGCCCGGTTTGTTGCTGAGAGCATCAGCCTGGCACAGCTTAGCGTAAAACCTGTGGGTTATTTTTCGGATTGCCACAGACAAAACTGCCGCAGCGCAAAGATATTGGCTAGAATATCAAGCAATTGCACAGTGTTTTTGCAGCGGCGTCTGGCGTGACAACACAACGCTTATTCAGCGCAGAGGATCGGTAACTGATGAAAGATATGGTGCTGGTATCCTTTGTGGTTGATCTGTTGCTGGCGCTGTTGTTGCTGTTTTTGTTTGTACTGCAGCGTCGTGACCGCCATGCACTGTTTTGGGGGCTTGGCCACCTTTGTTTATCCCTGCTGATTTTATTCTGGTATTTACCCGCCAATTTATTACCTTTGCCGTCGTTACGTGATGAACTGATGACCTTGCTGGCTTTTGCCGGCTGGTGTGGTTATTGGTTTGGCAGCCGTTGGGCAGTGTCTTACCAATTAACCGCCTGGCGCCGTGAACTGCTGCTTTTTGGTGTATTGGCGTTGTTGATGCGTTTGAGTGTTGAAGTGGGGGACCCTTTTGTTTCTGTGGTGTCTGTCACAGCACTGCTGCATTATTTTGTGATGACGGTGATTTTTGCCGCCAGCGGTTATTGGTTATGGCAACGTTTGCCGGATTTTCGGCTGCTGGCCGTTATTTTCTGGTTTCGCAGCCTGATGACAGTGGTGATGCCTTTTGCTGTTGAATTTCAGCTGCAGGTGAGTCTGGTGATGGCACTGGCTTCGCTGGCCAAAATCAGTTGTTTGCTCGGTATCATTTATTTGCTGCTGGTGCAGTCGAAAAGGCGTTATAGCGCCATTATCGACAGTTTAAGCCATGGTTTTTTTGTAAGGGACAAAGCCGGCACCATAGTGCGGGCCAATGATAAAGGTGCGGTATTACTTGGTTTTGCCAGCCGTGCCGATATAGAAGGCCAGTCAGTTACCCGGGTGTTGCCAAGGTTAACCCAGGCGATGGCAGATGCATTTTTTGCCAGACTGACTACCCCGGGGGGCAAAGCCCCTTTTATCGACGAGGCTGTGGTTGAACTTTGTAATGGCAACTACCTCGAAGCAGAATTTATCAGTTCCCCTTATCACGAATATGGTCAGTTGTATTGTCTGGTGCAGCTACTTGATATTTCCGAACGTAAAACACAACAACGTGAATTATTAAAGGCTGCAGCTGCAGATAGAATCACTGGCTTAATGAACCGCAATGCGCTGGCTGATGAACTGGATAAACTGTTGCAACAACAACGTCCACAGGCCTTGTTATTGTTGGATATTGACCATTTTAAACGTATCAACGACAACTTTGGCCCTCAGCTTGGCGACAGTCTGCTGCACAAAGTTGCAGAGCGGCTGCAAGCCAGATTTGAACCTTTGCCGTTGGCCAGATTCAGTGGGGATGAGTTTGCGTTGTTATGGCCTTTACAACACGGCATTGCACCGAACGAGCAGTTGCAGCAGCCTCTGGCAGCGCTGCGCGAACTTTTTGCCGAAGTTTTTGTGCTGAATGATTTACAGGTATTACTCAGCTGCAGTGTGGGGATCAGTCTGGCGCCGCAGGATGGCAATAACAGCGATACCTTAATCAAACAAGCCGATATTGCGATGTACAGCGCCAAACAGCAGGGCAGGCATAGTTTTGCTTATTTTAGTGCGCCTATGCTGGAACGCTCCAAGCAGTTGTTATTGTTGGATAACGCACTAAAACAAGCCATCAGCCGCAATGAACTGAGCTTGCATTATCAGCCGATAATCAGCAGCGGCAAAACCGGTTTTAGAAAAATGGAAGCTTTGCTGCGCTGGCACAGTCCGGAGCTTGGACCGGTCAGCCCTGATCGTTTTATTCCGGTGGCGGAGGATAGTGGTTATATAGTGGAGCTTGGCGACTGGGTGTTACAACAAGGCTGTGCCCAGCTGGCGCAGTGGCAACAACAACACAAGAGGTTGCTGACACTCAGTGTCAATATCTCGGCTTTACAACTTGATCAGGCGAACTTTGTCACCAGGCTGCAGCAGTTGCTGTTGCAATATCAGTTGCAGCCTTGTCAGCTGGAGCTGGAAATTACCGAAAGGGTATTGCTGGATGATTCCGGCGAAAGCCGTCTGGTGATGACCCAACTGGCCGAACTTGGGGTGTTAATTTCACTGGACGATTTTGGCACCGGCTACAGCTCGCTGAGTTATTTAAGCCGCTTTGCGTTACACAGCCTGAAAATAGACCGCTCTTTTGTGCAGGCGATGTTTGACGGCGAACGGCATGAACATCTGGTGCGTGCCATAGTGGCCATGGCACAGAGTTTACAGCTGAAACTGGTGGCTGAAGGGGTGGAAACCAAAGCTCAAGCCGAGTTTTTACAACAATTGGGTTGTCATTATATGCAGGGGTTTTATTTTGCCAAACCACTCAGTGCTGACGACATCAGTTTGCGTTTAGCACAAACTGATGCCGGCAAGCCCGATTACAATGTCTGGTAATTGGCTTTTTTCTGAATGAGCTCAATGGCATAGTTGTCCGGGTCACGTACAAAAGCAATTTCAGTGCTGCCGCCTTTGACCGGGCCAGGTTCGCGGCTTATCACACCACCACGCGCACGAATGTCGGCGCAGGCTTTGTACACGTCATCTACTTCAAGGGCAATATGGCCAAAAGCAGTTCCTAATTCGTATTGTTCTACCCCGTAGTTGTATGTCAGTTCCAGCACAGCACCGTCTTTTTCATCACCGTAGCCGACAAAAGCCAGGGTGTATTTATATTCCGGATTGTCAGACTGACGCAGCAGTTTCATGCCTAAAACTTCGGTATAAAAGTTGATGGAACGGGTTAAGTCAGTGACTCGCAGCATGGTGTGTAAAATACGCATGGGATATTCCTATTCGGTTTTCTGTTTAAATTCACATAAATCTTCGACCAGACAGCTGCCACATTTGGGCTTGCGGGCCACGCAGGTGTAACGACCATGCAAAATCAGCCAATGATGCACATCCAGCTTAAATTCGGCGGGCACCACTTTGAGTAACTTTTGTTCCACTTCATCTACGTTTTTGCCGGGGGCAAAATTCATGCGGTTGCTGACGCGGAAAATATGGGTGTCTACTGCGATTGTTGGCCAGCCAAAGGCTGTGTTTAGCACCACATTGGCGGTTTTGCGGCCGACACCTGGCAAAGCTTCTAAAGCTTCGCGATTTTCCGGTACTTCACCGCCATGTTGCTCCAGCAAGATACGGCAGGTTTTGATAATGTTTTCTGCTTTGGTATTAAAAAGACCAATGGTTTTGACATAGTCCTTGACGCCATCTAGCCCCAGTTCCAGCATGGCAGCTGGGGTATTGGCCACAGCATAAAGCTTACGGGTGGCTTTATTCACCCCAACATCTGTGGCCTGGGCTGACAATAACACGGCAATCAGCAGCTCAAAAGGCGAGCTGTATTCAAGTTCAGTGGTGGGTTTGGGATTGGCATCACGCAGCCGGGTTAAGATGGCGATGCGTTTTTCTTTATTCATCAGATCCTCTGACACAAAAGCGATTGGCGGCCGTATTGGCAGCTGTAGTGCAGCTGCCCGGAATTGGTGCTTTTCAGGCAAAAGCCGGGCTTGCACGCAACCACATGGTTAGTTGCCGCCAGTGGCAGTTTCAGCTCCGGCACTATGAGTAACTCTGGCGCGGGTAATGGTTTTTACTTGCTGCCGGCGTTTTTTATGCCGTAAATCAATGGCATTTTTCGCGGCTATTAAACATCCCAACACCATAAAAGCACCAGGCGGTAAAATGGCCAATAAAAAATGACTGTCGCTCTGGTAAAGTTCCACTCTGAGCACAGTGGCCCAGCTGCCTAACAACGCATCGGCGCCGTCAAACAAAGTGCCTTGCCCCAGCACTTCACGTACTGCGCCTAAAGAGGCCAGCACAGCGGTAAAACCAAGTCCCATCATCAGACCATCAACAATGGCCGGCAAAACGGCATTTTTTGACGCAAAAGCTTCGGCGCGGCCTATCACTATGCAGTTGGTGACAATTAACGGGATAAAAATGCCCAGTGACTGATAAAGTGCATAAGTGTAAGCGTGCATCAGTTGTTCAATAGCTGTGACCACAGCGGCAATCACCATCACAAACACCGGAATACGGATTTCGTTGGGTACCTGATGACGGATAAGCGACACCATCAGATTGGTGCTCATCAGCACCAGCATAGTGGCAAGGCCAAGACCTAAAGCATTGGTTAAGGTTGAGCTGGTTGCCAGCAAAGGACAAAGCCCTAACAGCTGCACCAGGCCAGGGTTGTTTTGCCACAAACCCTGTTGCATTATCTCTTTGTAGTTAAACATTAAAACCTCACTGTGCCTTTGCCTGACAAGCAGATGTTTGGCTCATCAGCTCGGGGTGTTGTTTTAAATAAAGTGCAGTGCGTTTGACCGCAGCCACCACGGCCCTTGGAGTGATAGTAGCGCCGGCAAACTGATCAAACTGACCACCGTCTTTTTTTACGGCAAATCTTTTGTCATCTGCACCTTGCACCTGTTGCTGTGCCAGACTGTGGATCCAGTCGCCTTTACGGGTTTCTATTTTATCGCCAAGCCCAGGGGTTTCTTTGTGACTGAGCACCCGCACCGCCAATATTGTGCCCTTGAGGTCAATAGCAGCCAACAGCTGAATATTACCGCTGTAACCATCGGGTGCTGTGGTTTCCACCACAAAAGCGGCCGTTTGGTTTTCCGGGCGCCAGCGATACAGTTTGGCACTTGGCTGAAATAACACTTCGGGCTCATTTAACACAACACAATCATCCAGCATTGCCGGAGTTGCAGCGCCTGGGGGTAATACTTCCTGCAATAACCGCAATTTTTCCAGTTCGGTCTGACGGGCAATTTCCGGCCCTGTCAGTTGATTGATGCCGCTGACCACTGCCACACATATAGCGGCAGCGCCACCCAGCAGCAGCGCATTTTTACTGACAAACTTCAGCATCAGTGGGCTCCTTTGGGTCTGTGGCCGTAGGTTCTGGGTCTGGTGTAATAATCAATTAAAGGCACAGCCAGATTGGCCAGCATCACGGCAAAAGCAACGGCGTCGGGGTAACCGCCAAAACGGCGTATCACAAAAATAAGCAGACCAATTAAAGCGCCATACACCAAACGGCCCCGTTCAGTGGTGGAGGCTGACACCGGATCTGTGGCAATAAAAAATGCCGCCAGCATGGTGCCGCCGGAAAATAGATGGAACAGCGGGCTGCCATTGCGATCCGCATCTATCAGATAAGCCAATAAACTACATAAGGCCAGGCTGCCCAGCAGTGCCAGCGGAATACGCCACTGAATAATTTTTTGTTGTAACAGCCAAAGGCCACCGGCTAAAAATGCCAGGTTGACCCAGTTCCAGCCGATACCGCCGATGGCGGCAAAAATTTTATGTTGGTGGCTTTCGCTGACAGTACGCCCGGCAGCCAAATCGGTTTTTAACGTATCCAGCGGCGTAGCCATTGTCATGCCATCGACGTCGGTTTTTTGCTGGGTCAGGCTATAACCGGCACAGCTGAAATCGGTAAACACAGTACAGACCGGGTCGAGCAGATGTTGTTGTTGCGCCTGTAAACTCTGAGGCGGCAACCAGCTCGTCATCTGTTGTGGGAACGAAATCAGCAGCAACACATAAGCTGCCATGGCCGGATTAAATAAATTATGACCCAGGCCACCATACAGTTGTTTCACCACAATAATCGCAAAAGCAGTGCCCAGCACAATGATCCACCAGGGAGCAAAAGGGGGTATAGCCACAGCCAAGAGTACAGCGGTCAGCAAAGCACTGTGGTCTTTTAGTCTGATAAGCACAGGTTTACCGCGCCAGTGCAGTATCAATGCTTCACTGGCCCATGCCGTAATAACGGCCAGCAGCAGCTGAATAAGCACCCCATAACCAAAAAAATAACATTGAGCGGCAATACCCGGAATACAGGCCAGCGCAACTTTGCGCATCAGGATGGACGTATGTTGTTGGCTATGGTTATGCGGTGAACTGGCTATTCTGAAACTCATGCCTCATCCTCGGAATTGGTATTATCTGTTGCCGCTTGTTGTTTGGCTTTGGCACGGGCTATGGCAGCTGCAATGGCGGCTTTTTTCGGATCCAAAGTGCTGGCGGCAGCGTTGTTGTTTTCAGCGGCTTCCGGTGTTGTAGCAGCGGCAGGCAGATTTTGTTGCCGTGCTTTGGCGCGGGCAATAGCAGCACTTAACGCTGCTTTTTTGGCTTGTTCTTTATCTTCTGGTGTTGCAGTACTGAGTTTTGCAGCCTGAACCTCATTGTTTACGACGCCGTCGGTTAAAACAGCTGCCGGATTTTGCGCCGTATTTTCCACTTGAGACTGTGTTTCTGTGGTCAGTGAAGCTGCCGCTTTTTGCTGATCGGCACCAAGAGCTGCCTTTTTCGCTTTGGCACGGGCAATGGCGGCGGCAACTGCTGTGGCTCTTGGATCTTCCGCCAGCTCTGCTGCTGTTGCAGTTTGTGGCTGAACCGGCTCTGCTGCAGGTTGCTGATCTGCGCCCAAAGCGGCCTTTTTGGCTTTGGCACGGGCAATGGCGGCGGCAACTGCGCTCGCTCTTGCATCGCCAGCTTCAGCACCTGGTGTTGTATCCGGCGCTTTATCTGAGCCGGTTCCCGGCTCTGCAGCTACCTGATTGTCAGGTTCAGCGGCGGATTTTTTCGCTTTAGCGCGGGCAATAGCGGCAGCTACAGCAGCTGCTCTGGCATCGCCAACTGCTGCATCCTTGTTTGTGGCGTCCGGGCCCTGTTTGTTCCGGTTTTCTGTGGTCAGATCTTCGGCAGCCGCTGCGGCACTTTGCTCATTGTTAAGCTGCTCTGCTTTGGCGGCCTGATAAGCACGGGCTTCGGCTTTTTTCCGCTCCCGCTCAGCAATAATGTCTTCTTTGCTCAGATTCTGCTGCGCTGGCTGGCCGCTGGCAACTCTTTGTGCAGCTGCGGCTATTTCCTGTTGTTGTTGCTGGGCATTGACCATTTGTTGGCGTTGCGCCGCTAAGGCCTGATTACGCGCTGCTCTTTCTTGTTTTTCTTTTTCCAGCCGTTCGTTACGGGCTTCAAACCGGGCTTTGGCCTGTTCGGCTTTGAGCTCATCACGGGTTTGTTCGCGGATTTCTGCTTTGGCAACGCGGTAATAATGCACCAGCGGAATTTCGCTTGGGCAGACATAAGCGCAGGCGCCACATTCAATACAATCTGACAGGTTGTATTCTTTCAGTTTGTCCTGATCTTTGGCTTTGCTGTACCAGAGCAGCTGTTGTGGTAACAAAGTTGCAGGGCAAGCTTCGGCGCAGGCGCCACAGCGGATACAATCCATTTCATTGTTGGCGGCAGGCAACTCTTGTTGTGTGGGCGCTAAAATACAGTTGCTGGTTTTTACCAAAGGCACCGACAAAGACGGCAAGGTAAAACCCATCATAGGGCCACCCATAATCACCCTTTGCTCTGGTTCAGGGGCAAAACCACAGGCATCCAGCAAAGCACCAACCGGTGTGCCAATCAGCGCATGCATATTTTGTGGTTGGGATAAGGTTTCACCCGTCACAGTCACAATACGGGAAATCAGCGGAATATCTTCTAATACCGCCTGAGCTATCGCAAAAGCAGTACCAACGTTTTGCATCACAATACCGATGTCCAGTGGACGACGACCGGCAGGTACTTCTTTGCTGGTCAAAAGCTGAATGAGCTGTTTTTCGCCGCCGGAAGGGTATTTGGCTGGCACCACCCGCACCAGATAATGGTCACGTTGGCTGCAGGCGGCCTGCATGGCGGCAATAGCTTCGGTTTTGTCATCTTCAATACCAATCAGCACTGCGGCCGGGCTCAGCAGCTGGCATAAAATATCAATGCCTTTGACAATAGTGGTGGCATATTCCTGCATCAGCACATCGTCGGCGCTGATATAAGGTTCACATTCCACTGCGTTGATGATCAGATAATCAATACCGGCAGAGCCGCCACTTTTCAGGTGGGTCGGAAAACCGGCACCACCCATACCGGCAATACCGGCTTGCTGAATACGTTTTAATAAAATGGATCTGTCGGCTTCCAGCAGGTTCAGGCCGTGGCGTGGCCGCCATTCTTCCAGACCATCGGGTTCAATCACCACACAAGGTTCAGGTAAAGCCGAGGGGTGGGGCGCAATATGAGGTTCAATCGCCAGCACCAAACCTGAAGTAGGCGCATGTACAGGCACTGCCATAGCACTGTCTGCAGCTGTCAGGGGTTGACCTTTTAACACTCTTTGGCCTTTTTGCACCAATAAAGCGCCGGCAACACCAATATGCTGGCGCAGTGGTACATATAAACGTTCAGGTAAAGACAAACGGCCAATAGGTTTTTGACTGGTGTATTCTTTGCGGGCCGGCGGGTGAATGCCACCATGAAAATCCCACAACTTGCCTGCTTTAATTTGCTGAAACAAGGACGGCACTTAGTTTGTCTCCACCAGATTTTTATTCACCGGGTTGCTGTCGAGTACCAGCACCGGAATGGCCTGTAAATCCCATTTCCAGCGCTCTACAGTACCCGGCAGTGGCACCATATCAATACAATTGACCGGACAAGGTTCAACACAAAGATCACAACCAGTGCATTCATCCACCATCACAGTGTGCATTTGTTTGGAGGCACCCACTATCGCGTCTACCGGACAAGCCTGAATACATTTGGTACAACCAATACACTCATCTTCGCGGATATAAGCCACTCTTTTGATGGCCGGTGTTTGTGTGCTGTCGAGCGGCGTTGCGGCAACACCCATTAAATCAGCCAGTTTTTTAATGGTGGCATCACCACCCGGTGGGCATTTATTAATGGCATCGCCGTTGGCAATAGCTTCGGCATAAGGGCGGCAGCCGGGATAACCACATTGGCCACATTGGGTTTGTGGCAATATATCGTCAATTTGATCAACCAGCGGATCAGCTTCCACTTTAAATTTGATGGCGGCATAACCCAGCACAGCGCCAAAAATAAGTGCAAGTAGCGTAATAGCGCCAAGCGCAATAAACATCGACATCATTACACCTTCACCAGACCGGTAAATCCCATAAACGCCAGCGACATCAGGCCTGCAGTAATAAGGCCTATGGCTGCGCCTCTGAACACCTGGGGTACATCAGCACTGGCCAGGCGTTCACGCATAGCGGCAAACAACACCAGCACCAGTGAAAAACCAACGGCGGCACCAAAACCATAAACCACGGAACCCACCAAACCATGGTTGGCTTTGACGTTCAGCAGTGCCACACCCAGTACAGCGCAGTTGGTGGTAATCAGCGGCAGGAAGATACCCAAAAGCCGGTATAAAGCCGGACTGGTTTTATGCACCACCATTTCGGTAAATTGCACCACAACGGCAATCACCAGAATAAAACTTAAAGTGCGCAGGTAATTCAGTTCCAGCGGTGAAAGAATATAAGTTTCCACCAGATAACTGCATAAAGAGGCCAAAGTCAGCACAAAAGTGGTAGCCAGACACATGCCAATAGCGGTGTCGAGTTTGTTCGAAACGCCCATAAAAGGGCAGAGGCCCAGAAACTTTACCAGTACAAAGTTATTGACCAGTATTGTACTGACAAGCAACAGCAGAAATTCAGTCATCATAAGATCATCATCTGGTGGTCTTTACGGAGCAGGGCCGGCAAAGCTGCAGGTCAACACCGATTTTTTGGGTGCGCTATTATGCGGTCTTTAAAAGCAGCAAACAACCCGACAGAAAACAAGGTTGTTTGTTGTTTGTGTAAATTAACAGCACTCTGTTCAGAGCGGTGCTGGTTTACCGATGTAATAGCCCTGAGTGCCGTCGATAAATAACGATTCCAGCATATGTTTTTCTTCTTGCGATTCGACACTTTCAGCCAGTACACCCACACCAATACGGTGGGCGAGGTCGATCATTAACCGCATAAAATATTGATTGTTTTTGTCTTCATCAATATGGCGGGTGTAACTGCCATCCATTTTGACAAAATCCGGTTTTAAATCGCGGAAGAATTTAAAGGAGGTAATACCAACACCAAATTTTTCGACTGTTAAACGGCAGCCACAACGGTGCAGCATATCAATAAATCTTTTGCTGGTTTTTAAGTTTTGTTGCAGGCCATATTCGCTGACTTCAAACACCAGTTTGCTGGCAATAGAAGCGTCTTTGAGTAAACGCCGTTCCAGCCAGATCACAAACTGGTCGTCATGCACACAACGGGGGGACAGGTTCAGACCAAAATATTGATCCTGCATATTGCGGTTTTTAATAGTGGTTAAAGCCGTTTCAATAATAAGCCGGTCCACTGCAATAATTTTGTCGAGTTTTTCCGCCATGGCTAAAAACGACGCCGTTGGCAAAATCTGGTTTTCTATGGTTTTAAACCGTACCAGAATTTCTGAATAGGTTTTAGAGGAACGGTTTGACGGTTGCACTGTTTGTAATAACAACGAAATACGGCTGTTATCCAACACATCGTCAATGACATTACGCCAGTTTTGGTTGCCATAACCGCCAATGCCTATTTCACCTGCTGCACTGTCTTTTTGAATATGCCAGCTGTTGCTTTGTTTGGTTTGCGCCAGGCTGATGGACGTATCGGCAACGGCCAACAATTCACCTAAAGCTTTACCTGTTTCATAACTGACCAAACCTGTGTAAGCCACAGAATCCAGCTCAGACAGTTTTTGATATTCGTTTAAACGGCTTTGCAGCTGCATGGCAAAGTTTTCGGCATCTTTCACCGTCACTCTGGGCAATAAAATGGCAAAGTCAGAACTGTTCAGCCGGTACACTTTATTATCCCGGTAGCTGGCTGCCACTTTTTGCACCAGTTCACTGACTGACAGAATGTATTTATCACCTTCCTGGAAACCGCGGCTTTGATTGATATTTTGTAATTCAGTACAACGGGTGATGGCAAAAATACCAAAATCATTTGGGCAACCCTCGCGCAGATGTTCTTCATAAAACTGCACAAAACGGTTGCGGTTGGGTAAGCCGGTAATGGAGTCGCGAAAAGCGTCTTCTGTCACCTGTTTGGCTGTTTGTGACATTTCATTAAATTGTTGCTGGCTGAACTGGGCAAATCTGTTCAACGACAGCGCGACATCTTCAAATTCCCCTGTTAAATCCTGAGTTTGTAGCTCTGCCGATGGATCTCGCATAAAACGTTCTATGGCGTGGCTGATACTGTGGCTGACTTTGCGTAATTGTGCTTTTAACAACAAGGGGGTTAATACTGCAGGCAATAAACATAATAACAAGGGTGCCAGCAAAGCCAGCCAGAATGCCTGTAAAAATACCGCGTTGGAACGGTCAAAATCCGGAATAAATTGCAGCTGCAACTGATGTTCATCGTTTTTAATCACGGCAGCTTTTTGTTCAATACCAGCAACGGCAAAGATGTTGTCCAGCAAGGCTGAACCTGAAGTGGCATTGTTGTGTTCATGTAATACAGTGCCGTCAAGTTTGCTTAGCTGCAACATCTGCGGATTACTGCTGGCACGGATTTGTTGTACCAGCGTTTTGTAATCTTCCCCGACAAAATTTTTCAGCAGCTGGGTCAGCGCTATTTTTTGTCGATCATAACTTTCATTGACATGCTGCTGTTCGGTCATCACCAGCGCAGTTAATACAATGGCCAGCAGCAGCAATACACAAACAAGTTGGGCAACAAGCAGGGTCCGTAACATTTTCATAGCGGCGCACTTTCCAATTCAGCAGGGAATCAACTCAACTATAGACGGCATCCTGAATCAACAGGAACAAAAAAGAGTTCTATAAATTCAATTAAAACAAAAAATTGCAGTGAAATAAACAGACTTTACGTTAGTTGGCAGATTAAACAGCTGAATAGCCCTAAAAGCGGAAAAAGTGAAACATGCTGTGAGAAGAAAAAAGGACTTTAGAAATGGTGGCTCCCCAGGTTGGACTCGAACCAACGACCTACGGATTAACAGTCCGCCGCTCTAACCGGCTGAGCTACTGAGGAACTGTGTCTGCAACGGGGCGCCATACTAATGC